>JAETOL010000039.1 GCA_021771755.1 Lachnospiraceae bacterium | reverse complement strand
ATGTATGTAGTTTTGAAAGTGCAATTCAAATACACTTTTATTCCTCCTTAGCTCAGTCGGTAGAGCATGCGGCTGTTAACCGCAGTGTCGTTGGTTCGAGTCCAACAGGGGGAGTTCGGAAATTAAACGTTTAGGCGTGAAGTCCGATATAAATAGTACCTGGCTCCATGGTCAAGCGGTTAAGACACCGCCCTTTCACGGCGGTAACAGGGGTTCAAATCCCCTTGGAGTCATTTTCCTTAAAAGGAAAACATACAATATATTATACGGTGCCATAGCCAAGTGGTAAGGCAAAGGTCTGCAACACCTCTATCCCCGGTTCAAATCCGGGTGGCACCTCTAAAAAACCTTGGAATTTATATTTCAAGGTTTTTTGTTATGTAGAAATCCATCAGGAGGAGCAGCCTGGTTACGAAAATCAGATGGAGGGATACCAATCTGTTTCTTAAACAAGCGACTGAAATATAAAGGATTATCATAACCTACAATAGATGCCACTTCTGAGACGGAGTAAGTAGTTGTCCGAAGGAGCGTCTTTGCATTTGTAATACGAAGATTCAAAATATACTGCATGGGAGTAAGATTGTGATATCGTTTAAAATTACGGATGAACCAGCAGGTGCTCATATGTCTGGAAGCAGCATAATCTTCTATGGAAATATTTTCTGTAAAGTGTTCGTTAAAAAACTGAGCAGCCTGTTCCATCTCCTTTTGGAGAAAACGATTTTGTTTTGAGCTTTCAGGGTGCTGACGACTGATCAGGAGAAACAGTTCGTTAAGAAGCAGAGCCAGATACTCTTCGTAGTTGGGCTTTGTAAGCTGAAGCTCCTGTATCATTTTTCGGAAGATCTGGTGATATTCCGGAGAATTGCCTACCTGCATAACAGAAGAGGAGTCAAATAAATGATATTCCTTTAAGATAGTTTTTACACGGTTTCCGGTAAAATGAACCCAGTATACCTCAGTTTGATCGGTTCCATAATAAATATATTTCTGCATTTCTCTGGGCCGGTATAAAATCATATGTCCGGCGTCTATAATTTCTTCTTTATTCTTTAAAAAAAAGTGACCTTTCCCCGAAGCGATATAAAGCAGCTGATAGTCAATTCTGCCTTTTGGACGGTATGTCGGAAGCTTAGGCTGTTTGATAAGACGATAAGTTCCACAGCTTCCTACGACTAATGGCCTGGTTTTGTCTTTGAAATCAAGCAGTGAATTGTGAAGATATCCGGAATTTATATACATAGTGGTTTCCTTTCCTGGTGTCAATAAAATGGATCGTCCGGTATGAAATGACGGATAAAGTTCTCTATTGTTTCTGTTACTAATTATAAGTGTATCATTTTGTGCATGTTTTGTCTAATGGAGTTTATGGACGGAATATGTAAAAAAGTAGTAAAATCGAGGTAAATCAAAGGAAAAAGAAATAAGAAAAAGGAGAATGCTAAAATGATCGTGCCCAGATATTATGAAGACTTAAAAATAATGCATGAAAATACCATGCCATGCCGATCCTATTATATACCCGCCTCCAGAGATATGGGACCGCTTGTAGAAAATAGAGAAGCATCCGACAGAATGATCCTGCTTAACGGTAAATGGAAATTTCGATATTATGCGAGCATTTATGACCTGCAGGAGAAATTTTATGAACGGGGATATGAATGTAAAGATTTTGTACAGGCAGAGGTGCCGGGAGTCTGGCAGAATGACGGATATGACCGGCATCAGTATACCAATGTAAGATACCCGATTCCTCTGGATCCTCCTTATGTACCTCAGGAAAACCCTTGTGGAGCCTATGTACGGGAGTTTGAATACGAGATACAAAAGGATGCGCCAAAAGCTTATCTGAATTTTGAGGGAGTGGATTCCTGTTTTTATGTGTGGGTGAATGGAAACTATGTTGGATATAGTCAGGTTTCTCATGCCACAAGTGAATTTGATGTGACAGATATGCTTCAAAACGGTAAAAATACACTGGCTGTTCTGGTTTTAAAATGGTGTGATGGAACCTATCTGGAAGATCAGGATAAATTTCGTATGAGTGGTATTTTCCGTGATGTGTATCTTTTAAAAAGGCCGGAAAATATTGTGTATGATTACTTTACTACTACGAAGCTTGAGAAAGAGCAGGCAGTGATTACCGTTCAGGCTAATTATCAGGGAGATGCCTTCCCGGTGAAGCTTACTGTTTATGATCGGGAGCAGAATACCGTGGCAGTTCAGCTGCTGCAGGAAGAAAAAAGTTCCTTTTATACACACCAGGCGGTTTTAAAAATAAAAAATCCCAGGCTTTGGAATCCGGAGGAGCCCTATCTATATACAATGGTAATAGAAGGCAGAGATGAAGTGATTACAGACCGGATCGGTATTCGGGAAATTTGTATAAAAAATACCGTGATCTGTGAAAATGGGATTCCTGTTAAATTTAAAGGAGTCAATCGTCATGACTCAGATCCGGTTACCGGTTTTTCCATCAGTCTCGATCAGATGAAAAAAGATCTTCAGATGATGAAACAACATAATTTTAACGCAGTCCGCAGCAGTCACTATCCCAATGCACCTTATTTTTATCAGCTTTGTGATCAATATGGTTTTTATGTGATCGCGGAGGCGGATAATGAAAGCCATGGAACGCAGTCGCAGTATCTGAAAGATCCCAGCTGGGAAAATGTAAGTAAAAGATGGAATGAACGGATCTCAGATAATCCGGATTTTATACCGGCTACGCTGGACAGAACTATGCTTTGTGTACAGCGTGAAAAAAACAGACCTAGTATCGTGATCTGGTCTATGGGAAATGAATGTGGATATGGATGTACCTTTGAAGAGGCGCTGAAATGGACAAAAGTTTTTGATCCTACACGTCTGACCTGTTATGAAAGTTCTTTTTACCGGAATGACAGACGAAAATATGATTATAGTAATATTGATATTTTCAGCAGAATGTACCCGTCACTGGAAGAAATACAGGAATATATGGAAAAGAAACCAGATAAGCCGCTGCTTTTGATTGAATACTGTCATGCTATGGGAAATGGACCGGGAGATCTGGAAGATTATTTTCATATGATCTGTCAATATCCGATTCTCTGTGGGGGATTTGTCTGGGAATGGTGTGACCATGGAATTTATCAGGGAAAAGCAGAAAATGGAAAAGAAAAGTATTTATATGGAGGTGATTTTCAGGAGGAAGTGCATGATGGGAATTTTTGCATGGACGGACTGGTATTTCCGGATCGAACCCCTCATACAGGCTTATTGGAATATCAGAATGTTTATCGCCCTGCGAGGATCGTATCCTATGATCAGAATAGCGGGAAGGTTCGCCTGAGAAACCATATGGATCATGTGGATCTGCAAGAGTATCTGTTTCTCACCTATGAAACCAGCTGCGATGGAGTGATTGTAGAAAAAGGAAAAATAGAGCTTCCGGAATCAATCTGCCCTCATGAAACAGGCTGCATACAGCTAAATGTGAAAGTTCCGGAATGTGGCAGGTGTTTTTTGAAAATTTCCTACCACTTAAAAAACGGTACAGATATTCAGACACAGGGAAGCTTTCTGGGATTTGATGAAATACCACTGATAAACAAGAACAGCAGGAATCAGAAAGCAGAGGAACTGCTGCTGCCTTCAAAAAACGATGATACCAGTGCTGTACAGGTTTGGGAAAACGACAGATACGTATGGATCAAAGCAGAAAAATTCTGCTATACCTTTAATAAGCTGACAGGACTCTTTGAGAGTCTGAACAGGGAGGGAGAAGAGCTTCTGGATGCTCCATTAGAATTGAATATCTGGAGAGCACCTACGGATAATGACCGAAAACTGAAGCAGCAATGGACAGAAGCCGGGTATGACCGAAGCAGAACCAGGGCGTATAAAACAAGCTGGGAAATGAAAGATGGCAGCGTAATCCTGCACAATATCTTGTCTCTTTCGGCAGTTTCTCTGCAGAAGGTTCTGGACGTAGATGTTATTTGGGAAATTTCCAATACCGGGGCAATACAGGTAAAGATGAACGTAAAAAAAGATATGGAATTTCCACAGCTTCCCAGATTCGGTATTCGTTTATTCCTGAAAGAGGAATATGAGAAGGTTCGTTTCTATGGACTGGGTCCTCATGAAAGTTATATTGATAAATGTCGCTCCTGCAGTCACGGGCTTTTTGAAGCTTCTGTTCAGGAATTACATGAGGATTATCTGAGACCGCAGGAAAACGGAAGTCATACCGATTGTGATTATGTGCAGATCCTCAAAGGTGAAAAGATATTTACAGCGGCAGCTCCAAAAGCATTTTCCTTTAATGTCTCCTATTTTACCCAGGAGGAGCTGACCCGGAAAACGCATAACTTCCAACTGGAAAAATCGGGAAATACGGTCGTATGCCTGGATTATGCACAGAATGGAATTGGTTCTAACAGTTGTGGACCGGAATTAAGAAAAGAATATCAGCTGGATGAGGAAGAATTTACATTTGAGATAAAATTATTATTTGGGAAGGATGAATAAAGAAAAATGAACGAAAAGAAATATTTAAAATGGTACAATAAGGTAGGATATGGCTCCGGTGATATTGCCGGAAATGTAGTGTATGCATTTTTATCTTCCTTTGTTATGATCTACCTTACGAATACCGTAGGACTGAATCCCGGTATTATCGGAACCCTGATCGCGGTGTCAAAGCTTTTTGATGGTATCACAGATGTGTTTTTTGGATCTCTGATCGATAAGACAAAGAGCCGCCTTGGAAAAGCCCGTCCGTGGATGCTGTGGGCTTATATTGGCTGTGCTGTGACCCTGGTCGCAATTTTTGCTATTCCTGCAAGTATGGGAGCATTTGCCCAGTACGCATGGTTTTTTATTGCATATACATTATTAAACGCTGTTTTTTATACTGCAAATAATATTGCATATTCAGCTTTGACTGCACTGGTAACAAAAAACAGTAAGGAACGTGTGCAGATGGGATCTTACCGTTTTATATTTGCGTTTTCTACCAGTCTTCTGATCCAGTCTCTGACGATTGGTTTTGTGGAACGGATGGGCGGCGGTGCTGCCGGCTGGAGAATGGTTGCCGTAATCTATGCGGTGATCGGACTGGCAGTCAATACCATTTCTGTTTTTTCGGTAAAAGAACTGCCGGAAGAAGAGCTGAATGACGGAAAAGCATCAGGAACAGACGAAAAATATTCTTTGATCGATGCCGGAAAGCTTCTTTTTACCAACAAGTATTATGTAATGATCTGTGCAACCTATATTCTGCAGCAGATCTATACAGCAATGCTGAATATGGGTATCTATTATATGACCTATATTCTTTTAAACGAAAAATTATACGGAGTATTTTCCTGGGCTATTAATATTCCGCTGATCATTGCGCTTCTGCTGACACCTGTTTTGGTAGAAAAATGGAGCGGGATGTATAAATTGAATCTGACAGGATATGTCATCGGTACTGTGGGAAGAGCGCTGGTAGTTTTTGCAGGTTATATGGGAAGTGTTCCTCTGATGCTTCTTTTTACAGGAATTGCGGCCTTTGGTATGGGGCCATGGCAGGGGGATATGAATGCGGTGATCGCCTCCTGCTCTGAGTATACGTATCTGACAAAAAAGAAAAGAGTGGATGGTACGATGTATTCCTGTACTTCTCTTGGAATTAAGCTGGGAGGCGGAATCGGTATTGCACTTACCGGATGGCTGCTGGATCTTAGTGGATTTGACGGAACTCTTGCCGTACAGAGCGCTTCCTGTATCCGTATGCTTCAGATCATGTACCTGTGGATTCCGGTAGTGATCACCCTGATCATTACCCTGCTGATGTCTAAGATGAATGTGGAACGTGCCAATGAAGAACTGAGACAGAAACAGGTTAGCAAACAGGATATGCATGATTAAAATATACGGCATAGAAATCCATAACCTTCTGCAGATATTTCAATAGATTTTTCATAATGATCTCCTCCTTTCCTGATTTCTGTATTGATTATAAGGGCAGGGAGGAGATTTTGCATGCCAGATCATAAGAAATGATGGACAAATATTGAAAGGAGAGCAAGATGCATCCATCTTACGAGGAACAGAAAGAAAGATTCTGTTTTGTTCAGAAAGCATCACATCATGTTCCGCCCCACCTGCACAATGCCATAGAATTTGTTTATGTGCTCAGAGGAGAACTGGAGCTGGGAATCGGATGCGAACTGTATCACATGGAAAAAGGAGATTTTGCTGCTGTATTTCCGGATCTGATCCATCATTATCAGATATTTTCCGGAAAAGAAGGCATGGCCTGGTATTTATATGCTGCTCCGGAATTAAGCGGTTCTTTTCTGGAAAAACTTCAGAAAAAATGCCCGGAGGATCCGGTGATCCCCAGGGCAAATTTACATTATGAGATACGGAATGCTTTTATCTGTCTCAGCAAAGATAAAAACGTAAATGATATCACAGGTCAGGCCTATACACAGATTATTTTATACAGGTGTATCCAGGAATACCGGCTGACAGAGAAAGAAAACATAGGAAGTCACGACCTCATTTACGATACGATGTCGTATCTTTTTTCACATTTTCAGGAAGAACTTACTCTGGGCAGTGTGGCGGAAGCCCTTGGAGTAAATAAATATACCCTGTCTAAAGTATTTTCCGGAACCTTTCACACGAATTTTAATCAATATCTGAATGAAATCCGACTGAATTACGCGGCATCTCTGCTGGAAAGTACCGACCGGACCATCACGGATATTTATCTGGAAGCAGGATTTGAAAGCCAGCGGACATTTAACCGGACGTTTCTTCACAAATATAACCGCACTCCAAGCGAATATCGAAAAATGTCAGTTTATCCCTTATAAACTACTTCTCCTCTGCAAATCGTGTAATGGATTTTTCCGTAAAGCTCTGCGCCTTTGAATGGTGTATTGGAAGACTTGGAAAGGAAAGTGTCCGCAGTCCATTTTTCTTCCGGATCAAAGATCACCAGATCTGCAGGGGCATCCTTTTCAACAGAGCCGGAAGGGAGATGGTAAAGTGCAGCCGGATTCCAGGTCATTTTTTCCAGAAGCTCCATAAGTGTCAGATGACCAGGTTTTACAAGATTCGTAATACCAAGTCCAAGAGAGGTTTCCAGACCTGTGATGCCGCTGGGAGCTTCTGTAAACGGTCTGTTTTTTTCTTCTTCACTGTGAGGGGCATGATCTGTGGCAATCAGGTCGATAGTACCGTCCTTCAGGCCTTCTATGATGGCAAGACGGTCCTTTTCGGTGCGGAGAGGCGGATTCATCTTGGCCAGAGTACCATAGGTGAGTACAGCGTCTTCTGTCAGTGTAAAATGGTGGGGGGTTGCTTCTGCGTGGATATCAGCTCCCAGGCTTTTTGCAAGGCGTACCAGCGCAACGGAGTTTCCGGAACTGATGTGCTGGATCACTACAGGAGCTTTGGTATGAAGAGCAAGCATACAGTCGCGGGCCACCATAACTTCTTCGGCAATGGAAGGAGAACCTTTGATCCCCAGTTTATGGGATACTTCTCCGGCATTGATTCCATTATTGGTGATAAAACTCTTATCTTCTTCATGAAGGCTGATGGGCATATTTAATTCTGCTGCTTTTTCCATAGCACGACTGCAGAAAACAGCATCCAGAAGCGGGATTCCGTCATCGGTAAAACCACAGGCCCCGGCATCTTTCAGAGCGTAAAAGTCATTCATGACTTCGCCCTTTAATCCCTGGGAAACCGCAGCTGTCTGGTAGATGCGTATGTTTTCCTTTTCTCCACGGGAAAGGATGTCCTTCAGTGTTTCCACAGAATCAACGACAGGCTTTGTATTGGCCATGCAGATGACTGAAGTCACACCGCCTTTTGCAGCTGCCAGAGCGCCTGTATGCAGATCTTCTTTATAGGTAAGTCCCGGATCCCGGAAATGGATATGGGTATCGATCAGGCCCGGTGCAACGGTAAGTCCGTTCAGATCAAGAACCGGTTCGTTTTCCAATGGGGCAAGCCCGGTACCAAGTTCCGAGATCCGCCCATCTGTGATACGGATGTCGCTGGTCTGTTCTGTGTTTGTGTGGGGGTTCACAAGGAATCCGTTTTTTAATAACATAGATAAGTCCTCCTTTAGGATTTGATTTACTGTGGGGAAAGTGTCATTTCCAGAGAAGTATCACTGAAAAAAGTATTGGCATTATAAAGATACAGGATTTCCTGTACATTTTCTACCTGGATCAGTTCTTCCAGATCATCATAATAGTATCTTGGGTCTACCATAATAATAGTGCGGTAATGGGGCGCCAGAAAAGGAACCATGCAGTTTGCATAGGAATCTTTCAGTACCAGAAGTGTACGGTCTTCTTTGGTTGGCGTGCTGATTTTCACAAGAGGATGGTTTCCGTTAAAAAACATGGCATATTTATCTCTTCCGTTCAGCTGCTCTGAAGCATAAAAGCTGGCGGATTTTTTCTGTTCATCCACGTAATTTATAACATGAGACGGGGCATCACCTTTAGGAAGAAAGACATAGATATCTTCCTTTTCATGGGAACGAAAACCGCTTTTTGCGGACAGCGTGCCCTGAAAGCTGCCGGTCACAGGAAATTGTTCATAAGAACAGATCCCGGTATCCAGATCCATTTTTGAAGCTGCTTCCTTATAGGCAAAATATGCTGCCTGTGTGGTCCAGTGATGATCTGTGTGGTAATAAAGCTGATGATTTGTGTTTTCTTTAAGAGTATTTCTTACATCGATGCAGGATATGCCGTTTTGTTCCAGAGTGGAAAAAAGTTCATCCAAATATATATTCTGATCTTTTACCGGAGCTGCAGCAGGAAGCTTTTCTTTTAATATGTTTACTGCGTTGGGGGCGATCAGAGCATACTGCGTGATCTCAGAATGCGCTTTTGCAAAAGTGGTCATTGCCTCTGTTGTGGCACGAATGTGATCTGGAAGGGGAGGTGTAAAATCCTCCAGCAGATAACCGTCTTTTCCAAGGAAAACACCATTGGATCTGGTTTTCCCCATGAGCAGGTCTGTTCCGGCTTTTAGTTCTACCCACATGTCACGCATGGGAAACTGATCATTGACATAGGTTTCATATTTTTTTTCAAACTGACCGGAGACCAGGGAAGAAATTGTGAGATCTGGTTTCGAAGCCAGCACACGGTTTTCTTTTTCGGAAAAGGAACGCTCCGGCAGAAATATGCTGATGAGAAAAACTACAATAAGAAGGATCGGAAACAACAATCCCATATTTCTGAAAAAATATTTATAGCTTTTTGTCTTCTTTTTCATTTTATCTTACCTTCTTAAAATTTTAAATATAAAAATGGTGTATAAGAGTTATAAACCAGGAATGCCACACTCAGAATCAGCAGGATCATATTTACGGCAGCTGCTTTCCAGGGACTGCGCCTCATGGAGAGCTTATAGTGCTGGTATAATCCAGGACGTGATGCCGGGATGGCGATCAGGAACAGGATCAGGGAACTTCTCAGGGCAAAAAGTGCCTGTGTATCTGCAACACCGGAAACACCGATGCCAATCAGCGCCATCAGGAATTTTCCCATGGAAGAGAAATCTGTCTGGCTGAAAAATACCCATCCGATCATAACAGCGAGCATGGTATACAGATTAGCCAGAGGCTTTGGAATTTTTTTCAGAAATCCATTCAGGATAAATTTTTCCAGAAGAAGCAGAAGACCATAGTAGAGTCCCCACAGTACAAAATTCCAGCTTGCTCCATGCCATAGTCCGGTCAGAGCCCAGACAATAAAAATGTTCCGGATGTGCTTCAGTGTGCTTACACGGTTTCCTCCCAACGGAATATAGATGTAATCCCGGAACCAGCTTCCAAGGGAAATATGCCAGCGTCTCCAGAATTCAGAAACACTGGTAGAAGTGTAAGGATAGTCAAAGTTTTTCTTGAAATCAAATCCCAGCATTTTTCCAAGGCCGATCGCCATGTTGGAATATCCGCTGAAATCAAAATAAATCTGCATGGTATAGGCAAAAATTGCGATCCAGGCTCCGAGGAGGGAAAGCGGCTCACCGGAAGCTGTAAGATCTGCATAGATTCCGGCAAGGTTGTCGGCAAGAAGAACCTTTGCAGCCAGACCCTTGATAAAATATTCTGCACCGACTCCAAGCTTTATGATGTTGATCGAGCGTCTGGTAAGCTGTTCCTCAATATCTGCGTATCGGATGATAGGACCGGCAGTCATATGAGGAAACATGGTGCTGTATACCAGAAACGGCAGCAGTTTTTTTTGCGCATGTATTTTTTTCTGACAAATATCAAAAATATAAGATAAATTTTTGAATGTGTAGAAAGAGATACCAATGGGCAGAGGTAATTCTGGATGAGAAATAGAAATGCCAAAAACAGTTCCGATAGAATCCAGAAAAAATCCGTAATACTTAAAGAATCCTAAGATCAGAAGATCAATTACAACAACAAAAATCAAATTGCCGCGTATCTTTTTGGGAAAGCGTGACAACTCCTCCATTTCCATGCCCATAAAATAATGAAAAAGGGCGCTGAAGATCATAAGGATCACATACACCGGTTCTCCCCAGGCATAGAATACGAGACTTGCCCCGACGAGAAGAAGATTGCGGAGTTTGTAAGGTGCCAGATAATAGAGCAGTAAAAATACAGGTAAAAAACCAAATATAAAAAAGATATTGCTGAAAACCATTGTTTTTCTCCAATCTTAAATGAGGGATAAAAATTTTTCGCGCCATTTTTGCGCATTGGGACCGCAGGCATAGATCACATAATTACCTTTGGACTCAACGACTGCTTCATTTAAAAAGGCCATCTGATCGGTACCATAGCCCTGGAAAACCTGCTTCTGGCTATCCAGATGTGCCCGGGCACTGTCGCAGGCGATATTTGTCTGCTGTTTGTCCGGAGCCTTTATGATCAGCAGTTCTTCCACAGACATGGGAGAGACTGCTTTGTAGAACAGGTAGCCTTCCAGAGAATCTTCCGAAAGCTGATAGTAACGTTTTAAATCTGTACGCCCTCGCTTTTCCAGACTGGTGACTGTCTCATCAGATTCCATGGAAGAAGTGATTTCCTCCATGGGAATGTCTTTGGCACTGTCTGAGGTATAGATCAGAAACAGATATATGGCAAGAAAAGCAACCATGCCGATTTTGATAAAAAGATATTTTTTTGATCTCATAGTTATAACCCCGCTGTTTTGGCCATATAAGTAAGCCATTTTGGATAATAGTCGCTTACGACATGTTCCCCGTCAGGTTCATACATGTTGTCATTATCCTGCACAATAAAGGCGTTGTCTATATAGGTGCAGTTCATTTCCTGACACAGTTTTTTCAGACCCTCATTATATTCCGGATAAAAACCAAGGGCAGGAACTGCATCAATGGTGGCCTGTTGAATAGGAAGGATTCCGTTTATATAAATCGGTGAATCAGGAAGGGCTTCCTGAAGCTTTTTTAACTGGGTCCGATAAGAATCGATAAAAGCCTGAGAATCGGAGCCGTAAAGCTCCAGGTCATTGGAACCGAATGCCATAAAAATATTTCTTGGATGAAGGCCTATAGCAGTTTCTATCTGTTCACTGGCATCGGCTACGGAAAGTCCACGTTTACTGATTACTACATCAGTATCCAGAAATCCGTATTCTACAATAGATTCTGTAATGGAGTCACCAATGATGACACTGCCTTGAAAGGCCTGTTTAAGTTCGATATTGCTGAGTGTCATGTTATCTTTAGCGATCGTTTCCTGAATATCGGAATCCTGTAAGGCTTTTGATCCTTGTTCCAGCTCCTGCAGCTGTTTTTCAATCTGGGATATATCAGAATTTTCCAGAGCCTGAAGACGGGAGAGCCCTTCTTCATAGATTATGCTGTTGTCAGCAGTTTGAGTGCGGACATAAAAATAGGCAATCCCTCCGGCAAGTATGAGTATGGCAGGAATTACCAGAAATGATTTTTTGGGAAATGTTTTTCTTTTTCTCAACGTAATTCTCCTGTAAAACAACATTTTTTTGACATCTTTCGACCTTATTATAATACGTAACGAAAATACTTCAAGCAATTCATATATATTTTTTTCTGAAATAAAAAAGATTTGAAAAAAAGAAGAAAGGTACTTTACACGAGAAGAAAAACATGTTAGAATAAGCAACTGTGATATATTTTCATATCCTTGCTCTCTGATCGTACAGAGGGCCATAATGACCATAAGGAGGTAAAAAGCATGAACAAGTACGAGTTAGCATTAGTTGTGAGTGCCAAAGTTGAGGATGAAGTACGTGATGCAGTAGTAGAGAAAGCAAAAAACTACATTACACGTTACAATGGCACAGTCACAGAAGTAGAAGAATGGGGTAAGAAAAAATTAGCTTACGAAATTCAGAAAATGCATGAAGGCTTCTACTATTTCATTCAGTTTGAAGCAGACGCAGAGTGTCCGGCGGAAGTAGAAAGACATGTACGCATTATGGACAACGTATTAAGATACTTAGTCGTTCGTAAAGACGCATAATCTTTTTACAGAAGGTGGATTTTAGAAAGCACCATTAAGAAACCCGTTCACTTACTGAAAAAGAGAGGTAGAATAATGAACAAAGTAATTTTAATGGGACGCTTAACAAGAGATCCTGAGGTTAGATATTCCGCAGGTGAAAATGCTCTGGCTATTGCCAGATACACTCTGGCAGTGGACAGAAGATTCCGTCGTGACGGAGAGGCTACCGCTGATTTTATCAGTTGTGTCGTATTCGGACGCGGAGCAGAGTTTGCAGAGAAATATTTCCATCAGGGAATCCGTATCGTGGTCAGCGGCCGTATTCAGACCGGAAGCTATACCAACAGAGAAGGACAGAAGGTGTATACAACAGAGGTTGTTGTTGATGAGCAGGAATTTGCTGAAAGCAAATCTGCAAGCGACAATTATGCCGCATCTCATCCGCAGCAGAATGCCGCACCATCTATGCCAAGCCCGAGCGCAGCAAGCGCAGACGGCTTCATGAATATTCCTGACGGAATTGACGAAGAACTGCCATTTAACTGAGAAATCAGAAAATGACATGCGCAAGATCAAATTGAAAAAAATAGGAGGAAACTATCATGGCTTACAATAGAGGCGAAAGACCAGACTCTCCCATGAAGAGAAGAGGCGGACGCAGAAGAAAAAAAGTTTGTGTATTCTGCGGTAAAGAGAATAACGAGATCGATTACAAGGATGTAGCAAAACTGAGAAAATATGTTTCTGAAAGAGGAAAAATTCTTCCGAGAAGAATCACAGGAAACTGTGCAAAACATCAGAGAGCTCTGACTGTTGCTATCAAGAGAGCACGTCATCTTTCCCTGATGCCATACGTTCAGGACTGATTTGAAGTTTATGAGCCGCTGTCATTAATGGTGACAGCGGCGTTTTTTTGTTCATTAGGAAAGCCATATATTCTGTATAACTTATTCTGTTGAATAAAATCCGAGGAGAATATGTCCTCTTTATTCGGAGAAATACAGTCAAGTAAGCGTTTCTTTTTTAAATCATGTGGCAATGTAGCAGGAAATCTGGTATAATAGGATGCGTTAGAAGAAAACTCAGCACGAGAAATTGTGAAAAGAATGGTAATGAAGATTATGGATGGTAAATTTAAGTTAAAAGGTCACCTGAAGTATCTGACCAGATGGCCGTTGTATCTGACTGCTCTTCTGGTTGTAGTAAACGCTGCTGTTTATGCGATAGAGGGAAAAGCCGGAGCAGTAATGACGATAGGGATATTGATCTATATGGTCTGCGCCGCGGGGATCTTCTTTTATCACAGGCCTCAGATGTTTAATGATCTTGTGGCTTTTGCCAGTCAATATGAATTTCTTGAAAAAAGGGTTCTGGAAGAGCTGGCACTGCCATATGCGATCATGGATATGGAAGGCCGCATGATCTGGTGTAACCGGGTGTTTGCGGAGCTTACAGGAAAAGATCAGTTTTACAGAAAAAACATCAGTACAATCTTTCCGGATATCACAAAGGACAAGCTGCCCGTTTGTCAGGAAAATGAAATTTCAGAGATAAGTACTCAGGCAGGAGAGCGTATTTACAGGATTTCTATGCAGAGAGTGAGAATGGGAGAAGCCATGGTTCATTCAGACGTACTGGAAGGACTGTCAGAAAATACAAGTCTGATCGCCATGTATCTGTATGATGAAACAGAGCTGAGAGAATATATTCAGGCTAATGAGGATAATAAACTGGTTGTGGCTCTGGCTTATCTGGATAATTATGAAGAGGCTCTGGAAAGTGTAGAGGATGTACGTCGCTCTCTTTTGATCGCTCTGATAGACAGAAAGATCACAAAATACTTTTCTAATTATGACGGCCTTGTGCGTAAGCTGGAAAAGGACAAATATTTCCTGATCATGCGACAGAGTTCCCTTGAAGCCCTGAAAGAACAGAAATTTCATATTTTAGAGGAAGTCAAGACCGTCAATATCGGAAACGAGATGACAGTCACTCTGAGTATTGGTATCGGATTGAATGCAGCTACGTATCTTCAAAATTATGAGTACTGCCGTATTGCCATAGAAATGGCTCTGGGGCGTGGGGGAGATCAGGTCGTTATTAAAAACGGCGATAATATTTCCTACTTTGGAGGAAAAGCCCAGCAGATGGAAAAAACCACCCGCGTAAAGGCGCGAGTGAAAGCACAGGCGCTGAAAGAATTTATGAGCACCAAAGAGCGTGTGGTAGTCATGGGACATAAGATTACAGATGTAGATGCGCTGGGGGCTGCGATCGGCATTTATCGCGCCGGAAAGACACTTGGAAAACCGGTTCATATTGTGGTGAATGATCCTTCTACATCTATCAGGCCATTGATGGCAGGATATCTGAACAATCCGGATTATGAGCCTTCGATGTTTATTGACAGAGATCAGGCTATGGAGCTTGTGGATAATAACACGGTAGTGGTAGTC
Source organism: Lachnospiraceae bacterium (assembly GCA_021771755.1). Lineage (GTDB taxonomy): Bacteria > Bacillota > Clostridia > Lachnospirales > Lachnospiraceae > Blautia_A. The sequence continues at coordinate 10,454 of JAETOL010000039.1, read as the reverse complement.
GTTGATACCAATAAACCAAGTTATACAGAGTGCCAGGAGCTTCTTTACATGACAAAGACAATCGTGGTACTGGATCACCACCGTAGAGGCAATGAGATTATTCAGAATGCGGTTCTTTCTTATGTAGAGCCTTATGCATCTTCTACCTGTGAGATGGTGGCAGAGATTCTGCAGTATTTTTCAGATGACCTTCGTCTGAGAAATATTGAGGCAGACTGTATTTACGCAGGTATCATGATAGACACCAATAATTTTATCACCAGAGCCGGTGTACGTACTTTTGAGGCAGCTGCTTTCCTGCGCCGCAGCGGAGCAGATATGACCAGAGTACGAAAGCTGCTTCGGGATAATATTGAATCTTATAAGGCTAAGGCGGAGGCTGTTCGTTCGGCCAGCATCTATAAGGAATGTTTTGCAATAGCGAAATGCCCGAGCGAGGGACTGGAAAGTCCTACGGTAGTAGGGGCACAGGCGGCAAACGAACTTCTGAATATTTCCGGAGTCAAAGCTTCATTTGTTCTGACACCTTATAACCATGAGGTGTATATCAGTGCCAGAGCCATTGACGAGGTCAATGTACAGGTCATGATGGAAAAAATGGGCGGAGGAGGCCATATCAATATTGCGGGAGCTCAGGTCAGGCTGCCTATAGATGAAGTAGAAGAATTGTTAAAGAAGATCATTGATGAAATGTATCAGGAAGAAGAGGAGATAAAATGAAAGTAATTTTATTAGAAGATGTAAAATCTCTTGGAAAAAAAGGACAGATCGTAAATGTCAGTGACGGCTATGCCCGTAATATGATTCTGCCAAAGAAGCTGGGCGTTGAGGCAACACCGAAGAATCTGAACGACCTGAAGCTTCAGAAGGCAAACGAAGAAAAAGTGGCACAGGAGAATCTTGAAGCAGCACAGGCATTTGCAAAGGATTTAGAAACAAAAGAAGTGATTCTGACCCTGAAAGTCGGAGAAGGCGGAAGAACATTTGGCTCCATATCCGCAAAAGAAATTTCAGAGGCTGCAAAATCTCAGTTGAATCTGGATCTGGATAAAAAGAAACTTCAGCTGGAAGGCCCGATCAGAAATCTGGGTGTAACGCAGGTTCCGGTAAAACTTCATCCCAAGGTAACAGGAAGTCTGAAAGTCTGGGTAAAAGAAGCATAACATGGAGGATGCATCAGTATGGAAGAAGCACTGATCAGAAGGATACTTCCTCACAGTATTGAGGCAGAACAGTCTGTGATCGGTTCCATGCTTATGGACAGGGATGCGATCCTGGTAGCATCGGAGATTCTGACTAGTGATGATTTCTACCAGAATCAATATGGTATTATTTTTGATTCGATGGTTGAACTTTGCAATGAGGGACAGCCGGTGGATCTGATCACACTCCAGAATCGGCTGAAAGAAAAAGATCTGCCTCCTGATATCAGCAGCATGGAATATGTAAGGGAACTTCTGGCAGCAGTACCTACGTCTGCGAATGTAAAGTATTATGCAAATATCGTAAGTGAAAAAGCACTTCTCCGCCGATTGATCAAGGCAACGGAAGAAGTTGCGAATAACTGTTATCTGGAAAAAGAAAGTACAGAAACACTTTTGGAGGAAGCTGAAAAAAAGCTTTTCAGTATTTTGCAGAGAAGCATTGGCGGTGATTACGTTCCGATCCAGCAGGTGGTTTTGAATGCCATCAATAATATTGAAAAAGCTTCCAAGCTAAAAGGAAATGTAACAGGTATTCCTACAGGTTTTGTAGACCTTGATTACAAAACCTCTGGTATGCATCCGTCTGATCTTGTTTTGATCGCAGCGCGTCCTTCCATGGGTAAAACAGCATTTGTACTGAATATTGCCCAGTACATGGCTTTCAGAAAAAATGTTACGGTTGCCATATTCAGCCTGGAAATGTCAAAGGAACAGCTGGTGAACCGTCTTCTGGCTATGGAATCTCATGTGGATTCCCAGAATATGCGTACTGGAAATCTGAAAGATGAGGATTGGACAAAGCTGGTAGAAGGCGCGGACATCATTGGCCGTTCGAATCTGATCATAGATGATACACCAGGTATCAGTATTGCTGAAATGCGCTCCAAATGCCGTAAATATAAGCTGGAGCACAATCTGGGAATTATCATGATCGACTACCTGCAGCTTATGAGCGGAAGCGGCAAGTCAGATTCCAGACAGCAGGAGATTTCGGATATCTCTCGTTCTCTTAAGGCTCTGGCCCGTGAACTTGGAGTACCGGTGATCGCATTGTCACAGTTAAGCCGTGCAGTGGAGCAAAGACCGGACCACAGGCCAATGCTTTCGGATCTTCGAGAATCGGGAGCAATCGAGCAGGATGCCGATGTAGTTATGTTCCTTTACAGAGATGATTATTATCATAAAGATACAGAAAAGAAAGATATTGCGGAGGTCATCATAGCCAAACAAAGAAATGGCCCAATCGGAACCATAGAGCTTGTATGGCTGCCGCGATATACTCAGTTTGTAAATATGAAAAAGTAAAAATCCATCAGAAAGCTGGAAATCTGGAAGAGGTTTGTATCCTTCCGGATTTCTGGCTTTTTTTGGATACAGGGCGAAGCCTGTCGAACGTTTTTTGTTGAAATCCTTTTTTACTCTGCTATAATTTAATACGTAGGAGGTGCGGCATGGAAACAAGATATACGGTCAGACAGGCTGCAGAAATGACGGGCATTAAGTCCTATGTCATGCGTTACTGGGAAGATGAACTTGACCTTCGTATTCAGCGGAATGAAATGGGCCACCGATACTACACAGGAAATGATATTCAGCTTTTCCTGAATATCAGAGAACTAAAGAAAAGAGGACTGCAGCTGCGCGCCATTCGGGATTTGATTCCTCAGATGATGCAAACAGCTGCGGATATGGAAGAAAGTAACATAAAGCTATTGGAAGGGGAGATTGAAGAACCTCATCCACAAGACCTTCGGAACCTTCGGAAAAAGGAAGAAGAACAGACACCGGATCCAAAAATACTGGAATTTCAGGCAATTCTGGAAAGGCTGATCACACAGGAAATCCAGTCGAAGAATGAGGATGAAGAGAGATTTCGTTCTCTTGATCTGGCGATCAGAAAACAGCAGATGGCCAGAAGAGAAACAGCAGCGGCATTGTCAGAAAAGAAAACAGGAAAAAGTTTCAGAATACACAAGAATAGTTAATATGGTTCTACAAAATAAAGAAAAGGAGCTGCAGTATATCTGCAGCTCCCTGTCTTTATGTAGTGAATTATTCACCTGGATGAATAGCCTCTGTAGGACAAACATCTGCGCATGTTCCGCAGTCAACGCAAGCGTCAGCGTCGATCTCGAAATGATCTGCGCCTTCAGAAATTGCCTCAGATGGGCACTCAGCTGCACATGTTCCGCAGCTTACACATTCGTCAGTAATTACGTATGCCATTATAATATCCTCCTTTTTTCTCGTTAGCACCTTTTACGGTTCTATATTGCTATTCTAATATATCTTTCCTAGGATTACAAGTATAAAATTATAAACATATTTTTATAATATGACCGTTGATTCTACTGGGGTTTTATATTATAATGAATGTGCTATAAACAGCATAACACTGCAGCAAATAATAAACATATTTTCTGCATAAAATATAAAAAGGAGGAAACAGAAATGGCACAGGTTACAAAAGAAACTACTATCGGAGAGCTTCTTAGAATAGATCCAAACTGCGCTGCTATCCTTATGAGAATGGGAATGCACTGCATTGGCTGTCCGTCTTCCCAGGGAGAGTCTCTGGAAGAAGCTGCTATGGTTCATGGTTTTGATTCAGATATCCTTGTTCAGCAGATCAACGATTTTCTCAGCAAATAATATGAATCAAAAGGGCGCTCCATGTAAATGGAACGCCCTTTTTTCATGATAGAAAAGTCGTGGATCAAATCTGTGCAAGCTGTTGAAGTGCATTTACGGAGATCATCTCTCCATGTTCTTTCAGGTAGGCTTCTCCTGCAGCAGAAAATGCTTTGCTGACGCCGTACTCGGAAAGTATGTTGCATACCCGGTTAAAATTTTCCGGAGACACATCAGACTGATGAAGGACAAGACGGTATTTCCCTTCTGCGGAATCTTTATACAAAGTATTTGCCCCTGTGAAAAATCCGTTCAATCCGTGAGATGCAGCAATCACATCATCCAAATGTGAAAAGCTGAAGAGACGTATCAGATCAACTTCCGGTTCGTCCTGCGGAGCCGCTTCCTCTTTCGGTTCAGAAACGGAAGAAGTTTTTTTAGAACCGCTCTTTAATTTGGCTTCACACAGTTTCTGGAAAATGTCGATGATATTATCAGCTCCGTCAAGCTGAAGTGCTTCCGTTTGTCCCCGGTCTTTAAACGGAGTAAATTTTGAAAAACGGGTATCCAGCTCTTCGGGATCTTCTACCTTGGTAATGATAAGAATGATGCTGTCTGATGTAACTGGAATGGCCTCGATCATCAGAGGAATATTATCCGCTTCAAATCCAAATTGCAGCTGAGCCTGTTCCATCATATCACGAAAGAGTTTCTTAGCCTTTTCGGAACCATATGCAAGTTCACTGAGACGAATCTGATGAAGTTCCAGATCTTCTCTGGTGAGTGTGCAGCGGATTTGGTTTTCATTTATTTTTTCTATTTTCATATGGTCACATCCTATTCTTTGTGTGCTGTATACTTACCATATGCATATTGTATCATACGCAGAATATGGTGTTTCTACACAGACGAGCTAGAATCCATGACTTTAGCCACGGTAAAAAATGCATATCAACTTAGCATCTATTATATACCACAACTATAGCAGATGTAAAGAAATTCAATTTACCTAAATTATAAAATATTTGGAAATTAAATCGAAAAAATTTCATAAAATGCTCAAAAGCCTTGCATACAGACAAAAATACAGTATAATAAAAACAAGAAAAACATTCTGAATGTGATCCGGCAGATGAGCAGATCCGTATCAGAAAAAAGATAAGAACTTATATATAACCTTTTTCAAAAAAGTATGTCTGCTGTTTTTCAGTCATGCAGCGTTCCTGCTGCGGCAGCCGTACAGATTCCCACAATTATGCAGATAAATCCGGTATTACATGCAGGTGTTTTTCACAGACCTATCAGGTGTTTTCTAAAATCATTTCATTTATGAAAGGGGGCAGGGGAGAAAATATATCACAGCCTGCGAAAGATGAGAATGTCAGGTCTGCATTCATAATACCGAAGATAAAGGGGCTCGGCCATAGCACAGAAATCCCCTTCTCATGCTTGACCAGGCTTTGAGCCCCGGAAATATGAAAAAAAAATAAAAAGAACTATTTATCAAGCAAATCATAAGAAAATATGATATAATAAAGCAGTCTCTGCGATAGTGCAGGGATTTTATATAATTTTTCTGAAACAGTTTATTCTGAACGGAAAGGGAAAAACAAATGAAAAAAAATATAAAAAAGCAGATGAAGAAGCAGTATATGCCGGCAGTGATCGTCGTCAGCCTGGTTCTTTTGCTGGCAGCAGCCGGTATTGGTGTTCATGTGATCCGGAAATATATTCCGACAAAGGAACGAATGGATCTGAATGAATATTATGGACAGACCGCAGAGGGAGAGTCGGTGATCGTTCTTGGTACGAATATTATGGAAGAACGTGCAGTGACTTCTAATGAGCAGGTCTATCTTCCGCTGGAGCTAGTGAATACTTATTTAAACCAGCGATACTACTGGGACAGTGGGAATCAGCAGATTCTTTATGCAACTCCATCAGAACTTCAGAAATACCCTGCATCGGCCAATGGAGACAGCGATGTATGGCTGAAAGACGGAAAGGTATATCTCAGCCTGACTTTTGTACAGAGATATACAGATATGGATGTTTATATGGGGGAAGCTCCATCCAGAATCATTATTCAGAATCAGTTCCAGAACGTCAATACTGCTTCTGTCCAGAAGGATACGTATGTCCGGTATCGTGGGGGAATCAAGTCCCCTGTCCTTACACAGGTAAAGAAAGGCGATACACTGATTTATCTGGAAGAATATGAAGAATGGGTTCAGGCAGCCACGATGGATGGCTACATAGGATTTGTGAAAAAAAGTGATATATCACCAGTGGAAGTCAAAGATTTTGAACGGGATTTTAAAATAGAAGAATATCAGTATTTATCTATGGAAGAACCTGTAAATCTGTCCTGGCATCAGGTGACAGCCCCAGAGGCCAATGCTTATTTTGCTGATGCAACTGCGAATATGACAGGTGTGAATGTGATTTCACCAACCTGGTTTTATCTGGCGGACACAGCAGGAAATATTGCAGATATTTCTTCCGCAGAATATGTACAGCAGGCACATGACAAAGGAATGCAGGTGTGGGGACTGATCGATAACTTTACTGCAGATGTCAGTACCACAGAAACTCTTTCTCAGCTTGCTTCACGTCAAAATATTATCAGCCAGCTTATTGCTGCAGCAGAAAATACAGGACTTGATGGGATCAATGTGGATTTTGAGACACTCAGTGAAGATGCAGGACCACATTTTCTGGAATTTCTGAGAGAGCTGTCTATTGAATGCCATAAGAGAAATCTGGTACTTTCTGTTGATAATCCCGTACCTGAGGACTTTACCAGTCATTATGACAGAGAAGAGCAGGGAGAAGTGGTAGATTATGTGATCATCATGGGTTATGACGAGCATTATGTGGGATCAGAAGAAGCGGGTTCCGTTGCGTCTCTTCCATGGGTGGAAAAAGGGGTAACGGATACGTTGACAGAGGTTCCGCCTGAAAGGACGATTCTTGCCATTCCGTTCTATACCAGGCTCTGGAAAACAACGGGAGGAGCACTTACAAGTGAAGCAATTGGCATGGATCAGGCACAGAACGTTCTGACAGAAAATAAGGTAGAGGCAATATGGGATGGAAGCGTAGGGCAGAATAAAGCTTCTTTTGAAAAAGATGGATCCAGTTATGACATTTGGATCGAAGATGCCCAGTCTATAGCAGAAAAGGTGAAGCTGATCCCGAAATATGGACTTGCAGGAGTGGCTCAGTGGAAACTGGGATTTGAGAACAGCAGTATCTGGCAGGTGATCAGTGATAATCTGCAGTAACGAGAATGGAATATAAACAAAAGCTGCCTGAATCTGAGGAAGGATGGAAATCTCAGATTCAGGCAGTTTTTATAATGATATATAGGGAGAGAGAAAAAGTTTTTATTTAAAAAGTCCCATAAATGGAAGGAGGCCGGTACTTTCGTACCGGCGCGTATGAAAAAGAAAAATATTTATATAGAAAACTTAGTGTCTTCTATGTTTATTACTATACCCTAAAAATATGAAGAATATGTGATGAACTTTTGAAAAAATTATGAAGAATATAAAAAAGAGACAAGGTGATATTCATATGTTATAAGAATATACCTTGTCTCACTATTATCAGAACTTTTTCCAGGTGTTTTTAAAGAACAGGAGCAGGAGCGGGAAAATCTCCAGTCGACCTGCCAGCATATCAAAGATAAGAACCGATTTGGAGAGGTAGGAGAAGGAAGAGAAATTTCCCATAGGTCCTACAATTTCCAGCCCAGGTCCGATATTGTTCAGTGTAGCTGCAACTGAAGTAAAGTTTGTGATAAGGTCAAAGTTGTCCAGTGAGATCAGAAGGACAGATGCACAGAAGATCACAAGATATACGCTAAGGAAAATATTTGTGGATCTCAGTGTTTCATGAGGTACGGTTTTCTGATCCATTTTAATCTTTTTGACTGCATTGGGGTGCAGATACAGCTGGAACTCTTTGCGGGCAGCTTTGAGCAGCAGCACGATACGGGAAACCTTGATTCCGCCGCCGGTACTTCCGGCACAGGCACCAATAAACATCAGCAGCACCAGAATGGTTTTTGATAATGCCGGCCATTGGTTAAAGTCTGTAGTGGAATAACCGGTAGTGGTGATGATAGAACCAACCTGGAAAGCAGACTGCTGAAATGCCTGGGCAAAACCGGAAAACATATGCCGTGTATTAATAGCAATCAGAATGATGGCAGCCAGGATGATCCCAAAATAGTATCGGATCTCTTCAATATGAAATGCCGCTTTGAACTTCTTTGTCAGTATCAGATAGTAGGCAGAGAAGTTCACACCAAACAGGATGACAAAAATAGTTGTTACAACCTGGCAATAAGTGCTGTAGCTTCCCAGGCTGTCATTTTTTATTCCAAAACCACCGGTACCTGCAGAACCAAAGGTAATGCAAAGGGTATCAAATAACGGAACCTTTCCCAACAGCAAAAAGATGATCTGAAGAACTGTCATTCCAAGATAGATGCTGTAAAGAATCTTTGCCGTTGACTGTACTTTTGGAACCAGTTTGCTGACAGAAGGTCCCGGACTTTCCGCCCGCATAAGATTCATGTGGTACCCTCCTGCAAGCGGCAGAAGGGACAGAAGAAATACCAGTACTCCCATTCCCCCGATCCAGTGGCTGAAGCTTCTCCAGAAGAGGATCGATCTTGGAAGACTTTCTACCTCAGTAAGAATACTGGCTCCGGTGGTGGTAAATCCGGAGACGGTTTCAAATATGGCATCGATGGGATGCGGGATCGCACCGGAGAGCACAAAGGGAATGGCTCCGGTGATACTGAGTACGATCCAGCTTAGAGCTACTGCCACACATCCGTCTTTTATGTAAAATACTTTGTTTGTGGGCTTCTTTCGTGTAAGAGGAAGTCCGATGACCAGGCAGACAACAATGGCGGCAAAAAAAGCAAAAATATCTTTTTCTCCGTAGACCACAGCTGTCAAAACCGGGAGTATCATAAATATTGCCTGAAGCTTAAAGACCCAACCGACAATATAGGCGATAATACGGTAATTCATGACTTTACTCCTTATTTTTCAAGAATATCGCTGATGTCGCGAAGGCCTTTGTGTGTGGTTGCGATGATCACATGATCCCCGATCTGAATGGTATCCTGACCTCTTGGAATACGGATCTTACCATCCCGGACAAGACTGCATACCAGAAGATTTTTTTTCAGGTTCAGTTCAGCCAGAGGGACACCGACAACAGGAGAAACGTCATGAATCGCAAATTCCAGAGCTTCTGCCTGATTATCCAGAATGTGGTACAGGGTTTCTACATTACTTCCGATGGTATTCTGCATAGCACGTACATAACGCAGAATAGAATCCGAGGTGATATATTTCGGATAGATCACACTGCCCAGATCCAGCTGATCGATCACATCAGTATAAGGAAGACGATTTACCTTGGCAACCAGTTTGGTTTTTGATATATTTTTGGCAAAGAGGGAAAGGAAGATGTTTTCCTCATCCATATTTGTCAGGGTTACAAAAGATTCCACAGTTTCCAGACCTTCCCCAAGAAGAAGGGCACGATCCGTTCCGTCACCGTTGATGATCGTAGCGTCCGGCAGGAGTTCACTTAAGAACTCACAGCGCTGAGGATCTTTTTCTACGATCTTAACCTGGATCTTAGAGGCGATCAGAGCCTTGGCAAGGTAGAATGAAATCGTTCCGCCGCCAATGATCAGACAGTTTTTGACCTGATTGGTTTTCAGACCGATTTTTTTGAAAAACAGGGCTGTATTCTGAGGTGTGGCGATAATGGAAACAAAGTCGCCATTGTGGATGATATGATTACCGCCGGGAATTGATAAGGTGTCTTTATTTTCTATGCCGCAAAACAGAATATCGCAGCGGAATTTTTCGGTTATTTTGGAAACACTCATTCCATCCAGACCAAATTCGGGAAGAACCTTGAATTTTAAAAGTTCAGCCTTTCCTCTGGAGAATGGGTCAATCTTAATGGCAGCTGGGAAACGGAGCAGGCGGGAAATTTCCTGAGCTGCAGCGTATTCCGGATTGATGATCATGGATATTCCAAGTTTTTCCTTGATAAATCCGATCTCCTGGCTGTAAATAGGGTTGCGGACACGGGCAATCGTCTGACAGTCTCCGGTTTTCTGTGCGATCAGGCAGCAGAGAAGATTCAGTTCATCAGAAGCAGTTACTGCGATCAGGATATCTGCAGTACTGATGCCTGCTTCCATCAGTGTATTAATACTGGCGCCGTTTCCTACGATTCCCATGGCGTCAATGTCTTCTGTAACGTCGTTTACAGTTTTTTCAACAGTGTCGATCACAGTCAGGTCTATGTCTTCTTCCTGAAGCTGTTCTGCCAGAGTACGGCCGACTTTTCCGCACCCAACGATTATGATATGCATAATTTCCTCCATTGTAAAATGATATTAATATAAGCGTAATCATTATAGCACTGTACAACATGTTTTTAAATAGGTAAATCTCTTGAGTTTCCGCAGTTTTATCCACAGAGTTTCAAACCAACCGCTTCGGTTATAAACAACTTTCAAAAAATGCTCAAAATATAAGGAATCCTAATCCTTTTTGATGTAAAATTTAA
>JAETOL010000118.1 GCA_021771755.1 Lachnospiraceae bacterium | reverse complement strand
TTTCCGCTTCAGCTGATCAATAAGTTTTCAACGTGTTATAGTTCTTTCGTAGTCATCAAATGATTGCGAAAGGAGGCATAACTATGCAAGACTACAACACGATTATCGGCTCCATCCAGATGCGTTTGAATGGATGCCAGACCAGGTCCGTTATGGATCGTTACAAGATTGGCTCAGGTACATTAAATCTGATCATGAGCCGCTACCATGCCAACGGAATCCCAATCGAGGAACTCCGAATGATGGCACCTAAGGAAGTTGAGAATCTTTTCTATCCGCAGAAAAATCTACAGAGGAAAGATGTCCCACTTCCAGATTTCCAGTATTACTATGACAGAATCCATGCATCAGGGAGCCGCATGAACATTTCGTTCTGTTGGCTGGATTATAAAGAAAAGAATCCTGATGGTTATGAGAAGTCACAGTTTTACGAATACTTTAACCGATTCATAGCAGAAAACTATGGTGGTCAGAAGGTATCAATGGCCGTAAACCGAATCCCGGGTGAAAAGATGTATATCGACTGGGTTGGTGATAAGCCGGAACTGTTAACAGATACCGAAACGGGCGAGATCAAAAAGGTCCATATCTTTGCGACCACGCTTGGAGTCAGCAGCCTGATCTATGCAGAAGCTTTTCCAAATGAGAAGCTCCCATGTTTTATAGAAGGCTGTGCCCATGCTGTTTCATTTTATGGTGCTGTTACGAAATACTTTGTGCCCGATAACCTGCGAACTGCTGTAACCAAGCACACAAAGGATGAACTTATCCTGCAGTCTACATTTGCAGATCTGGAAGATTTCTATGAAACTATAGTTCTTCCACCACCCGCTAGAAAGCCGAAAGGCAAGCCTACAGTTGAAAATCATGTACGTTATCTTGAAACACACCTGGTTGAGAAACTGAAAGAAAAGATATATGTATCATTTGAAGACCTGAATGCTGAAATCAAAAAAATAGTAGCGGTCCTCAATAAGCGATCTTTTCAAGGCAAGGATTTCTCAAGACAGGAGGCTTTCGAAAAGTATGACAAACCATGTATGAAACCACTGCCAGGCGGATGTTACACGGCTTGCGACTATAAAGCGGTCTTAAAAATTCCCAACAACTACCACATCGAGTATGACGGCCACTACTACTCCGTATTGTACTCTTACTGTGGCAAGCCTGCAATCCTGAAGGCAACCGCTTCAGAGATCAGAATCTGTGATCAGTATAATCGACTGATCTGTACACATAAGCGGTCTTATAGAGAGTTTCCGCTGTATATCACGGTAGATGAACATATGCCGCCAGAACACCTTTATTACAAAGAAGTCAATTCAAAGGATGGTAATTATTACCGCCGCTGGGCTTCTGCCATTGGTCCTGCGATGTCAGAACTGATTGACAGACTCCTTAAATCATCAAAACATGAAGAGCAGTCTTATAATGCCTGTGCAGGTATCCTGCATAAAGTAAAAACAATCCCGAAAGGTGCTGCTGAAGAAGTTGCCCGTAAATGTATAGAGATCAATTCCTGTAAATATTTTACCTTCAAGCAGATGCTGAAAAAGATGGATGTGAAGGAACTCCCCGAGCATTCACCAGGAACACTGCCCAATCATGAAAATATCAGAGGAAAGGACTACTATAAGTAAGGGTGACGTACTATGGCATACAGATTAAAAGACTATCTTTATAACGATAAACTCACAAAGGAACAGAACATACTCATGGATCGGCTGTATAAACTTCGCATGTCCGGTATGGCTGAAGCCTTTGAAAAGCAGCTGATGGAACCAAACACAGGTCTCGAATCATTTGAAGTCCGCTTTGCTGCTATTGTAAATCAGGAGTGGGATCAGCGTGAGAGTAAAAAGTTTAAACGTCTCATGAAGAAAGCGACCCTGAAATATCCTGCAGCTGATCTTGACAGTTCAATCTATGATCCAGAACGTCAGCTGAATACACACGTCATAGAACTTCTGGCCAAGTGTGATTGGATCGATGAGCCGAATAACCTGCTGATGACTGGAGGGGCTGGTGCCGGGAAAACGCACATCGCCTGCGCCTTATGTATCACAGCAATGCATCAGAACCGTACTGTTAAATATATACGTGCGAACACTCTTTTAAAGGAATCAGATCATGCTAGGCAGGAAGGTACTTACTTTGAGTATTCGAATGAAATGGCAGCTTATGATCTCATGGTGATAGATGATTTCGGCTTAATGGATCTGGACATCGAGAAATGCCGCGATCTGTTTGAAATCATCGAATCCAGAGACTGCCGCAAGGCAACTATTATTATCTCACAGATTCCAGTATCCGGATGGTATCAGCTTTTTGGGGATTCCACCTACGCAGATGCCTGCTTAAGCCGAATGACATCCAAGGCATATCGTCTTGAATTTCCTGGCAGGGATCGCAGAGTAAACGATGGTAACTAATTAACCTGTTGAGCTTTGCTCAGTTTGAAGCGGAATGGCG
>JAETOL010000117.1 GCA_021771755.1 Lachnospiraceae bacterium | reverse complement strand
GTGCGCCCGTAAAGGGAATTTGACGAATGTCGCTTTGGCAAGCGACTGGGCAAGTGTTTAAAATGCCCATTAACAACCGCTAACCGGAGGGGAAAACCCCACAAGGGAACATAGCACGTTGGTAAAGCCATAAGTCAGCCAACTGTCAGGCTGCGACCGAATGGCAAGTTAAAATGATAGATATGAGGATAAAGCCTGCATTGGTTGAACGATAGTCCGAGCAGTCGTATCCTTGGGCAATGACGGAAGACAGTTGAATAATTCTTCGGAATTATACCGTTATGTTGCGGTACTACACTGATGACACGTAGCAGGAGTAGCATAAACTTACCGCAAGGCAACTACCATAAGTAGTAAAGGACGAAAGTCGTATCCGACAATCTATCGAGCCAAATAGTCGTCAAATTTCTAAACGGGGATTGCCTAAACCGGAAAGCCAGTTGTAGGGCTATGGGGTCTGCCCCTGAATATCCGGCATGGCAACGGAGCTTCCATAGTAGTCTGAGCAGGGTAACGCCCTGTACATGGCGAAGGGGAGCAGCTAATTAAGTTTAACAATTTAAAGGAAGATGTGAGAGACATGAGAAATCCAGAAAATGTGTTGAACAGTCTGAGTAAACACAGCGGTAACTTGAACTATAAGTTTGAGCGGCTGTATAGAGTGCTGTTTAACGAGGAAATGTTTTATGTAGCCTATCAGAATATTTACAGCAAGACAGGCAACATGACGGCAGGAGCCGATGGTAAAACCATTGACGGAATGAGTATTGACCGAGTTGAACAACTGATTGGCAGTCTTAAAAATGAGACTTATCAGCCTAATCCGTCCAAAAGGACGTACATACCTAAGAAAAACGGGAAAAAACGTCCGCTTGGCATACCCTCTTTTGATGATAAGCTGGTACAGGAAGTAGTCAGAATGATACTTGAAGCAATCTATGAAGGTAGTTTTGAACATACTTCACATGGGTTTCGTCCCAAACGAAGTTGTCATACTGCTCTTATAGATATACAAAAGACATTCACTGCCGTGAAATGGTTTATTGAAGGCGATATTAAAGGATTCTTCGACAATATCAATCATGACGTACTGATTAATATTCTTCGGGAACGTATCGCCGACGAGAGATTTTTGCGGCTTATCAGAAAATTCCTGAATGCCGGATATGTGGAAGACTGGGTATTTCATAGAACGTACAGTGGAACTCCGCAAGGCGGGATTATCAGCCCAATACTGGCTAACATCTACCTTGACAAGTTCGACAAGTACATCAAGGAATACATCAATCGGTTCAATAAAGGGGTAACAAGAAAAGGCGACGCTCGATACAAGCTCTACGAACAGCGAAGATACCGACTGGCAAAGAAACTAAAGAATGAGAAAGATGTAAAGGTAAGGAAACAGATGACCGCCGAAATTAAGCGGCTACGAGAAGAACGGAACAACTATCCGGCACGTAATGAAATGGACAGCAGTATCAAACGGTTAAAATACGTGAGATACGCAGATGACTTTCTGATTGGAATTACCGGTAATCTTGAAGACTGCAAAACAGTAAAAGAGGATATTAAGAATTATTTGAATGAAGCTCTTAAACTGGAACTGTCAGACGAAAAGACACTGATAACCAATGCGCAGAAACCAGCGAAATTTCTCGGATATGACGTATTTATACGTAGGTGTAACGATTTACGTAAGGATAAGTACGGTAAAACGGTTCGTGCATTCGGACACAAGCCTGTATTGTACCTGAATTTTGAAACGATGCGGAAGAAACTCTTTGATTATAAAGCCGCAAGAATCGCGGTCGTCAATGGCAAAGAGGTTTGGAAATCCATCGTCAGAACGTACATGCTGAACTTGGATGACTTGGAAATAGTCAGTCAGTTCAATGCCGAAATCCGAGGGTTCTATAATTACTACTCAATAGCCAATAACAGCTATGTCATCAATTCTTTCTATCACATTATGTCATACAGCATGTATAAGGTATTTGCGAACAAATACAAATCATCTGTAAAGAAAATACTTCTGAAATATAAAAAGAACAAGGTTTTCCAAGTGGCATATGAAAATAGCAAGGGTAAGACACTTTACCAATCATTTTATCATGATGGTTTCAAACGCAAAAAGGTTGCAGGGAATATTTACTGTGACACTATTCCACGGACAGTTTCCATAACAGGTGGACGTAACAGCCTTATGGAAAGGCTGAAGCTCCAAGTTTGCGAATTATGCGGTGCTACCGATAAACTCGAAATGCATCACGTTCGCAAACTTAAAGACCTGAAAGGTAAATCCGACTGGGAAAAGAAAATGATAGCTCGAAGACGAAAAACTTTGGCTGTCTGCTCAAAGTGTCATGCAAAAATAGACCCCGACCGAAGAATCAGACTGAATTAATTAGTGGAGAGCCGGATACAGGGAGACTTGTAAGTCCGGTTCGGAGGCGAGTACTCGGAAACCTACCATAGAAATATGACAAGGCGCTGGGTGCTTAGCCTAC
>JAETOL010000116.1 GCA_021771755.1 Lachnospiraceae bacterium | reverse complement strand
ACAGAAAAGGATTGAAGAGGATTTACGGATTGCCAAATTATCTGCCGCGGACTTACAGGATGAATCTACGGCAGAATTGGAAGCGAGTATTTCCAATATTGAAGAGATCAACCGGAAAGTCCGGGCAAATCTTGATAAAGAAAAGGCTGAGGACGATGCAAAGGTATATCGTAGCCAGTACAACGAGCTTACTGAAAAGATCAGCAACTTACGAAGCAAGAAAAACAGCCTTCTGGATTCTGCAGAGCTCCCTCTTCCGGAATTATCTGTCGCGGATGGAGAATTAATCTACAAAGGTCAGAAATGGGACAATATGTCTGGTTCCGAAAGGTTGAAGGTGTCCACAGCGATTGTGCGAAAGCTGAATCCAGATTGCGGCTTCTGGAGACTGTACGTCAGCTGGAATATCTTGCAAAGAGGAGAAAAGCCGGATGAACAAAATGCGCGAATACGAACGTGGCCGTGAAGATGGTCTAACCCTTGCCCTGCGGATTGTAAGGCAGGGGGGGCTTGAAGCCCTGGAACGGGAAGTAAAGTTCCGTGGAATCACCGGGATACATACTTCACTGGCCGCCAAGGACCTGGACAAGGCAAGCCAGAAAATAAAAGAAATGACTTTAGACACATTTACGATCCTGAGTATAGCCGCTCTGCATGATGCTTTTGGGTTCGGTCAGAAACGCTGCCAGAGATACATGGATAAGGTGGCAGAGGGTGCAGACCTCCTGATGGACGATCTGGCAACCTGGCCGGATTACATAGAGAGCATCAAGGAAGAGCTTGGGATGGAACTGGAAATCAGGTGGAATGATTGAGGAGGCAACAGAATGGAGCTGAAAGAACTTACAAATAACCAGAAGCGTAAGGAATTCTTGGAAGACTATACCGGTTGGGATATCTGGCTTGATGTGCCGGACGTGAGCGAACGTTATTACAAATATCCTCTTCCGGACGGATCAATGATTGTGATCAAAGAAACTGAGCACACCAAGGGAGACGATTGGTGGAAAAAGGAAGAACGCGGAGGATATTATGTTACAACGGAATATTATCTTCTGAAAGGTAACTGGAAGCGCTTTGCAGACTGTAAGCAGAGCAAGACACAGATTATTGAATATTTAAGAGGGGTAAAAGAATGATGGAAAATAAAGCCTGTGCAACCTGTATCGACAACGACAACGGTCTCTGCGACCGCAAAGGAATCCTGATCCATGAGGATGATACCTGCGATAAGCATAAAGAGGACTGGCGACAGCAGATGCTGAGCAAATTTGACAGGAGGGAATGATGGACGAAAAGAAAGTCAGAGAAGCGATATACTGCATAAAAGCAAATATTGGTGAAGCAATATGCGAAGAGTGCGTTAATTACTACAAATGCGACCACACCAAAATGGACGATATGATGAGGACCGCAATCGAAGCACTGGAAAAGCAGCTGCCGAAGAAACCAGAAATGCGAACAACATATAATGATTTTGATGGACGTTTAATATACTACAAAGGATTTTGTCCTAGCTGTGGAGGAGTTGTGGGGTCCTATAGAAATGAGAGTTGCCACCATTGTACGCAGATGCTTGACTGGTCAGAATAAGTCAACTCGGAGTTGAGTAATTGAGTTATGAGTTGAGTTTCCTGCGAGTTTTCTTCAAGAGTTTGCAGGCCTCGGAAAGGTGGAAGAGATGGTAGAAGCTAGAAGAGATAAATTAAAAATAAAAGAAGGGCAAGCAGTGGCATTTGATTTTGACGGAGTGATTCATAAATATTCAAAAGGTTGGCAGGATGGTAGTATTTACGATACATACAATCCTGAAGTTTTAGATTTGATGCTCATTTTAAATACTATGAAAGTACCAGTATTTATTTTATCAACAAGAGAGCCGAAGCAGATAAAAGAATGGTGGAATAAACAAGGGTTTGCATTAAAGGCAGAAATTATTGAAGCAAATACATTGTTTTTTAATAATTTGAGTTATGTTGGAATCACTAGAACAAAGTTACCTGCACAGACTTATGTTGATGATAGAGGATATAAATATACGGGGCAAACAGTAAAGGAATTTTTATTTGATTTTACGGAGAAATAGGAGAGTGGAATAAATGCGTGAAATCCTTTTTAAAGCAAAGAGAAAAGATAATGGTGAATGGGTGGAGGGTCTGCCTACAAGAATGTGGGGGACATTACACATTCAAGGCTCTGATAATGAAAACACGGCTTATGAAATCGACCCAGACACCCTCTGCCAGTACACAGGACTTACCGACAAGAACGGTAAGAAGATTTGGGAGAATGATATTTTAAAAGCTCATCTCGATGCAGATTATCCAGAGGATACAACATACACAAGAATATTGTGGAACGAAACCGGTTTCTGCTCAAATGAAAATCATTCAAGAGACATCGAAACGTTTGGAAAATGGGATGCAGAACATTTTGAAGTTTGTGGCAATATATTTGACAATCCAGATTTGTTGGAGGTGGAGTGATGATTTTATTTTGTCCTGATTTAGTCGGAAAAGAAGAAGTGAAAGCAGCATGTGTGGGGAATGGAGATTTTGTAAAGCCAGTGCTAAATCCATGTATCAAAGAAAAATGTGTTGCTTATAAAGATGGATATTGTAAGAAATATCATAACAAAGTGGAGGATAAACCATGAACAAAGACTGTAGCGGCTGCTTCGGGGCATCTTTTAATGATTGTCAGAGATGCCAGGAAGAAGCTGAAAAAAGCCGGAAGGAAGAGACTCAAGAACTATTCGAGGAGGTAAAGCATGCGCAAAGAAAAATTTGACACTTGCAAGCACGTTAAAGAAGTAGGACAGATTGCAATATATGTCCATCCAACATGCCGGCAAGCAACGATGATCAAAGGCATATTGGTGTCAAGTAAGAATAGATGTTGCAAGTGTCCGTATTG
>JAETOL010000115.1 GCA_021771755.1 Lachnospiraceae bacterium | reverse complement strand
ATGTATGTAGTTTTGAAAGTGCAATTCAAATACACTTTTATTCCTCCTTAGCTCAGTCGGTAGAGCATGCGGCTGTTAACCGCAGTGTCGTTGGTTCGAGTCCAACAGGGGGAGTTTTTTTATGTCTGCAGAAAGTTCTGCAGGCTTTTTTTGTTTATTAGGAAAGTCTGAAATATCCTGTAATTTAGTATAAATGTACTGTTTTCCTAATAAACAAAACAATGCATAAATTTACAAAACAGTTACATCCTACAGATAAAATTCATGTCATAATGTAATCAAAGTTTCTATAACGTGACAAAATGCCGCAAGTAAACAAAGCGGTATGAGAGCAGACAGGGAACACCAGGGGAGGAATCAATATGGGAGCACATATTCTTGTAATAGAAGATGAGGAAGCAATTAACGACCTGATCTGTATGAATCTGGAAGTGACAGGATATCAGGTTACCTCTTTTTTTGACGGAGAGGAGGTAAGTAAAAGTCTGTCGGAAAACCATGTCTATGACTGCGCTCTGGTAGATGTGATGCTGCCGGGAAAGGATGGTTTTGCTCTTCTTCCAGAACTGAAGGATTATGAAATTCCGGTTATTTTTCTGACTGCCAGAGGAGAGGTTCAAAATAAAGTCAGAGGACTGAAAGAAGGCGCAGAGGATTATATTGTAAAGCCATTTGAGATGCTGGAGCTTCTGGTACGAATTGAAAAGGTTCTGGAAAGAAATGGAAAAAACGAGCATTTAATTTGTATTTATGATGTGGAGATTGATACAGAAAAGCATACGGTTAAAAAGGCCGGACAGGAGGTTTATCTGAAACCGATGGAATATGAATGCCTTTTAATGTTTGTGCGTCATAAGAATAAGGCGCTTACCAGAGGACAGATTCTGGGAGCCTTGTGGGGAATGGAATTTGAGGGTGAGACACGTACTGTGGATGCCCATGTAGGTCGTATACGCAAAAAACTGGATTGGGGAAATGTAATAAAAACCATTCCTACTATAGGCTACAGACTGGAGGTGGATCAGTGAAGCTGTTCCAAAAAATATTTTTTCAGGCGGTTCTGGGATTTTTATTAATTTCTCAGTTTACTATGGCGTATTTTCTTTATGCATCTCAGAAACAGACTTTGAAGGATCAGAGAAAAAGCCTGGAAATTATTTTTATAGATAAGATCCATGAGTTTAACAGAAAGATGGAAGAATCGTCAAAACTTTTAAAAAACAGCGATGGAGAAGGACGGAAGCTGGCAGCGGTTCAGTCGTTTCGAGAAGTTTTTGGGAATAACGGAGCTTTTTATCAGTATGGGGAATGGGTCTGCAATGCGACACCTTATGAATTCGATTATAAGGGGATAAGTGAGGCAGAGGGAGAAAATAATGGGGAAATTCCGGTACAGACCATAGATGGAAAAAAGCTCATGCTTACCTTTACTCAGATATCTGACAGCAATATACAGGCAGGAATTTTGTATTATCAGGACGTTACGGAAATCTATCAGAGAACAGAGCGCCTTTTTTTAAAGGGACTTATGATTACGGTGTTTCTTCTGATTGTGGGCGGATTTATCATATGGAAAAGCCTTTATGCCACCATGCGTCCTCTGATGGAATTAAAAAAGGCTGCCAGGGCTATTTCAGAGGGAGATTATCATGTCCGGGTATCTGAGAGCAGGAAAGATGAACTGGGAGAGCTGGCAGCCGGCTTTAATCATATGGCTGGCACTATACAGGAAAATATACAGGAACTGACAGAAATAAACAGGAAACAGCAGCAAATGCTGGGAAGCCTTGCCCATGAGCTGAAAACGCCCATGACAGCCATTATGGGTTATGCAGATACCCTTCTTACCGTACGTTTAAGCGATAAAAGACGGGAGCAGGCTCTTCAGTATATTCAAAAGGAGTGCAGCCGCCTTTCCAGACTGGCTGTTAAGCTTCTGGAGCTGACCGGGCTTTATGAGGAAGAAAAATCAGGAATGAATCTTCAAAGCTTTCAGGTGGGAAACTTTTTGAATCATATAAAAGCTTTGACGGAATTTACGTTAAAAGAAAAGGAAATTCAGCTGGAAGTCCAGTGCAGCCCCTTAGATCTCCAAAAAACAGCAGATGTGGATCTTTTGACAAGTTTTGTACTGAACCTTGTGGATAATGCAGGAAAGGCCTCAGAGAACGGTGGAAAAATCCGGATAATAGCTGATGATGAGGCTCTTATTGTGGAGGATCAGGGACGAGGAATAGCTCCGGAAGAGATTGAACGGGTAACAGAAGCCTTTTACATGGTGGATAAGTCACGATCCAGAAAAGAAGGGGGTGCAGGACTTGGACTTGCGCTCTGTAAGGAAATCGCAGATCTTCACCATTGGGAGCTGACCATAGAAAGTGAACCGGGGAACGGAACAAGGGTAATCCTTTTATGGTTACAACGCGGTTACGAGTTGGAGAATACCCGGCAAAAAGATTCTGTTATTCTGGAAGCAGAAAGCTTCCTGTATACTTTAAATAGGTCAAGAGATTGACACAAAAAAATACCTCAAGTAAATTTAGATTATTACTGACCTGCCAGTTGGTAAAATCTAAAGAATACAAGAGGT
>JAETOL010000114.1 GCA_021771755.1 Lachnospiraceae bacterium | reverse complement strand
TGGAAAATTCACTCACCATTGCCCCCCTCCGTTCACTTTAAAGTGATCCCCCAAATTCACTCGAAAGTGCCCCCTTAAATTCACTTTAAAATGATCCCCTAAAAAGTGAGTTTCATTCTTGTTTACTCGATCTATAATTCTATTTTGTTTGTTAAAAACGAATAAAAGTCAGTTATGCCCAATAGACAATTAGGAATGGAAAAGATTCGTCAAGTGTTACGCTGTTACTCTCAGGGTTATGGGACCAAAAGTATCAGCAGTATGTTAACCGTTTCGCGCAATACGGTCAAGAAATACTTACAGGTATTTCAGCGCAGCGGTTTGGATTATGAAGGAGTACTGTCTCTATCGGACCAGGAACTCTCGGAGTTATTCCACGAAAAGACCAGAGTAAAGACAGAAAGCGAACGGATGGAAGAACTAAAGTCGTTGTTGCCCGAATATTGCAAGCGGCTTCAGAAGAAAGGTGTTACCCGTGAGGCTTTACATCGTGAGTACCTCTCTTCCCATCCGGATGGTTACGGACGCACCCGCTTCTATATTCTGATTCAGCAGCATATAGCCTGCAGCCGTCCCATCATGCATCTTGAACACAAGGCCGGTGATAAAGTGTTCATAGACTTCGCCGGTGACAAACTCTCCATCATCGACCTTGAGACGGGCGAAATCATCCCGGTGGAGGTTTTTGTCGCGATCCTTCCCTGCAGCCAGTTAACCTATGTGGAAGCGGTCATGAGCCAGAAAAAGGAGGACTTGATCCGTGCTTCGGAAAACGCCTTGTTATACTACCAGGGGGCTCCCTCCGCCATCATCCCGGACAATCTCAAGTCCGCCGTTACTAAGAGCAGTAAATACGAGGCCATCCTGAATGAGGACTTTGCAGCCTTTGCCGAACATTACGGCTGTACCGTAATTCCCGCCAGGGCTTACAAGCCACGTGACAAGGCACTGGTCGAGGGTGCCGTTAAACTGATCTATCGCAGTATCTATCCAAAGATACAGGAACGCGAGTTTTATGACCTTGATTCACTGAACGCGGCTATCCGTGTCGCCTTGGAACTCCACAACAACACTCCGCTGACAGACCGTAAATACAGTCGACGGGAACAGTTCGAGGAGATAGAACGTGATTCTTTACGCAAGCTCAATCCCATCCGTTTTGAACTCAAACAGCGTTACAGGGCTACCGTGATGAAAAACGGTCATGTCCGCCTGGGGGAAGACGCCCATTACTACAGTGTGCCTTGCGGCTATATAGGCAAGAAGGTCATCTTGTTATATACCTCACGCGAGGTATGCATCTATTACGGCTACGAGCTGATTGCTTCCCATACCCGCAACAGGGCCCGTTGCCGGTACACGACCCTGGAAGAGCACCTGGCTTCACACCATCGCTATATCACGGAATGGAACCCGGATAAATTTATACGTGAAGCGGCGGCTATTCATCCGGATGTGGAGGCATATATCCGTCAGGTTATGGAAGAGAAAAAGCATCCGGAGCAAGCCTATAAATCGTGTCAGGGCATTCTTAGCTTCGCACGCAGGGTCGGCAACACCCGATTGACCAATGCCTGCCGTTGGGCTACAAGTTACGGTCTGTACAATTATCCCATCATCGAGCGCATCCTTAACAACCGGCAGGATGAGTTCCCGTTGGAAGACAGTGCCGGGCAAGAAACGGAGATGCCTTCCCATGAGAATATCAGAGGAAAAGAATATTATCAATAAACCAACCAGATACAATATGGAAATGAATCAGGACACATTGGAAAAGATGTTAGGAATGAATCTTAAAGGTATGTATTATGCCTTTAAAACAAGTTTGGAAACACATCGGACAGAGAGCATGACTACCGACCAGTTCGTCTCATGGCTGGTCTCAAGTGAATGGGATGACCGCAGAAACCGCGCGGTAGAGAGAGCTATCCGTCAGGCCTCCTTCAGATACAAGGCCACCATTGAAGAAATAGACTTCTCAGTGGAAAGGGGGCTGGACAAGAATCTTACCCAGCGTTTGGCTGACCTTACGTTTGTCAGGGAACGCAAAGACATGTTTATTACCGGAAGTGCCGGAACAGGAAAAAGTTATCTGGCAACCGCTTTTGGCTTCCAGGCTTGCCAGAAAGGATATAAAGTACTATACGCCAACACATCCAGACTTATGGGGATGCTTAAGGTTGCCAAGGCAAAAGGTACAATCCTGCAAGAACTCAAGAAAATCGAGAGGTTGGATATGCTTATACTGGATGATTTTGGCATACAACCCTTCGATTCCCAAGGGCGGATGAACCTGATGGATATCATAGAGGACAGGCATGGTAAAAAATCCACCGTCATAACATCACAGGTCCCGGTAAGGGATTGGTATGACGTTATTGGAGAAAAGACGATTGCCGATGCCGTTCTGGACAGAATTGTACATCAGGCTATACGTATAGAGCTCTTCGGAGAGTCGCTACGCAAATGTAAAAGTAAAAAAGAATCGTTATATTTATAAACGAAATTTAATGTAGAACCCGGCATAACTGACAGGAAGAATACGAAGAAAACAAGAATGAACAGGATGGAAGAATGGAAAAATTTAACAGGGGTCAAATTGCTCTGAATTAA
>JAETOL010000038.1 GCA_021771755.1 Lachnospiraceae bacterium | reverse complement strand
ACGAGGTAGATAGGGCAGAGGTGGAAGTGCGGTAACGTATGGAGCTGACTGCTACTAATAGGTCGAGGGCTTGACCAAAAAGCGAGAAAGCGGTCAGGACAGGAGAGGAACAAGACAGAACAAGCTTGCTTGTGAAGGAGTGGTTCTCAACTGGACTGGACATTTGCGAAGCAAAAGGCACCGAATGACGGAGTCATGAGGTGAACGCGTTCGAGCAAAAGCTTGGTCACACGATTCCAAATGTCAACATGTATGTAGTTTTGAAAGTGCAATAAAGAAAAGCAGCTGAGAAGCTGTTTTTTTTGTATATAAATTAAAACGCAAAGGGGAAGATCATTATGCCGAAAATAAATCGTGACCATATGTTAGAGATTACCCGCCGCATGACACCGTCTCGTACGGCAATGACACGGATTGCAGGCTGTTATATGGATGATGAGGGATTTGTAGACGGAACATTTAATATAAATTTCCTGAAACTGTCAGAATCAGAGAAGAGCTGGAATTTGGCAATCGCTAAAACGATTCCTTTTGCAGAAACAAATACAAAATTAAAACGATACGTATTTAGCGAAGGATCATCCGCTTCAATAAGACAACTATTGTTGGGCTTAAAGACCTGTGCATTAAAAAATGATGCTCTTTTGGATACCTTTTATGAAGTATCAGCGGAAAAGTATCATTCATCTCACAGTTATGGTATTTTTTTCTTTCACGGTACTTACGATATTCCGGTAAAAGGTACAGACAAATCAAGTCTTTGGGATTCTGAGGAAGTATATGAATATTTAATCTGTGCCTATTGCCCGGTGACTGGAGATTATGAACCGGGAGAACCGGAATTTGGATTCATTTTTCCAGCTTTTTGTGAACGTACAGAAGATCCGGACTATATTGATATTTTTGAAAAAAATCCGCAAAGACCTCATCTGGATATGTATCAGCTTCTGGGGATAAAAAATAAAAAGAATTAAAATTTGATAAAATCCCTTGCATTTTCTTGCAGATTTGTCATAATGAAATTAAAGAAAAAAGAAGGGAGTGATTGCCGATGGACCTTCAATTATCGGATGAAGTCTCACAGGCATATTTAGCAGAGGTTGAGGACATTCTTCAGAATAAAGAGTTTCTTTCCCTCAGTCTCTATGAGCATCATCAGTGGACCACAAGGTTAATGCATAGCGTTAATGTTTCCTATATTTCATGGAAACTTGCGAAGAAATTTGGATGTGATGCAAGAGTGGCTGCAAGAGCAGGTCTTTTGCATGATTTCTGTCCTTATGATTTTCGTAAGAAGACACCAACGGGAGAACATCAGGCATTCTACCATCCCAAAGCTGCAGCTGAAAATAGTGTAAGGACTTTTGATATCGGCGAAAAGGAATGGAATGCCATTGTGTCACACATGTTCCCACTGGGACCGATTCCTAAAAACAAAGAAGCATGGATCATCAGCATGGCTGATAAGATTTGTGCTACCGTAGAAGGATGCCATATTGCGATTGCCCTGGCAAGGCGTAATCGTGTAGTGGTAACATCTGCATCTGCATAAAAAAAGAGCCTGCTGTATGGATTTTTCATACGGCAGGCTTTCGCTGTGTAAAAAATATTGGAGAAAGCTTCGGCAGAGGGGAAAATCAGAAGAAGAGGTAAGCTCATGAAAAAATTTACAAAAAAAGAAATATTTTCTATTCCCAATCTTATGGGATATTTCAGGATTCTTTTAATTCCAGTATTTTGTTATCTTTATATGACAGCAAAAACAGAAAAGGATTTTATGTATGCGGCACTGGTGGTATTGCTTTCCAGCCTTACGGATCTGTTTGATGGAAAGATAGCAAGACATTTTCATATGGTAACAGATCTGGGAAAAGCATTAGATCCTATTGCAGATAAGCTGACGCATGGAGCCCTGGCCCTTTGCCTTGCCACACGTTATCCTCTTATGTGGGGGCTGATCTTTCTTCTTGTCATAAAGGAAGGATATATGGGAATCATGGGATTGATTTTTTTGAAAAAAGGAAAGATGCTGAATGGAGCCATGTGGTTCGGCAAGGTCTGCACAGCAGTGTTGTTTGTAGGAATGTTGATTCTGTTTCTGTTTCCGTCGCTTTCCATGTCAGTTGTAAATGGGATCATTGTGGTGATGATGGTGGTAATGGCAGCAGCATTGTGTATGTACATACCTGTTTTTCGTAGAATGAAAGAAGAATGAAATTTTTACAAAGCAAGTAGATAAGTGGAAGAATCAAAAAAGCTCTCTTTATGAGAGCTTATCTTTTGTGTATCGAGACAATTGTCTTTTCTCTGGGAATCTGCCTGAATTCGGCTTTTTCCAACTTTGTATATACTAAGGATACCATAAATATCTTCTATTGACAAATATAATTTTACAAAAAATGATTACTAATTATTTTCGAACAGCATTATCATAAAAACGGAAATAATCCGGACGGTGGCGGGATTGGGTATATTCGAACATGATCCCGCTGCTGTTAAAAGTCTGACTGCTGACAACAGCCATGCAGTTATAATCTTTTGCATTGAGTTTCAGATATTTTTCGTCAATTTCTGTGATCTTTTCGACAGTAATGATTCTTTTACTGTTTACGATGGTCATGTTTAACTCGTTTTCCAAATAGTTATAAATAGAATTTTCTGCAATTTCTTTAGTAAGACCGGGCACAGATTCTTTTAAAAAATAATTATGGTTCAGGATCAGGGGCTGCTCGTCCAGATAGTGGAGACGCTGAATATAATAAATTTCAGCATTTTCTGAAAAACCTGTTTTCAGAGCCAGATTCTTGTCTACACGGAATTCTGTAAAAAGAAGAACCCGGGTTTTCGGTTTTTGTCCGTTTCGCATGGCAGATTCTTGAAAACTTTCAATTTCTCCAATTGTAAAAGCGGTCTGTTCAGCCGGACGATAGATATTTCGTACACCTTTACCCTGAATAGTCTGTACATATCCATCAGTGACCAAAAGTCCAACAGCTCTGCGCAAAGTGTTTCTGGAACAGTTGTAGGTCTGGATCAGAGTATTTTCGGAAGGCAGCAATTCCTGGTAGGAAAAGGTGTTATTTTCTATTTTTTCTTTTAGATCTCTATAGATATTTTCATAAATGGATTTCGGCATAATTCCCCCAAAAATATTATCAGTTCAGTACGTTTGTTTTTATTATAAAAAGAAAGAAAATAAAAGTCAATAACTTGTTTAAACAAATAAAAGAAAAATGCTTGACATGTTTAAACAAGTATGATATAACAGAATTAACAAACATGTTTAAACAAGTGAAAGGAGCGGAGGATTATAATGGGAAAATACGTAGAAGATGCAAAGGAACTGCTGCGCCTGGTTGGAGGCAGAGAAAATATCGCAGCAGTATCTCATTGTATGACAAGAATGAGATTTGTACTGGGAGATCCGGGTAAGGCGGATGTAAAGGCCATTGAAGACATGAAAGCTGTAAAAGGAAGTTTTACACAGTCAGGACAGTTTCAGGTGATCATTGGAAACACGGTGGCAGATTTTTATAATGACTTTGTGAAAATCGCAGGTATAGAAGGCGTATCAAAAGAAGAGGTAAAACAGGCTGCCAAAAAGAATCAGACATTTCTTCAGAGAATGATCGCTGCTTTGGCAGAAATCTTTGCACCTCTTATTCCTGCGATCATTACAGGCGGTCTGATCCTGGGATTCAGAAACTGCATTGACAGTCTGTATCTTTTTGAGAACGGAACGAAGACTTTATGCGATATCAGTCAGTTCTGGAGTGGAATCGACAGCTTTTTGTGGCTGATCGGAGAAGCAGTATTTCATATGCTTCCAGTAGGAATCTGCTGGTCTGTGACGAAAAAAATGGGGACCACTCAGATGCTTGGTATTGTTCTTGGACTTACACTTGTTTCCGGACAGCTGCTGAATGCATATGCAGTAGCTGGAACTGCAGCGGCTGATATTCCAAAATGGAATTTTGGAGGTTTTCAGGTGAATATGATCGGATATCAGGGACAGGTGCTTCCGGCAATCCTTGCAGCATTTACTCTGGTATATCTGGAAAAGTTTTTCCGAAAAATCACTCCTCAGGTAATATCTATGATTGTCGTTCCTTTCTGCAGCCTGCTTCTTTCTGTTATGGCAGCGCATTTTGTACTGGGACCTGTTGGATGGAAAATCGGCGCATGGATATCAGCGGTTGTTTTTGCTGGAATTACAGGACCGTTTAAGATCTTGTTTGGTGCGGTATTTGGCGTGATTTATGCGCCGCTTGTGATCACTGGTCTTCATCATATGTCAAATGCCATTGATCTGCAGTTGATTGCTGATTTCGGCGGAACAATGCTGTGGCCGATGATTGCACTGTCAAACATTGCACAGGGATCTGCGGTTCTTGGGATGAGCTGGCTGCAGAAAAATGATCAAAAAGCCCAGGAAATCAATATTCCTTCCTGTATATCCTGCTATCTGGGAGTTACAGAACCGGCGATTTTTGGTGTGAATTTGAAAAAAGGATTTCCATTTATATGTGGAATGATTGGCTCAGGAATTGCAGCAGCAGTTTGCGTGGCAATGGGAGTGACCGCAAATGCCATTGGTGTCGGTGGAATTCCTGGAATTTTATCAATCAAACCGCAGTTTATGGTTGGATTCGCCATTTGTATGGTAATTGCTTTAGCAGTTCCGTTTTTACTGACGGTAATTGTTGGAAAAAAATCTTTAAAAAAGGAATGTGTACAGGAAGCGGAACAAAAAAACGAAGAAAAAAATTTGGAACAGAAGAAATTAAAAAATGAGGATAAGAAAACGGTTACTGCTTTTTTATCCGGAAAAGTAATTCCTTTAAAAGAAGTTGGCGATGGTGTTTTTTCGGAAGGAATTATGGGAGACGGTTTTGCTATTCTTCCGGAAACAGAGACTTTGTATTCTCCTGTAGATGCAGAAATTACAGTGCTTATGGAAGATTCCCGACATGCATGTGGACTTCGTCTGGACAATGGAATGGAAATCCTTTTACATATAGGTATTGATACAGTATCCATGAATGGAGACGGATTTGCATACCTGGTGCAGGAGGGAGAAAAAGTCTGTGCAGGAACACCGTTGATCCGGTTTGACAGGAAAAAAATCAAAGAAGCCGGCCATCCTGATGTGACAGTCTGCATTATAACAGAACAGGGAAATGCTGAGAACGTTCACTTTTATACAGGAATTCAGGCAGAAGCAAATAAGACGATCGTGGCAGAGTTTCAATAAACAGGAGAAAAATATGACAGATTTTAATCATAAAACAGTATATCAGATTTATCCAAAATCTTTTTGCGATAAAAATGGAGACGGATTTGGAGATATCCGTGGAGTCATAGAGAAACTGGATTATCTTCAGGAGCTTGGTGTAGATTATTTGTGGCTGACCCCGTTCTTTATCTCGCCACAGAGAGACAATGGTTATGATGTAGCTGATTATCGGAACATTGATCCGAAATTCGGAACAATGGAGGATGTGGAGGAGCTGATTGCTCAGAGTGCTCATCGTGGAATGGGAATTATGCTGGATATGGTGTTCAATCATACCTCTACAGAGCATGAATGGTTCCGTAAAGCTCTTGCAGGAGAAAAAAAATATCAGGATTACTATATCTTTAAAGAAGGGGATCCGGATAAATTTCCTACAAACTGGCAGTCCAAATTCGGCGGTCCTGCATGGGAATATGTTCCGAATCTGAAAAAATGGTATCTTCATCTTTTTGACGTTACACAGGCAGACCTTAACTGGGATAATCCGGAGGTCAGAGAGGAATTAAAGGAGATCATTCGTTTCTGGAAGGAAAAGGGTGTGAAGGGATTTCGGTTTGATGTGGTGAATCTGATCTCAAAGCCGGAGAAAATGGAAGATGACTGGATAGGAGATGGACGCCGTTTTTACAGTGATGGTCCTCATGTACATGAATATCTGAAAGAACTGGTACGAGACACAGGTATTGAAGATATGGTAACTGTGGGAGAAATGTCATCTACTTCTCTGGAACACTGTATCCGGTATTCAGCTCCGGAGGAAAAAGAACTGTCTATGTGCTTTAATTTTCATCATTTAAAAGTGGATTATAAGGATGGCAATAAGTGGGCGCTGATGGAGCCGGATTATGAAAAATTAAAGGAACTGTTCGGAACCTGGCAGATGGGAATGCAGGAAGGAAATGGATGGAATGCGGTGTTCTGGTGCAATCATGATCAGCCACGTATTGTTTCAAGATTTGGAGATGAAGATCGGTACTGGAAAGAGTCAGCTAAGATGCTTGCCGGCATGATCCATCTGATGAGAGGGACACCTTATATCTATCAGGGGGAGGAAATCGGTATGCTCAATGCACACTACTCTTCTGTACACCAATACCGGGATGTGGAAAGTCTGAATTACTATGAGATACTTCGAGAAGAGGGAAAGACAGAAGCTGAGGCACTGGAAATACTTGCAGCCAGATCCAGGGATAATGGGAGAACCCCGATGCAGTGGGCCAATACGGAGAATGGCGGATTTTCTCAGGAAGAGCCATGGATTCCATTGTCAGAAAAATATCGACCGGAGATTACTGTGGAGACACAGCTTCTGGATGAAGATTCTATTTTGAATTTCTATAAAAAACTGATCCATCTGAGAAAACAGCTGCCTGTAATCTCAGAAGGCAGGATTGAATTTATAAAAACAGGCCAGACAAAAATTATGGCATATAAAAGGTGGTACGGTGATGATATACTGGTGGTTTTCTGTAACATGGACAGCTCAAAACAGTCTATAATGCTGGATGAAGACTGGCAGGGATATCAGAAGGTTCTGGGAAATTACGGAGACGCACCGGAGAGACTTACAGGGGAAAAATATGAATTGAGACCTTATGAGATTTTTGTAGCAGAAAAAGCCTGAAAACAGATACAGAGCCCTCTCGGGAAAGCAATCCTGAGAGGGCTCTGTATTTAGGAATTTATCAATAGAAAAGTAAGAAGAATTGGGTCAGCATTTTGTAAAGTACATGGAAATACCCTGTCCACCACCGATGCACATACTGATCATGGCATCTTTTTTCTCTGTTCGCATTAACTCATAAAGTACCTTTACAGTGAGAACACAGCCAGTTGCACCGATTGGATGACCAATGGAAATTCCTCCGCCGTAAATATTTACTTTATCTTTATCAAGTCCAAGATCTCGTCTGACTGCATATGCCTGACTTGCGAAAGCTTCATTGATTTCAAACATATCAATATCCTGAAGATTTAATCCCAGTTTTTTTGCCAGTTTTTCACTGGAGAACTTAGGAGAATACCCCATAAGCTCAGCATCAAATCCTGCTACTGCAAAATCTACGATTTTAAGCTTTGGAGCAACTCCAAGTTCCCGGGCTTTTTCGGCAGACATAATCACAACAGCAGCAGCACCGTCATTCAGGCTGGAGGAGTTTCCGGCAGTAACTGTTCCGCCTTTTACAAAACAGGGGCGAAGTTTGGCAAGTTTTTCGAGAGTCTGTCCTTCTCTTGGACCTTCATCTGTGTCGAAAACAGTTACATTGCCTTTGCGATCCTTCAGTTCAACAGGGAGAATTTCATCTTTGAACTTTCCGTCTTTGATCGCTGCTACTGCGCGCTGGTGACTTTCCAGAGCAAACTGATCTTGTTCTTCTCTGGAAACATTATATTTTGTTGCTACATTTTCTGCTGTGACACCGTTGTGATTTCCATCCAATGGCCAGGTCAGAATATCGATGACTCCATCCTCGAATGTTTTGTGTCCCATACGGGCTCCCCAACGTGCATCTTTTACATAATATGGAAGCTGAGAAATATTTTCCGCGCCTCCTGCAACAACCACATCTGCCTGTCCGGTCTGAATTTCCATAACTGCATCAGCAATAGACTGAAGGGAAGATCCGCACTGTCTGTTTACTGAATATGCAGTTGTTTCTTTTGGAAGACCGGCTTTCAAGCTGATCGCTCTTGCGACAAAACCGTTTTCAGCAATCTGGCCAACCTGACCGATGATGACTTCATCTACATCTGATGGCTTGATTCCAGCACGGTTGACAGCTTCTTTTACTACCATTGCACCCATATCAATTGCGGAAACAGATTTCAGGCTTCCGCCATAGCTTCCTACAGGAAGTCTTACTCCACTTACGATTACAACATCTTTCATTTTTATTCCTCCTATTGAAAATGTAATATTAAACGATCATTCCTCCGCCTACATTGATGACCTCAGAGGTAATGTAAGCTGCTTCATCAGAAGCAAGAAACGCCACCATATTTCCTACATCAGACGGTTTTCCTGCATAACCCATGGGGATTCTCTGCATCATACTGTCCCATGCGGCGCCGTCATTAACGGTTTTTAATTTCAGAGTCATATCTGTCTCAATAAATCCTGGGCAGATAACATTACAGGTGATTCCTTTTCTTGCGCTTTCTCTTGCAGCAGTTTTAGTAAGTCCTACTACGCCGGCTTTGGCAGCAGCGTAATTGGCCTGTCCGATATTGCCGAGCCAGCTTCCGGAGGAAATATTGATTACGCGGCCGCTGCCCTTTGTGCGCATGTATTTCAGAGCTTCCTGAGTTCCGTAGAAAACGCCGGTCAGATCCACATCAATGACAAGCTGCCAGTTTTCCACAGGCATTTTGTGGAGCATTCCATCGCGGTTAATACCTGCATTATTTACCATGATATCAAGGGTTCCATAGGTATCAATGGCATATTTTACAAGAGCCTGTACTTCTTCCTGTTTGGAAACATTAACAGCAAATGCAGAAGCAGTACCGCCAAGGGCTTCGATTTCTGCAACAGTATCGTCAGCAGCGGCCATATCTGCAATGATGACCTTTGCTCCTTCCTCTGCCAGTTTCATGGCAATGCCTTTTCCAAGACCGCGTCCTGAACCTGTTACAATTGCTACTTTGTCTTTTAATCTCATAATGTTCCTCCTTAAAATAGTTTTATATAAATTTTTAATGTGCGCGAATCAGGTCTTTTAATCCATATGGAATGGATTCGCTGAAAATTGCCGGGTTCATTTCTTTCAGATTTTCACTTATGACAGGTTTAAATTCCATAAGATCGAGAATTTGTGTCTGAAGGTCGATTCCCGGAGCAATTTCAGTAAGCACAAGTCCCTCGGGACGAAGTTCAAATACAGCTCTTTCTGTTACATAGTGCATTTTCTGATGTTTATTGCGTGCGATTTTTCCGTTATAGGAGATCTGCTGCACTTTTTTAACAAATTTGATCAGACTTCCTTCCTGATCAATATGCAGTTTTCCACCTTCAAAAGAGCATTTCAACCCTTTTCCCGTAAAGGACGAGCAGAACACAACATGTTTGGCATTGGTTGTGATATCAATAAAACCTCCGGCGCCAGTAGGATTTGGACCTAATTTGGTAGCATTGACATTTCCCTCCGGATCAATCTCTCCGGCACCCATATAGGTGACATCTACACCGGCACCGTTATAATAATCAAACTGATCGTCGTGTCTGAGAAGTGCGAAATTATTTTTGGCTATACCAAAATCCACACCTCCAAGAGGAATTCCCCCATAAATACCGGATTCTACAGTTACAGTGACATCATCACTGACCCCTTCTTCTGAAATGATAGGGCCTACCACGTCGTTGGGAATTCCAGTTCCAACGTTAAGAACGTCGTCTACATGAAGCTCCATCAGTGCGCGTCGACCGATAACTTTGCGCAGATTCATTTCCAGAATATCTGAATTTGAAACCGGAACCTTGATATCGCCACAGTATGCAGGGTCAAAAGCAAAGCTGTGAGTCTGTCGGTGATCTTCTTCCGGATTGGGACACATAACAACTGCATCAATAAAAATTCCCGGAACAGTAACGCGTTTGCAGTGGAGGGATCCGGCTTTGACTTTATATTTTGCCTGGGCAATGACCTTTCCACCGAATTTTTTGCATGCCATTACTGCGGAAAAAACTTCCAGCTGCATGGCTTCTTCATCTGTTGTGAGATTTCCCATTTCGTCTACATAAGTTCCGCGAATGATACAGTAGTCGAGAGGAATTGGTTTATAACGCATATATTCTTCTCCGTCAATAGAGACGATATCCACAATATCAGGAGCTTTTTTGGTGATATCATTCATTTTTCCGCCGTCTATACGGGGATCGATGAAGGTTCCAAGACCTACTTTGGTAATTTTTCCGGGTTCACCTCCGGCCATACTTCTGTATAGCTGCGCAAATTGCCCCTGAGGAATGTTATATGCCAGTATTTTGTTTTCGGCGATCAGTTTCATCATACGGGGCTGAAGACCCCAGTGACCGCCTATGATCCGATGGAGCATCCCTTCATGGGCAAAGTGCTGGATTCCTCTGTCACGGTCACTTTGCCCACAAGAGTGAACCAGAGTAAGGTGATTGGGGCTTCCGGTTTCCAGGAAGCGCTTTTCGATTGCTTTCAGAACAGTTTCTGAAGCAGAAACAAGAGTCATGCCGATCGTTGCAACAGTACTGCAGCTTTTGATCATGGCTGCGGCTTCCTCGCCGGTCATAAATTTAGGTTTTTTCATAGTATCCTCCTGTATAAAAATTATTTTTCTGAAAGCAGGCTTCGGAGCTTTCTTTTATCGATTTTGTTATTAGGAGTGAGAGGCAGTTCCTCTGAAATTAATATCTTTGCAGGAATTTTATATTTTGCGATTCGTTTATGCAAAAGATCCTGGATGGAACATTCATCTAAAGCGCAGCCGGGATTTAGTATGACCATAGCTGCGGCAACTTCCCCATATACGGGATCAGGAATACCTACGACAGCAGCTTCCCGAATTCCCTTTATTTTATAAAGTTCATTTTCCACATCAAAACTGCAGATTTTTTCTCCGCCTCTGTTAATCATATCTTTTTTTCTGTCCACAACATAAAGGTAGCCTTCTTCATTGAAATAGCCCAGATCCCCGGTGCCCAGCCAGCCTTCCTGAAGGGCATCAGAATTCAGATTGTAATAGGCGCTTAAAACTACATTACCTGAAATCCAGATTTCTCCGATCTCCATAGCTTTGACAGGAACTCCGGAATCATCTCTGATCTCAAAACAGGTGCCTGGTATAGGAAGACCAGAGGATCCAATGTAAGGACTTGTACTGGCATCTCCTGGAAAAACAGTGGCAGGAGAAGTTGTTTCGGTCAGTCCATATACGGTGTAGAAAGTACTGTGTGGCAACCATGCATGTATGGCTTTTATTTTTTCTGCCGGCATATTACTGCTTCCACATGCAAATTTTTTTAAGGAAGGCAGTTCTGGAAATGCCTCTTTTTCTTTAAGCAACATGGAAAAGACAGTAGGTGAAGCATGAAGAAAAGTGATGTTATTTTCTTTTACACATTGCAAAACTCTCCTGGCGTTAAATATCTTATGCAGGTATAAGGTGCCTCCACTGTAAATAAAAAGTCCGAGAAGGGCAACCATTCCGGTTACATGATAAATCGGTATAGGTATTACAGAAATATCTTCACTTGTAATGGATAAAAGCTTCTGATAAGCGGCTACTGCATTCATAATATTATAGTTTTTTATTATGACACCTTTACTTTGAGAGGTTGTCCCGGAAGTAAACATGATGATAGCATCGTGTTCAAAGCTGTTTTTTACTGGAGAGACAGTTGTATTGTAAGTTCTGTAATTATCCAGACCATAGCCTTTTTCTATATCCATGCAACAGATTCTTTTGATTCCCTGAACTTCAAATTTATCAAACCAGTGATAAAAATTCTGATCGCAGATGATACACTGGACATCTGCTTTTTCAATAAGAGAAGACACCTCATTTTCTTTATATTTACTGGGCAGAGGAATCGTAACTGCTCCCAGCTTTAAAAGCGAGAAAAAGGAAACACAGAATTCCAGACAGTTATACATCATCAGGGCAACGTGACTGCCTTTTTTAATATGTAATTCATGATGAAGATAATCTGCAAATACATTTACCTTTTGCAGCAGATCTGAATAAGTACATATACGGTCATAATTATCTATAACAGCCGGTTTGTTCGGAAAACTCCCTGCAGTTATCTCCAAAGCTTCGTAAAGATTGCCAGGAAGACCCGGACAGGAAAAAATGGTTTTGCCAGAAGATAAATTTATTTCTTCCATTTCGTATGGAATTATAGTTTTCCATAATTCAATTCCTGAATACATAAATACCTCCTAGAAGAAAACGGTTTCGTTACAATTCTTATAATATTGCAAAGAAATGAACAAGTCAATCTGTAGAAATGCACGAAAATTATTGTAAAAATTAGTATAAATTGACAAAATGGATATATTAATGCAAATGATGCTTGATTTTTATAGATGGAACGAATATAATCGGGTTAACAACAGAAGAAAACGATTTCTCAATTTGGAAGAAAAAATAAATTACTATGAGAAAACGTTGTCTGGTGAAAAGAAAAAGCAAAAGGGAGGGTGAAGCAAAACAAATGAAGCTTGATCTAAGCGGAAAGCGAGCAATTGTAACTGGTGGGGGAAGAGGCCTGTGCAGATGCATTGCCGAAGCGTTACATGATTCCGGAGCAGAGGTTGTACTGGTTGGCAGTTCTGAAGCAACAAAAAAAACTGCAGAAGAAATGCAGGCTGCAGGTCCGGCAGTCCATGCAGTTACCGGTAATCTGGGAAAAAAGAATGAGATAGCTGGAATATTTACACAATGTATGGAATTACTCGGGGGAAGGGTGGATATTCTGGTAAATGGAGCCGGGACACAGTTTCGCTGTGACGCAGTTGATTTTCCGGCAGATGAATGGGAAAGAATACTGGCACTAAATCTCAGCGCAGTATTTTATCTGTCGCAGATGGCAGGGAAAGAGATGATACGAAACGGATATGGAAAGATCATCAATATTGCTTCTATGACATCTTTTTTTGGAAGCAGCCGTATTCCGGCATATACTGCTTCCAAGGCAGGAGTTGCACAGCTGACAAAAGCATTGTCGAATGAATGGGCGTCTCACGGGATAAATGTAAATGCCATTGCACCGGGGTACATGGAGACAAGACTGACAGGAGACATCAAAGAAAAAAATCCTGAACAGTATAAAGAAATCACATCCAGAATCCCGATGGGAAGATGGGGAACGGGAGAAGATCTGAAAGGCCTGGCGGTATTTCTTGCCTCAGATGCTTCAGCATATATTTCAGGCGCCGTGATTCCGGTGGATGGAGGTTATTTAGGAAAATAAAAAATATTAAGGAGGGAAATGCATAATGAATACTGAGATTTTGATACAGGCGATTATCAACGGCATTATGGTCGGTGGAATCTATGCAATGATTGGTATGAGCCTTAATATGATTTTCGGTGTTATGAAAATCGTAAACTTTTGTCAGGGTGAACTTTTGATGGTAAGTATGTATATCACTTATCTGTTTTATTCTGAACTGGGAATGGAGCCTTTTGTGGCGATTCCGCTGGTAGCAGTGATTATGTTTGGTGTTGGTGCGCTGATCCAGTCCACAATGATCACACGTTCTATTAAGGAAGACGGAGATCAGAACGTTCTTTTTCTGACCTGCTGTCTGGGAATTTTTCTTTCCAATACAGCTCTTCTTCTGTTTAAGTCGGATTATCGTACAGCAGAAAGCGTTTTCTCAAATAAAGTTGTTTCACTTGGAAGCATGAATATCAGCGTGCCGAAGCTTCTGGGATTTGTAGCACTCTGTGTAACTACTGTACTGATTTTCCTTATGTTGTATTATACAAAAATCGGTAAGCAGATCCGTGCTACCTCACAGAATGCGATCGGAGCACAGGTTACAGGAATCAGAACCAAAGTGGTTTATGCATGCACCTATGGTCTGGGCGCTGCAATCGCAGGTATCGCAGGTGCCTGCCTGATGTCCTATTATTATGTATATCCTGCAGTGGGCAATATTTATGGTACCCGTTCCTTTATTGTTGTTACCATGGGTGGACTTGGCAGTGTTGTCGGTGCATTCTTTGGTGGAATTGGTCTGGGAATTATGGAAACTGTCGGATCCGTTATAGTAGGTGCTGCATTTAAAGATACATTAGTATTTATTGTATTTATTTTGATTTTGGTAATAAAAGAAAACCTTAATATCAGAAGGAGAAAGGGGTAAGTAAAATGAGAAAAAAGTTTGGGATTCGGCAGATATTGCTGCTGGTTTTAATTCTTATATGCCTGATAGTACCGACTTTTGTTAAAACACCATATATGCTGGGTATTTTTGTCACTACATTTTATATTGGATGCGGAACTCTGGCATGGAGTGTACTCGGAAGCCTTACCGGAGAAATTTCTCTTGGACATGCAGGCTTTATGGGACTGGGCGCATATATCGGAGCGCTTCTTATGAATAATAAGCATATTACCCCATGGGTAGGGATGCTGGTTGCTTTTGTTGTGGTCGGATTACTTGCTGCCTGTCTTCTGGCACCGTGTTTTGTTCTTTCAGGACCGTATTTTACACTGGTAACGATCGCTTTTGCAGAGGCGTTCAGAAACCTGTTCACGAACTGGGACTATGCAGGAAAAGGACAGGGAATTCTGGTTCCGTTAAAAGAGCAGGGGATGTACAGCATGAGATGGATTTCCAAGGTGCCGTACTATTATATAGCACTGATTATGCTGATCGTATTTTATGTGATTCTCAGAAAAATTGACAGATCCAAATTGGGATATGCATTAAAAACAATTCGAGAAGACGAAGAAACTGCAAATGCAGTAGGAATCAATCCATTTAAGTATAAATTTATCGCAACCTTTATCAGTGCAGGACTGATCGCAGTTGTCGGTGTATTTTATGCAAACTATATTGGTTACATTAATCCGGATATCATGAAACAGTCACAGGCTCTGAATTATGTAATGCCGGCGATCATCGGAGGTATTGGCAGCATAACAGGTCCTCTTCTGGGTGCTATTATCCTTACACCGCTGTCAGAGTTCCTCAGTGCGACACTTTCCCACATTGCGGGAGGATTGAATCTGGTTGTCTATGCAGTGATCGTAATTGCAGTTATCCTGTTTCGTCCTACAGGCATTATGGGATGGTTTGACCATAGTAAGTTTAAGAAAAAAATGAATGACAGATTTGACGCGATAGATGCAAAACTGTTTGGAAAGAGGGGGTGATCATATGGCTGAGCTTTTAGAGATCAAAAATCTTACAAAAAACTTTCACGGACTGAAGGCGGTCAGTGATGTAAGTTTTACAGTGGAAAAGGGAAGCATTACCGGTATGATCGGAAGTAATGGCGCCGGAAAAACTACTGTTTTTAATATGATCAGCGGTGTTCTGACACCGACAAGCGGATCTATTATCTATCAGGGAAAAGATATTACCGGGACAAAGGCATGTAAATATACGGGAATGGGAATTGCCAGAACCTTCCAGATCATGAAACCCCTGAGAAATATGACGGTTCTGGATAACGTGGTATCAGGCGCTATTTTTGGAAGAAAACAGTTGAATGCTGTACAGGCAAGAGAGTATGCAGCAGAAATTCTGGAGTTTACCGGATTATACGATAAGAAAGATCTGTATCCAAAGGATATGGGTACACCTTATAAAAAACGTCTGGAGGTAGCAAGGGCGCTGGCTACAGATCCGGAACTGCTTCTTCTGGACGAGGTTATGGCAGGTCTGAATCCTACTGAGACAGATGAAGCAGTGGAACTGTTCCAGAAAATTAATGAACAGGGAACCACTATACTTCTTATTGAACATATCATGCGTGCGGTGGCAAGTTTGTGTCAGAAGGTTGTTGTTATGCATCATGGCGAAAAGATTACAGAAGGAACACCGGAACAGGTTATGAACGATCCATATGTAATAGAAATTTATCTTGGAAAGGAGGAAGACTGAAATGGCTGACAATTATTTCCAGGTGGACAAGATCAACGTAAAATATGGGGATATTCAGGTATTATGGGATGTAAGCTTTGAAGCGGCCAAAGGTGAGATCATTGCACTGGTAGGAAGTAATGGAGCTGGAAAAAGTACATCTGTAAAGGCGGCCAGCGGACTGGTAAAAACCTGTGGCGGCAGGATCGTATTTGACGGACAGGAAATAACCGGAGGAAATTGCAGGAGCTTTATAGATCATGGAATTATTCTCTGCCCGGAAGGAAGACAGCTTTTTCCTCAGATGACGGTACTGGAAAATCTTGAAATGGGAGCCTGCAGTAAAGAAGCGGAAGCAAAGAAAAAAGATACTATAGAAAAAATCTATACATGGTTTCCTAAATTAAAGGAAAGAGCAAAACAAATGGCAGGCACACTTTCCGGAGGCGAACAGCAGATGGTTGCTTTTTCCAGAGGAATGATGGGGCTTCCAAAACTGCTTCTTATGGATGAACCGTCTTTAGGTCTTGCTCCTACGATTGTAGACGATATTTTCAGGATTGCAAAGAGAGTATCACAGGAGTCCGGACTTACAATTGTCCTGGTAGAGCAGGACGTAAGAAAAGCACTGAAGCTTGCGAACAGGGGATATGTATTGGAGAATGGTGTGATCAATATTCAGGGAACCGCTCAGGAACTGCTGAATAATGAAGAAGTAAAAAAAGCTTATCTGGGTATCTGATAACTTTATTATGTATTTTCACCGGAGAAACCGGGAAAAATAAAAGAATGGAGGGTTTTTTTATGAAGAAAAAGGTAGTAGCACTGACAATGGCAGCGACAATGATGGCATCTTCACTGGGGCTTGGCGGAGTGACGGCATATGCGGCGGAGGATCCGATTGTGATCGGCGCAGTATATCCGATGACAGGAGATCTTGCCGACTCCGGAAAAACCATGCAGCAGGGTATTGATATGGCTGTAGAGGAGATCAATGAAGAAGGCGGCGTTGACGGACAGGAAGTAAAGGTGATCTATGGCGATTCCAAGGGTGATTCTGCCACAGGTATGACCGAGGCGGAAAGACTGATTACACAGGAGAACGTAGACGTTCTGATCGGCTGCTATCAGTCAGGAGTAACTGTAACTGTTGCACAGATCGCAGAGCAGTACGGCGTTCCGCTTATTACTGCAAACGCAACATCTGACGCGCTTACTTCCAACGGTTATAAGTACTTTTTCAGGCTGGCTCCTACAAATATGATGTTTGTCCGTGATATGATTGATTTCATCAAAGAGACATCAGAGAAGGGCAGTAATGTTGCCGGAAAATCCGTGGCTGTTTTTACAGATAACTCCGAGGTTGGACAGCAGACCTGCGAGTGGGCGAAATACTGGGCAGAAGAAAACGGTATCGAGTATCTGGGAGAAATCCTTTATACATCAGGAGCTGCGGATCTTTCCTCAGAGGTTCTTCAGCTGAAATCTATGGAAGCAGATGTGGTAATCGCGGACAGCTATGTATCCGATGCAATCCTGTTCACAAAGACACTGAATGAGCAGGGATATAAACCGAACATGGTAATCTGTAAAGGAAACGGATTTACAGAGGCTGCATATCTGGAAGGTGTTGGCTCTCTTGCAAATGGTATTGTAGTGGCAACAGAATTTGTGGTAGGCTCCAAGGGTCAGGAAGTAACTGATAAGTATCTGGAAAAATATGGCGAGGATATGAACGGACACTCTGCTGAAGCGTATACAACAGCGTGGGTTCTCATTGATGCATTTAAGAATATCAAAGCAGCAGGAGAAGAGATTGAAAGAGATAGCGTCAGGGATGAACTGGAAGCTATTAAGATTGACAAATCTTTCTCTAATGGAAAGGAAATTATTTTGCCGTATGATACTATCGCATTTGAAGAGGATGAATTTAACGGAAGTCCGTATCTGAATCAGAACCTGTCAGCAACACTGACTGTTACCCAGATTCAGGGAGAAAAATATGTTCCGATCTGGCCGGACGATATTGCAGCAGAAAAACTGGTTTATCCGGCAGAATATAAGTGATTGTATTTCAGTAATAAAAAATGAACATGAAGGCGGAACCGTGCAGCAGGAGCCTGTGACGGTTCCGCCTTGTTTTTTTGAGAAAATCAGTACATTTTATGTGGTAAAACATGTTGATTTTAGAAAATGAATAAGGTAAAATTTAGTAAAATGCAAAAAGGATGAGTATATGAAAAACGGAAAGTATGGCATTTCAGATGTAGCAGAAATGCTGGGAGTTTCAAAATCAACTGTTTCCCGTGTGATTAACGGTAACGCAGGTGTAGGACCGGAACTGCGCAAAAAAGTTATGGATTTTGTTGAGGAGATTGGTTATCAGCCAAATACCATTGCTCAGAGCTTAAGTAAGGGACATATGAATATTGTTGCATTGATATTGGGAGATATACGAAATCCATTTTATGCAGAGCTTACCTTCAGAATCCAGCAGATACTGAATGATAATGGATATATGGTAATGACTCTTAACAGTGAATATAACATAGAACGGGAACTGGAATTTCTGAAGGTTACAGAACAGTTTAATTTTGCGGGACTGATTTTGATAACAGCTCAGGAAGAAAAAATTGAAGAAAAACTGAATACGATGCATATTCCCAAGG
Source organism: Lachnospiraceae bacterium (assembly GCA_021771755.1). Taxonomy (GTDB): domain Bacteria; phylum Bacillota; class Clostridia; order Lachnospirales; family Lachnospiraceae; genus Blautia_A. The sequence continues at coordinate 9,423 of JAETOL010000038.1, read as the reverse complement.
TTCTGGTAAACCGTATCCTGCCTTCGTATACGGGAGATTCTGTGCTGATCGACAATTTCCAGGCAGGTTATCAGGCTGTGATGCATCTGATTGAATTAGGACACAAACATATTGGATTTATTAAAGGCCCCGGGGTTTCTTCGGCATCCAGCCAGCGCTTTGCAGGATACAAACAGGCGATATTTAATTATGGACTGCCTTTTGATGAACGCTTTGTAATGGAAAGTGACCTGAAAATGGACACCGGAAGGATGCTTGCCGGAGAATTTCTGAAGATGGATAAGCGTCCGACTGCCATGGTAGTGGTGAATGATATGACAGCAATCGGTCTGATGGATGGATGCAGATCTGCAGGTGTAAGGATCCCGGAAGATCTTTCAATTGTCAGCTTTGATAATGTTCCTATGGCGGCAATGTATGGAATAGAATTGACAACCATAGACCAGCATGTAGACGAGATGGGGGAAAAAGCTGCCCTGCTGATGCTGAAGCAGTTGAAAAACAAAAAAACAAAGCCGGAACGTATTATTATGGAGCCGACGCTTATTATAAGAAAAACGACCTGTGAATGTGCAGAGAATGAATGACGTAGAAGTTCGATACCGGTCAGGTTCCGGAATCGGAGGCAGGAGGTACCAGGAAATGAAAAAACGGATCCTGATCATAAATACAGGAGGGACTTTATCTTCCGTAAGCAGTGAAAACGGGCTTATGCCAGGAATGAAAAGCCGTGATATGCTGGAAGAGCTTCGGATGGTATCCAGAAATCTGGAGCTGGAGACAGAGGATTTCTGTTCGGTGGACAGCGCCAATATTTTCCCTGAGGACTGGGCCAGCCTTGCAGATCTGATCGCAAAAAGAAGCAGAGAGTACCATGGGATCACGGTGATCCACGGTACAGACACAATGGCATATACGGCTTCCATGCTGGCTTTTATGCTTCAGAATATTTCGATTCCTGTAGTGGTAACAGGCAGCCAGCTGTCGATTGCAGATCCTGTAGCAGATGCCATGGAAAACTGCCGGTGCGGGATCCACATGGCTGCAAGCGGATGTCCAGGCGTTTTTGTAGCGTTTAACCGCAAGGTGATGCTGGGCTGTCGCGCCTCCAAGGTGCGGACGATGAGTTTTGATGCTTTTGAAAGCATTAATTACCCCTATATCGGAGAGATCAGTTCTCTTGGACTTCATATCAAAAAAGAAAATCTTGTAGTAAAAAGAGGAATTTTCAGACCTCAGACTGCTTATTCCAATCATGTGTTCCTTCTGAAACTGTACCCTGGAATGGATCCTTCTATACTGGAATATCTTCAGGAAAAGGGATGCAGAGGCGTTTATATAGAAGGCTTTGGGCTTGGCGGGATGCCTTTTCTGAAAAATGATTTTATAGGTGCAATTGAAAAAGTTACAGAAAAGGGAATGGTAGTGCTGGCAGGAAGCCAGTGCAGATATGAGGGAAGCAATCTTTCGGTTTATGAAACCGGTCGGCGGGCGCTGGAGAGCGGTGTCCTTCAGGCTTATGATATGACAGCGGAAGCAGCCATGACAAAGCTGATGTGGGTTCTTGGACAGACAGAGGATATCAGGGAAATAAGGGAATATTTTTCTGTGGATATCGCAGGAGAAGTAGAGATTTCTGGTGAATAAAGAGTGATAAAATAAGAAAAGGCGGATGTGAAATTCACATCCGCCTTTTCTTTATAGGGATTATTCCTGCGGGCCAGCTGCAACAAGTGCTTTACCAGCTTCGTTTCCTTCGTATTTGGAGAAGTTCTTGATGAATCTCTGAGCAAGATCTTTTGCTTTTACTTCCCACTCAGCAGCGTCTGCGTAAGTGTCACGAGGATCAAGAATGTTTGTATCAACGCCCGGAAGCTCTGTCGGAACCTCAAAGTTGAAGTGCGGGATTGTCTTGGTCGGTGCGTTGTTGATGTCGCCGTTAAGGATCGCATCGATGATACCACGGGTATCTTTGATGGAGATACGTTTTCCGGAGCCGTTCCATCCTGTGTTTACAAGATAAGCTTTTGCACCGTTTGCTTCCATTCTCTTAACAAGCTCTTCTGCATATTTGGTTGGATGCAGTTCCAGGAATGCCTGGCCGAAGCAAGCGGAGAAGGTTGGTGTAGGCTCTGTGATTCCACGCTCTGTACCAGCAAGTTTAGCTGTGAATCCGGACAGGAAGTAGTACTGTGTCTGCTCCGGTGTCAGGATAGATACTGGAGGAAGAACGCCGAATGCATCTGCAGAAAGGAAGATTACGTTCTTAGCTGCAGGAGCTGCGGATACCGGACGAACGATTTTTTCAATGTGATTGATCGGGTAGGAAACACGAGTGTTTTCTGTAACGCTCTTGTCGTCAAAGTCGATCTTTCCGTCTTTGTCAAGAGTAACGTTCTCAAGAAGAGCGTTGCGTTTGATCGCATTGTAGATATCCGGCTCGGATTCTTTGTCAAGGTTGATAACCTTCGCATAGCATCCACCTTCAAAGTTGAAGATACCGTTGTCGTCCCAGCCGTGCTCGTCATCACCGATCAGAAGACGTTTCGGGTCTGTGGAAAGTGTTGTCTTACCTGTTCCGGAAAGACCAAAGAAGATAGCGGTGTTTTCACCGTTCATATCTGTGTTTGCAGAGCAGTGCATGGAAGCGATGCCCTTCAGCGGCAGATAGTAGTTCATCATGGAGAACATACCTTTTTTCATTTCTCCGCCGTACCATGTGTTCAGGATAACCTGCTCACGGGTAGTGATATTGAACATAGCAGCTGTCTCAGAGTTCAGACCCAGCTCTTTATAATTTTCAACTTTTGCTTTGGATGCGTTGTAAACAACGAAATCCGGCTCAAAGTTCTCAAGTTCTTCCTCAGTCGGAATGATGAACATGTTCTTTACAAAGTGTGCCTGCCAAGCTACCTCAACGATGAAACGGATAGCCATGCGGGTGTCGTGGTTTGCACCGCAGAATGCATCTACGACGAAAAGTCTCTTATTGGAGAGCTCTTTCAGTGCGATTTCTTTACAGGTATCCCATGCTTCCTGGGATGCCGGATGGTTGTCATTTTTGTACTCGTCAGAAGTCCACCATACAGTGTCTTTAGAGTTCTCGTCCATAACGATGAATTTGTCTTTAGGAGAACGTCCTGTGTAGATACCAGTCATAACGTTGACAGCACCAAGCTCACTTACCTGGCCTTTTTCAAAGCCTTCAAGTTCTGGTTTGGTTTCTTCTTCATATAACACTTCATAAGAAGGGTTATATACGATCTCAGTGGTTCCGGTAATGCCATACTTGGTTAAATCAATTTTTGCCATCTTACATTTACCTCTTTTCTTAAAATTGTAATAGGATAACAACCTGACTGACAGGATTTATGCTATCTGATTTGAAAGAAGTGGAACTATAACTTTCCTTTATATATTATACATAAAAACAGGACAAAATCAATAAAAAAATAGTTCATCAATAATTATTTAACAAAGTGGACACAGGTTTATTAGTTACATATTTTTCCAGAGGAGAGAAGTCCTCGGGAAGTGCGGATTCCAGAAAGATCCGGTTATTTTTAAACGGATGTATAAAAGAAACATGCCATGCGTGCAAAGCTGCTCTGTGAAAGGAAAAAGAGGAATCCGGGGAGAGTCCATATAAAGTGTCTCCAATAAGCGGATGACCGAGGGCTTTCATATGTACACGGATCTGGTGTGTTCTTCCTGTATCCAGAATAAGAGACACCAGAGACCATTCAGGGGTCCCATATAGAACCTGAAAATGGGTAATCGCAGACTGACATTCCGGAGGAATACGGTCCAGATGAGAAAAGGCCTTCCTTTTTCTTGGATCGTCAGGATCTGGTCCTATGGGCTGCTGGACGGTGTGCTGACTGTTTGCAGGAAGAAAACCGGACAGGACTGCCAGATATTCTTTTCGGTAATCTCCTGTGTGATTCTGAGCCTGAAGTCTTGCGGCAGATGTCTTATTTTTTGCAAAAATGACAACACCGGAAGTTTCTCGATCCAGCCGTCCTATGGAACGAACGGTTACCTCTTCGTTTTTTTGATGCAGATACCAGTATACCTGATTGGAAAGACTGTCGTTATAATGTTTTCCAGAGGGATGTGTGACAAGACCGGAGGGCTTGTCTACAGCCAGAACGTCACGATCTTCATACAGGACCCGAAGTGGAGGGAGAATTTCTGAAGGCTGCTGTAAATGGGAGGAACCAGGAGATGAATCTTCAAGACGGATGGAGAGGGTATCTCCAGCAAGGACAGATTCTGTCACACGGCATTGGATTCCGTTTCTTGTGATGCCTCCGGGACGGAATTTGGCACTGGAAATCTGATGCCTGGTCAGTCCGGCCTGAATCTGCAGGATCCTGCCTGCAGTTGCCGGAAGATATTGTTCTTCTACAATTATTTTCAGGATATGTTCCATGTCTGTTCTCCATGTTTTTTTAGATATTAGGAAAATCGGAGTGTTTTATATCCACTGGGAAAGCTGGTACAGCATATATTCCTGGTGAACAAAAAATCCGAAACCACTGAAACAGCGATTCCGGATTCTTTTAGAAACAGGGGATGAGAGAATCGAACTCCCACCAAAGGTTTTGGAGACCCCTATCATACCATTTGACCAATCCCCTTTATTTGCATCAAACAAATGATATTATACATGAGTAAACAGCATTTGTCAAGCGGAGATGGAGGGATTTGAACCCTCGCGCCGGTTGCCCGGCCTACCGCATTTCGAGTGCGGACCCTTCAGCCACTTGGGTACATCTCCAGAGTCATTTTGCTGACCATTTATCATTATATCGGCTGGACGGAGGAAAGTCAAATTTTTTTTGGGATATGTTTCTTGACGAAGGCGTAAAGCTATAATATGATAAAAAGAAAACGAAAGTGCGAAGAGATTTCTGGTTACTGTGAACGGAGATGACAGTAACGAGTTCAGCAGACAGGAGGAGCTATGAATATAAAAAAAGAAGCGATTTTAAAGGCTGCCGGAGATCTGACAGAAAATTATGGAAGAGAAGAGTTATTTATGCCTAAAAACGGCAGAAGCCTTCCAAATAGAGCCGTGATCATAAATTTGGTCAGAGACCTTCGATCGGTGATCTTTCCGGGATATTTTGGAGAGGATACAGCCGCAAGGATTTTTCCGGAACAGTTTACGGCATATCTTTTGAATGACTATTATGACAGATTGAAATGTCAGGTAGAGATCGCATTTCTTTATGCGGACCAGAAGCTGCAGAAAGATGAAGCAGCCAAAAAAGCAGAAGAAATCTGCAGTAACTTTTTCAGAACGCTTCCAGAGGTGCAGAGGCGCCTTTTGAAAGATGTACAGGCAGGCTTTGACGGCGATCCTGCGGCAAAGAGCAAAGAGGAGATCATCTCTTCCTATCCGGGTCTGTTTGCCATTTATGTATATCGGCTGGCCCATATTCTGTATCTGGATAAGGTTCCGTATATTCCGCGTATCATGACAGAGTATGCGCATGGAAGGACCGGGATCGATATCAATCCGGGAGCAGAGATCGGGGATTATTTCTTTATTGACCATGGTACTGGCGTGGTGATCGGTGAGACTACAGAAATCGGTAATAACGTGAAGCTGTATCAGGGCGTAACTTTAGGTGCTCTTTCGACAAGGCAGGGACAGCAGCTTGCAGATGTGAAGCGTCATCCTACCATCAAAGACAATGTGACAATCTATTCGAATTCCACGGTTCTGGGAGGAGAAACTGTGATTGGAGAGAATACGATCATTGGAGGAAATACGTTTATCACGTCTTCTATACCGGCGAACACCAAGGTCAGTGCAAAGAGCCCTGAACTGGTGATCAAACAGCCGAAAAACACAGTGTCACAGGCGGCTGTCTGGGACTGGGAAAATTAATTTTAAAAAAAATAAAGTTTTTTTCAAAAAGGTGTTGACAAATATATAAAAGTGATATATACTCAGTATCGTTGTAGCGAACAACACAGCAACACAGCGGTACACGCGGGTGTAGTTCAATGGTAGAACACCAGCCTTCCAAGCTGGATACGTGGGTTCGATTCCCATCACCCGCTCTTATGCGATAGTGGCGTAGTTGGTAACGCGCGACCTTGCCAAGGTCGAGACCGCGGGTTCGAGCCCCGTCTATCGCTCTGAAGAGTCAGGAATGTTCCTGACTCTTTTTTTGCGATAAACCAATTCTTATTTTTCTTTCAGCTGATATGCAACAAGAGCAATATTCCAGAAACCTAGTTTGTTTAATTCTCTTTCAAAATCCCGTATTTTTTGTGTGCAGGTATCCGGAAGATCTGCAATGGAGGCTTCAGGAAAAGCAACGGACTGTTGAGAGACTTCAGATACGTTCATGATACCTCCTGTCTGCTATGGTCTACAAGCCCATAGAAAGAAAGCAGATACAGACCACAGAGTCCTACAAGACCATAGATGATTCTTGACATCCAGCTCATACTTCCAAAAATCAGAGCAACCAGATTCAGGTTAAAAAAACCGATCAGTCCCCAGTTTACTGCACCTATGACGGCAATCGTCAGTGAAAAGTAGTTTAAAAATTTATGATCCATAAGTCACCATCCTTTCATGGACTTAGTATTTCGAAAAGTAAAAAAAATATTCGCAGCAATTTTTGCTGCGAATATCAAACATAAATATTTATTTTACTTTGATGATCTGGGAAGTAACAGTTCCGCCGCCAAAGCTGAATGCTTCTCCGGCTTCAAGAGTTACGTCTGTTTCATCTGCAAGAGCAAAAGCCTGACACACAGTGACTGCCTGTCCTGGCTGAACTTCTGCCATAAACTGATCGATGGCATCGTCATTAGATTCCGGGATAGCAGCAGTAAGTGCCTGTCCATTCTGATATGCATGAAGATTTACATCCACCATAGCGCTGGAAGCAGTAGTTCCATTGTTGCTGTAATCGTAATATACCAGCAGACAGGAAGCGCCGGAAACATCTTTGGCAACCCGATGCTGCTTATAATGAATCGTAAATTTATCATTGCTCATATCGATTGTACTGCTGGAATCTGCAGACTGGTCTGTTTGTGTCTGCTGAGAATCCGCAGTTTTCATTTCAACCAGTGACTGATTGATCTCATCCTGTACATTGGTGAAGTTTGCAGACATGAATTTCACGGTTTCTGCATCCAGGGCAACGATTTTCCACTGTCCGCCAGCTTTGATAAGCGGATATGTGATCTCGGTCTCAGCAAATTTATCTTCCAAAGTGCCGGCCTTTTCTTCCAGGAGTGCGGCCAGCTTCTGCTGGGTTTGTTCTTCAGTAAGCTCTTCGCCTGAAAATGCGGTGGAGACGATCTGTTTTAAAAATTCTGTGATAGTCTCTTTATAAATATCAGAGCCGTCAATATAGCGGATTTTTGCTGTAATATTTGCGGTTCCGTTGGCCAGGCTGAACGAGGTTTTTTTGATGTCAAAAGACATTTTCTGGTTTACATTCTGAAAAAAAGCAGTATAAGCATCATTGGTGATATCTGCATGATCCAGAGCTGACATATCATTGCTCTGAAGCTGAGCCTTCATTCCATCAAAGTTCAGTTTCTGAACATCCCCAAGAAATGTTTTTACAGTATTGACCGGTTTCTGACGTTCCATAAAATAGTATCCGGTTCCTCCGGCAGCAGCCAGGATCAGAATCACCAGAAAGATGATCCATCCTTTCTTTTTCCTTTTTTTCTTTTTTGCCGGGACTTTATATTCCGGATCATCCGGTTTGACAGACTCAGAAGTCCTGGACGATTCTTCGGATTTTTTTAGATTTTCTGTATCCATAGTTCCTCCTTATTTACTTTATGATCCTTATATGATACCCTTTTATTATACCAGAGCGGGACCTTATTTGACAAGCAGATAAGAAAAGGAGACGGTCTTCAGGCGACAATAAGGTTACTGTTCATACGGCACTATTCCGCGAAGTGTTTTGGCATGTGCAGACCAAGATTCCGAGACCGGTAAATTATAGTGAACAGTGGAGATTACAGACTGAATTGTGCATAAGAATAAAATAGTAAAAATATCGGTACAGCGGATTAAGAAATGACTGCTGCAAAAATAACGGAAGATGCTTTGCTGTACCAGATAACCGAGAATGATCAGGAGGATATAGATATGGTAAAAAGATATAGACGCTTTTTCAGATCAGAAGCAGATGGACTGAGAATTTCGGCACTTAGTATCTGTCCGGAAGAACTTCCCTATAAAGGGATTATCCAGATCGTGCATGGTATGAGTGAGCACAAGGAAAGATACGAACCTTTTATGGAATATATGGCATCCCTGGGCTATATGACAGTGATACATGATCACAGAGGACACGGGCAGAGCGTTCAGTCAGGAGATGATCTGGGGTATATGTATGGGGGCGGCGCCGATGCCATGTTGTCAGATATCGGCACAGTAAACCGGAGTGTCAGAGAAATGTTTCCGGATCTTCCACTGATTCTTTTTGGACATAGTATGGGATCGCTGGCAGTAAGAGCGTTTGCGGCAGAACATGATGACTGTATGGATATGCTGATCGTATGTGGTTCTCCAAGTGATCAGAAAGCCAGGACGCTGGGAAAGATGATCGCAAATGTAGAAGGAAGGCTTTTTGGTATGAGACACAAAAGCCGGATTTTGGAATTTCTGTCTTTTGGAACGTTTGCGATGAAATTTGCCGGAGAAAATAATAAAAATGCATGGATCTGTTCGGATCCGGAGGTATATGAAGCTTATTCAGAATCAGAACTCTGTGGTTTTACATTTACCGATGATGCGTATCTGGCGCTTTTTGATCTGATGAAAAGGGCTTATGATATCAAAAACTGGAGATGCACAAATCCGGAAATGCCGGTATTGTTTATCAGTGGCGCAGAAGATCCCTGTCTGGGAAATGTACGCCAGTTTGCTTCAGCGGTAAAAGATATGAGACGTGCGGGATACCGCGATGTGAAGGGCAAGCTTTATCAGGGAATGCGTCATGAGATCCTGAATGAAAAAGAGAAAGAAAAAGTATACCATGATGTTGCAGTGTATATGGAAAAAAAGGGATTCTGACGAATAGAAGTGTGGTTTCCGTTCATACTATCGATAAACACAAGTATGGAGGAGACTATTGTGAAAAAAATATTCAAGGTTCTTCTGTTGACAGGAATTTTGGCAATCTGTGCAGCTGGCTGCGGCCAAAAGACAGTGCAGGATGACAGAGGAGAGCTGGTAAGGGCCGGGGAAATTCCCCGGTCTGTTTTTGTGCAGAAGGAAAGCAGTAAGTCCCTCAAGGCCTGAGGGCTAGCGTAAAATTTTTGTAGGACACATAGAAAAGGGAACGCCAGTTTTGTGTTATTATATTAGTCGACCAAAACCAATAGCACAAAGGAAGGTGTTCCCTATGATTAAGAGTA
>JAETOL010000113.1 GCA_021771755.1 Lachnospiraceae bacterium | reverse complement strand
CAATCCATAAACCGTTCAATACGCTTTGTCAGAAACAGAAAGTACAGGTCAGAACGCTCCCGTATCATCTGCCAACATTCAGAACGCCATTCATCGGCATCCTCAATCAGAAAATCCGTAGAAAAGCAGAGATATACGGTCTGTCCCGATTTGATTTTGTATGCTCCCGATTTATTTTTAGCAATGGGGGCGTAGAAGTTATCTGTCTTTACAACATTGTTCGTATCAATCCCACGCTTGAAGTCGCCTTTATGAATGTAACAGTATTTGCATCCCTCGCTATGTTTGTGGCAGCCACGCCACGGATTCCACATTGCCATTTTTATAACCTCACATTCCCGCAGACAGGGCAGCGTACCCACTCTGCTCTATTGTTTATATCCATAAGATACCTCACTGATAACGCCATCAAAGTAAACAAAATCTCCATCGGGATAATTCCAAACAGCTTGAAATTTCGTGGGGTATTTAATGCCGCTGGGGAAAAGCCGATAATCATTACAAATTGCAGACCACGGTACATATTCCATGCTTCCGTCCGTTCCTGCAACGGCTCTGTCATTTGTGGTAAAAGAAATCATTTCGTACTGTTCATTAAAGGCAAAGATACCGCTTGCCGTTTGCCCTTTGTAATTGATTGTTGCCCGTACTTCAAAATCACTTATTTCCTCAAATGTGATATAGTCCTGTAAGAGAATAGTAGGGGCAAATAAACTTTCAGCAAGAAAAGTAGCAAGGCAAGCCCTATCCATATCTGCCCCTGTCTGGTCGAACAGGGTAATAGCTTTTGCAATCACACCTTTCATGCCGCCAGTCCCGTTTTGATAGTAGTCATATCCCTCAAAAGGAATACCGAACATACTACTTTCAATGAGTGTCATTCGGCAAGGCTCATTGATAAAATTGTACTGTGTATAGTCGATTGTCAGAGTAGGGCGGTCTTTACCCTGCGAAAAATCGACATTGTAATATTCCATTTTCAGATACGACATTTTCTGTGTCCCTATATAACCGCAGTTTTCAATATACCTTTGAATGGCGGTTGGTAAATGTGAAAAATCTTTTTCTGTAAAAACTTCATTGTATGTCCGTAACTGATTTTCAGACATCAGAGTGTCAATATCTTTCTGAAAATCTCTTTTTACTGGGGAGTATGGAATATGAAACCATATCAAAATCATTCCAATAAGTACAAGCAATACGCCAATTACAATAAACATTCTTCTTTTCCTCACTTTTTTCATAGTCAGCCTAATTCCTCCGCATAGTTTTCCATTCGCTCTAATCCTGCATAGAGCTTTGTATAAAGCGAAAACAGTTGCTCAATTTCTTCCTCGCTGAAATCGGCAAACAACAGGCTTAAAGCCTTCATGTGCCGTTCTCCGATTTCGTCTGCATAGCGTTTTACTTCCTCTGTTAGTTCAATAAGAACAGAGTTATTGTTGCTTAATAGCAGACGGACAAAACCTTTCTTTTCAAGTGCTAACGCTAATTTCTTCACATTCTGTCTTGAACAGCCCATCAAGTTTCCAACATTTGTTAGCGTCCGTGGCTCTGGGCAGAACTCTGTCATTGCAAGCAGAAGCCATTGCTTCATGGATATTTCTGTTTGAAGTTTCTCACCTGCGGTCTGCATACGATTTTGCAAGACAAAAATGCTTGAAAAGATTGCCTGCACCCTGTGCTGCGTATCGCAGTTGAATTGCTCAAATAGTTCGTTCATTTTTCTACGCACCTCCGTTAAGTAGTAATAAGTTCCCACTTCTTATATTATAGTAACTTGTTACCCGTTATGTCAAGTCCTCAGATTGACAATTCACAAAAAAGTTGAAGACGGCTTTTTCACTTCCACAATATAGAGATTTAATATCCTATTACAAGAGATTTCACATCGTTTAACCGGAAGCCACATCTCTGTAAAATATAAGAGTAAGATTTTCAGATATACGTCTCCATATCCTCCTGCATCGGTACACTTACAAATTTGAACAGTTCCGTTTCTGCATCCAGATAAGTAAATGAAGTATGTATGGTATCATAAAGGACAACCTCATCATCCAGAAAACGATACCGGAACTCTTCAATCTCATTGGCACATTTGCATACCGCATAAATAAAGGCAAAGGTAAAAGAGTAGTTATTCTTTTTCACCATTTTCAAGAAATTTGTAATATCCAATTTCAGGCTGATGCAATACTGCGGTTCCAAACTATTCTGGAAAATCTGGCAGTGCATATTCCTTTTCCATGTTTTCCTGTCAATCACCTGATAACTCGTTTCCATACCCGCTGACCTCCGTATATTCTTTTTTGTCTGATTATACCCTCTTAGTTGTATGCTGTCAATATTGTTGTATACTGTCTTTGGGTGAAAAATATGGCAGTGTCCCCACACCGCCACAAATTATCACATATTCAATTCTTCCATCGCATGGAGGATATGGATTTTCATAGCACTTCTTGCTCCCTCCCCATTCCTCATCCGCAGGAACTCCATAATAGTTCTATGATCCTGAATTGTATCTGAAACTGCTTTGCCCTTCTCTTTGGAAAGCTGAACTCCCTTATCAATGGCCTGGTAAATAACTGGCAGCAGCTTTGTCATAAATTCATTATGGGTTGCCTTTGCAATCGCTTTATGAAAATTTCTCTCTGTTTCTGTTCTGTCTTTCCCACCAGCGATCTCCTCTTCTATCTGCTTCCCCAGACGCAGGATATGTTCGATTTCCTCATCGCTGGCCCGCATTGCCGCATAATATGCCGCCTCCGGCTCCACAATCAGCCTCATCTCATACAGGTCCCGGATATCCGTTTTTATATCAGCCAGAGATGGAACGCCTCCCTTGTCAATCTCAAAATCTTCCCGTACAAAAGTTCCAAGACCTCTGCGTATTTCCACAACCCCATTCGCAGCCAGAATACGGAATGCCTCCCGGAGCGTTGTCCGGCTGATTTCCAATTCACCAGACAGTTCTATTTCATTGGGAAGTTTCTCCCCCGGAAGAAACCTTTTCTCTATCACGATCATTGTCAGAATATCATCTGCTACTCTGTCAGACAGTCTCTTCTGCATCTCTTTTTCCTCTCTCTCCATTTATAATTCTTTCCGCCGCCTGCTCCGATGTTATATGGGAAACATCTATTTTTTTCGTATCCAGTATTTCATATAAACCAATCCTGGCAATACTTCTCTGAATCACATCCGCTGACCGGATACCTGCATCTATATCCTTTTGCAGACGTTTTCTTAGACTATCCGCATCTGCATTACCCAACAGAATATGATATTCTCATATGCGCTGCAACGAATAAACTGATTCAGCAGGAAACAGATATTCTCCATTACCATTTTCTTTGTTTCCGGTGTTACCTGAAAGGGGTGCATATCCCAACACCAATCCCCATCAAGAAAAACACAGTTCAGAAGTTTATTTTTCAAAATCTGGCAGGTCATAGTTTTTCCAATTCCCATCGTTCCGCCTATTAAGTAAATGTTTTTCATAGTCTTCTTATTCCTGCAGTGCCAGCACCATCATATAGTCTTCATCCTGCTCCCTTAATACCTGAAATCCAAGTTTCTGATACATCCTATAGGCATAATTATCCTTATTTACACTAAGGGAAACTTTTTCATATCCCTTGTTTTTCAACAGCGCGATCATTTCCTGCATCAGTTTACTTCCAATCCCCTAACTCCGAAACCCCTTCTTCACCGAAATAGCAAACTCCGGTGTATGGTCATCCACATTACCATATCCTTTTACTTTTCCTACTAATATCCTTGTCCACGCTGCGCCAAGTATATGACCACATGCTTCTGCCAACAGATACAGATCATCCGGCTGTCCAAAATCCGTAATATACACCGCAAGCTCCGACTGATTTACAATCTCCCTTGGCGGCGCCGCGGCACCCTCCGGAAGATAAATTGCATCATACAAAAACGCTTTCAGCAACGGGTACTCCTTCGGTTTGATCAGACGAATTTCTATTTCATCTGCTGTTAGAATCTGTCTCTGAATTTTTTTACTGAAACTATGTAAAACGGTATCATAGGCATGATCGATCATGTTCAGAAGCTCTTCGTCAGGGAAGTCTTCCAGATAAACCGTGTTCCAATAGGGCTGCTGCACAGGCGGACAGTGATATCCCCTTACCACTACACCCGGATAGACCTCCCTGTAAAATTGCCCTGCATCTGCTGTACACTTTAAAGTAATCTTGAAGTCTTCCTGATTCGGATAAATCTGTGCAAAAACTTTCCCATTCAGCTTATAGCAAATGGGCATGTCTCCGAAGGGATAATCTTCATAGGCTCTCCATTTATTCAGACAATATGCCTTGATATCTTCCAATCTCATATTCATCATCCTTCTAACTCTGAAAACAAAACCCTTGCAAATTCTTCTCTGGCATATTTTTCTCTCCACGGAGTATGGCCGCATTGTTCAAGCACATAAGATTTCATATCCACATTGCGTTCTCTTAATGGCTGAATAACGCCCTCCGACGGATGTGGATCAACTGCTCCCTGAATCAGCACCAACGGACAGGAAATTCTCCCAAACCTTTCTAACAGTTTTCCGGATTTCCGCAATCCGGCAGCTTCCTTCCAGACTTTTTCATACAGATCTCCGTTTACTTCTGCCTTATCCCTCAAATACTCTTCTTCCTGATATCCATCTGCTCTGTCACATATTTCACCTAAGCGCCGCAGATATTCATCCTTTTCTCCAAAACCTTCCTCAAGCTGACGCAGAATCTGGTCAAATTCTTCCGCTTCCTCTGATGACATATTTCTTTTTCTGCGTTCTCCGATCTGAGAAACATATGCTTCATCCAAAGAACCGCAGCCAATCAAAATTACTTTTTCCACTTTATCCGGAAATCTTTCCGCAAACAATCCTGCCAGCCATGCACCCCAGGAATGTCCCGCCAAGATTACTTTTCCGAAGCAGTTCTCTTCAATTTGCCCCATTAACTCTTCTTCCAGTTCCATAATTGTGTATTTTGACTGCATCGGTTCAAGAACGCCAAACTCTTTTGAAATCAATCTGGCGAGTCCGAATGCCGAACCTGCCGCTCCCGGTCCACCATGCAGAACGACAATATGATATGGCTCTTTTCCGTGTTTTCTGACCATAATGCTCTCCTTCACAGTCGCTTTTCTATACAGACAAATTCCTATCCCTCTCTTTTTTCCATCGTATGATAGCAGAGGAAATCTCCGTTTTCTGTTTCAATTTTTTCATACGAAATAATCTGATACCCTCGTCTCAGATACATACTTTCCGCCGGGAAAGAAGCGTCTATATGAACCTTTGGATAATTTTCAAAAATCCGTGCTTCCAGTAAATCCATCAATCTGCTTCCATATCCTTTTCCCTGATATTCCGGTAAAATAAACAATCTGCAAATCTCATTCTTCCGGATGCTCCCTGATCCTATGACATTTCCACGTACCACCACAAGATAGATTTCTTCGGAATACATCACTTCTTCAATCCTTGCTTCACTGTGCAGATCAAGAAAGAACTGCACTGCACCTGACGGATAATAGTGAGGATATACTTTTTGTATCGTTTCCTTTACAATAGCAGCCACCTGTTCCGGACAATGTGCCAATTTTAATTCTATATCAGACTCAAACATTTTTCAATTTTCTCCTGATTTATCCGTACCATCTTCAGGCTTTATAAGCCCTTCCTGAAACAACGTTTCAAATGTATTTACTGCTCCCCCATGCTCCACGATTTTCCCATCAACCACTTTGTCTATATCTACCCCAGTAAAGGCCAGTTTTTTATTTGTAGGCTTCATTCCCAGCCATTCTCCTTTGTGTGTCCCTTCCATGATAAACTCAGAGATAACATGATCACCGTCACAATACTGCCTGATGATCTTCATAGAATAATCGGGATATGTATTCTTTACTGCAATAAGATGGCTTCTCAT
>JAETOL010000112.1 GCA_021771755.1 Lachnospiraceae bacterium | reverse complement strand
AAAGGCTGAAAAATGTTCCATTGAAAGAGGCCAGACTGATTGGGGATATCCTTGGTCAGTCGCAAATTGGAGTGGGAGACTGGTGGTACAATCGAAGAATAGAGTATTATATTAAACAGGGGGAGATTCGTGTTGTTGAAGATTCAAAGAATAAATATGCAAGAATGATTTGCAGCAACAGAGGATAAAGTTGATTGATCACTTTATTTTCAGGTTAAAGAGTTAGATAAATCGATGTTCGTCGAATTAAGTTAATCATGCCACAAGGTTTGATTATAAATGCAAAGATAAAAACGCAATGTACATCATTGATGTGCTAGAGCCGGTAGGTAGCCCGGCCGTCCTATGTAATAGGGTAAGTAACCTGCCCCTCCGGGTTGTCCATTCTTTGTTCATCAATTATTTTAGGAGGGATTTTTATGGACAAAGTAAGTGGAAAACTGACAGTATATTTTGAAGAACCATTTTGGATAGGCGTATTTGAGCGTATCGAAGACGGTAAATTGTCTGTGACAAAGGTAACTTTTGGTGCAGAACCAAAAGATTACGAAGTGCAGGAATATATTCAAAAATGCTATTTCAGTTTGAAATTCAGTCCGGCTGTTGAAAAGGTCAGAAGCAGGGAGAAAAAAGAAGCGGAAGGACTGCGAATGTTTGAACTAAAACAGCAAAAGAAAAGAGAAAAGCATAAGGGGCATTAGCCCCTTGACTTTGCTCGTTAAAATCGGAATTTGAGAGGAAGAAGATTTAATGGAAAGACCTATTTTAAATAAAGACTTAGATAGCCAAATATTTCGCAATTATTACTTTTCAAAAGAAGAATTGGTAAATTTTTGTAGAGAAAATGGCTTGCCTACATCTGGTGGTAAGATAGAAATAACAGATAGGATTGCATATTTTCTTGACACAGGAAAAATATTGTCTGCTTCGACTAAAAGAAAAAGAGCGACAATAGTATCTAATATTTATGAAGATACTAAAATTGAGGCAGATTTTGTTTGTTCGGAGAAGCATAGAGCTTTTTTTAGAGAACATATTGGAAGTAGTTTTTCGTTTAATGTAGCTTTTCAAAAATGGCTGAAAAGCAATACAGGAAAAACCTATAAAGAGGCAATTGTAGCTTATTATCAAATCATTGAGGATAAGAAAAAGGGAAAAACAAAAATTGATAAACAGTTCGAGTATAACACTTATATTCGAGATTTTTTTGCAGATAATCAAGGGAAATCTTGTAGAGCTGAATAATTATTATTCTTTGAGTGGAATGATTCTGTTTTTCAGCGCAGAAATTTTAAAGAAAAGTATTGACCTTCACGGAACGTCATAGAGTATATTCAGATTATCAAAGACAGGAGGATAATGATAATGATGACCGTAAAGGAAATTGCAGAAATTACAGGGATCAGTGCACGCACGCTTCATTATTATGATGAGATTGGATTATTGAAGCCGACAGCAAAGAGTGAGGCGGGATACAGACTCTATGATGATAAAGCTTTAGAAACCTTACAGCAAATACTGTTTTTTCGTGAGTTTGATATTCCTTTAAAAGAAATAAAGTCTATTATAACATCTCCTGATTTTGATAGAAACCAAATTCTGCAGATGCAGAGAAAAATGCTTGTTGCAAAAAAAGAACGTATGGAGCGTTTAATTGCAAGTATTGATGATATTCTGAAAGGAGAGAACAAAATGGATTTTTCAGTATTTAATGAGAAGGAAATCGAAGAAATGTTTCAGACTATGTTTGATCATATGCCTGAGAATCTAAGAAAGATTTCAATTAACGAGTTTGGAAGTGAAGAGGAATGGAAACAGCATTATATTGAGGTTATGTCTTCAAGAGATATGCAAGAGCGATATGCAAAAGTTATCGATTGGTATGGAAGTAAAGAAGCATTTTTGTCTTTTGCTAACAATCCAATCAGTAAGGAAACAGCAGAATGCTTTAATAAACGAATTGATACAGTTTTGAGAAAATTATTGGCAAGAAGAGATTTTCCACTGGATTCTTTTGAAATCAAAGAAGCAGTAGCAGAGTATGGATTTATTATGAAAATGCTTTATCAGATTAAAGATGAAAAACTAATTATGCTTTCTGTTGCAGAATCATATCGTGATACGAAGGTGCGAGAAAAAAATGATGCAGATTATGGTGAAGGGGCATCAGATTTTTTTGCAAATGCAATTCAGCATTTTTATCAATAAGTCAAACATCTACTTACTTCAAATTTCTATGGTGGAAACATTTAATGACATAGAACTCAAAAGTAATTAATTATGTTTTATACCCGACATTTTCCGGCAGTGAAATACCTGCCGGATTTTTCATGCCCGGAAGGAGGTGCTATATGAAGAGAACAGAGAAAGTATTGTTGATTGTGTTTTTAGTTGTTTCGTTGATATGTGGGAAATTCCTTTTGGACTACTGGCAGGATTCTTATGACAACAGGCAGAATTACCGTCAGGTGGAGGAGATGGCATTCCCGGAAAAGGATACAGAGGAAGACGGGACTGGTTCAAATGCGGATAATCCAATGACAGAGGTAGATGATTTTGATTATCAGGCATTGCTGGATGAAAATGCAGACTGCATCGGGTGGCTGAAGATTGATGATACCGATATCAGTTATCCGGTTGTACAGGGAGAAGATAATAAGTTTTATCTACACCATGATTTTCAAAAGAATTATGCCATCTGTGGGACACTAATGTTGGACTACCGGAATGATGTTGATGCTGGGCAGGAACATTTGATTATTTATGGTCACCAAATGAAAGATGGCAGTATGTTCAAGCAATTGAATGGATATAAAAAAGAAGAGTTTTATCATGGGTATAAGGAGATCACGCTATATCTGGAAAACCAGAAATACCAGTATGAAGTGGCTGCTGTGTATGTGACGAATGTGGCACAAAGCGGCGGTTATTATGATTATTTACACAAAGAAACACGAAAACAACAGATGGATTATTTACAGAAGATGGCGGCTTATCAGCTTTATCCGACGGGTGTTACCGTCAGGGAGGATGATGAGCTGCTTTCTTTATCTACCTGTGAATATTCCAGCACCAACGGCAGGCTGATTGTACTTGCCAGAAGAATTGGAGCATAGGAGGAAAGGCATATGGCAATGAACAGGAATATGACAACGGCAGAAAAAGAAGTTCGGGATTATGCCCAGAAACAGATGGAACGGGCAGAACAGCGGGAAAACATTTTATTTACTGAGGAACAAAAAGAACAGGTTCTGGAATATGCGGCTATGACCGGGGATGATTATGACATCAGGAAAATGGTCAGAGACCTTGCAGAAGCTGTCCGTTCCTCGGATGAAGAGAAGGTGGATGAAATTCTGAATGATGCAAGAGAGGAAATTGACGAATTCCCGGATCGTTCCGTTGGTATGGCAGAACTAAAGGGATATGGCTATACCGCAGATGATATGTTTCCTCTTCGTCAGGAGATGGCACTGGAGCTTCATCGTGTCGGGGAAAAGGTGTATTGCCTGCAATCAGATGGCTCCCATGGGGACTATGCCAGCAGAGAGATGATACTGGAACATGAAGGTCTCTATGGAATTGAAAAAGAGGCATGGCAGCATATGCAGGAGCAGGAGGACGAAATAGATTTTGAGGAAGTTGGATTATATTCAGGACGTTGGAGAAACGGATGCAGGAGTATCCGCAGATAACGTCACTAAAAGAGGCGAAACTTCTTCTGGGGACAGAAAACAGATATGGAATATACCAGATCATAGACGGCAGTTTCGGCAGAGAATATAAATTTATGGATCTGAATTTCATTGAAAGACATGGATATCAGGTAAAAAAAGAGGACTATGAGTTAATCTATTCTGATGAAATGCTATATGGCGATACACTGGATTCTCTGTATGAGAAGTTCAATATTGCCCATCCAGCAGATTATAACGGGCATTCTTTATCAGTCAGTGATATTGTAGTCCTTAATGAGAACGGGAATGTAAAAGCCTATTTTGTAGACAGTATCAGTTTCCGTGAATTGCCGGATTTCCTGCAATTAGAGCCGGAACTGAACCAGGAGGAAGTGGCTTACCGGATCGGGGATCAATACTTTTCTATCCAGGTGGCAACGGAGGGGTATGATTATTCCTTTTATGATAAGGAGTATAAACTCATGGACGGAGGCATTTTGGATGATCCGGATATTTCTATGAGACAGGCTATTCAGGATATTTTAGAGGACGAAGGACTGGAACAGTTAGAACGGATACCTGTAGATTATGATGAATTGCGAGAAAAAGCGGAAGAAGTAGAGGCAGAGATCTTTCAGGAAGCAAGAAGCCAGAGGAATCGGGTGTCGGTTATTTCGGATCATACCGAAGCGGAAGCTGGATTAAATGGAATGAGCCGGTCAGAAATCGAAGAGACCGTATGGGCGATTGCACAGGCAGAGATTATTGAAAATGATCTGGATACCAAGATACAGGCTGTGCGTGTGTATGGAAGCCGTACAAGGGATGGGCTATATAAAGAGGATTCTGATGTGGATGTGGTAATTGCTTATGAGGGAACGGTACGTGAGGATGATTTGTTTTCCGTATTGAATGAAGCAGGGTATAAGGTCGGAAATATGCGGGTAGATATGAACCCGATCAGACCGGATAAGACTGGTACGTTAGAAGATTTTCTTGAAAAATCTGAACGGTATCTGGATGAAAAAACGGAGCAGATGAAAGCCAGAGGGGAGTACAAGCCATTGGCAAAAGTGGAAGAGCTGGAGGAAGCAAACTACAATATGATCGATAACGTCCTGAACAATATGCCTCCGAAGAAAGAGCCGTATCTGGAATACTATGCTGCAGAATGTGATGAATACCATAGCCTTGGCAAAATATATAAGAGTACCAATCTGGATGAGATCCTTGCAAAATACCGGGAAATCATTGATGATCCATCGTTAAGCTACTATGGAAATGGAATGGGCATTATTTACCGTGACCCGAATGATATTTTTTATGATGAGGCGGAGGTATCTCTAGTCAGTCGGAAATCGATCCGGGGAGACAGCCTGGATGATGTGGCATTTCTGGCAGCACTTCCAATGGTACATGAAGCACTGGAAAAGATTGTAGAGGCGTTTCCGGATTTTCGATATTATCCTCCAAAAGAATTGAATGTCCATTATTATCCGGAGAAAATGACAGCGGATGAACTGGCTGTAGCACTGGATCAATTAGCGGAAGACTTTGACCGTTATGATTATCATGATAACTTTAACCCGGAGGAAGATATGGTGGAAACTGTCGCATTAGAATTAAGATGCGGTTATGCCCATAGGTACATTCCGTTTTTGAAAGATATTATTGATGAGGAATGCGAAGAGTCTCCACGGGCAGAAGAACTTCTGGAGAAACTGAAGGATTACCAGCCTGAGATACCGGAGACAGCAGTACCGGTTGTCCGCATCAATTTCTGTGAGGATAAGGAAATGAACATTTCCGGTTATCAGAAGCTGGGAAGCCTGGATGAAATAACAGCCAAAATGGATGCAGAACTGGCTTCACAAGCAGATCCAAAGACTGGAATGCCTGAGAAAACTGTACAGATGTATTTTACAATTTACTACCCGGATCGTGATCAGATGCAGGAATTAAAAGGGAAAATTAATATTGGAGATGGAAACGGCGGTATTGTGAACCAGTTGGAAAACCAGAATGAAATGAAGCTGCATGATGAAAGCTGGCTGAATTACCAGAAGGCAAAGGGAGAAGAATCTTTTCAGGCATATATGGCAGACCTTACGGATATGCAGGAGCATGTGCTGCCGTATTTGCAGAGTTTCTGTAGTCTGGAAGAAAGAGTACCAGAGAGATCGGTAGAACCGACTACGGTATCAAAATCAGAAATGGAAGCAGGGAAGACAATAGCATCTGTTGGGAATGAAAAGTCGAAAACTGTGGAATCGGCGAGAAAGTCTATTCATGAACGATTGAAAATCAATAAAGAGATCATTGCCAGACAGCAGGGAAAAGATAGCAAAGAGAAAGGGGTTGAGCTTGCGTAGATAATTACATCCAAATGGAAAACAGTAGCAAAAATGAATGACACAAAGTCCTGAAGCTAGCCGTAAGACATATGGTTTGCTTCAGGATTTTGCACTTTTGTAATGTGCCATTACCTCAAGTATTGTTGAGAATACAATTTGTCTAATAGATATGCCTTTCTGCAAATATTTTCTTGGCGGTATAAATGGCATTTAAAACTTTGGGAAAACCGGTGTAAGGAATACACTGGATAAATGTTTCAATGATTTTTTCGGGAGAAAGTCCAACGTTAA
>JAETOL010000037.1 GCA_021771755.1 Lachnospiraceae bacterium | reverse complement strand
CTCACCGACTACATCTGTTCAATATAGAATTCATCCTGACAACTTCTTCCCTCATTTTTTAGCAGCAATTTGTGTTCGTCATATGAACGCATTCCATTCACACGAAGTATTTCTCCAATGTTCTGTCTACTACTCGGAATAATTCTGCTTTGCACCCAACGCATACTCCATTCAGAATTCATGGAGCGAATACCTTTTTTTAAAAATAACGACATCATAAATGGGGCATCCTTATATGAAACATCTTCCGGAATATCGATTGTATATTTCTTGGTTCTCTCATCATACTTTAAAATTCCGACAATTTTATTTCTGTTATTTCTCTTGATTGCATACTTTTTCAAAATAACACCACCTTTTCCAAATCATCTCCCAAATTTTATTTATATGCTTCTCTGACAAAATATTATTTATATCTTTGAAAATGTAATCCCTATCTTCTTTTTTTAACGTATGAATCTGCAGATTATATCCTCTTGGTATCAATGATAAATTATACTCCAAAGATTTTGCTCCAATGTAGTTATTAACCGGAAAATCTCTCATCACATCTACATTTTCAAGTAGTTTTTCATCACCATATGTTGAAAACAACAACGATACGCCCTGATCAAACAAAGGAGCTATTCTCACACTGTCTTCTTCATCATTTCGCAACACTTCCAAATTGCTTCCATGACGGTCTCTATTAGCAATCAAATAATCGATACAGAACATCTGGTACATAGATAATTCCCAACCATTCCTAATTGCAAACTCTAGCGGAGATTCATTTTCTTCTTTTTGCAAGTCATAATATAAATCATATGCCAGTTTTTCTTCATTGTTTTTGCGAAAATTTTCAGAGACAGAAATCCATGTTTCCTCTTCCTTACCATCTAGAATAATCTGTGCATGTATCAATTGGTACATCACATGTGGAATCCCCAAAACATTCATTACACGACTCACAATCAATTCATTTACACATTCATGACCGAAGACACCACGATAACTATCATAATTAGAGAGCTTATAGTATAACCTTTTACCATTCACTTCTTCATATGCTTTCAGGAAACACCCAGGAGTTCCCGGTGACATTTTTCTTGCCGCCCAATCCAGATGTCTCATATCTTGTAATTCGCAAAGAATATCTCTCATGATACCACCTCATTTCTGCTCATTTACCGTTTATCCGGCTCAAACCGCTCCGGATAACTATCACTTCCTTCATATCCGCATATACCCATTCTAGGTGAATTACAAATCGGCAATAAAAATTGCCGCTCGTAACCTTCTTCCTCTTCATCCCTATTTTCTTCATCTAAACATTTATCACACCAAAAAGGCAGATCTTCATAATATCCTTCAGGATCAACCCACTTTGCCTCATTTTGTTCACAATTGCTGCAAAGAATTTTCGGCGGATTATTTCGTGATAAAATTATAATTTCGTTATTCTTTTTTTCTCCTTCACGACGGCTATGTATGCTCAGCATCAATTCCGTTGTTGAACCAAAATCATATTCGTAAGAAATAGAATCCCCAACATCCACAACATCTTTTAATCGGAAATTCATATTTTTTGATGGCTTTCCCCAAAATCCGTCTGTAACCGGGCAGTATTTACATTTTCTCTTACCTGTTTCCATTGCTAATTTACTTTTTCGTTCTTTACACGCTTCCAAATGACGAAGCATTCCACTTCTTGTATATTCTTTTCCACAATATTTGCAAAAACCTTTTGTTTGAGTGCCCATATCTTTCCCTCCAATCACTTATTATAAATGATTCGTCCAACTAATTTGTGTCAGCAATACGGACACAAATTCATATTGTTCATTTAATGATTTTCCTGCGCCCAAGAAAATCTGTTGCAATAATAAATAACAAGCTAGACCTATATAGATTATACCATTATCTTTGTTTAAAATACATACGAAAAACCTCCCAAGACCGAAATCCTGAGAGGTTGAAATTCTTTTTGAAATTGTACGTTCTGAGACGTATAATTATCGTTTAGAGAACTGAGGTGCTCTACGAGCTGCTTTGAGACCGTATTTCTTACGCTCTTTCATACGTGGATCACGTGTAAGGAATCCAGCAGCCTTAAGAACTGGTCTGTACTCAGCATCTGCCTGAAGGAGTGCTCTTGCAACGCCGTGTCTGATAGCACCAGCCTGTCCTGTATATCCGCCACCCTTTACGTTAACGAGAACGTCAAATTTGCCCTCTGTCTCTGTAGCAGCAAGCGGCTGACGAACGATTACTTTCAGGGTCTCAAGACCGAAGTACTCGTCGATATCTCTTTTATTGATTGTGATTTTGCCTGTACCAGGTGTAAGGTAAACTCTTGCGATTGATTTCTTTCTTCTTCCTGTTCCGTAGAATTTTGCGCTAGCCAATGTTTCCTACCTCCTCATTAAAATGTTAAGACTTCCGGTTTCTGAGCCTCATGCTTGTGCTCCGGTCCGGCATAAACAAAAAGTTTCTTGTACATGGTTCTTCCCAGAGGTCCCTTCGGAAGCATGCCTTTAACTGCCAGCTCAACAACCTTTTCCGGTTTCTTAGCCATCATTTCTTTTAATGTGGTCTCTTTCATTCCGCCCACATAATCGGAGTGATGATAATAGATCTTCTGATCCATTTTCTTTCCTGTAACTTTGATCTTGTCAGCGTTTACGATGATCACGTAGTCACCTGTGTCTACATGCGGTGTAAACTGAGGTTTGTTCTTTCCTCTTAATACACTTGCAACACCAGATGCCAGACGGCCCAGTGTACAGCCTTCTGCGTCAACTACATACCATTTTCTCTCGATTTTATCTGGATTAGCCATATAAGTCTGCATGGTTTTACCTCCTGTTATTTATCAACGATTAAATAATTTGTACAACCGCGGCATTCCGCGATAATGAATAATTCCTGGTGATCAGTGCAAATAGATAATCGCGGAAATGTCCGAAACCGCTGATAAAAAACACCTTTGCCGGGGCTTTGGCTCAGGAGTCATCGCACTACGTCACATTGAGTAATTGTACTATACGCAATTCCTTCTGTCAACAGTTTTTTCCAGGTTTTTACGTTTTTCCAAAAAAAATCTCCCGCCTCAATGTTACTGTTTTACACTCAGGCGCACCATTGCTCTGTGAAGCTTGGCTTTTGCGATCTTATAGTCCTGCTCACTGAGACCGGTACGGCTCAGTTTTTCTTCAGCCTTTTTCCTGGCTGCCTCAGCTCTGGTCTCATCAATATCTTCCTTCCACTCCCAGGTAGTTGCCAGAAGATTGCATTTGCCATCCATAACCGAAAGCATGCCTCCAATGCAGGCTGCATCCCGTCTGGTGCCATCCTCCAGGATCACATGAGCCTCGCCCATACCAAGAGCTGTACAGAAATTACAGTGACCGGCAAGAATTGCCAGGTCACCTGTAATACTTCTGCATACTACCCGGACTACTTCTCCCTCAAAGAGAAGACCGTCCGGAGTTCCGATCTGTAATGGAAAGGTGCTCATAAAAAGCCTCCTTTACTGCTTCTTCGCTTTTTCAAATACTTCGTCAATGGTACCGGAGAAAAGGAAACAGCTCTCCGGAACCTCATCACAGTCGCCGTCCAGAATCATACGGAAGCCGCGAAGAGTTTCTTTCAGTGGAACATACTGTCCCGGCATACCGGTAAACTGTTCTGCCACAGAAAAGCTCTGAGACAGGAATCTCTGGATCTTACGGGCACGGTTTACAGAAAGCTTGTCTTCTTCGGAAAGCTCATCCATACCCATGATAGCAATAATATCCTGCAATTCTTTATAACGCTGAAGTACCTGCTGTACGCGGCGTGCGATCTCATAATGCTCTGTTCCTACTACCTCCGGAGACAGGATACGGCTGGTAGATTCCAGTGGATCCACAGCCGGATAGATACCCTGGCTGGCAATATCACGGGAAAGTACCGTAGTTGCATCCAGATGTGAGAAGGTAGTTGCCGGAGCCGGGTCTGTCAGGTCATCCGCCGGTACATAAACTGCCTGTACGGAGGTGATAGATCCTTTTCTTGTAGAAGTGATACGCTCCTGCAGAGCACCCATCTCTGTAGCAAGTGTAGGCTGGTAACCTACCGCTGACGGCATACGTCCAAGCAGGGCAGAAACCTCAGAACCTGCCTGTGTAAAACGGAAAATATTATCGATAAACAGAAGCACGTCCTGATTTTTTACATCACGGAAATATTCTGCCATAGTCAGGCCGGAAAGACCTACCCGCATACGTGCTCCAGGCGGCTCGTTCATCTGTCCGTAAACCAGGGCTGTCTTATCGATAACACCGCTTTCTTTCATTTCATTATAAAGGTCGTTTCCTTCACGGGTACGTTCTCCAACTCCGGTAAATACGGAAAGTCCGCCGTGAGCAGTGGCTACATTATGGATCAGCTCCATGATAAGAACTGTTTTTCCTACACCTGCACCACCAAACAGACCAATCTTACCGCCTTTTGCATAAGGACAGATCAGGTCTACGACTTTGATACCTGTTTCCAGTATCTCTGTAGCCGGTGTCTGCTCCTCATAGGAAGGCGCCGGACGATGGATTGCCCAGTGCTCCTTAGTCTCCGGTGCCGGAAGATTATCTACCGGTTCACCAAGAAGGTTAAATACACGGCCCAGACACTCTTCGCCTACCGGAACGGAAATCGGACCGCCGGTATCTACTGCTTTTGTGCCACGCACCAGACCGTCTGTGGAACTCATAGCGATGCAGCGGACCGTATTATCACCGATCTGCTGAGCCACTTCCACGATCAGCTTTGCGCCTTTATTGTCAATTTCAATGGCATTGAGAAGTGCCGGCAGTTCATCATGCGCAAAGCGGATGTCCAGAACCGGACCGATGACCTGCACAACTTCGCCAATGTGTTTCTCGCTCATCTATGAATCTCCTCTAATTTTCGTTATAGACCGGGGATGCTTATACACCCTCGGCGCCTGCAACAATCTCCGTGATCTCCTGCGTGATGCTTGCCTGACGGGCACGGTTATAATACAGGTTCAGCTGGTCGATCATCTCACCTGCATTCTTGGTTGCCGCATCCATGGCTGTACGTCTGGCAGCCAGCTCACTTGCCTGGCTTTCACAGACTGCACCATAAATAAGGCCTGCCAGATATTCCGGTACGATCGCATCGAAAACCTCTGTACTACCCGGCTCGTAGAGAATCAGATTTCTTGATACGGAAGATTTCTCTCTTTTTTCCGCCTCTTCCTTAATGTCAGTAAGCGGAAGGATCGAGAAAACATCTGGTTTCTGGGAAAGCATGGACACAAAACCAGTATAGCAAAGCTGGATATGTCCGAATTTCCCTTTGCGGAATTCCTTACAGAGCAGATGCGCGATCTCAAAGCAGTCGCCTACAGAAATATCTGCGACCTCTCCAAATTCTTCGGTGACCGCTTCCACCTCTTTGCGGCTGTAATACTCGACTGCTTTTTTTCCAATAGGAAGGACCATATAATCCCGGCCGGCGCTGTCTGCTTCCATACATTTGAACAGGTTGGCATTATAACCTCCTGCCAGACCACGGTCTCCGGCGATGACTACATAGCAGCATTTGTCGCTTTGGGATTCCGCCGCATAAACAGAATTAAATTCCGTATTATTTACAGCAATTTCCTTCAGGGTTTCATACAGGGTGCGGAAATAAGGTCTGCAGACCTCTGCCCGCTCCTTTGCCTTACGCAGCTTGGAGGATGCCACAAGTTCCATTGCCTTGGTAATCTGCATAGTGCTCTGCACACTTTTGATACGCAGCTTTACCGCTTTCATGTTTGCAGCCATTCTGCTTCCTCCTAATCACTTTATTTTACAGGTCTTGTATCAAGGAAGTTCCGGGTAAATTCTTCCAGAGCTTTCTTTAATTTGTTTTCTGTTTCTTCTTCCAGTTTTCCTGTGGTGCGGATATCCTGCATAGCAGCCATTCCGTTTGCATCAGAATCCAGGAAAGTAAACAGTTCTTTTTCGTACTGACGTACATCCTCTGTCTTTACTTCAGCCAGAGTTCCTTTGGTAACCGCATACAGGATCGCAACCTGTTTTTCTACCGGAACCGGCTCATTCTGATTCTGTTTCAGAACCTCTACAATACGGGCACCCTGATCCAGACGTGACTTGGTATCTGCATCCAGGTCGGAACCAAACTGAGCAAAGCTCTGCAGCTCACGATACTGAGAATAGATCAGCTTCAGTGTACCGGCTACTTTTTTCATAGCCTTGATCTGCGCGCTTCCTCCAACTCGTGATACGGAGATACCCGGGTTTACCGCCGGCATAACACCGGAATGGAAAAGCTCTGTCTCCAGGAATATCTGACCGTCTGTAATAGAAATAACATTTGTAGGGATATAAGCGGATACGTCGCCTGCCTGTGTTTCAATGATAGGAAGAGCAGTCAGGGAACCGCCGCCGTGTTCGTCATCCAGTTTTGCTGCACGTTCCAGAAGTCTGGAATGCAGGTAGAATACATCTCCCGGATAAGCCTCTCGTCCTGGCGGACGACGGATCAGCAGGGAAAGTGCACGATACGCAACCGCATGCTTGCTCAGATCATCATAGACGATCAGTACATGCTTGCCTTTGTTCATAAAATATTCACCCATTGCACATCCGGAATATGGTGCAATGTACTGTAACGGGCTTGCTTCGGAAGCAGTCGCCGCTACTACCATGGTATAATCCATGGCTCCGTTTTTGGTAAGGGTCTCTACCAGGGAGGCAACCGTAGAACGTTTCTGTCCGATCGCCACATAGATACAGATCATATCCTTACCCTTCTGGTTGATGATAGTGTCTACAGCCAGAGCAGTCTTACCTGTCTGACGGTCACCAATGATAAGCTCTCGCTGACCTCGTCCAATAGGGATCATGGAGTCAATGGCCTTGATTCCGGTCTGAAGAGGTTCGTGTACGGAACGTCTTTCACAAATTCCCGGAGCCGGGCTTTCAATTGCCCGAAATTCTTCTGTTACAATAGGTCCCGCACCGTCGATAGGCTGTCCCAGCGCGTTTACAACACGGCCGATCATCGCATCTCCTACCGGAACAGATACGACCTTTCCAGTACGTTTTACGGTCTGGCCCTCGCCGATATTCTCATCGGAACCAAATAATACGATAGAAACACTGTTTTCTTCCAGGTTCTGTGCCATACCATAGCTTCCGTCTTCAAATTCAAGAAGCTCTCCGGCCATACAGTTTACAAGACCGCTGGCTCTGGCAATACCGTCACCAACCAGGAGAACTGTACCTGTCTCATCCTGTTTGATGGAATTTTCGTAATATTTGATCTGACTGCGGATGACCCTGGATATTTCTTCAGGTTTTAATTGCATGTTTCCATACCATCCTTTAAACAATTATTTCGTCAAGTTTTCTGGAAAGAGATGACAGACGTCCCTGGATCGTTCCATCATAGGATCTGCCTTCCAGCTCTACACGAAGTCCCGCTACCACAGAAGCATCCTTCTTCTGGGTCAGGGAGATCTGCTTGCCGCTGACCTTTTCCAGTTTCTGTTTCAATGTCTCCATCTGTGCATCACTGAGCGCCACTGCACTGGTAACCACTGCCTCAGCGATCCCGTGGTCTGCATGATAACGGCGTCTGAACTCATCGCAGCAGCCGCCATACTCTCTGAGAATGTTGCGCTCACACAGAAGCTTAATAAAATTCACCAAATATTTTTCCGCCTGTGTACCAAAGGACTGATCCACCAGAGAGGTTCTTTCCTCCCAGGGAATGGACGGTTCACAGAGAAGCTTCATATAATCCGGATTTTCCCAGAACAGCCTCCTGATCTCTTCCATCTGCTCTCCTATGGTTTCCACAAGTTTTTCCTCGACAGCAAGCTCATACAGGCTGCCGCCGTAGACTCTGGCAGTCTGTGTCATGATGTCTCACCCACATTCGCAATAAAATCATCTATGAGTTTCGCGTGATCTTCCTCGGAAATCTCCCTTTCGATCACCTTGCCCGCAATCTCCATTGCCATTCCGCCAATTTCGTCTTTGATCTCATTGACTGCTTTGCGCTTTTCCTGTTCAATATCCGCTTCTGCTTTATTCTTCATGGCAGCTGCCTGACGGGAAGCCTCACGGAGAAGTTCCTCACTCTGAGCAGTAGCAGTCTTCTGAGCAGAAACCACGATCTCATTTGCCTTATTTTTAGCCTGGATCATATCCTGCTCATACTGAGACTTCATAGCCTCAGCCTCTTCTCTGGCTTTTACCGCATCCTGAATCTGTGCATCTGCCATTTCCTTGCGTTTTGCCAGTATATTATTGATCGGTTTAAACAAAAAGCGTTTGATCAGATAGACCTGCAGAAAAAGGTTGCAGATCTGTGCAATGAAGGTCCAGGGCACAATACCAACTAATTCCTGTACCTGCATAAGTTTAACCTCCTGTTCTTATACACGGCTGTTATAAGTATGCCGCAATTATCCCAGGAACTTCATGAACATGCCAGGTGCAACAAAGATCAGAAGAAGACCGGTTACAAAACCGTAAATACCGGTTGTCTCTGCGATGGCACAACCAAGAAGCATGGTAGAGGTTACGTCACCTTTGCACTCCGGCTGACGTCCGATTGCCTCAAGAGCCTTTGCAACTGCGTTACCTTCACCGATACCAGGTCCGATACCTGCGATAAGTGAACATCCTGCTCCGATTGCACAGCCTGCAAGTGCGATACCTTTTGCTAAAATAGTAAAATCCATAATACGTTCCTCCTATTTTCTTTTTAAGTTCATTATTCAGTTTTCTTTTTCGCTTTTCAAACAGCTATTCTTCTGCAGCATTTGCAATATACATAACTGTCAGCATACAGAAGATAAATGCCTGCATGAATCCTGAAAACCAGTCAAAATAGACGGACAGGACCGCAGGAATACCCACATCAAGGATGGGGATCTGTGAGAGGACATTTCCCAGTACACCGGGAAGCAGTCCCAGAAGTGCGGAACTGGCCACTGCCAGAGCGCCGTAGATCAGACCATTGATGACTACGCCTGAAAGGATGTTTCCGAAGTGACGGCATGCCATACTGATCGGCGTTGCCAATTCGGAAAGCACGTTAAAGGGCGTCATAATGGCGATCGGGGTGGTAAAGCCTTTCAGGTATCCGCCAAAGCCGCCTGTCTTGATTTTTTGTGCAGTGATCATAATAAATACGACAACTGCCCAGGCTGCCTCCGTGGTAAGATCTGCTGTAGGACTTCGAAGTCCGATAAGACTGATCAGATTGGACACCACACTTGTAACAAACAAAGCTGCCACAAACGGAATCATATGGCGGAATTTTTCGCCCATGTTTCCAACCACAAACTTGTTTGCCTGCTCCACCAGCATTTCCGCAAGCGCCTGTCTTTTGGAGATATTCTCCACTTTCAGGTCATGGGTCAGCCAGATACACAGACCGGTGATCAGAAGCATAACGATCCAGCTTACAACTATGGTCTCGCTGATCTGAAGATCCCCCAGAATAGGAATGTCCGTAGGGATGGTAAAATAGACTTTTGCCCCGGATATATCCAGATCCATATACGTTTACACCTCCTGTCTTTTTAAAATATCTATAGAAAACTGCTGCGCATAAATTACAGTCAGTCTTTTATACTTATTGATTTTTCTTAAAAAGCGCATTCAGCTTGATTCCTGCAGAGGGAAACAGCAGAGGGACAAGTCCTGCCGCAAACTGAAAACAGGGAGCTGCCATTGCCGCCACTGCCCAGAGCATCTGAAGCAGCATTCTCTGGGAATAACTTGCCTTCAGTCTGGCACGAGCTGCTCCCTCTTCCTCACAGGCTGCCGCTTTCTGCACAGTCAGTCCCATAAGGAAAAAATTCAGGATGGCAACTGCTCCTCCGCCAATGCCTCCAAGAATCACTGTATAATCAAAAGGCACCTTCTCCGGCATGGCGCTGTGCAGGATCCCAAAAACGATCCACATCAGAACAACGCCTGCAATGGTATAAAGTGCCACTTTCTTTGTTTCTTTTTTTACCGCCGGCTGGATATCAGCAAACATATTATTCTCCCCTTTTGTGTTAAAATACTGTATTTTCTTCTTTTTCAGTCCGCTTCTTCCCAAACATCTAAATATGTTTGTTAAAGGACACCTTTTTCTTTTTTTTCCTGTCTTCTTTTTTCTGGTGATCTGTTACTTTTAAATACAGCTTATAGGCAACCATAAAGGAACCGCCCAGCCCAAAGAAGAACCCAGGGATATAGACCCATCCTCCGATACCCGCATAACTGTTCAGCCACCAGCAAAGAGCCAGACATAAAAATACAGGTGTTACAAAGGACAGACCGAACTGTGTCAGCAGTGTGATATTTTTGATCATATCTGTCCAGACCTTCATAACCACATCTCCTTAAAATAGTCGGTATTCTTCTTAATAGTTTCTGAAGTTTATGTGTATTTTATCACAATCATATTAGAAATACAACTTTTTATTATGCTATTTCACAAAATTTTTGTTTTATCATAAAAAATATTTTGTTATATATATAACAAAAACCCGAAAAACTCTGTATGACCAGATCTTTCGGGTTTTCTTTTCCTGTGTTTAATACAGCACAGTTCCTTATTATTTCTCGTATTCTACAACAACAGTTTCTCCGGGAACTGCTGCTCCGGCATGAGGAGTGATTCCCTTGATATCATCCATGTTGGTAATGATCATAGGAGTCACACAGCTGTATCCCTTGCCCTTGATGAAGTCCATGTCAAATTCCATCAGAAGATCGCCTTTTTTTACGGACGCACCCTGAGCAACTTTTTCTGTATATCCCTCACCTTTCAGGGCAACTGTGTCCATTCCTACGTGGATCAGAAGTTCCAGACCATCTGCGGTAGTGATACCGATGGCATGTTTGGTATCTGCGATCATAGACACAGTTCCGTCTACCGGGCTGTATACCTTGCCTTCTGCAGGCTCAATTGCAATTCCATCACCCAGGATCTTCTGTGCAAACATAGGATCCGCAATGTTTTCCAGAAGCACTGCCTCACCTTTCAGAGGAGCATACAGCTTGTTGTTTTTTTCTTTTTTTCCAAATAAGCCTTTAAACATAAAAAACCTCTCTTTCCAAAAAGGAGGATGCATGCGCACCCTCCCTTTTTATTATGTATGATTATTTACATAATTTTTTGAATTCATCCGCTACAAACTGTACCTGTGTTCCAATGATAACCTGTACGTTTGTTTTGCTCGGACGGATAACGCCTGCCACACCTGCAGCTTTGATCTTTTTCTCATCAACCTGTGTGTAGTCTTTGATCTCAAGACGAAGTCTTGTGATGCAGTTATCGATTGTAGATACGTTCTGTGCACCGCCAACACCCTCAAGGATTGCTTTTGCAACTGCTGTGAAGTCGTTGTTTGCAAGAACTACTTTTGTTTCATCTTCATCGTCATCCTCACGTCCCGGAGTTTTCAGATCGAATTTTACGATCGCGAAACGGAATACTACGTAGAATACGAAAAATGCTGCGATTCCAAGCGGAATGATCAGCCATGTCTTAGCTGCTGCCGGCAGGGATGCGGAGAACAGAAGGTCTGTTGCACCAGCGGAGAAAGAGAAGCCTGCGCGGAAACCAAGAGCTACTGTAATGAATGTGAAGATACCATAAAGCAGAGCGTAGATCACATACAGTGCAGGAGCAAGGAACATAAATCCAAATTCGAATGGCTCAGTAACACCGCAGATAAATGCACAAACTGCTGCGGAAGCTACAAGACCGATTGCAATTTTTTTCTTGTTGCTCTTAGCGGTATGAACCATAGCAAGAGCTGCACCCGGGATACCGAACATCATACATGGGAAGAATCCGGACATGTACATACCAAGGCTCCATGTAACATCTGCAGATGTTTCACCTGCCCAGAAGTGTGTAAGGTCACCAAGACCAATGGTATCAAACCAGAATACGTTGTTCAGTGCGTGATGAAGTCCTGTCGGGATCAGAAGACGGTTCAGGAATGCATAGATACCTGCACCAACAGCGCCCATGTTGGCAATACCTTTACCAACTGCAACGAGTCCACCGAAGATCAGCGGCCATACAAACAGCAGAACTGCGGAAACAACGATGGAAACAACACCTGCAACCATAGCAACGCTGCGTTTTCCGCTGAAGAATGCCAGCCAGTTCGGAAGTCTTGTGTTTTTAAATTTGTTATAGCATGTAGCACCGATCACACCGGCAAGGATACCGATGAACGGGTTTGCGATTTTCTGGAAAGCCAGAAGCTGTGTTGTGTTTTCTGCAACACCAGGTCTGATAACAGTTACAACGCCCTCGCTGAGAAGAGTTGTGATCATCAGCCAGGAAGCAAGTGCTGCAAGACCTGCAGTACCGTCGTGGTCATCAGACATGCCCACACCTACACCGATTGCAAACAGAAGTGCCATGTTGTCGATCAGGGCACCGCCTGCTTTTACAAGGAACAGACCGATGGTAGGAACGAGACCGGAAATCTCACCACCCTGCATGGTTGCCGGACACATCAGATATCCAATACCCATAAGGATACCGCAAATCGGCAGACATGCAACTGGAAGCATAAGAGCTTTACCCAATTTTTGAAGCCATTTCATCATAGTATGAATCCTCCTTCTTACTTTTCATTTGTGGATGCTGCACTTTTATGCATTTTCCACAAATCTCCTATTTCTCTTTCACTCTAGCAGATAATATTCACTAAGTCCATATGTTTTTTTATGATTTATTTATAAATTTTTTAGATTTATTATATTTTCTTTAGTTAGCTTTTTCTAAGTTTACAAGAATTCACAGAAAATCCTTATTCCTGCCCTTGCTTTTGTTTTTTTCTACAGATATAATAATTTTATGGTCTTCCGAACACTCTGATATCGGGAATTTTTACCAAACAAAAAAGAGGAGGGTCTGACCTTGCAGAATATGACCAAACAGGCACTGAAAACATCTCTGGAAAAGCTTCTCGCCAAAAAGCCTCTGGATAAGATCACGATCAACGATCTCACCTCTGACTGCGGGATCAGCCGTATGACTTTTTATTACCACTTTAAAGATATCTATGATCTTGTGGAATGGGTATGTCTGGAAGAATCCAGAAAAGCGCTTCAGGGCAAAAAGACCTATGAATCCTGGCAGGAGGGCCTTCTCCAGATCTTTGAGGCCGTATACGAAAACAAAGCCCTTGTACAGAATGCTTTCCGCTCTGTCAGCCGCGAACGTATCGAAAACTATCTTTTCACTCTGACTCATGGTCTGATCATGAATGTAGTGGAAGAACAGGCCAGAGATCTTCCTATTTCAGAAGAACATAAAGCCTTTATTGCTGATTTTTATAAATATAGCTTTATCGGGATCATGCTGGACTGGATCAGCCAGGGAATGAAAGAGGACTATCAGTCTATTGCAGAAAACATCTGTACCACACTTCACGGATGCATTGCCAGATCCATTCATAACTATACAAACCCTGAGAAATGATAAATTTTTTATCATTTCTCTTTTTTTGTAAATTGAAACCTTTCCAAAACGGCAATACTATAACAGCATATTACAGAACATAATCGTTTCAGAAAGGTGGTTTTTTATATGGCAAAAAAAGGAATGAAGCTTGGGCTCGCACTGGCGGCAGGCGCCGGAGCAGCTGCCGTTCTGGCAAAGCAGGCATCCAGGGATTCGTCTGCCGGCAAAGCTCCGTCTGCTGCAGACCGGGATTACCGTAACACCGAACGTGGCAAATATGAAAAAAACAGCAAAGGGATTTATTACAGCAACGGAAATTACGAAGCCTTTGCGCGTCCGGAAAAACCGGATGGCGTCGATCAGAAAAATGCATATATCGTCGGCAGCGGACTGGCTTCTCTTGCAGCAGCCTGTTTTCTGGTGCGCGATGGACAGATGCCGGGAAAGAACATTCATATCCTCGAAGCCATGGATGTAGCGGGCGGTGCCTGCGATGGTATTTTTGATCCTTCCCGCGGCTATGTCATGCGAGGCGGACGTGAGATGGAGAATCATTTTGAGTGTTTGTGGGATCTTTTCCGAAGCATTCCTTCTCTTGAAACTCCCGGAGCTTCTGTACTTGATGAATATTACTGGCTGAACAAGCATGATCCCAACTACTCTCTCTGCCGTGCCACAATCAACCGTGGACACGATGCGCACACCGACGGCAAATTTAATCTGAGCCAGAAGGGCTGCATGGAGATCATGAAACTTTTCCTTACAAAAGATGAGGATCTCTACGATAAAAAAATCGAAGATGTTTTTGATGATGAAGTATTCAACTCCACCTTCTGGCTTTACTGGAGAACCATGTTCGCCTTTGAAAACTGGCACAGCGCTCTGGAAATGAAGCTTTATTTCCAGAGATTTATCCATCATATTGCAGGACTTCCGGATTTCAGCGCTCTGAAATTCACCAAATATAATCAGTACGAATCCCTGATTCTGCCCATGCAGAAATACCTGGAGGATGCAGGTGTGGATTTCCAGTTTAACACGGAAGTGACCAATGTGCTTTTTGACTTTAAAAACGGCAAAAAAATTGCCTCTGCCATTGAATATAAGGTAAAAGGTGTAGAAAAAGGTCTGGTACTGACAGAAAACGATCTTGTTTTTGTCACAAACGGAAGCTGCACCGAAGGAACTATTTACGGAGATCAGAACCACGCACCTAACGGAGATGCCGAAGTCCGTACCAGCGGCTGCTGGAGTCTGTGGAAAAATATTGCCAAACAGGATCCGTCTTTCGGACGCCCGGAAAAATTCTGCTCTGATATCAGCAAAACCAACTGGGAATCTGCCACCATCACGACTCTGGACGAAAAAATCCTTCCATATATAACAGATATCTGTAAGCGTGATCCAAGAAGCGGCAGGGTAGTTACCGGCGGCATTGTAAGCTGTATGGATTCCAAATGGCTTCTCAGCTGGACCATCAACCGGCAGGGACAGTTTAAAGAGCAGGATAAAGATAAAGTATGCATCTGGGTATATGGCCTGTTTACCGATGTTCCGGGCAACTATATCAAAAAACCAATGAAGGAATGTACCGGAAAAGAGATCACAGAAGAATGGCTCTACCATCTTGGGGTTCCGACAGACAGGATCTCTGAGCTGGCAGAAAACAGCGCTGTCTGCGTACCAACCATGATGCCTTATATCACCGCCTTTTTCATGCCCCGCACAAAGGGTGACCGCCCGGATGTCATCCCGGACGGCTGTGTAAACTTCGCATTTCTCGGACAGTTTGCAGATACACCGCGGGATACCGTATTTACTACCGAGTATTCTGTCAGAACCGCAATGGAGGCTGTCTACGGGCTGCTTGACGTGGACAGAGGCGTACCCGAAGTATGGGGCAGTGTCTATGATATCCGCGAACTTCTGAGCAGCTCAGTGAAACTGATGGACGGAAAATCTCCTCTGGAAATTGAACTTCCGGGACCATTAAATATGGTAAAGAAACCTGTTCTGCATTTTGTAAAGGGAACCGTGATCGAAAAAGTATTAAGAGATTACGGCGTGTTGAAAGATAACATGTAAAAAAAAGAAGACTGCGTTCCGAGGGTTCTGTACCCAAAGATACGCAGTCTTTTTTAGTCGTCCGGATATTCCACGCCCTCAGGCAGCGGATCCCATTCGTTCAGCCCCAGACTCTGTTTAAATTTTGCCTGTTCCAGCGTCAGCGGCTCAAGGTCATCCTGAAGGTATTCCAGCAGTTCCCCGATTCCTTCTCTGGTAGCATTATCTACCAGAAAGATCCTTTCGCATCCGGTTTCCTCCAGCCATTGCTTCACCATAGGAATATTTGCATAAGGGGAATGGATTTTTGTAATGATGCCGATCATCGGGCGCAGGATAAAATTCCTGCCGCTTGGACCAAATAATGTAAAGGGCTCATCCGCAGCCTGCACGATCCCTACTACATCCGCCTCAAAAGAAAAACATGCCAGACCCACGCTGAACCGCTTGGATTCCGCATACTCTCCCGGAGAATCAATGGTATCATCTTCCGTATTGGTATACTGTGTTTTGTGATAATGAAGCTCCTCTCCTTTCAGCGCCTGTGTCAGAGAGGTTTTTCCGGCTTCACTTCTTCCCATCAAAAATAATTTTTTCATTTTTACTCATATCCTGTATTTAACTTTTATGAACCTTGCAGGTTTGAAATCCAAGAACTTCATCAAAAAATCGAACGACTTCCTCCACTGCTGTCTGTACCTGAGAAAGTCCCCCGGTAAGGATCAGGGTTCCGCAGAAACGATCCATAAAACCGATCTCCACATCTGCCGCTTTTACCGCCACATCTGCCGCAACCACCACGGCTTCCCAGGGAGTAAAACGGATAAATCCGATGGACTCGCCTCTGTGGTCTTCTCCATCATGGACTCCTATATGCAGGCCCAGATTTTCATAAATACAGGCATCCGAAGGACTGATCACATGAGCCAGGCAAACCTCTTTCCCCGGTACACGCACTCTGGTCATTCGGAGTTTTTTCCCTTTGAGATCCTCATAATTATCATGGAACAGCTTTTCCAGCAGTTCCTCCTTTGTTATTCGAGTCATAAGCCCCGCTTCCTATCTCTTTGTGATGTCACAGACTACATATCCCAGAGTGTCACGGAAATAATCCACAACCTCTGTCAAAGCGGACATAACATCTGAAATCTCTCCTGTAATGATCAGCGTACCCGTGAAACGGTCTGCAAATCCAAGATAA
Organism: Lachnospiraceae bacterium; assembly: GCA_021771755.1. Classification (GTDB taxonomy): domain Bacteria; phylum Bacillota; class Clostridia; order Lachnospirales; family Lachnospiraceae; genus Blautia_A. The sequence goes on along the minus strand of JAETOL010000037.1, from coordinate 13,545 downwards.
ACATTCCCGCTTTTTACCGCAATATCTGATGCGATCACCGCAGACTCCGGCGGTGTCATATTCATAATCCCAATTGCAGAAGAACGATAATCCACCTGAGGGTTCAGTCCCAGTTTCTGATAGATGATCGGCGCCGGACCTCCCATTACATGCGCAAAGGTAATCTCCTTACCTGCCACCGTCTCCTGCACAATTCTGATCTGTTCTCCATGATCGTTTGCCATTTATTGTTTTCTCCTTTCAGAAAGCATCTTGACATAAATTCTCTTAAAATCATACTATTATAAAAATGGGCTGTCAAGTTGATTTCCTACAATGAAAGGTCAAAAAACTGCTGTCTTCTTTTATGCCAGCAGCGTATGTTCCGCCAAAATTTTTATCCCCATCAGGATCAATACAATCCCGCCTGCCAGCTCTGCTTTTGCTTTATACTTACATCCGAAACGATTTCCTATAAAAACTCCCACACAGGACAGTACGAAGGTCACGATTCCAATAAAGCACACTGCCGGTACTATATCCACTTTAAGAAACGCAAAGGTCACACCTACCGCCAATGCGTCAATACTGGTAGCCACTGCCAGCGGAAGCATGGTCTTAAAATCAAAGCGAGCGTCCAAGTTTTCTGCTTCTCCTCTTGATTCACGAATCATATTGACACCGATCAGGGACAAAAGAATAAATGCGATCCAGTGATCAATACTCTGGATCGTGTCCTGAAAGCCGGTTCCGAGGAGGTAACCGATCAATGGCATCGCTCCCTGAAAAACACCAAAATACAAACCGACTGTCACTACCTGTTTTTTCTTTATCTGACAGACCGAAAGTCCCTTACAGACTGCCACGGAAAAAGCATCCATTGACAAACCAACTGCAATCACAAAAAGTTCCCATAATCCCATTATCTCTTCCTCCTGTAATAATTTTAAAGGAATAATCATCTGTACGAATCTTTTTTTACCAGAAAAACAGTTTAGAATGTACTACTTTCCTAACAAACAAAAAAAGCGAGACTTTCTGCATATTGCAGATAAGTCTCGTCATTTCAGATGAGGCCAGGATATACTCCAGAATGTTGGCCTCACCATATCATTTTCTGTCTGAAATCTTTCTCATTCTTCCTATGATACTGACTACTCCCTTATTTCTATTCAGTATAACAAAACTCAATAAAAATCGCAATGCTGATTATTTTTCAGCGGAAGTTTCTGTCTCTGGCTGGAGTTCTGCCTTGTTTTCATTTTCTGCAGCAGCCTGTTCTTCCAGCGCTTCTACCGTATCAACGCCTGTATCTCTCTTTGGCATCGGAATAAAATCCGCATGTTTTCCTACATATTTATACGCAGGACGAATAATCTTATTGGCATTGAGTATTTCCTCCAGACGGTGCGCGCTCCATCCCGGAATACGTGCAATGGCAAAGATCGGGGTGAACAGTTCTTTCGGAATTCCAAGCATTGTATATACAAATCCACTATAGAAATCCACATTTGCACAGACATTCTTGAAAAGCCGGCGCTGCTCCATAACCAGACGTCCGGCCAGTCTCTCAACCAGCTCATAAAGTGCAAACTCCTGCATCATCCCCTTTTCTTCTGCCAGTTCCCGCGCAAATTTTTTCAGAATCACCTCACGAGGGTCCGACAAAGTATAAACCGCATGGCCCATACCATAGATCAATCCAGAGCGGTCAAAAGCTTCCTTATTCAGAATCTTGCGGAGATACGCCTCCACCTCTGCTTCATCTGCCCAGTTCTTTACATGTGCTTTGATATCTTCAAACATATCCTGAACTTTCAGGTTTGCACCGCCATGCCGCGGTCCTTTCAATGATCCAATCGAGGCCGCTACAGAAGAATATGTGTCTGTTCCCGATGATGTCACCACATGTGTCGTAAAAGTAGAGTTATTACCGCCGCCATGCTCTGCATGAAGGATCAAAGCAATATCAAGAACCTTTGCCTCCAGTTCTGTATACACACTGTCCGGGCGAAGCATCAGAAGAATATTTTCTGCCAGGGAAAGACCTTTCTGTGGATTTCGGATAAACAGTGTCTCGTCCTTCCGGAAATGACGATAAGAGTGATAAGAATAGACTGCGATCAGCGGCAGCTTCGCAATCAGTTCTATACACTGACGCAGAACATTTTCTGCCGAGGTATCCTCCGCTCTGGAATCATAGGTATATAAGGTAAGAATACATCTCTGCATAGAATTCATAATATCTGCATTTGATGCTTTCATTACAACATCACGGACAAAACGACCAGACAAAGATTCAAAGTTTGCCATCACGCCGCTAAACATTTCCATATCCTTCTCTGATGGCAGACGCCCGAAAAGCAGCAAAAAGATCGTTTCCTCAAATCCAAACTTACGACCTTCCATACCTGCTACCAGATCATAAATATTATATCCCTGATAATATAATCTTCCTTCTGCCGGAATCTTCCTTCCATTGATCAGGTCATACGCAGTGACATCCGAAATTTCGGTCAGACCCGTAAGCACACCTTTACCGGCAGAATCTCTCAGGCCTCGTTTTACATCATATTCAATATAAAGATTGGGATCAATGCGGTGGTTATTCAGAAGCTCTTCCTGAAGTGCTTCCATACTCATCTTCATACTTCCCATTTCGTCCAAATTGATCATTTCATGATCTGACATATGTATCCCTCCGTTTCTCTTTCCCTCGAATATTTCAAGATTGTATTCTATCATACACAATCCTGCGGAAAAATACAATATTTTAGAGGTATTTTTTACGGTACAATATTAAAGTATTAAATTTAAAGGATTTTTTCTTCCCATTCTTTTTCTTTAAAACCTGTCAGTACAAATCCGTCTGCAATAACCAGAGGACGCTTTACTAACATTCCATCCGTAGCCAACAGCTTCAGCTGCTCTTCCTCAGACATCTCTTTTAATTTATCTTTCAGATTCATCTGCTTATACAAATTGCCACTGGTATTAAAAAAACGTTTCAAAGGCAGTCCACTTTTTTCATACCATTCTTTCAGTTCTTCATAAGCAGGATTTTCCTCTACGATCGCCCTTTCCTCAAAAGCAATTTCATGAGCTCCCAGCCATTTCAGAGCCTTCTGGCAGGTGCTGCATTTTCTGTAAACAAGAACTTTCATTAATTATCCCCCTTTTCTATTTTGGAACTCTTTTATATTCCAGATTATTTCTGCCATTGTAACACACTTTCTGCATAAAAGTCACGTATTTGGTATGTATGCCAAAAAATCCTTAAAAATATCATATATTTTGTTCTACACAACATACCATGACGTTTTTTTCCATGATAAAATACAGATATCAATACGACTTTAATTCAGTGGGAGGTTTATTTATGAAAGTTGTTGTAGCAGTAGATTCTTTCAAAGGAAGTATGACTTCCATGGAAGCCGGTATAGCAGTAAAAGCCGGGGTTCTGGCCGCTCATCCTGAAGCCGAGGTCATTGTAAAACCGCTGGCGGACGGTGGCGAGGGAACTACCGATGCTCTGATCGAGGGAATGAACGGGAAAAGGGTCGATCTGACTGTCACCGGTCCTATGGGCGATCCGGTCAGAGCATATTACGGTTATCTGGAGAACTCCAATACAGCGGTTATGGAAATGGCTTCTGCTGCCGGGATCACATTATCCGATCGCGCCACCCCTCAGGAAGCCACAACTTACGGAGTAGGGGAAATGATCCTCCATGCCATCGACAATGGAATCCGTAATTTTATCATCGGTATTGGCGGAAGTGCCACAAATGACGGCGGTATCGGAATGTTGAAAGCGCTTGGTTTTTCTTTTCTGGATAAAAACGGAAAAGATACCGGAGAAGGAGGTCAGGCACTGGAAAAAATCGCTTCTGTAAATATGTCAGATAAAATGGAGCTTCTCTCCCAGTGCCATTTTCAGATTGCCTGTGATGTGACCAACCCTCTCTGCGGTCCGCAGGGCGCCACCTATATCTACGGACCACAGAAAGGAGTTACCCCTGAACTGGCTCCTTTACTTGACGCGGGTATGTCCAACTATGCGGCCATCACTGCCGCGGCCATAGGATTCGATCACTCTCTTGCAGAAGGCGCCGGCGCTGCCGGTGGTCTTGGCTTCGCCTTTTTGAGTTACCTGAACGGAGATCTTACTCCCGGAGTCCAGCTTCTCCTGAATGCTATACATCTTGAGGATGAAATCAAAGATGCCGATATTGTAGTGACAGGAGAAGGCCGTCTGGACCACCAGACCGCCATGGGCAAAGCTCCTGTAGGCGTTGCCCGGCTTGGGAAAAAACATGGTGCCAGAACCATTGCATTCGCAGGAAGCGTGACAAAAGAAGCCACCGCCTGCAACAAAGCCGGCATTGACGCATTCTTTCCAATTATAAGAGGAATTTCTACTCTTGAAGAAGCCATGGATCCCCAGACGGCCAAATCTAATATGACAGCCTGTGCAGAACAGGTTTTCCGACTTTTCTGATGATAAAAAATCCCTCAAAGTTTAGCTTTGGGGGATTTCTTTCTGTGCCCGCAGCATGATATAATAGAAGAAACACTTCAGATTACGGGAGGAATCATGAATCCTTATATTAATAAAGCGCTTGCCCAGCAGATCGTAAACACAGTCAAGGATCTCTGCGGACAAAATGTAAATTTTATAGAATGTTCCGGAAGAATTTTTGCCAGCACAGATCAGGAGCGGATCGGCAGTTTTCACGAAATCGCAAGACAGGCTGCTGTCAGTGGCAAAGTCCTTGAAGTCACAGAAAATGACCGCTTTACCGGAACCCAAAAGGGCGTTAATCTTCCCATTTATCACAATCATGAAATGATCGCAGTAATCGGAATCACCGGAAATCCGGACGAAATCCGGAAATATGCGCATCTGGCTGAAAGGATCACTCACCTCTTGATTCGTGAGAAAGAACTGGACGCCTTCAATAGGACAGAAGAAGAGAAAAAAAACTATATTTTGAAAAGTCTGATCGGGCAGGAGTCTGTCCACCCTGACTACCTGTCCGAAAATCTTTCCCGGTGGAATTTGAACGAAAACAGTCTCTGTCATCTGATCCGTCTGGACGTCTGCAGAGAACCCGGACTGTTTACAGACTCTGATATCCTTCGGCTTTTTCAGAAACTGGATATTTCTCTTCATGCCTTTATATACCCTAACCAGTATCTGGCCGTACTGGAGCACTCTGTTTTTATCTCCAGAAAACATATTCTGAAAGCTTTTGCAGAAGAATCCAATGGTTCCGTACTGGCTGCAGTGGGTTCTTCTGTTCCGCTGCACCGAATCCATGAATCCTCCGAAGAAGCAGAGACTGTTTTAAAAAGCCTACGGCGTGATTCCGCTTTTTATGGAGAATTTGAAGATCTTACACTGGAACTGATCCTCTCATCTGTAGATCAGAAAAACCGTGATTCATACCTTTCCAAAACTATCGGTCCTCTTTCAGAAAAAGACAGAGAACTTCTGGAAATCTATTTTCAGTGTAATATGTCTTTAAAGGATACCTGCGAAAAAACATTTCTTCACAAAAACACTCTGCAGTACCAACTGAACCAGATTCATCAGCACTGTGGCTACAATCCCCGCAGCTTTCGGGATGCTGTAGTGCTTTATCTTGCATTAAAATTATAGCTTACGGATTCTTGCCCAGATTTCCGGATGTACTAAAATTCCCTGTTCCATATTTTCTTTTCGTCTTTGCAAAGTAGCTTCTCCCGGGTACCGAACGCTTCCTCCCTCGTGATCCGGCAGAGAAGCTTTGATATCCTTCAACGTTTCTTCTATAATTTCCTGTGCCTTCTCTTGATCTCCATTCAGAAGATCCGGCCTTATAGCAATAAAAACCTGAGTCAGACCATACTCTTCCTCACACTCTTTTCCTACCTTTGTAACTGTTTTCCCAAGTGTCAGGACTCCACCGATCAGATCCAGCGCAACTGACAATCCGGATCCCTTCCAATATCCAATCGGAAGTACTCGCTTTGTCTTTTCAATCTCTGCCGGATTGCAGGTCAAATTTCCCTTCTCATCGAAACCACCCGGATAGGGCAGCTTTGTTTTGTTCTGACAGCATACTGCCAGTTTTCCATAAGAATACTGTGCCATAGAAGTATCCACTACAATATGCTTTCCACCTTTTTCCGGAATGGCCAGTACAAATGGATTATTTCCTATTCTGCAGTCTGATGCACCCCAGGCAGGCATATTCGGTCTGGTATTTGTCCAACAGATTCCAATACACCCTTCATTTGCTGCCTGCCATCCATAGGTTCCTCCTCTCATCCAGTGATTGGTATTGCGCATTGCGACAAGACCAATCCCAAAAGTAGCCGCAAGTGCAACTGCCCGCCCCATCGCTTCTTGTGCATTCAAATTTCCCATTCCCTGATGTCCGTCCCAAAGCTCTGCAGCACCTATTCCGGCTATTTTTTCCGGAAGAGCATGGATGTCTATATAACCTTTCTCAATATATTCAATTACACGCGGAAATCTCTGATAACCATGAGAGTACACTCCATCAAGTGAAGTATCCGCAATCATTTTTGCGCATGCTTCTGCTCTTTTTTCTTGCATTCCTCTTTTCCTGAGAATCCTTTCAAATTCCTTTTTCATATTTTTATATGTAATTCTCATTCTTTTATCCCCTTTCCAGTATCCTAACTCTACAGATTAATTTTTCTGTCTTTATTTACAAAAAATGCCTGTACAAATCTGGCATTTTATTTGGAAAGAACATGCCTTATCTGTACAGACAATATTTTTGTTATAAATTCATAATATAAAATTTCAGTGCTTATACCAGCTTCATATCTACAAGTACCTGATGAAGCTTTTCTTTTTCTTCCGGCTTCAGCTCTGCAATTGGAGACAGACATTTTCCTACTGGAATTCCCTCCTGCACAAGACCTTCCTTGATAACAGCCGGGAAAGTTCCCATGCTGCATGCAATACGAAGAGGAGCAAGGGTAAACTGTGCGTCCAGAGATCCCTTCAAATCGCCTGCCATATATTTGTCATAAATATCAGCAGTGATACGTGGAGCCACGTTTGCACAGGATGCAATTGCACCTGTAGCCCCATAACAGAGAGCTGCATGGATCAGAGTATCTCTTCCCATCAGCACATGGAAATTATCATTGTCACGGGTAAGACGAATATACTCTGCAGCGTTTGTCATATCGCCGGTGCTGTCCTTTACAGCGACAATGTTGTCGATCTTTGCAAGCTTGGCAACTGTTGCAGGAGCAATTGTAACGTTTGTTTTCGGCGCATTATTGTACAGGATGATCGGAAGCGTAGTGCTTGCTGCGATCTCTGCAAAATAATCATAAAGTTCTTCCTGTGTCTGTGATACAAACATCGGGGTCAGAACGGAAACAGCGTCAACACCAACCTCTTCACAGATTTTTACAAGACGGATCACACCTCTTGTTGTGATATGGTTTGCACCGCCGTATACTGGAACACGGCCTCTTGTCTCATCCTTTACAGTCTCGAGGATTTTGCGGTATGTATCGTCATCAAATGCATAAAACTCTCCGGTAGTTCCCAGGGGAAACAGTCCATGAACACCGTTATCGATTAAATGGTTGACCATCTGTCTTAATACCGGATAGTTGACCTCTCCATCATCAGTGAGAGGTGTGATAATTGGAGGAATAATACCTCTTGGCACAAATCCCATTTTCTGTACCTCCTTTTAATTGCGGTATATTATTTTTCTCTTTCTACAGAAACCTTGGAAATTTTTTCGTAATATTTCACAATTGCACTGTGGTCATCCATCTCACATCCATCCGCTTTCAGAGACTGCATGATCTCCATAAGCTGTGCGGTAAGAGGAAGGGAAGCATTTACAGCATGAGACGCATTCAGAGCATTGTTCAGATCCTTGATATGAAGCTCAATACGGAATCCCGGTTTGAAGTTGTGATCCATCATCATGGGAGCCTTTGCGTCAAGAACTGTAGATCCTGCAAGACCGCCGCGGATTGCCTGATATACAAGCTCCGGATCTGTGCCTGCTTTTTTTGCAAGTGTAAGTGCCTCAGATACAGCGGCAATGTTGATTGCAACAATTACCTGGTTTGCAAGCTTTGCAACGTTACCGGAGCCAAGCTCACCAACATATACCACAGAGCCTGCCATGTTCATGAGAAGGTCATAATATTTGTCAAATGTTTCTTTTTTACCGCCGCACATAACAGAAAGAGTTCCGTCAATTGCTTTCGGCTCTCCGCCGGATACCGGGGCATCCATAAGCTCAATGCCTTTCTCTGCCAGCTCGGCGCCAATCTTTTTAGATTCTACCGGATCAATAGAGCTCATGTCGATTACAACAGTACCTGGCTTTGCAGTATCAGCGACACCGTTTTCGCCAAGGCATACGGCACGTACATGAGGAGAGTTCGGAACCATTGTAATAATTACGTCACACTGGCCTGCAACGTCAGCGCTGCTTTTTGCAGCTGTTGCGCCCATCTCTTCCAGTTCTTTTACCGCTGCTTCATTAAAGTCAAATACCACAAGCTCATGACCTGCTTTTACCAGGTTTTTGCTCATCGGTTTACCCATAATGCCAAGTCCAATAAATCCTACTTTCATTTTAATATCTCCTTATTCATCAAATACTTTATAGTTAAAAGAAGGGGGGGAGCTTCCTGTCCTGAAATTGGGTAAAACAGGACAGGAAACCTTATTCCATTTTTAGATAATAAACTGTGCGATTAAAAGCTCAACCACTCCCACTGCAGACATAATCATGGATACTGCTGTCTTACATCTTACCTGATCTTTCAGTTCAGTAAGACCGAACATACCGTTGAATACCCAGAATCCACTGTCGTTAAAGTAGGAGAAGGAAATTGCACCTACACAGCAGGAAAGAGCCATAAGAAGCGGGCTGATGCTGAGCATGCTCATAAGAGGAGCAGTAAGTGTTGCTGCTGTTGTGATGGCAACTGTTGCAGATCCCAGTGCAATACGCATAAGTGCTGCGATGATAAACGGAATCAGAACTGCCGGAATCGGCCAGGATGTTACCATTTCGCCAAGGGCTGTACCAATACCGCTGACTTTTACTACGTTTCCAAGGCTTCCGCCTGCACCTGTGATTAGCATGATGATACCGGTATCCTTGATCGCCTCATCCATCATAGCCAGAACTTTTTTGTTGTCTTCTTTTTTTACAAGACCGTAAATTGCAAGAAGAGTACCAATTCCAAGAGCAACGATCGGTGAACCAAAGAAATCGATTACTGCATTGCTGATACCTACGAAATCAAGAACTGTTTTCAGAAGGATCAGAACAATAGGAACAATGATCGGAGCTACAGATACCCAGAATCCCGGAAGCGGTTTTGCATCCATCATGGCATTCAGTTCATCCATGGATTTGATATATTCTTTTTTGAACTCTTTTCTGTCAAATCCGCCATCTGCATTTGGGATCTGATAAATCTGTTTTCCAATCCATTTTGTGTAGAAAACAACAACGATCAGCATTGGAATAGAAATCAGCGCACCACCGATAATCATGGTTCCCACATCTACGTTAAGCATTCCTGCTGCTGTCAGTGGACCTGGTGTAGGAGGTACCAGGCAGTGAGTAAGCTGAAGACCAACTGCCAGAGAAAGCGCAAGGCCAATAACAGATTTGCCGGTTACTCTGGACATTGCTTTACAAAGAGGTGCAAAAATTACAATTGCAGAGTCTGCGAATACCGGAATAGAAATAAACCATCCGGTAATTGCCAGAGCCCATTCCTCGTTTTTCTGTCCAATAAGTTTGATAAAGCTGTACGCCATTTTTTCAGCAGCGCCGGATTTTTCCAGGACACCGCCCATCATAACGCCAAGGCCAATGATAATACCAGTGCTTTTCAGTGTGTTTCCGAAACCTTCCTGAATGGCAGTAATCAGACCAGTCTGTGTTGTGCCGTCAGCGAGGGTTACGTCTGAAATCGGCATTCCGCCGATAATTCCTGTGATCATAGCTGCGATCAGAAGCGCCATGAAGGAATGTACCTTTGTTTTCATTACCAGGAGAATCATTACAATAATACCTAATGCAAGTCCCAGTAACATTCTTGTTGATTCAGACATATTTTTCTCTCCTTTTCCTTATGTGCCCGGTTTTTTAACAGACCGAAAACTGTTTTTCACGTTCTCAGCGAACCAGGCAGGGGCGCTTGTTGTCAAACTTCCATCCGGGGATCAGGTACTGCATTCCCTTTGCATCATCGCGGGCGCCAAGGCAATTATCCATATAAAGCTTATGCGCTTTCATTACCTGGTCACGGTCAACTTCAATACCAAGACCACCTTTTTTCGGAAGATCAATGCATCCATCTACGATCTGCATAGGTTCTTTTGTCAGGCGCTCACGGCCTTCCTGCCAGATCCAGTGTGTATCAATTCCGTTCATTTTTCCGGGAATTGCAGCAGCGCACTGTACAACCATTGCAAGGCTGATATCAAAGTGATTATTTGAGTGGCAGCCCCACATCATTCCAAAGTCATTACACATCTGACCTACACGGACAGAACCGTTCATGGTCCAGAAATGTGAGTCAGCCAGCGGAATGTCTACACTCTTTAATGCAAGGCAATGGCACATCTGACGCCAGTCTGTATTGATCATATTGGTAGCTGTAGGCATACCTGACTCTCTTTTAAATTCAGCCATGATCTCACGACCGGAAAATCCATTTTCTGCTCCGCAGGGATCTTCACAATAAGCAAGGCATTCTTTTAACTGAGGTGCAATCTCCAGAGCTTCCTCAAGACTCCAGCAACCGTTGGGGTCAAGATCTACACGAGCATCCGGGAAAGCTTTTTTGATTGCCTGTACTGCTTTCAACTCCTCTTTTGCAAGAAGCACGCCGCCTTTTAATTTGAAATCCACAAATCCGTATTTCTCATGAGTTGCCTTTGCAAGAGCAACAATGCTTTCTGGTGTCAGAGCTTCTTCATGGCGAAGACGGTACCAGTCGCATTCTGCATCCGGTTCTTCTTCATATGGAAGATCTGTTTTTTTGCGATCCCCAACGTAAAAAAGATAGCTTAAGAACTGTACTCTTTCACGCTGGATTCCATCTCCCATAAGAGCTGCCGCAGGAACCTCAAGGAATTTTCCGAGAAGATCGAGAAGCGGTGCTTCTATGGCAGTTACTACATGAACACCGGTACGAAGGTCAAAAGTCTGAAGTCCGCGCACATCATCCTTAATGTTTTCGTTCAGCCATGCACGTACCTTATTCAGTGTCTGTTTGTAATCTGCAATGCTTGTGCCGATTACCATATCCTTCACCTGCTCCAGTGCTTTTGTGATCTTTTCACCTCCCGGAACCTCGCCAACACCTTCTGTTCCGGTGGAGTCTGTCAAAATCACAATATTTCGGGTAAAATATGGAGCATGGGCACCAGACAGGTTCAGTTCCATACAGTCATGCCCGGCTACCGGATATATTTCCATTTTTTCTACAACAGGGATCATATTTCATCCTCCTTAGAGTATTTTGAGATTTTTCTCTATCTCTTTTATGCTCCTCATTATAAACAATATATCCGGTTATTCAATTCGCATAATACCTAAGAACAATTTGTTATTTTTTACACATATTTAGATTTTTCATATTATGAAATACAATTATTTCATTACTACTTCAAATCATTTCAATTTTTTCATAAAATTCAGGTTTTTTAGTTTACATAAAATTTATCACTGAAAATTTATGTAAAATTCTGTAGAAAATATGCCGTTGCCATACACAAAGCAGACAATACCAATGCATCAGGTAATCGGCGCCGGGTTAAAAATACACAGATCATTGTGAAGCTTATATTTCTCGGCAAAAGACTGATCCTTACCACTTGCTACAGCAATGATCTTATTGAACAGATCCGTACCAATTTCCTGGATGGTAGCTTCTCCTGTGGCAATAGGGCCTGCATTCACATCAATCAGATCCTGCCACATATCTTTCATTTCATTTCTTGAACAGACTTTGATTACCGGTGCTGCTGCCAGCCCGTAGGGAGTTCCACGTCCTGTCATAAATACCTGCAGAGTAATTCCGGATGCCAGCTGGCAGGGACCGCAGACAATATCACTTGCAGGTGTTGCCGCATAGATCAGTCCGTGTCTGCTGGGTTTTTCTGCCGGAGAAAGCACCTCCACAATAGGAGAGGTTCCTGATTTTGCAATAGATCCCATAGCCTTTTCTACAATATTGCACAGGCCGCCTTTTTTATTTCCCGGCGTGGGATTTGCGCTTCTGTCTACCTCGCCCTCTGCAAGATAATTGTCATACCAGCGCATTTCTGCTGCCAGTTTATCTCTTACCTCTGCATTAACACAGCGCTCCGCAAGGTAATGTACGCCGTCGCGGACTTCTGTTACCTCAGAGAACATAACGGTTGCGCCGCCTTTTACCAGCATATCTGCCGCGTATCCTGCAGATGGGTTGGCTGTTACGCCGGAAAAAGCATCGCTTCCGCCGCACTGCATTCCGATACAGAGCTTGGAAAGAGGAAGAGTCGTACGTTTTCTCTGATTCAGAATTGCCAGCTTCCTGTCAGCCATTTCCATTAAAGCGTCGATCATGGCGTCAAAGCCTTTCTTTTCCTGAAGGATAATCACGTTTTCCGGTGTAATGTCCGCCTCATCAAGAAGCATTTCCACAGTAAATTTCTCACATCCAAGGCCTACTACCATAAGCTGGCCGCCAAAATTCGGATGTTTTGCCAGATTACGAAGAGCGCGGATCGGAACCTTTGCCTCCGGGGCGTTAATCGCAACTCCGCAGCCGTAAGCATGATTGATGGGTACAATATCGTCTACGTTCGGATATTTGGGAAGAAGCTCTTCCTTCATTTTTTTTACAGCCACATTAAGAACTCCGGTTACACACTGAACCGTTGTGCTGATACCAAGGATATTCCTTGTTCCTGCATAACCGCCGTCAGGATTTTCATAGCCCTCAAAGGTGGTTACAGGCGGATTTGGAAGATCTGTAACAATATTTTTGCCGTATTCCATATCGTCTACTGACGGAGGTGTAGGAAGCTCCAGCATAAACTCATTGATCCAGTCTCCTTTTTTAATGGGATTCATGGCATAACCAAGGATTACGCCATAGCGGATTACAGGGCTTCCTGTCGGAATATCTTCAAGGGCAACCTTATGTGCCTGAGGGATATCCTGATTAATATGCAGCCCCTCGATCTCCGTTCCCGCGGGCAGTGGTTTTACAGCAATGGCAACATTGTCTGAATTATGCACTTTGACTAAGAGTGACATGGGATTTCCTCCTTTGTTTTTATGAGGCTATTATAAATTATTATTTATCATTAGTAAAATTAATATAAATTAGAATTCTATTAGTTTTTTTAAGTTTTATGTGGAATTTTGTAATATAATTCATAAGTGAAGTATCAGATTCAGAGCAGACAAAAAGAGCAGTTCTGAATAGACAGGAACTGCTCTGAATGTGATTCTTCATAATTGTACCAAGTCGCGGACGTTAACC
>JAETOL010000036.1 GCA_021771755.1 Lachnospiraceae bacterium | reverse complement strand
TAACGCTGCACTGTCCTCCCGCTGTCCCCGGCAGCTTCCCCGATAGCATCTGCAGTATATTTCTCCCCTTTGCTGCCCTGGTGTTTCATTGCTTCGTATTTCATCCGGTATGCCTTCGCCTTCTCACTTGGCAGGATGTCTTCCCTCTGGATATTCGTATCGACCATCAGGACTACCGCTGTATCATCATCCATTTCCCGGATAATGACAGGCATTTCCGTAAGCCCTGCAAGTTCACAGGCCCGCCACCGTCTATGCCCTGCAATAACCTCATAGCCGCCTTCCGGATGCGGGCGCACAATCCCCGGCATCAACACGCCATACTGCTTTACGCTTTCCACCGTTTCCTGCATTTTTTCATCATCCAATACCCGGAACGGATGGCCTTTAAACGTATGCAGCTCACTTAGGGGAACGGAAGTGACCGTTTCTCCCGTTTCATCTATGCCAAACAGATCATCAAAGCTGTTCAGCTTTACCTTCTCTGCGCTCTTACTTTTCATCCGCAAGCACCTCCTGTGTCAGTGAGTGGTAGCCGCCTGCCACAATCCCCTTCGGATCATGAAGATAGATGCTTTTCCCCTCTGCCGTGGTTTCCGCAGCCTTTACAGATAACGGGATGCAGTTCTCAAAAATATGTACCCGGTTCCCATATACCTCCCGGATCTGCGCTGAAATGTCCCTTGCGAAGTTTGTCCTCCGGTCTACCTTTGTCAGCAGAATCCCCATAATGTTAAGCGCCGGGTTCAGCTTTCTGTGAACCCTTCCAATCGTCTTTATAAGCTGTTGAAGCCCTTTAACCGGGAGATATGCCGCTTCTACCGGGATCAGTACGCTGTCCGCCGCTACAAGGGCGTTTATCGTGATCATGCCAAGCGATGGCATACAATCAATAATCGCAAAGTCATACTCCCCTTTTACGCTGTTGAGATACTGGCGCAGTATCGTTTCCCTGCTCATAACATTTACCAAGGCCGTTTCCAAGCCTGCCAGTTCGATATTTGCCGGGATAAAATCAATCCCTTCCTCATGGTGGATAATGCCCTCACCTAACTCTGCATCCTCGTCGTTGATTACCTTTTCCATGATGTTCACTAACGTCACATCCAGCTCGTCCGGCTCCGCAACACCTAAGCTCACCGCCATGCTGCCCTGCGCATCTGCCTCTACCAACAATACTTTCTTGCCTGCCCTGGCAAGCCCAATCCCTAAATTCACACACGTTGTAGTCTTGCCGACTCCGCCTTTCTGGTTTGCTACTGCGATCACTCTGCACATATATACTTTCCTCCTGATTCTCCAATCTATTTTTCTGTTCTTTCCACTTCCGCATATACACGGAAATACTTATTTGTCCCTTTGTTTGCAAATGGTTCCGACACTTCTTTCACATCCACGCCTTCATGCCGCTCCAAAAGCCGCCGGAACCAGTGAAGGTCTTTCTTTGTCCCCTGCATCCTGATTTTAAGCATATAAATCCTCCATATCCACGTAAAAACAGTATTCTGGATAGCGGAGCTTGACTGCCTCCCAAAAGTATCTGGCATAGCCGCAGCAGAATAAATCTTCCACCGTATAACACCGGCACTCTTTTAATTGTTCCTCCGCATCCTCCGTATCATAGACACTTGGTGTGCTATTACAATAGAGATTAAACGCCATCCGTACAATCTTTGCGCTTCCGCTGGTCTGCCAGCCTTCATGCAGGCACTCTGTTTTTACGCATCCTGTTTTAAAATCATAAATCCTGTCTACATTTACCCTGGTATCCCGGTCAATCCCAAGGCAATATACCAACGCTTTGTGGTACACATCCTGGTACCTGCATTTCTGCAGATATTCTTTATAAAATTTCTTGTGTTCATCATTCTTGAAAGTAATTGTGCGAGTATCTTTCTTTCCTGCACCTTTCGCTGTATTCGCTGCCATAACCTGTCCTCCTTATCTTATCTGCTTGTTTTTTTATATTCTTGGGAGCTACACTCCCAAACCCTTGTGGATTCGTGCTGCCAGTTACCCAAAATACGGCTAACTGTCAACCCGAATTTGCTTTTGCCCCGGAGAACGGTTTTTCACTCCTGACCTTAACGCTATGTTTGCCATTTTCTTTTCCTCCAATTCAAATTTATTTTTTGACCATAACAAAAAAGGACACTTCCCTAAAATTTCTTTTAGAAAAATGTCCTTAAAGTGCTTACTGTATTAAGTTGGCTCATGTACCAATCAACGCATTATCAGGCATTATCCCGCATTATGCGTTGCAAATTTGTTGCAATTTTGTTGCAAAATCTGAATCGAAGTACCGCAAACCCTTGAAAATACTGGCTTTATTTGTCCAAAGACTTCATTGTGGGGAACAGAAGAACGTCTCTGATCGCCTGGCTGTCTGTCAGAAGCATACACATACGGTCAATACCAAAGCCGATACCACCTGTAGGCGGCATACCAAGCTCCAGAGCATGCATAAAGTCTTCGTCTGTTGTATTTGCTTCCTCATCTCCCTGAGCAAGAAGCTCTTCCTGAGCTTTGAAGCGCTCACGCTGGTCGATCGGGTCGTTCAGCTCGGAATAAGCATTTGCCATTTCCCAGCCGTTCATAAAGAACTCAAAACGTTCTACATAATCCGGGTTGTCCGGTTTCTTCTTGGTAAGAGGAGAAATCTCAACCGGATGATCCATAACAAAAGTAGGCTGGATCAGATGATCTTCCACAAATTCCTCAAAGAAGAGGTTCAGGATATCACCTTTTTTGTGGCGTTCCTCATATGCAACATGATGCTCGTCTGCAGCTGCTCTTGCCTCTTCCAGAGTATGGATCTCGTTGAAATCCACGCCGGAATACTTCTTAACTGCGTCAAGCATAGTGATTCGCTCAAAAGGCTTGCCCAGATCCATCTCAATACCATTGTATACGATCTTTGTTGTTCCAAGAACAGTCTGAGCTACATAACGATAAAGATTTTCTGTCAGATCCATCATGCCGTGATAATCTGTATATGCCTGGTAAAGCTCCATCAATGTAAATTCCGGATTATGACGGGTATCAAGACCCTCATTACGGAATACACGACCGATTTCATATACCTTCTCAAGTCCGCCTACGATCAGACGTTTCAGATAAAGCTCCAAAGAAATACGAAGCTTCAGATCTTCGTCAAGGGCGTTAAAATGTGTTTCAAACGGTCTTGCCGCCGCGCCGCCTGCATTGGAAACCAGCATCGGAGTTTCTACCTCCATAAAGCCCTCTCCTGCCAGATAGGTACGGATCGCACTGAGAATTTTAGAACGTTTGATAAAGGTATCCTTTACTTCCGGATTCATAATAAGGTCTACATATCTCTGACGATAACGGAGATCTGTGTTTGTCAGACCATGGAATTTTTCCGGAAGAATCTGGAGGCTCTTGGACAGCAGAGTCACTTCTGAAGCGTGAATAGAGATTTCTCCTGTTTTAGTACGGAAAACTTCTCCTCTGATGCCGATCACATCACCTACGTCAAGTTTTTTGAAATCCTTATAAGCTTCCTCTCCCAGACTGTCTCTTGCCACATAGGACTGGATACTTCCTTCCAGATCCTGCACATGACAAAAAGAAGCTTTACCCATTACACGTTTGGACATCATTCGGCCCGCTATTGTAACTGTCTGATTTTCAAGCTCTTCAAAATGATCTTTAATTTCCTGGCTATGATGTGTTACATCATATTTTACGATTTTGAACGGGTCTTTTCCGTTTGCCTGCAGATCTGCCAGCTTTTCCCGGCGGACCTTCAGCAACTGGTTCAGATCCTGCTCCTGCTGCTTCTTCTGTTCTGCCACTTTCGTGCCTCCTTGTTTTTGTAAATATTCTGTGGTTACGTCGTTCGTGCTTTCTTTCCTTCCTCTTATCTCCTCTCCGAAATTTCCCTGCTTCGCAGGAACCGTCCTTGCGGACTTTCCATTTCGTCGATGTACGCTCGGGTGAAAGAAAATACTCACTTCGTTCGTGCTTTCTTTCCTTCCTCGCTACACGTTTCTCTGGATTTCAAGCACTTTGTATTTCATGATGCCTGCCGGCATCTCTACCTCTACTTCATCGCCTGTGTGTGCACCGATCAGTGCTTTTCCTACAGGAGATTCGTTGGAAATTTTACCTTCCAGACTGTTTGCTTCTGTAGAGCCTACAATCTTCAGCTCCATTTCTTCCTCAAATTCATAATCATAGACCTTAACCTTGCAGCCAACGTTGATACGATCCAGGTCTACTTCATCCTCTACAACCACTTCTGCGTTTTTCAGGATTTTTTCGATTTCTTCGATACGTGCCTCGATGTCTCTCTGTTCATCCTTCGCTGCATCGTATTCAGCATTCTCAGAAAGATCTCCCTGCTCTCTGGCTTCTTTGATCTTTTCTGCCACTTCTTTTCTTTTTACTACCTTTAAATCATGCAGCTCTTCCTCTAATTTTTTAAGTCCTGCATAAGTTAGTAAGTTTTTCTTTTCTTCCATATTACCTTACTCCCTTTCAATATCTATAGTGCTATTGGACCTTGCTCCCAGATACATTTTACCGCCTGAAGGGCAGTATTATTCTAGGATATTCACAATTCCAGTATTATACCCAAATCTTCCTTTATTGTCAAGCATAAACAGCCCTGTTTTCCCTTTATTTCAGACAGATACCGGCTTATCAATACATACCTGTTTTTCTGGCTTAAAACGGACTGTCTGCTTATTTTTTTAATAGTGCTGCTGCCCGTTCCATAGCTGAAAAAGCAGTGTCATTGATGGACATTTCCGGATTTTTTCCTATCTTGTACTTTTTTGCTGCTTTCCTTGATTTTATCGTTTTCACATGTTATACTCATAGCTGTTGTAAAGCCCGCAAAAACCAAGGTCTTACAGGGCTTTCGCCGATTCCCGGCGTTAAATGAATCGAGTGTTCGTGACCTTCCACTCGTAAAACAAAACTAAAGGAGAGAAAACAGAATATGAAAGACAAAAATGTATCTTACCTGACCCAGGCTGCCATGATCGCAGCTATCTATGTGGTGCTCACAGCACTGTTTGCCCCTATCAGCTTCGGAGAAATCCAGATTCGTATTGCAGAAATGCTGACGGTTCTCCCGATCTTTACTCCGGCTGCCATCCCCGGGCTGTTTGTGGGATGTCTGATCGGCAATATCCTCGGAGGCGCGGTTCTGCCGGATATCATCTGCGGAAGTCTCGCAACTCTGATCGGCGCGGTTGGAACCTATGCCATGAGAAATCATTTCCGGAAACTGGCAGTCCTTCCTCCGATCCTGGCAAACACTGTGATAGTTCCTTTTGTGCTCCGCTTTGCTTACGGCGTTCTGCTTCCGATTCCATTTTTAATGGCGACTGTAGGAGTTGGCGAAATCATTTCCTGCGGAGTTCTGGGAAGTGTCTTAGCAGTTATCCTGAAAAAATACAACCGCAGGATCTTCCTTACATCAGGTATCTGAGATATGATTGCAAAAGCCATCGGTTTTATAGCCGATGGCTTTTTTTAATCTTTCAAATGAGCAAGCAGTTCTTCCAATGCCTGATAATCTGCAATTAAATTTGATTCTCTTCTAAGTCCTGCGCTATGTCTCATGCCTGCTGTATACCAGGCCACATGCTTACGCATTTCCCGGATTCCGGTAAACTCACCCTTTATCTCGATCTGCATACGTGCATGTCGGAGAATCATTTCCCTGATCTCCTCTGCGGAAGGACGGGGAAGCTTTTCTCCTGTAAGAAAATAATGGTTCAATTCACGGAAGATCCAGGGATTCCCCCGGACTGCACGACCGATCATAACCGCATCACATCCTGTTTCTTTTAAAAGAGCTTCTGCCTTTTCCGGTGAGTCCACATCTCCGTTTCCGATCACCGGTATCCGGACAGCCTCTTTGATTTTCCGGATCGTATCCCAGTCTGCATGTCCTGAATAATACTGCTGCCTGGTCCGTCCGTGAACAGCAATGGCAGCCGCGCCGGAATCCTCCATGATCTTTGCGATTTCCACCGGATCTACCGGATATCCTTCAAATCCAATACGCATTTTTGCTGTAACCGGCTTCCGGATCGCACCGGATACCGCTTTTATGATCTTTCCGATCAGCTTCGGATTCTTCAAAAGAGCCGATCCCTCTCCATTGTTGACCACCTTGGGAACCGGGCATCCCATATTGATATCCAGGATCTCAAAAGGTCTCTCTTCTATACTTTTTGCCACCTCTGCCATCAGCTCCGGTTCGCTTCCAAAAAGCTGCAGGGAAACCGGATGCTCTGAAGGATCCATCTCCATCAGCGCTTCTGTATTTTTGTTATGAAAGGAAATCGCTTTTGCACTGACCATTTCCGTACAGATCAGCCCTGCTCCCTGTTCTTTACAGAGTTTACGAAAAGGAAGATCTGTCACTCCTGCCATTGGAGCCAGCACAAAGGGATTTTCCATCTGAATTTCACCGATTTTCCACCGAAACTCCATGAATCAGCCCTCGTTATCCACAGGATCCACGGATTTATCTGTGGATTTCTCATCTGCATCTTCCGGAATTTCTCCCAGAAAAAACACTCGATAATACATTTCCAGAGATTCCAGAAGCTCCTTTTTTTCTTCCTGAAGCTGTTTGATCTTCAGAACACTTCCAATCTCATCATACATGGCATCTGCATCCAGTGCTTCTGTTTTGAACTGAAGATTTCCATCTTCATCAAACTCCAGAGTCAGAATTCCTCCTATATCCTCTGTATAAAGAACGCACATGATCTGAAGTTCCTGCTTTACTGCTTCCGGCAGAGAGCTGAAATCCTGGTTAAAATAATATTTCTGCTCATAGGCGCTTGCACCGCAGAGCACGATTTTATCCTGATACATAAGTACACGGTTCCTCCTTTATCTATAAACGCAAAATATCCCTTCTGCAAATCCATGTCCGGATTTACACATAGGAATACAGCCCCCGGACAGAAACCTCTCCTGCCCGTACTGTTTTTATATTTCCTTCCCTGTCCTTTACCAACAGCTCTCCCTGCGCATTGATTCCCAGGGCAGTTCCCTCCCAGGGCGCCTGTTTGTCCAGAATCCGCACCGGCTGACCTCTGTTGGCAAGAAGCCGGTTGTATTCACAAAGGATTCCGGAAAGATCACAGGTCTGTACAAATTTATCATAATTTTCTTCAAACGCTTCCATTACAAGGCTGATCAGATCAGTGCGTTCATAATGTTTTCCCATTTCCAGATAAAGAGAAGTCGCCTTATCCTGAAGTTCCGGAGCTATGTACTCCTGATCCACATTGATTCCCGTACCAATGATCACATCCCGTATTTTCATTCCATCCAGACGCATTTCTGTCAGGATCCCACAGATCTTTTTGCGGGAAACCACCACGTCATTTGGCCATTTGATAGAAACATCAACTCCCAGTTTTTCTATCGCCTGCGCCACACTTACTCCCATAACCAGAGTCAGCATAGAAGCATTCTGTGGTTCAAAATCCGGTCTTAACAGCAGTGACATCATAACAGAACTTCCAGTTCCAGCCTGCCAGCTTCTTCCCAGACGGCCTTTTCCTGCTGACTGAAATTCTGCCACAGCCAAAGTACCATGCGGTGCCCCGTTCTGTGACAGTCTTTTGATCCATTCATTTGTAGAATCTGTTTCTTTTGCAAAATGGACGGTGTTGCCCGCCCATTTTGTTCTGATCTTTTTTAAAATTGTTTTCTGATCGTACATTATCTGTTCTCCGGCTCTCCCAGAGTAGCCACCATCACAGCTTTGATGGTGTGCATACGGTTTTCTGCTTCATCAAACACATGAGACTGAGCAGACTCAAAAACCTCGTCTGTCACTTCCATGTCTGTCAGATGAAATCTTTCTCCCATTTCCTTGCCGATCTTTGTTTTCAGATCATGGAATGCCGGAAGGCAATGAAGGAAAATAGCCTTTTCACCTGCGTTCTCCATAACATCCTTTGTTACCTTATAAGGTGTCAGCTCACGGATACGTTCTTCCCACACTTCATCCGGCTCTCCCATGGATACCCATACATCTGTATAAATCACATCAGCGCCTTTTGTTCCTTTTTCCACATCCTCAGTAAGTGTGATGCTTCCGCCGGACTGTGCCGCATAGCCTTTGCAGAGCTCCACAAGTTCCTCATTGGGGAAATATTTCTTCGTAGTACATGCCACAAAATGCATTCCCAGCTTCGCACAGGCAATCATCAGGGAATTTCCCATATTGTAGCGGGCATCGCCCATATATACCAGACGGATGCCTTCCAGATGTCCGAAATGTTCACGAATAGTCAGCATATCTGCCAGCATCTGTGTCGGATGATACTCGTTGGTAAGACCGTTCCATACAGGAACTCCGGCATGCTTTGCCAGTTCTTCAACGATCTCCTGCCCAAATCCTCTGTACTCGATTCCGTCATACATTCTTCCAAGTACTCTTGCTGTATCTGCAATACTTTCTTTCTTGCCGATCTGGGATCCTGTAGGATCCAGATAGGTGCTTCCCATTCCGAGATCATGAGCTGCAACTTCAAATGCACAGCGGGTTCTGGTGCTTGTTTTTTCAAAGATCAGCGCAATGTTCTTTCCCTTATAATACTCGTGAAGTTCCCCTGCTTTTTTCTTCGCTTTCAGATCTGCAGCAAGGTCAATGAGATAAGTGATCTCATCTGGTGTAAAGTCTTTCAGTGTTAAAAAATTTCTTCCTTTTAAATTCATAATAATCCTCTCCTCTTATCTAAAACAGCTGTCATCAGCCGTTCTTTTTACTTCTGGTCCGGCGTTATTTTTTCTAACAGTTCTTTTTTATCATCTGTCACAAATTCCTTCAGAGACGTTGCAAGCCCTGCAATTCCCTGTAATTCAGAAGGAATGATGATCTTGGTAGCTCTTCCGTCAGCCGCCTTGGTAAATGCTTCCAGACTCTTCAGTGTCAGGACTGCCTGATCTGCACCTGCCTCCCGGATCATACGGATACCTTCCGCATTTGCATTCTGAACCTTCAGCACTGCCTCTGCCTGGCCTTCTGCCTCCTTGATCATTCGCTCTTTCTGCGCCTCAGCCCGAAGGATTGCCGCCTGTTTTTCAGCCTCTGCATCCAGAATAGCCGACTGTTTCTTACCTTCTGCAACAAGGATCGTAGATCTCTTCTCACCTTCTGCGATCAGGATCGCCTCCCGGCGCTCACGCTCTGCTTTCATCTGTTTTTCCATGGCATCCTGGATTGCTGCCGGAGGAATGATGTTCTTAAGCTCTACACGGTTTACCTTGATTCCCCACGGGTCTGTGGCAACATCAAGAGAAGCTCTCATTCTTGTGTTGATCACCTCTCGGGAAGTAAGAGTCTCATCAAGTTCCATGTCACCGATGATATTTCTGAGGGTTGTTGCAGAAAGATTCTCAATGGCCATAATAGGATTTTCCACTCCGTAAGCAAAAAGCTTCGGATCGGTGATCTGGAAAAATACAACCGTATCGATCTGCATAGTAACATTATCCTTGGTGATAACCGGCTGCGGCGGGAAATCCACCACCTGCTCCTTCAGGTTTACTTTACGGGCAACACGCTCAATAAACGGCATCTTAAAATGGATTCCTGTATTCCAGGTTGTTTTATAAGCGCCCAGCCGCTCCAGAACAATTGCATAGGCCTGAGGCACGATTTTGATACAGGAAGCTGCAATCAGCAGCGCAAGAATTCCTATGATAATAATAAAAATCAAAAATCCCATGTTTAACCCTCCTTAACTTCTTCTACAATTAGTTTCACACCCTGTACTTCTTTGATCACTGCAACTGCTTTCTCCGGAATCTGAACATCGTCCGACTTTGTTCTTGCCATCCACTCTACATCTCCGACTCTGACCTGTCCGGTCTGTGCCAGATTATCTACTTTCTGAATGACAATTGCTTTTTGCCCGATCAGACGTTCCACATTGGTCTTTTCCACACCTCGGTTCATATACCGGACGGCAACCGGTCTGGTAAAGATCAGAAGCACCAAAGACACAGTTATAAACAGAATCCACTGTACCACCTGTCCGGCTCCTGCCCATGCGGCAAGGGCCGCCACAAGCGCGCCTCCCGCAAACCAGATGGTAGTCAGCCCTACCGTAAGCGCTTCAATGACCAGAAAAACCGCCACAAGTCCCAGCCATATAAAAGGCCCCATAACAAAGTCCATAAAGTTCCTCCTTTCCGCAAAAGCCTTTCAGCTACCATGATCAGACGGATATCATCCTCTTCTCTGTCTTGCAGCCTCATACATCAGTATCCCGGCTGCCATGGCTGCATTAAGAGATTCCAGCTGACCGCACATAGGAATCCGTATCAGACAGTCTGCTGCTTCCGCAGCCTGTTCTGTCAGACCCTTTCCTTCATTTCCAATAAGAAATGCCGTTCCTTTCTGATAAGATTCCTCATGATATGCATTTTTGCCCTGCAGATGTGCAGCAAAAAAGCGGATACCTCTGCCCTGAAGTTTTTCTTTTAATGATACCACATCTTCTACATATACAAAAGGCATTCTGTAAATAGATCCCATAGTCGCACGGATCACCTTGGGATTGGTAATATCCACGCAGGTTTTTGTAAGAAAGATCCCGTCCACACCGGCGCCCTCTGCTGTCCGGAAGATCGTTCCCGTATTTCCCGGATCCTGGAGATCTTCCAGAACAACAAGAAGCGGCTGTTCCTTTTTCAGAATATCTTCCGGCTGATAAGCCGGTCTGCGCAGGACTGTCATTACTCCCTGAGGCGTTTGTGTATCACTCATCTGACGAAAAACAGAATCGGCAACTGTCTCCCAGGATGTACAAGAAGCCTTTTCCATTACTTCATCATCCTTTTCCATGGATTCCGATACATAAACCTTATCGATCCAGGAAAGAGGCGCCTCCAGAAACATCTTCCTTCCTTCTGCAATAAAAAGTCCCTGGTCTTTCCGGGCCTTTGCCTTCTGATTCAGCTTAATGATATTTTTTACCTGACTGTTCTGCAAACTGGTGATCATTCGTAAAACTCCTTTATACACAAGAGAGGCCCCCTGATGGTGACCTCCGTTGTATCTTGCTTACTGTTTTTTATAATTATGAGAAAGAGAATTGCATACTTCCCACATATACGGAGAAACGTCCTTCTTCATTGCAAGAGCCTCATTGATATCAAAATCAATAAACTCTCCATGACGATATCCTACTACACGACAGGTTTTGCCCTGTACCAGAAGATCCACGGCAAGCGCTCCCATCATGGAAGCATAAACACGGTCTTTACATGTAGGACTTCCGCCGCGCTGCATGTGGCCAAGAATAGTGGCACGTGTTTCAATTCCTGTAGCCGCTTCAATACGCTTTGCCATGGCCTCTGAATGGCCGATACCCTCTGCATTTACAATGATATGATGCTTCTTTCCCGCCTTACGGCTGGCAATGATATTGTTGATCAGCTTCTGCTCATCATAATCATACTTCTCCGGAATCAGAACATCTTCTGCACCGTTGGCAATACCGCACCACATGGCAAGATATCCTGCATTACGTCCCATAACCTCAATAATACTGCATCTCTCATGGGAAGTTGAAGTATCCCGGACTTTATCAATTGCTTCCATAGCTGTATTCACGGCTGTATCAAAGCCAATGGTATACTCAGTACAGGCAATGTCCAGGTCAATGGTTCCCGGAACGCCGATGGTATTAATTCCCAGGTTTGCAAGCTTCTGAGCACCTGCAAAGGAACCGTCTCCACCGATTACAACAAGGCCGTCGATCCCATGCTTTCTGCAGATTTTTGCACCGCGCTCCTGTCCTTCCGGAGTACGGAACTCTGCACAGCGTGCAGTATACAGGATGGTACCTCCGCGCTCAATGGTATCTGATACATCTTTGGCAGACATATCTATGATTTCCTCCATTTTCCAGATTTTCTGCTGCCAGTGCAGAAAATCTCATCTGTTTTACACATATTCGGTTATAGTTTATAGCATTTTTACAAGTTTTTCAATACTCTTTGCACAACTTTAACATTGGATGATCCATATTTTTGCGCCATCTCCTGCTCCCAGGCTTCACTGATCTGTACCTGATATCCGGCAGGCAGACGCTTCATGGCATTTACATCTTTCAGATAAATAACCACACTGCTGGTACCCGGAGATTTTCGCAGATCCTCCAGAAGTCCGGCTTCTTGCCGTCCATAATCCTCCCGGTCTTTAAACTGGATCCACAGTTCCCTGGGTATTTCCTCAAAAGACCTTACTTTTTCCAAAATGATCTTTGCCCCTCTGTCATCGCCTGCATCTACCCGTCCCTGGACAAAAAGCTTTGCCTCTTCATTCAGATACCGCTGCCATTTTTCATAGTCTCTTGGGAACACTACCACTTCTGCTGTTCCCACCAGATCTTCCAGGGTGAAAAAGGCCATGACCTTATTATTCTTTGTATATTTGATCGTTTTATCCACGATCATTCCACCAATGATCACTTTCTGTCCATCTGTGATCCTGGCAATGCCGCTTTCCTCTTCTGGCTGAAGGTCTGTTGTTCTGGCAGAAATAGTTTTTTCCATAACATCCCGATACTGCTCCAGAGGATGTCCGCTCAGGTAAATACCAAGAACCTCTTTTTCATAAGAAAGAAGTTCTTCCTTATCATACTCTTCCACATTCGGCATACGGATCTCAAAATCCTTTTTTACATCCTCTTCCGCAAGATCGAACAGGCTCATCTGACCTGCGATCGTATTCTTTTTGTCCTGGGCAATACTGTCCACGAGCTGACCGTAGACTGTCATTTTCTGGCGCCGGTTGCCTTCCAGGCAATCCAGAGCGCCCGACTTGATAAAGTTTTCGATGGCGCGTTTATTTACAACTCCGGTCAGTCTCTGGACAAAGTCCTTCAAAGACGTATATTCGCCCCTTTCCTCCCGTTCTTTTACAAGAGCTTCGATCACCGGACGTCCGACACTTTTAATTGCGGAAAGACCATAGCGGATGGTTCCGTTATCCACGGAAAATCCATATCTTCCTCTGTTTACATCCGGCGGAAGGATCCGAATCCCCATCTGACGGCACACCTGGATATATTCCGAAACCTTATTTGGCATTTCGATCACAGACGTCATAAGAGCTGCCATGAATTCCACCGGATAATAATATTTCAGATAAGCAGTCTGATAAGAGACTACCGCATAAGCTGCAGCATGAGACTTATTAAACGCATATTTGGCAAAATCGATCATGTCGTCATAGATCTTGTTTGCCACCTTTTCCGAAATTCCATTGGCAATACAGCCGGGAACTCCTTCTTCCGGATTGCCGTACACAAAATTCTGCCTCTCTTTTTCCATAACAGAGGCTTTCTTTTTAGACATGGCACGACGCACCAGATCACTTCGCCCAAGAGTATAGCCTGCCAGATTACGTACAATCTGCATAACCTGCTCCTGATATACAATGCATCCATAGGTAGGCTTCAGTATCGGTTCCAGCTGAGGACAGTCATACTTAATGGTGTCCGGGCGGTTTTTGCCCCGAATATACTGAGGAATAAAATCCATGGGGCCCGGACGGTACAGAGAAATTCCTGCGATCACATCCTCAAGACTCTGAGGTTTCAGCTCCTTCATGAAGTTTTTCATTCCCGCACTTTCCAGCTGGAACACACCGTCAGATCTGCCGGTACCAAGAGAATCCAGCACCTTCTTATCATTATAATCAATCTTCTGCATATCCAGAAGGATCCCTGTACTGCGCCTGATCTGCTGTACTGCATTCTGGATCACAGTCAGGGTACGAAGTCCCAGAAAGTCCATTTTCAGAAGTCCCAGTTCCTCCAGTGTTGTCATGGTAAACTGGGTTGTAATAGAGCCGTCCTGCGCTCTGGACAACGGAACATACTCATCTACATCCTTCTGACTGATCACCACACCAGCCGCATGCATGGACGTATGACGGGGAAGTCCCTCCAGTCGCTTGGCAGTATCTATAAGGCTGTGGATATCCTCCTGCTCCTCGTATGCCTTACGCAACTCCGGGTTCATCTGAAGGGCTTTATCTATGGTGATATTCAGTTCCTGAGGGATCATTTTTGCAATAATGTCCACCTGGGCATAGGGCATG
Organism: Lachnospiraceae bacterium; assembly: GCA_021771755.1. Classification (GTDB taxonomy): domain Bacteria; phylum Bacillota; class Clostridia; order Lachnospirales; family Lachnospiraceae; genus Blautia_A. The sequence goes on along the minus strand of JAETOL010000036.1, from coordinate 26,554 downwards.
TCCAGAACACGGCCTACGTCACGGATTACACCTCTTGCTGCCAGCGTACCAAAGGTAACGATCTGAACCACCCGGTCTTTGCCATATTTACGGACAACATAGTCAATGACCTCCTGCCGCCTTTCAAAGCAGAAATCCACATCGATATCCGGCATGGAAACTCGCTCCGGGTTCAGGAAGCGCTCAAAAAGAAGATCATAGCGGATCGGATCCAGCTGAGTGATCCCCAACGTATACGCCACAAGACTTCCTGCCGCAGATCCTCGGCCCGGACCTACCATAATGTCATGATCCCGGGCGTATTTGATAAAATCCCATACAATAAGGAAGTAATCCACATACCCCATATTTTTTATGGTAGAAAGCTCGTAATCCAGTCTTTCCCGAAGTTCCTCTGTAACAGGCTCATAACGCTCTTCCAGACCCTCAAAGCAGAGTTTATTCAAATATTCCCATGAGGTATAACCCTCTGGCACATCGTATTTCGGAAGCTTAGTCACACCAAATTCAATCTCTACATGGCATCTTTCTGAAATCTTATGTGTATTTTCCAAAGCCTCTGTGGCATAGGGAAAGAGCATTTCCATCTCCTGAGGAGATTTCACATAATACTGGCCGCCCTCATACCGCATACGATCCTCATCTGCAAGCTTCTTTCCTGTTTGAAGGCAAAGAAGTACATCATGAGGCTGCGCATCCTCCGCAAGTGTATAATGGACGTCATTGGTCACCACCAGATCGATGCCTGTTTCCTTATGCATTTTAAGAAGCTGCTGGTTCACTGTCTGCTGTTCAGGAATTCCATGATCCTGCATTTCCAGAAAGAAATTTCCTTTTCCAAAAATATCCTGATAACGGAGAGCCGCTGCCTTTGCATCCTCATACATTCCTCTGGTAAGATACTTGGCTACCTCTCCTGCAAGGCAGGCGCTTAAAGCAATGATCCCTTCGTGGTATTTTTCCAGAATTTCCAGGTCCACTCTCGGTTTATAATAAAATCCCTCTACAAAGCCTTTGGAGACAATCTTCATCAGATTGCTGTAACCCTGATTGTTTTCTGCAAGTAGCACCAGGTGATAATAGCGGTCGTCACCTGTTCCCGTTTCCTTTTCAAATCTGGAGCCCGGAGCCACATAAACCTCACAGCCCAGTATCGGATTGATTCCTGCTGCTTTACAGGCTCTGTAAAAATCGATCACGCCATACATCACGCCATGGTCCGTGATAGCCGCACTGTCCATTCCCAGCTCCTTCACTCTGGCCACATACTCCTGGATCTTATTGGAACCGTCCAGAAGGCTGTATTCTGTATGAACATGAAGATGTGTAAAATTCATAGTACGCTCCTTATTTTTTTACCTGATAGATCCTCCGGTCTCTTATTTCCACCTTTCCTTCTTTCAACAGATGTCCCACTGCACGTTTAAAGGCATTCTTGCTGAGACCAAATTCCCTTTTGATGACTTCCGGAGAAGCTTTATCGTCAAATGGCAGTACGCCTGCAAATTCTTCAATGACCTGAAGAACGTTTTCCGCATCCTCATTGATCTGGATATATGCTTTCTGACGATCGGAAACATTCAGTTTTCCGTCCTCCTTCACCTCAGATACCCGAAGATCCAGAACGGTTCCCGGACGGTATTTTCCTGCTGCCTCTCTTGCCGGGATCAGTGCGGAAAATTTATCGTCTACTGCCACAAACACACCAAAATTATCACTGATCTGGTAAACCCTTCCTCTTACCTGGTCTCCTGCCTGATAAGGAGATTTTTTCAGAAGATACGGGTATACCTTCATGGTTGCACAAAGACGGCTGCTTTTGTCCACGTAAAGAGCAACCAGGCACTCCTGTCCTTCCCGGACGCGCACGGTCTGTTCATGATAGGGAAGAAGAAGATCCTTCTCCAGACCCCAGTCAAGAAACGCACCTATTTTTGTCACCTGACGCACTTTCAGAAGCGCAGTATGCCCCACTGTGATCACCGGTTCTCTTGTGGTGGCAATGAGACGGTCCTGAGAATCCTTATAAATAAAAACCTCCAGACGGTCTCCTTCCTTTGTTCCCTGAGGCACCTGCTTTGCAGGAAGAAGCACACGGTTCTTTGCGTCTGCATCTCTGTTTTCTGCCAGATATATTCCAAATTCCACAGTCTTCACTACAGTCAGTGTCTGTTTCTTACCTAATTCAATCATCCTGATCCTCCACTTTATCGAATCCAACTTTTTGATATGACACATTGTAACACAAAAAACTACCGAATAATAGTAAAAAACTGCCCTTAAGGCAGTCTTTCCGCATAAATATTGTTACTGTTCTCGCGGGATAGTACCGTGTGAACAATAACGAAATATTTTCTAATTATCCTGAGGCTGAAACTCCACGAGAGATATCATATCTACCCCTAAAACTTTTGCAAATACAAACAATTCATAATCAGCCACAAACCTTGCTCCACTTTCGATTCTGCTGATGCTGTCTCTTTCCAGTATCACACCTTCCACCTGCAGCCTTGCCGCCAGCTCGCTCTGAGACATCCTTCTTTTTATCCGAAGTTCCCGTATCCTCTCTCCACTGACATTTTTTCTTCCCTGATAATCATAAATCTTCATACAAAAAACTCCCCGATATATGCTAATGGTCAGTAATTTTCCTGACATTAACATATACAGAGAAAAAATATGTGTTAATACTCAGCAGAAAGGTAATTTTTTGTTGCCAGTTCTTATCTTTTACATGTATAATATATTTAGAAAAACCTTTTTCCAGTTTGATCGGACAACGATTTCTTTATTAACAAACAAGGAGGATTTTATTATGGCAGAAAATCTCAACATTCTCAAAACGCAGGAAGAACTTCTTCAGTTTTCCCGCTTTAACCATGACACAGCCTATAAACTTGGTACTTTCATGGTAAATTATGCGCAAACACACGATATCACCATTGCAGTATCCATACGTATGAATAATGGCTGCATCTTATTTCAGCATTGTCCTGACGGAACTAACCTCTTAAACCAGAAATGGATGGAGCGAAAATTTAACACCGTAAAACTTATGGAACGAAGTTCTCTTCTTTCTGCACTGACTTTTGAAAAAGATGGAGACACCCTGGATACTCACGCCCTTTCCCTCGAAGACTATGCTTTATGCGGAGGCGGATTTCCTATCCGGATCAAAGGAAACAGCACAGTAATCGGAGCTATTATTTCTTCTAATTTGTATCATATTGCCGATCATGAATTTATCATCAATTGTCTTAAGGAATTCCTGAATTGTCCGGAAGCACCAAACTATCCCTATACACTTCCGGAATAAACTATAATTGACTCCGCTAACAAAAAACAAAGGTCATATAAAAACTCCTGTCTGCGTAATAACTGACAGGAGTTTTTATTTTGGTTTTTATTTTGTATTCTGTCCGTAATAAGCATTTGCACCATGTTTTCTGTAGTAATGCTTATCCTGGAGCTCCTGTGGAGCTGGTTTTACCTGCGGATTGATCTGTTCGCAGCGGGTTGCCATTTTTGCAACTTCTTCCAGAACAACTGCATTATGTACTGCCTCATGAGCATCTTTTCCCCAGGTAAATGGTCCATGATTCTTGCAGAGAACCGCAGGAACAGCCTCATAATCTTTGTCCTTAAAATAATCTGCGATCAGAACACCTGTATTTTTTTCATATGCTTCTTCGATTTCTTCCTTTGTGAGGTTACGCACACAAGGAACTTCACCATAGATATAATCAGCATGAGTCGTTCCATAGCAAGGAATTCCTCTGCCTGCCTGTGCCCAGCTTGTCGCCCATGAAGAATGTGTATGAACGATACCGCCAATATTCGGGAACGCATTGTAAAGAACAACATGTGTAGCCGTATCAGAAGAAGGATTATATTTTCCCTCCACTTTATTTCCCTGAAGATCTACTACTACCATATCTTCCGGAGTCAGTTTGTCATAATCCACGCCACTTGGTTTAATAACAAACAGCCCTTTTTCTCGGTCGATCCCACTTACATTTCCCCATGTAAAAGTAACAAGACCATATTTAGGCAGATCCATGTTTGCTTTGTAAACTTCCTCTTTTAATTTCTCCAGCATAGCTCTCTCTCCTCTTATTATAAACTTTTCTCAAAAAAACACCTTATCTACAGTATATACTTATCTGCCCCATAAGCCAAGGTATTTTTTCAAAAAGCACATCTGCTGTTACTGTTTACTCCGTTCACAGCAGCCATCTGCTCGTTATGCCTCCTGTGCATCCAAAAGAGGCCTCATCATTCCCACTGCAAGATCCAGATCCTTTTTCCATTCCGGATCTCCCGTATACCAGAATTCCGTTACATATCTGCGCACACCTGCTTTCCAGGTCTCATGGATTACCGACGGAAAATCCACATGGCCTGTTCCAAAAGGCACTTCACGGAACACTCCCGGTACGGTTTCCTTTAAATGTACTGCATCCAGGTGTCCTGTTCCAGTCCTGATGTCTTCCAGTACATCCGTACCATATTCTTTTGCAGCGTTTGTAATATTTCCCATATCCGGATAAACCCCAAGATAAGGAGAGTCGATTCTGTTTACATATCTCATGGCTTTTTCTACAGTGTTCATAAACTCTGTTTCCATCGTCTCAAAGCCCAGAACAATTCCGGCTCTGGCTGCCATTCTTTCGCATTTTTTCAGATTTTCCCCAAATCTCTGTACCGTTTCCGGTGTAGATTCCTCATAATAAACATCGTATCCTGCAAGCTGGATAATACGAATTCCAAGGTCGTCTGCAAGCTGAATCGCTTTTTCCATAATCTCCATTCCTCTTGCACAAACCTCCGGATCATTGCTTCCAATGGGGTACTTTCTATGGCCGCTGAGACACATGGTACGAATAGGAACTCCAATCTGGTACATTAAATCTACCAGTTCACGACGTTCCTCTTTACTCCAATCCAGACGTGCAAGCTTCTCATCTGTCTCATCAATACTGATTTCCACAAAATCATAGCCTGCGGCCTTTGCTGTTTCCAATTTCTCCTTCCAGTCTAATTCCTTTGGCATAGCCTTTTCATACAACCCCAATGTATATGCTCTCATAAGCCGCTCCTTAACCGATCAACGGAATCTCATATCCCCAGGATCTGCGGATACTGTCCATGATTTCCATAACTTTGATGGTCTCACTATGTGGAGCCTCCGGACATTCGATTTCCCCGTTTTTCAACGCACGCATACATGCCAGAACCTCGTATTCATAACCAGTGATCTGTTCCGGAACATCATAAGAAGCAATTTCTTCATACTGATCATTGAATACCGTGATTTTTTCCGGATTGTTGATATTGGTAATCTCAATATATCCTTTTGTTCCAAAGATTGATGCGGTACGGTTCAGTGCTGCATGAACATTACTCTGCAAAGTAGCCATTTTACTGTCATCAAAAGTCAGATTGATCATATCGATCATATCTACCCCATTTTTAAATACCGCAGATGTAGTAATATCCGTAATGTTATCTCCAAAAATCATACGTGCAAAATGAATCAGATAAACACCTACGTCGAGAAGTGCTCCACCGGCAAAATTCACATCCCAGATTCTCGGAACTGCGCTTAACTCATATCCAATATTTGCATCAATAGAAGTCACCTCACCGATCACACCACTTTTGAGCACATCATCGATGATCTTTCTGGATGGCATATATCTGGTCCAGATTGCTTCCTGAAGAAGGAGTTTCTTCTCCTCGGCCAGTGCAAGGATCTCTTTTGCCTGATCTGCATTAACTGTAAAAGATTTTTCACAAAGAACATTTTTTCCGCCTTCCAGCATGATCTTTGTAAATTTATAGTGAAGAGAATGCGGCACAGCAATATACACCAGATCCACTTCATCATCTGCCAGAATATCTTCATATGAACTGCAGGCTTTTGTGTAACCATACTCTTTTGCCAGAGCTTCTGCCTTTTCAATAGTTGTGTCACAGATAATATAAGGTTCTACCTCTTCCAGACCGCGGATAGTAGCGGACATTTTGTGAGCGATTGCACCAGCTCCTAAGATTGCCATTTTAAACATAATTATTTCCTCTCTCTCTTGATTTAATTTTTGAAATGTTCCCATGCGCTGCTTAATCCATCGATCACAGCACGATAGGTTGCATATTTTTCCTCATATATTTCTTTATACTCCGGGCGTGGATGGATAGTCTTTGTAATCGTCACAGTTTTGCTGATTGCTTCCTGATAATCCTTATAAATGCCTGCTGCAATACCTGCTGCCATAGCGGCGCCCTGTGCACCAAGTTCTTTATCTGCAATCACATCGATAGGAATCTGCAGCGCGTCCGCAAAAATCTGTACCCATACGTCGGAGTTTGCAGCACCGCCGGAAAGACGAATGCTCTTCGGTACTTCTCTGTTTCTTAAAAGCTTCTTTACATGTGTGACATGTGAAAAAACAATTCCCTCATATACCGCACGAAGCATATGTTTTTTGCTGTGATAAGCAGTCAGACCTACAAAAGTTCCCTTCGCCAATGCATCTTCATTAGAACCGTTCAAAAATGGAAGAAAAATAATATTGCTGTCCTGTGGTTCAATAGAAGCAACCCACTCATTCGTAATGTCATATACAGAACCGCCGTTTGCTTTGGCCTCTTCTTTTTCGTAGTTCATCAGATTACGGATAAACCATTCCATATTTCCGGCAGATGTCGGACTGCTCTCTTCAATAAGGAAATATCCCGGCATGCAGAACATAGAATTTAATGCAACCGTGCCATTGGTAACCGGCGCTTTTCCGATAAATTCATTGATACTCCATGTTCCGGCAATCATACACATCTGCTCCTCGTCAGAAAGACCGGATGCAATACCGCAAGCATTTACATCAAACATTCCTGCCGCAACAGGTGTCCCTTCCGGAAGCAGAGTCTTTTCACTGGCTTCTTTTGTCACATACCCACAGATTTCCGCCGAATATTTCAAAGGCGGAAGCTTCTCATAGCAGTCCTCCAGTCCGTAAAGTGCCATCAGTTCTCTGTCGTGCTGTTTTGTAACCATATTTACAAGATTGCCTCCAGAGCAGTCTGTGTACTCGCTGTATGCCTCTCCTGTAAGCATGTAGCGAATATAATCTTTTACCGCAAAAACATATTGGGTGCGCTCCAGAACTTCCGGCTGATTATCACGAAACCAGGCAAGAAGACTTACTGGCTGCACAGCAAGAATTTCCTGGAAGGTTTTTTCATAGACTTTTTTATTGGTGCCATCCTGATACCATTTTTCCACCTGTGCCCAGGCTCTTGTATCTGTGGACATGATCCCGTTATAAGAGGGTCTTCCATCATAGCCGATCATATAAAGCCCCTTCCCAGCACCAGAAAAAGAAACCCCGGCAATATCTGATGGATCAATTCCGCTTTTTTCCACTGCCTGGCGGACTGCCTGTGCATTCACCTCCCACAGCTCATCCAGATTTTTTTCTGTATAACCTGGTTTTGGAGTCAATGTCTCTGTTGGAACGCTGGCAACAGAAATCTGCTTTCCCTCTTCATCAAAAATTGCTGCCTTTGAAAAGGTTCCGCCGTTATCTATTCCTACTAAATATTTCATGTTTTTCCTCCTGATGATAAAGACAGCCCGGAATACATAACTCTCCTGGTATCCCGGGCTGTTTTTCAAAATGACATTACCTATACAGGAACCTCATTTAACGCTGCTCTTAATTTTCCGGTACTTCCTGCGGTACACCCGGGCAATTTGGTCCAAAATGCTTCAGTACTACAAGAGGCTCAACCTGACTTGTATTTGTGATTGTCACACCTTTTACAGATGCCTGCTCAGAAACAAAGAATTCATCTGTACTCTGCTGTCCAAAATGAAGCAGTGTCGGAGCTTCTGCATCATAAACACCAAATTTTCCATGGCCCTGAACAAAAATACATCCATATGCAGCGCCATCGCTGATGGTTACTGTCTGACCTGGATTTACAGTCAGCTCTTTTGCAGCAATATATGGGTTTGCATAAGTGATCCATTTCTGTACATACTGCTCGGTCTCTGTTTCTACGATTGGTTTGCGGAAATAATGTTTTCTGTAATGAGGATCCACATTTTTATCCCAGTCAAGAAGCTTAAATACATCCTCGACATCCTTCTGACCTTCAGGAAGTTCTTCGTCCAGCATTTCCGGCGGATAAACTTCTCCTGAAACAATATTCTCATAAACAGAGTTTACATCTGAATTCCACTGAGGCTCATAAGTCAGGACAGATGCCGGTGCATGAATTACTCCTGCAGGTGTATACCAGCCGGTTCCAAGCTCGATCCTGTATGCTCTGGAAAGATCTGTGATTCTTGTATCATCATCCTTGAAGTTACGGATTCTGTCTTTGATCTCTTCCGGATCCACATCCGGGTCAAATCCAAAGTATGTATAGTTTGCTTCACCAAAATAATTGTTCAGCTGTTTCGGGAAATAATAGCACTCCGGTTTTCCAAGCTTTCCTACACGCGCAGCATCTTCAAATGTCAGATGCAGATGATGGAACAGAGGATTCTCATTATCAAAGAACTTAGAATACATTGGCCATCCGTTGTATTTCTCCATTAATTCTTTGCCTACAAGCTCCTCTCCTAAAACTTTTACTGCTTCTCTTAAAGAAAACTTTTCATCACTGTTATAATCCACACATACATAAGCCATACCTTCGTCCGCTTTTGCTGTTTCACCATTCTGCGCCGCAATGGTAGATGCAAACCATCTCTCAGTAATGGAACCTCTTGCCATGCCAAATGCGAAATAATCATCTGGATGAAGTTTCAGTCTGCGTCCTGCTTTTCCAAATCTTCTAGGTACAAAAGCCGGGAATAAACGGAAAATCCCTTCTCCTTTTTCAAATGTAGAACGAATCACTCCTTCATCTTCCGTTGCATCCTTAACTACAAGGTTTCCTGTTTTTTTTGCTTCTGCAAGCTTTGCATCCAGTTCTTCGCCTGCCTTAATGATCAATTCTTTCTCTGTCATTTTTATGCCTCCTTAAAGTTCTGTTATTGCTTTACCGCCTCAAATTCCTCTCTGCCTTTCAAAATATGGAATGTAAGGTTATATTCTCTGGTTTCTCCAGGTTTCAGATATTTCATTGACCCGTTATCCACGGCATCTTTTATTCCATCAATGGTTGAGTTAGAAGGTTCCAGACCCATTACATAATCGCCTGCTCCCATCATTTTCCACTGTACAAAATGGTCCAGCGTACTCAGATCGATCTCAATGGCAATCCCCAGTTCAAGATCCGGATTATAGATTGCTGCTATGGAATGATTTTTTTCATCCGGTTTCAGTTTGTGGTAATAGCACATTTCCTCATAATCCGGGTCAGCCATCTGTGTCTTCATCCAGCAGTCAATGCCTTCCTGCGCATGTGCATTACGTGGCTTTGTCTCTGAAGCCGGAATATAAATTTCACTTTCCGGACTCAGAATCGGATAACCAATATTGCAGTGATACAGGATCATCTGACGCACTTTTTTGTAACCTTCATTTGTTACCTTATCTTTGAGCGTAAACTTTCTCTCTTTATAGAAACACCTTATTTCACGCTCCAGGCACATCTTATCTCCAAATATCACCGCATCATGAACTTTTCCGCGAATCACAGCACATGGTGTATCTCCATCTTCTTCAATTACAGCACTGACCTCTTCTGCCGGAGTATGAGAAAGATTTCCATGAAGTCCATATGCAGTTCCTTCATATTCACAAGGAGCTCCTGCCACCTTTAATCCGCAGGTCGTAAGAAAACCTGCTGTAAAACTTTTCAGAAATCCCAGTTCCTTATCATCAAAATATTCCGGAGCCACCACACCGCAAGGTGAAATAAACCCTACATTTTCTCCGCAGAAATCCAGATACGGGATATCCATTCCCCTGCTTACATTTACGTCAAAATGCATTCCTGAACGGTTCTGTACATCCAGCATTTCTACGCCTGCAGCCTTTCCCTCCTGCATTTTGAGCCTTTTCACACGAATAAGCTGGTCGCGGTTTCCAATATACTTTTTTTCTTCCTGGTAATTCATAGATCCTCAGCAGACTCCTTTCTGAAGGATGATGTTTCCATAACGAGATTCATCACCTGTCTGAACGATCACAAACGCTTCCTCTGCTGTTTTATAAAACGGAAGTCTGTCAATAAATGCAAAATCATGGAACGCATCATCTTGATCATATTTTTTCAAAAGTTCACGATAAGTTTCCCAAATTTCCGGAACCGGCTCTGTAGGAAGGTTTCTCATAAGACGTACCGGATCATCGATAAAATTATCCAGCGGAAACAGCTGCAGCACTGCTTCCAGAAGATCAGGAATCATGATTCCATCCATACGGATCATCTTTTTTGCATGTGCAGTTCCCGGAAAATTAGCGTCTGCGATGATCAATACATCTGAATGCCCCATTTCCATCATGGTTTTTACAAGTTCCGGTGGAAGGATTTTTGGTATATTTCTAAGCATTTTGCATCTCCTTTCTCTATTATCCGGTGAGATTTTCCGGATTTTAAGCGCACAAAGCACCGCCGCAAAGTCCTTTCTATTATTTCTTTGCCAGCGGTGCCTTGCTCCTGTTATTCCAGTCTCAATTTTCAGTCAGTTATTCTGCAGCTTCCTCTTCTGCTGTCTCCTCTGCTGCTTCTTCAGTTTTCTCTTCTGCTGCCTCATCACCGGAGATAGCTTCTACGCCGCCCTCAAGGTAAGCATCAACATTATCTTTTGTGATCGGACGGAATGGAATTCTTGTATCTTTTTCAAATTCCTCACCTTTTGCTACTGCCAGTGCAACATCAACACCTGTAGCTCCCTGTCCTGCAGAGTCCTGAAGAACACTTACACCATATACACCGTCTTTAACAGCCTGTACTGCATCTTCGATTCCATCTACACCACCGATGATGATGTCGTCTCTTCCTGCTGCCTGTGCTGCTGAAAGAGCACCCATACCCATATCATCGTTCTCGCAGATGATGGCTTTCAGATCTTCGCCATAGGTTGTGATCCAGTCTTCTGCAAGTGCCATTGCTTCATCACGTTTCCAGTTTGCAGTCTGAGTTGCAACAACATCAAAGTAATCCAGCATTCCTACAGCCTCAAATCCTGCCATACGTCCAACCTGTCCGGACTGTCCCATTGGTCCTTCGATGATAGCAACCTTGTCTCCTTCTTTCAGACCAGACTCTTCAACAAACCATTTACCCAGCAGCTCACCGGATTCCTGATCTGTACAGCCTACAAATGCTGTATAATTTGTATCAGCAATGTCACCATTATCAATAATGATCGGAACGCCTGCATCATTTGCCATACTTACAACAGGAGCACTTCCTTCTACACTCTGAGGAATAACTACAAGCGCATCCACGCCAGCTGCAAGGAGAGTTTCACAGTCACTGATCTGTTTGTTTACGTCTCCGCCTGCATCATACATCAGAAGTTCTACGCCCAGTTCTTTTGCTCTAGCTTCTGCTGCATCAGCAATATTTGCAACGAAAACATCACTGTTGTCTTTGGAAGAAAAGCCAATTTTAATATCTGCATTGTCTTTTCCCTCTGCCGCAACATTCACTGCTCCCATAGATGCCACCATAGATACTGCTAATAACCCGCCGATAATCTGTTTCTTCATTTTTTGTTCCTCCTTAAAATTAAATTTTATATTTTTAATATCTCCGTGATATTAAAGTTCTTTATTATTTGTTTAATTTTTCTTTCCTTTTGTTCTCATATCAAGGAATACTGCAATAATGATCAGAAGTCCTTTTACGATCTGCTGCCAGAAAGAGTTGATATTCATAAGGTTCATGGAGTTCTGCAGAAGTCCCAGAATTACGAAACCGCAGATTGTACCAGTCAGAGAACCAATACCTCCATTCATACTTGTTCCGCCGATAGCAGTTGCAGCAATCGCATCCATCTCATAAGATTCACCTGCTGTAGGCTGTCCGGAACTGATACGTGCCGCCAGGATCAGACCTACCATCCATGCACAGATAGATGACAAAACATAAACCATAAGCTGTACTCTCTGAGTTCTTACACCTGAAAGTTTTGCTGCACTCTTATTTCCACCGATAGCAAATACATAACGTCCAAATGTAGTCATGGACAAAACCACCAGACCAAGAACACAGAAAATAACGAGCAGGATAATGGGAACTGGTATTCCAAGGAAATATCCCTGTCCAATCACTTTAAAGCTTGGATCAGAAATGATATATGGTTTTCCGTTCGAATATACCTGTGCAAATCCACGTCCAATGGTCATCGTTGACAGAGTTGCGATAAACGGCTGGAACCCTACATAGGCGATCAGCCATCCATTGATCGCACCACACACCATAGAGATGGCAAGAGCTGCAAGGCTTGCGATAAACCAGTTTGTTCCATCCTTTAAAAGAGATCCTACAATAACGCCTGTAATAGCAACTACTGAACCAACAGAAAGGTCAATACCGCCTGTCAGGATAACAAAGGTCATACCAACTGCAAGAATACCATTAATAGAAATCTGTCTTAAAATATTGATGATGTTCTGGCTTGTCAGAAACACATCAGATGTAAAGCTCATAAAAACAATGATGATGAGAGCAACTATCACAAGACCGAACTGTCTCAGGATCTTGCCCATATCTTTTTTCTGTGTCATCTTATTCTCCTCCAAATGCTAAATTCATGATCGTCTGCTGAGACTGCGCTTCTGCTCCTTCAAGCTCACCTTTGACCTGACCGCCTGACATGACTATGATCCTGTCACTCATTCCGATCAGCTCCGGCATTTCTGAGGAGATCATAATGATTGCAATTCCCTGGTTTGCCAGTCCCACCATAATGTTATAGATCGCAGCTTTTGCACCTACATCAATACCTCTGGTAGGCTCATCCATGATCAGTACCTTTGGCTCTGACAACAGACACTTTGCAAGAACTACTTTTTGCTGATTTCCTCCAGAAAGACTGGATACCAGATCATCGATCCCGTTCATTTTGGTAGCCATCTTTTCTGTATATTCACCAGCCATCTTTCTCTCTTTTAGCTTCTGAATAAAGGAGCCTTTAGAAAGCTTGTCAAAATTCTGGAGAGATACGTTCTCTTTGATGCTTCGGCAAAGAACAAGTCCTAATTCTTTTCTGTCCTCAGATGCCATTACAATATGATGTTTGACCGCATCATTAGGATGTTTAATAGTAATCTTCTGTCCTTCCAGATATATTTCTCCGGAATCCAGAGGATCGTATCCAACCAGAGCTTTCATAACCTCACTTCGTCCTGCACCTACCAGACCAGCCATACCAAGAATCTCTCCTGCATGAACCTTGAGATTTACATTTTCAAAAACACCTTTTCTGGTAAAATCCTTCAGTTCCAGTACAACGTCACCTTTTTTAGCTGTATTATGAGGATATCCTCCTTCCAGTTCACGACCTACCATCATGTTGATCAGCTGTTCCCTGGATGCCTCAGCGACTTTTACACAACCGATAAACTGTCCGTCACGAAGAACAGAGACACGATCTGCCAGCTGGAAAACTTCTTCCATTCGATGAGAAATATAGATAATTCCTACGTTCTTTTTGCGAAGGCTGTCGATAATCCGGAACAAGGTTTCCGTTTCTTTCTCCGAAAGAGAGGAAGTCGGCTCATCCATAATAATTACTTTGGAATTGTAGGAAACAGCTTTGATAATTTCCATCATCTGAATCTGTGCAATATTCAGATCCTTCATTTTCATAGTTGGACTGATAAACTGATCCAGATCATATTCCTTTAGAAGTTCCTGGGTTTTTCTATTCAGTTCCTTCTTGTCTACAAACGGTAAGCCTTTAAACTTTTTCTGTTCTCTGCCGAGAAATACATTCTCAGCAACAGTCATTTCCGGGATTGGACTCAATTCCTGATGGATCATGGAAATTCCTGCATCAAGAGCGTCTCTGGCGGATTTGAATTCAACTTCTTTTCCATCCAGTACTACTTTTCCTGCATCTTTTGTGTAAATTCCCATAATGATCTTCATAAGGGTAGATTTTCCTGCTCCGTTCTCTCCCATAAGAGCATGAAGCTCACCTGGTTCAATACAAAGCTCTGCCCCATCCAGGACGGTTACTCCGGAGAAAGATTTTGCGATTCCTGTGGCTTCCAGTACATATTTACCTGCCAAGTTTTTCTCCTCCTTTAAATTCTTTTATTTGATCACCAGATCAGGATTCTCTGAAAAATGTTTCAGGATCACGATCGGGTCAGTAAGAGACGGGTTGGTGATTACCACACCCTCTTTTGCTGCTTTTTCAGTAACAAAATATTCATCATGTGTCAGCTGACCATAATGGATCAGTGCCGGTGATTCGATCTGCCATTTTCCAAAACTTCCATGTCCTTCCAGACAGATCAGGCCATATGGTGCATTGTCTTTAATGGTCACGCTGCGTCCCGGAAGAATCGTAAGACGCTTTGCTGAAACAGTTTCACATTTATAACAGATCCATTCCTCAATATAACCGTCTGCCATCATATCTTCCAACGGTCTTACCGGAATTGGCTTCATAAAGCGATTTTTATGGAAATCAGGATCTACATTGCGCTCCCAGTCGATCACATCTAAAAGATACTCATAATTTCCAAGTTCTTCTTCCGGAGTATTTTTCCAGAGAAGATCTTCCCCTACGATCTGTCCGTTCATTAAAACTGACTGATACATTGCATAGACATCGGAAGCAAACTGAGGTTCATATGTACAGAGACTTCCTGGTGCATGCATCACTCCTGGCGGGACATCCCATCCAGTGTCAAGATCCAGCTTATATGCCATTGCCAGGGAAAGAATCTGATTATCACCTTTGGTGAATTTTTTCAGTGCTTCTAATACCTCTTCCTTTGTCGTTTCCGGATTAAACCCAAAAAATGTAAATGGAAATTCTCCGCCATGATTATTCATCTGAGATGGGAAGAAATACATTTCCGGTTTTCCGGATGCTCCTACCCGGGCTGCATGTTCTGTCCTGTGATGAATATGATGAGGAAGAGGACCTGCATTATCAAAAAATTTAGAAAACATTGCCCAGCGATGGTATTTATTCCAGAGAGTTTCTCCGATCACTTCTGATCCAAGAAGTTCAACTACATCTCTCAGAAGAACTTTTTCTTTTCCTTCTTCATCTACAATTACGTAACTCAGTCCCTCGTCTTCCGGAGTTCCCGGTCCGTTTTCAGCCCACGTCGTTGAGGAAAACCATCTTTCGTCAATTCCGCCTCTCTGTCCAAGGATAAAATAATCATCGGGATGAAGTTTAATACGTTTGCCCGGTCTGCAGAAAGAACGCGGAACCCATGTGGGTGCCAGCCTCAGAATTCCACTGCCCTGTTCCATCGCCTGTTCCGAGAGTCTCTTTTTCTCTTCCATCTGTCTCCCTCTCTTTCTCCGTTTTCTAGTAAAACGTTTTTCTGTGCTTTAAAAAAATAAATCCATATTTCTTTTTTGTGCATTTATACTATATGGATTTAAGATTTCAAAATTTTGTTGTTCAAGGTGATTACATCATAATCCAGAAAAACGTTTTTGTCAATTATATTTTCTTAAAAAATCGTTTTTTGTGCATATTCAAACGTTTTTCTGATGTGTTTTTGTTTAACCTGCACAATTTTCATATACTGTTTACTTTTTTCTAAGTAACGCTTTCCTGATAAGAAAAAAAAGAGGGGCATCTGCCCCTCTTTTACCAGTCTACCAAATTCCAGTCTTCTGATGCGCTGCTCACTGTAGACTGACGTACAACAAGCTTCGCATCCATTTTTATGCCTATTGGTTTTATATTTTCTTCATCAGGATTTTCAATTCTCCGAAACAACATTCTGGCTGATTCTATGCCTGCATGACGTTTTCTTACATGAATAGACGATAAAGCAGGTTCCACTACACTGGCAATAAAAACATCGTCATATCCGATAACTTTCACATCTTCCGGAACACGTTTTCCATTTTCTTTCAGAAACTTCAGCACACCAATGGCCATCTGATCATTACCGCAAAAAATACCATCCAGATCCGGCACCTGCATCATAAGCTGTTTCATGGCTGTATATCCGCTCTGGTGACTATAATCTCCATGAACAATCATCTTCTCTTCATCAAGAAACAGATGATTTTCCTTCATACAACTTTTGTATCCTTTCACTCGTTCCCTGACAATTTCCATTTCTTTTGTTCCTGCAATGTGACAGATCTTTTTACATCCGCAGTCTATAAGATGACGTACTGCTGTCCTTGCATTTGTATAGCCGTCAAAATAAACGGAATCAATGCCCACATCGGTAAAATCTCTCTCTATACTTACCAATGGAATTTTTTTATATTTATTCGCCAGTTTTTTTATTTGGCAAATATATTTTTCTTTGTTTTCAATGGATACTGTTGATGCAAAAATAATACCATCTACCCTGTTTGCAATCAGACGACTGAACAATTCTTTTTCTCTTTTGATGGCGTGACAATCTCCATATGTTCCCTGTGCATCACATACCACAATCTGGTACCCCTTTTCCACAGCCACTGAATTAATTCCTCTCACAACATAAGGATAAAAAACACCGCACATATCCTCTGTGATCACGCCAATTGTCCCTGTTTTATTATTTTTCATACTTCGAGCAATGGGATTCGCTTCATAAGACAGCTCTTTTACTGCCTGTTCTACCCTTTTTACCAGTTCCGGACTAACATATTTTGATTTGTTTAATACATTGGAAACCGTGGAAATCGAAACTCCTGCTCTTTTTGCCACATCTTTAATACCGCTCATGGTTTCACCTTTTTCTATATCTGCTGTATCCCCAGCAGCTCCCTCTTTCGCATTTTTTTACACTCCCATAATTGTATGAGAGCGTTAACTTTTATTTTGATTATACGAAATTCTTTAATGTGGTACAATAGCAAATCTCCAGAAAAACGATAAACACTTCAAAAATTTTCCAAACTTTCTGTTCAGGGGAGCTTTACTCCATACTCCCTTTCCATTGCTTCACGCATTACAGAAACCGGTGCCTTCTCACCTGTCCATAGTTCATATGCAATTGCTCCCTGATTGATCAGCATTTGAAGTCCATTAAAGGTCTTAAGACCTCTGTCTCTTGCCTCCAGAAGAAATCCTGTCCATGCTTTATTTGGTATCACATCACAAACAACCATTCCTTCTTTCAGATCCTCGTAAACAATTGCCGGTTTCTTGTCATCCACAAATCCTATCGGCGTCGCATTCACAAGAATATCTGTATCTTCCGGAATATGAACTTCTCCCTTCCAGTGTACAAAAACTCCCTCTGCACCAGTTTTTTCATTAATAATATCCACAAGCGTTTTCCCATGCTGTTCATTTCCATTAATGACCACGATCGTCTGAATGCCTGCGCCTGCTAATTCCACAGCTATGGCTCTTGCCGCACCTCCTGCACCCAGAATTACCGCTTTTTTTCCTTCTATTGGAACTTTTTCATCCTGTAAACTTTTTAAAAAACCTTTGCCGTCTGTATTCTCTCCAACAAGTTTTCCATTCTTCCAATAAACAGTATTAACCGCTCCCATGGTACGAGCACTTTCTGATATTTCGTCTAAATATTTCAAAACTTCTCCTTTATGAGGCATCGTAATATTAATACCTGTAAAATTCATTGCGCGCATTCCCTGCATTGCAGCTTCAAGCTGCCCTTTTTTTACCTGTATAGTAAGATACTCCATAGGAATTCCTGCCGCATCAAAAGCAGCCTGCTCCATAACCACTGTCGGATTATCATCTACCGGATCCCCAAATACACCCGTCCATTGTTTCTGATAAGATTTCCCCATTTGATAATACCTCCTACTGTTTTATTCTTGTATTTTAATTTGTAAACTCCACCACCGCATAGGGCTCCCCCTGCATATCATTCAGACTGACTACGACCTTATCCCTGTCCACAGATATTTCCGGGCAGATCACATCTGAAAGTCTTGCCTGCTGTTTATATTCCGCCCTCATCTGGCGGAGTTTGAAATCTGCCGGAAGATAGTCCATTGCCATCTGTATATACTGGCAGTTGTTTACATGATGATTGGTATCCAGGTGATGCTTCTGGATCGTAAACGATTCTTCCGGCAAAAATCCGTCCGGTATCACGATCTTGCGGGAAGCATACTCCATATCCAGTTTTTCTTCCAGTTCATAGCCTTCTGTGTCCTCCGGCTGAAGCTTGCCGGGAAAACCGTTTTTTCCATCGATAAAAGTCCAGAAGGTATTGGCATAGGCCAGCCTTTCTCCCTCTTTTGTATCCATGGTGAAATTACGCTGCCCCATAAATCCCCGGAAACTATAAGGCCATGTAGATGTAACCACTTCTTCTCCCAATGCCGGATATCTGTTTACCACCACCTGCCAGGCAGACAATACCCAGAATTTATTTTTTTCTTTCAGTACCTTCATTCCATTCCCTACGGATTCCGAATGAAATGTACTGCAGTCCTGAAAATAATTTAAAATCCCCGGCAAGGTAAGCAATCCGTTTTCTCCTGTTTCACTGTAGCGGACTCTTCCGCTGAAGCTATATGACATTTCCATTCCTCTTTTCTTCTTATATCTGCCTTTATTATAACTTTTCATTTTTTATGCCGCAAGAAAAAAATCCCCCGGCAGATATCTGAATCGGTACCTGCCAGAGGAATTATGTATACAGTTCTGTATATCTCTGCTGTTTTCTTTCTGATTTTTATTTGTCTCCTGCCATCAGCAGCTCTTTTCCCGAAATTCCCGGTTCTGTCATATTTACCGGATCCAGGATATGATCCATCTGTTCTTCCGTAAGGATTCCCTCCTGAAGGATAAGATTTCTTACAGATTCTCCTGTTTTAATGGCTTTTTTCGCAATATCTGCTGCCTTCTGATATCCCACATGCGGACAGATGGCTGTAATGATGCCTACGCTGTTTTCCACAAGGTAACGGCAGCGGGTCTCATTTGCTGTGATTCCTGTCACACAATTGTCAACAAAGGTCTGCACCGCATAAGCCAGTGTATCAATGGACTGGAACATGCAGTAAAATACAATCGGTTCAAAGGCATTCAGTTCCAGCTGACCGGCTTCTGCCGCCATGGTGATCGTCACATCATTTCCAATGATGTTAAAAGCCACCTGATTTACAACCTCCGGAATAACCGGGTTTACCTTTCCCGGCATAATGGAAGAACCATTCTGTTTTGCCGGAAGATTAATCTCTCCAAATCCGGCTCTCGGACCGGAAGACATAAGCCGCAGATCATTGGCGATCTTGGAAAGTGTCACTGCACAGGCTTTCACCGCACCGGAAACAGATACAAAGGAATCCAGATTCTGTGTGGCATCGATCAGGTCATATGCCTGTACAAATTCCATATCAGAAACTTCTACAAGATTCGGTACGATCCGGCGAAGATATGCCTCATCCGCATTGATTCCTGTTCCGACAGCAGTTCCTCCCATATTCAGAGTGCACATCTCTTCCATTGCCCGGTCCATTCTGTGGATATCACGCATAATGGCAACTGAATATGCATTAAATTCCTGACCCAGACGAATCGGAACGGCATCCTGCATCTGTGTACGTCCCATTTTTATCACATGATCAAATTCCTTTGCCTTTTCACAAAGAGCTTTGTGTAAGCGAAGGAGTTCTTTTTTCAGATTTTTGAGAAGACGAAGAGACGTCATCTTTCCGGCTGTGGGAATCACGTCATTGGTAGACTGTCCGCAGTTTACGTCATCGTTCGGATTGATGATGGAATAATCTCCTTTTTCTCCTCCCAGAATCTCAATGGCACGGTTGGCAATTACCTCATTTGCATTCATATTCAAAGAAGTTCCCGCGCCTCCCTGAATGGGATCTACAATAAAATCTCCGTGAAGCTTGCCCTCCAGGATCTCATCACATGCCTGAACAATGGCCTTTGCTTTCTTTTTGTCAAGAATTCCTACTTCACAGTTGGTGATGGCTGCCGCCTTTTTAATATAGGCAAGGCTGTTGATAATCTCCGGATGCATGTTCAGCCCTGTAATGTGAAAATTCTCTGCCGCGCGAAGGGACTGCACTCCATAATAAACGTTTTGTGGAACATCCTTTGTTCCGATTGAATCCTTCTCTACACGAAAATCCTGTTTCTTCTGTACTTCTCCCATTTTCCTTCTCCCTTTTCTGTATCCTGTTTTATGTGATATTTTTTTGCCCCAATATACTGTGTCAAAAACTGCTGTTCACGATAGCTCTTAAGATGTCTGAAAGCGCTTGTCCATACCGTTCACAGGAATGTCCGAATCTCTCAGCATCTCTTCATTGCCCTCATTATAATGACATGGTACAATATAATCAAATACATATATTTTTATAATTATTATAATTTTAAAATTATAATTTAAAAGGAGGATCCTATGTTTCAGGGAATGGAATATGTTTATGAAGTTTATAAAGAAAAAAGCTTTTCCAGAGCTGCCGCAAACCTGTTTATTTCTCAGCCGTCTCTCAGCGCCAATGTCAGACGGGTGGAAAACCGGATCGGCTATCCCATTTTTGACCGCAGCACCAAGCCATTAAGTCTGACAGAATGTGGAAAACAGTATATACAATGTGTGGAGCGCATTATGAACATTGAACGCGACTTTTCTGATTTTATCAATGACTGGGGCGGGCTGAAAACCGGAAGCCTTGTTCTTGGAGGAAGCAATCTTTTTTCCTCCTGGTTCCTTCCTCCTATGATTGCAGAATTTGCGTCCTGTTATCCACACATCCAGATCCGTCTGGTCGAAGAATCCACCGTTAAGCTGACAAAAATGCTCCAACGGGGGATTATTGATATGGTTTTGGACAATACAAATCTGGATCCGGAAATCTTTGACAGCCGACTTTATCAGGAAGAGCATCTGATCCTTGCCGTACCCAGATCCTTTTCTATAAACAAAAAGCTGGAAAATTTCCAGCTTTCTGTCCCGGATATCCAAACCGGTCGATTTCTGGCGCCGGATTTTCCCTCCGTTCCTTTCTCCCAATTTCGAAAAGAACCTTTTATTATGCTGAAACAGGAAAATGATACCGGAAAAAGAGCAATGGATATCTGCCGTGAAAATCATTTTGAACCCATAGTAGTTTTTGAAATGGATCAGCAGATGACTTCCTATAACGTTACCTGCTCCGGAATGGGGATTTCCTTTATCGGAGATATCATGATCTCTAAAGTCAATCCCCATCCTAACGTTGTCTACTATAAACTTCCTTTAAAGGATAATTGCCGTAATATCTGCTTTTACTGGAAAAAAGGCCGATACTTAAGCCGCGCTATGGAAGAATTTTTGAACATGAGCAAACAAAAAGAGCACTTCTTCTGAAGTGCTCTTAAGCAGGGCTACAAGGATTCGAACCTTGAAATGACGGAGTCAGAGTCCGTTGCCTTACCGTTTGGCGATAGCCCTTTATTTTTTCGCTTTTCGCTTGCGACAAGTAGTATTATATAATAGTCTCCAGAAAAATGCAAGCCCTTTTTTCAAATTTTTTTATTTTTTTTTACTTTTTCTTCGAAACCGAAAATATCATAGCTGTATCTTTGTATTTTTCCTATCTGAAAACCATCTCTCAGCAGTATTTTAGAAAGATTTATTGAAACAAACTCTTTTTTATACTATAATTCTTCATATAATATAACAGCAAATAGAATAATTGTATCAAGTATTTATAAATAAAGGAGACATTATATGAGAGCAAATAATCTTACTCTGCTCACTGATCTCTATGAACTGACCATGATGCAGGGTTATTTTAAAAACCCGACAAACCAGACCGTTATCTTTGATATGTTTTACCGCACCAATCCATGCGGAGGAAGCTTTGCCATTGCGGCAGGTCTGGAACAGATGATCGAATATATCGAAAATCTCCGTTTTACGGAAGAAGATGTGGAATATCTGAGAAGCCTGAATATTTTTCAGGAGGATTTTCTGGAATATCTGAGCACCTTCCACTTTACCGGCGATATTTATGCCATTCCGGAGGGAACGATTGTCTTTCCCCGGGAACCCCTCGTCAAGGTAATTGCTCCTATCATGGAAGCCCAGCTTGTAGAAACTGCGATTTTGAATATCATCAATCACCAGAGTCTCATTGCCACCAAGGCTGCCAGAGTCTGCTACGCAGCCCGCGGAGACGGAGTGATGGAATTCGGCCTTCGCCGCGCCCAGGGACCGGACGCCGGCATTTACGGAGCCCGTGCGGCAGTGATCGCTGGCTGTGTGGGAACCTCTAACGTACTTACCGGCCAAATGTTCCATGTTCCGGTTCTCGGTACTCATGCGCACAGCTGGATCATGAGCTTCCCGGATGAATACACTGCTTTTAAAACCTATGCCAAAATGTATCCGGACTCCTGTACGCTTCTTGTGGATACCTATGACGTACTGAAATCCGGTGTGCCCAATGCCATCCGCGTATTTGAGGAAATGCGTGAAGAGGGAATCAAACTGACAAAATACGGCATCCGTATCGACAGCGGCGACCTGGCTTATCTGTCCAAGGAAGCTTACAAAATGCTGGCAGCTGCCGGTTTTGATGATGCCACCATCGCAGCATCCAGCGATCTGGACGAATATCTGATCGACAGCCTGAAAACCCAGGATGCCAAGATCAATTCCTGGGGTGTGGGAACCAATCTGATCACCAGCAAGGACAACCCGGCCTTTGGCGGTGTATATAAACTGGCTGCAGTTAAGGATGCGGACAGCAATAACTTTATTCCTAAGATCAAGCTGTCTGAAAACACCGAGAAAGTCACCAATCCGGGAAATAAAACCGTTTACCGTATCTACAGCAAAACCACCGGAAAAATCAAGGCAGACCTGATCTGTCTGGCTGACGAAGTTTTTGATCCGGAAGAGACCATGATCATCTTTGACCCGGTAGATACCTGGAAAAAAACCAAAGTTCTGGGAGGCACCTATGAAATACGCGAACTTCTGATTCCTGTGATCCAGGAAGGAAAACGTGTTTACACCTCTCCTGATGTTGTGGATATCCGTGATTACTGCCAGAAGGAACAGAATACCCTCTGGGATGAATCCCGCCGTCTCATCAATCCTCAGAAGGTTTATGTGGATCTTTCCCAGAAGCTTTACGACCTGAAGAAGAACCTGCTGGAAGAAATGAGCGAAAAGGCTCTTGATTAAAAGTCATATCCCCCTGCCGCCTTTCATATCATAAAAGGTGAGGGGGGATTTTTATGGACAAAGACTACACGATCCTTATTAATAAAAAGCACCCGCTTCCTGCGGATTTTATACCGGAGCATCTGATAGATATCGGATTGCCCTTTGATGCCATTCCCGGAGACCAGAAACGTCTTCTGGAAGAAAAAACAGCCCGCGCGGCATTGGAGCTGATCGCAAGGAGCCGAATGGAGGGCCTGAGCCTTTACTGTATCTCCGGATACCGTTCTTACATCCGGCAGAAAGAACTCTATACAGGAAATAATTATGTTGCGTCTCCGGGAACCAGCGAGCACCAGAGCGGACTTGCCCTTGATCTTTCCTGCCCTGCCGTGCATATGGAGCTGACGGAAGCCTTTGCCGAAACAAAAGAGGGACTCTGGCTGAAAAAACATGCGCCTCTCTATGGTTTTATCATCCGTTATCCGGAAAACAAAACACACATTACCGGATTCCCATGGGAACCCTGGCATATCCGTTATGTGACCAGGCCGCTTGCCTCTTATCTTACCCTTACCGGACTGACACTGGAAGAATACCATATGATGGAAAATTCTGTGGACTTTCTCAGTTTAAAGTGATATACTATGAACACTTGAAAATGCTTTATTTTACTTACGGAGGAAATACATTATGTCAATGAAGATCAATCACCAGCTTCCTTTGCCGGATACTCTCAAAGCCCAGTATCCTTTAAGCAATGAGCTGAAAGAAATCAAAGCCCGGAGAGATGAGGAGATTCGCCGGATCTTTACCGGGGAGTCTGATAAATTTGTTGTTCTCGTCGGACCCTGCTCTGCAGATAACGAAGAAACCGTATGTGAATATGTAAACCGGCTGAAAAAAGTAAACGATCAGGTTTCTGACAAGCTTATGATCATCCCGAGAGTTTACACAAATAAACCCCGTACCACCGGTGATGGCTACAAGGGTATGCTCCACCAGCCGGAGCCGGACAAAGCGCCTGATCTCCTTGCCGGAATCATCGCCATCCGGAAAATGCACATCCGCGTACTTTCGGAAACAGGTCTTTCTACCGCAGATGAAATGCTTTATCCGGAAAATCGCAGCTATCTGGATGATGTTCTTTCCTATGAGGCCATCGGAGCGCGCTCTGTAGAAAACCAGCAGCACCGCCTGACAGCCAGCGGAATGGATATTCCTGTAGGCATGAAAAATCCTACCAGCGGCGATCTTTCTGTAATGTTAAATTCCGTTACTGCCGCTCAGCACTCCCATCATTTCATTTACAGAGGCTTTGATGTGGAAACCGGCGGAAACGAACTTGCACACACCATTCTCCGCGGAGGGGTAAACAAATTCGGTCAGACCCAGCCCAACTACCATTATGAGGAGCTGGTACGTCTGGCAGAGTTATATCAGAAGTGGGAACTGAAAAATCCTGCTGTCATTGTTGACGTAAACCATTCCAATTCCGGAAAACAATATAAAGAACAGATCCGTATCGTCAGTGAAGTCCTTCACAGCCGCAATTACAATTCCGATCTGAAAAAGCTTGTAAAAGGTGTTATGATCGAAAGCTATCTTCTGGAAGGCCGTCAGGACATCAGCGACCACATGATCCCGGGATGCTCCATTACCGATCCCTGTCTGGGATGGGAGGATACCGAGAAGCTGATCTACGAAATCGCCGAGAAATGCTGACATAGAAAATGCCACCCAAACTGGTCAAAGTTGTGAGGGTGGTTTTTCTATGCCTTTTTACTACTGCTCCATCTGTCTCCCTAAAAACCCTGCTGCCGTCTGCACCAGCATCTTTTCCGTATCCCCAAATACATCCTTTTCATTTTTTCCTATCAGAATCACTGCTCCTATGGCATCTCCTGCACAGATAATCGGCTGCAGGATTTCAGCGCCCTCCATTTCTTTCTGGTTTGAAATGACAGGGATCCTTGCTTTTTCTCCAGGGCGGAAGCATCTGGCTTCTCTGGCCGTGATACTCTCCTCCAGTTCTTTGCTGATCTCTTTTCCCGCTATTTCCCTGCTTCCATGACCGGCTGCCGCAACCACCTGATCATGATCCGTGATACAGGCAAGAAAACCGGTTGTCTGTGCAAGAGCTTCCACATATTCTTTTGCAAATATACTCAGTTCTCCAATTGGAGAATATTTTTTTAAAATGATCTCCCCCTCTCTGTCTGTAAAAATCTCCAGAGGAGTTCCTTCCTTGATCCGTAACGTCCGCCGTATTTCTTTCGGGATGACCACCCTTCCCAGGTCGTCGATCCTCCGCACGATTCCTGTAGCTTTCATATAAAAATTCCTCCATTTACTGTACTTTCCGATTCTGGAAATAGTATCTGTAAATGGAGGAATTTTATACCTGATTCACATAAAAAATGCTTTTATTCCCTGCTTAAATCCTGTCAAAAATCCATCCCATAAAAGGTGAAAGAAAGATCATGATCACCGAAAAACTGAAAGAGCTTACAGAGATCAGTGTGGATCTCTGCCGGGAAGGTATTTTTTCATTTAAAATAATATCTGCCCTTACCTCCATAAAATCATCAAAAAATGCAGCCATAAACCCGCCTGCGATCACTATATACGGGTTTCCCAGAAGCAGGGATCCAAGCGCTGCTGCAATGCCGGAAATGCTGAATATCACGATTCCCCGGAACCTGAGACGGGAACAGTAGTGTACCAGCTTTGCTCCAAGAGCAGCGCCCAGCTGCATAAAAAACAGCGCCGGACCAAGAAGTGACGGATTCAGTCCGATTTCCGGAAGCTTTGCCTGAAGGAAAAACAAAAGCAGCGTGGAAACCGCTCCCACAAGAGAATTTACCAGAATCAATCCCATAACCTTTGGATTCTTCTTTAAAAACAGAATACTTTCTGTTACACAGGCTTTGCAGCGTATTCCGATACCATCTTTACCGGAAACAGCCGGCTGTGTCATTTCGGACAATCCCAAAACTGTCATCACTCCAAAAATACCAAAGACCACATCCAGACTGTAGGCTTTCCGATAGCCCAGCATAAGAGAAAATCCTGCCAGAAGTGTGGAACAGGCTGTCCCGATCCGGTAGATCATCATTTCTGTAGCGGAAAAACGATTATATTCTGTTTCCTTCCCATAAGCTTTCAGACTTTCATAAGCCAGAGCCTCTCTTGTTCCCGATGCCAGGTCAATGGTATTTAGGTAAACAAGAACAGCACTTGATTAAATTTTATGCCAAATGATATTGTTTGTTCCAAATGATGCCTAAGACTTGATTAGTGATTAAGAAAATTTGCGTGCTCCA
>JAETOL010000035.1 GCA_021771755.1 Lachnospiraceae bacterium | reverse complement strand
CTGTGATATCGGAAAAATAAAACATCTTATTTTCTAAAAAATCCGTTTTTGAGTTGCACAGGGATATTTTGGGCAATTTTGAGCTAACAGGCAGTACAATTTTCAAGTAGCACAACAGGTTAAATTATATTTCAAATCAATAATTATACAAAATAACTATAAAAAAATACATTTTGCATGTATAACTGTACATTTTGCTTGTTTTTAGAAAGCTGATGTGATAAAATAAAAAATATTCACCGGACTTTTAAGGGTAAACCTGCGAAGAATGGATGTGAGAGAAAACAGAAAAAGAATGTATTGCTGCAGGTAAGCTGCAGTTTTTCTGTACATATCCCCGGTGTCTGTCTGGCATCGGGTTTTTATTTTGCATAAAAGTAAAATGAAAAAACGACTGGATGAGACTGGAAAAAAAGGAGAGGAGATGTGATATGGAAACAAGAATCGCAGTGATCGCCATTATTGTAGAAGACAGGGACAAAAGCGAGGAACTGAACAGGATTCTGCATGAATACGGAGAATATGTAGTTGGAAGGATGGGGATTCCCTATCGGTCAAAAGGTGTTTCCGTGATCAGCGTGATCCTGGATGCCCCGCAGGAAAAGATCAGTGCGTTGTCCGGCAAACTGGGAATGCTGCATGGAGTATCCAGTAAAACGGTATATTCCAGAATACCGGAGAAAAATTTATGAAAGAGCTGATCGATAAACTTTATCAAACACAGGCATTGGATAAGGAGGAACTGATCTTTCTGATTGCAGGCAGAAACAGGGAAACGGAACTGTATGCCAGAGAACTTGCCCGTCAGGTTCGGGAAAGAACTTACGGAAACAGGGTTTTTATCAGAGGTCTGATCGAATTTACAAATTACTGCAAAAACGACTGCTATTACTGTGGAATCAGAAGAAACAATAAAAAAGCGGCAAGATACCGCCTTACAAAAGAGGATATTCTTGACTGCTGCCGACAGGGCTATGAGCTGGGATTCCGGACCTTTGTGCTCCAGGGGGGCGAGGATGGATATTTTACTGCAGAAAGACTGACGGAGCTGATCCGCGAGATCAAAAACGGTTATCCGGACTGTGCTCTGACCCTTTCTGTCGGAGAAAAAAAAGAGGAAGAATACAGGGCTTTCCGGGAGGCTGGAGCCGACCGTTATCTGCTGCGTCACGAAACGGCAGATCCGGATCATTATCGTATCCTTCATCCGGAACCTCTTTCCCTGGAAAACAGAAAGCACTGTCTGTTCCTTTTGAAAAAGCTGGGCTTTCAGACAGGAGCGGGATTTATGGTGGGGTCGCCGGGGCAAACGCCGGAAACACTGGCGGAAGATTTTCTTTTTCTGAAAAAGCTGGATCCGGAAATGGTAGGGATCGGTCCCTTTATTTCACACGGAGATACCCCTTTCCGGGAACAGCCTGACGGCACCATGGAGGATACTCTTTTTTATCTGGCTCTTCTGCGCCTGATGCTTCCGCGGGTTCTTCTTCCGGCTACGACAGCCCTTGGAACGATCCATCCATCCGGAAGAGAAAAAGGAATCCTTTCCGGAGCAAATGTAGTTATGCCGAATCTTTCTCCTCTTTCTGTCAGAAAAAAATATATGCTTTATGACGGAAAGATATCGACAGGAGATGAGGCGGCAGAGGGCGTGAAAAATTTAAAAAAACGAATGGAAGCCATTGGGTGTCAGATTGTGACAGACCGTGGAGATTATAACAGAGAATAAGACAAGGCTGCTTACAAAGCGGCGAAAGGGAGGAAATTATGTACGATCCGAAATCAACAAAAGCAACAGAATTTATTGACCATCAGGAGATCCTGGATTCACTTGCCTATGCAAAAGAGAATAAGGACAATACCGAGCTGATCGAAAGTCTGATCGAAAGAGCAAGAGACTGCAAAGGTCTCAGCCACAGGGAGGCGGCGCTTCTTCTGGAATGTGAAGACCCGCGCCTGATCGACAAAATGTATCATGTGGCAAAAGAGATCAAACAGAAATTCTATGGAAACAGAATCGTAATGTTCGCACCTTTATATCTTTCCAATTACTGTATCAACGGTTGCGTTTACTGTCCTTATCATGCAAAAAATAAACATATCCGCCGTAAAAAGCTGACACAGGAAGAAATCCGTCAGGAAGTGATCGCTCTTCAGGATATGGGACATAAGCGTCTGGCACTGGAAACAGGAGAAGATCCAAAAAATAATCCTATTGAGTATATACTGGAAAGCATTAAGACCATTTACAGTATCAAACACAAAAACGGAGCAATCCGCCGCGTCAATGTAAATATTGCCGCAACCACCGTGGAAAATTACCGTAAGCTGAAAGAGGCCGGAATCGGAACCTACATTCTTTTTCAGGAGACTTATAATAAAGAAAGCTATGAGGCTCTCCATCCTACAGGACCGAAGAGTGATTATGCATATCATACAGAGGCAATGGACCGTGCAATGGAGGCAGGTATTGATGATGTAGGCTGTGGTGTCCTCTTCGGACTGGAAACCTATCGCTATGATTTTGTTGGTATTCTTATGCATGCAGAACACCTGGAGGCAAGATTTGGCGTAGGACCGCATACCATCAGTGTACCGCGTATCTGTCCGGCAGATGACATTGATACCAAGGACTTTACCAATGCAGTGCCGGACGAAATCTTCCAGAAGATCATCGCAGTGATCCGGATCGCAGTTCCTTATACGGGAATGATCATCTCCACCCGGGAAACGCAGAAATGCAGAGAAAAGGTACTGGATCTTGGTATTTCTCAGATCAGCGGCGGATCCAGAACTTCTGTTGGCGGTTATGCGGAGGAAGAGGCAGAGGAAGACAATTCTTCTCAGTTTGATGTCAGTGACAGACGGACATTAGACGAGGTGGTAAACTGGCTTCTGGAGCTGGGTTATATTCCAAGCTTCTGTACCGCCTGCTACAGAGAAGGCCGTACCGGAGACCGTTTCATGTCTCTGGTAAAAAGCGGACAGATTGCAAACTGCTGCCATCCCAATGCACTGATGACCCTGAAAGAATATCTGGAGGATTATGCGTCTCCGGATACCAGAGAAAAGGGGTTGAAGGTGATTGAGAGAGAACTCCAGAATGTTGGCCGTGAAAAGACAAGAGAAATCTGTGCGAAGAATCTGAAAGAGATTGAAAATGGCAGGAGAGACTTCCGTTTCTGATGTGAAACGCAAAAAACACTTGCATAACATGCATGGAATGGGGTATAGTGGTGGTATGCGATAAAGGAGGAAAATTCTTATGAAGAAATCCAGATTACTGATTGCACTGGCAGGTCTTACTCTCTTTGCTTCCGGCTGCGGCTACAGCACAGGAGGAGAAGACTCTACCGTGACTGTGATAAAAGCAACCCCGACACCCACAGCAACCCCGACACCGGCAGCAACTCCTACTCCGGCAGTCACAGCAACCCCGACACCTGAGGTTTCCCAGACTGCAAGCGGCGTGAAGATCATAAAGAAGGATGCTGTTTATTATGCAAATAATGAGGCAAATATCCGTACAGACTGTGTTACTACAGATCAGACGAATATCATCCAGAGCACCAAGGTAGGTGATCAGCTGACAGGTACAGGTGTCAGCGAGGATGGTCAGTGGATTGAAGTTGACATCAACGGACAGAAGGGTTATGTAAGCGCTCAGTATGTGACAACAGAAGCTCCGGCAGGAGCAGCGCCTGCGGCAGACCAGGCTGCAGCCCAGTAAACAGAGGTAAAAAAAGAAACCAGAGATGATTTCCGGAAGGAAAAGGATCTCTGGTTTTTTACTTTTACAGGGAACGGATTATTCCGGGTAGACCAGACGGTCTTCTTTGATATCATAGAGGACTTCCTTCAGATATTTATCTGCCAGATACTTTGCCATTCCAAGATTCATATCCAGATAGTTTCCACAGTCCCTGGCAGATGCCCCTGGGATTTCGCCCTCAAAATCACGGATAAATTCAAACATTTCTGTGATCAGTCCAACGATATCTCTGGATTCCAGATCGCCTGCAAGAAGAAGATAATTACCGGTGCGGCAGCCCATAGGTCCCCAGTAGATCACCTTTGGTCCAAATTCCTCGTGGTTGCGGAGAAAGGTGGCTGCCAGATGCTCCATAGCGTGAAGCTCGGCAGTATTCATAACCGGTTCTTCGTTGGGAGAAGTCATACGGATATCAAAGGTGGTGATCACCTGATCTCCCAGATAATCCTTGCGGGAAACATAGATTCCCGGCTGCAGCTTGAGGTGGTCTATGGTAAAGCTTGCGATTTTTTTCATGTGTGTTCCTCCTGAAATAATATATGATATCTCATTTTAGCAGAGTTCGCACAGCTAGACAAGCCGTTCCTTTGCACAGTAATTCATTGACTTTATTTCTATAGAATGATAAACTGGTATACAGCTTAGAAATGCATCAACAAGAGAGGTAAATATCATGATAGACGGAAAAAAAGTTTTATTCAGCGGTATGCAGGCAACAGGAAACCTTACACTGGGAAATTATCTGGGTGCTCTGAAAAACTGGCTGACTTTAAGTGATGAATATGAGTGCTTTTACAGTGTGGTGGATCTTCATTCCATTACCGTACGCCAGAATCCGGCAGAACTTCGTAAAAGAGCCCGTAATCTTCTGACTCTTTACATTGCGGCAGGTCTTGACCCTAAGAAAAACTGTATTTATTATCAGTCCCATGTTTCCGGACATGCAGAACTGTCCTGGATCTTAAGCTGCTTTACTTATATGGGAGAGCTGAACCGTATGACGCAATTTAAGGATAAGGCTGCCAAGCATGCAGATAATATCAATGGCGGACTTTTTACTTATCCGGTTCTGATGGCAGCGGATATCCTTCTGTATCAGGCAGATGTGGTTCCGGTAGGAATCGACCAGATGCAGCATCTGGAGCTTACCAGAAATGTGGCGGAGCGTTTTAATAATATTTACGGAGATGTATTTACAGTTCCGGAAGCATATGTAGGCAAGGTAGGAGCGAAGATCATGAGCCTTCAGGATCCTTCCAGAAAAATGTCCAAATCGGATGAGAATCCAAACGGAAGTATTTATCTTATGGATGATCCGGATACGATTATGCGTAAATTTAAACGTGCAGTGACAGATTCCGAAGGCTGTATCGCTTATCGCGAGGAACAGCCGGGAGTTAAGAATCTTATCGATATTTACTGTGCATGTACCGGAAAGACACCGGATGAAGCAGTGAAGGAATTTGACGGAAAAGGCTACGGTGAATTGAAGCCGGCAGTGGCAGAGGCTGTGATCTCTGTACTGAAGCCGCTTCAGGACGAGTTTGCGAGACTTTCCAAGGATAAGGCATATATTGACTCTGTGATCAAAGAGAATGCAGAAAAGGCAAATTATTATGCCACAAAGACATTGCGCAAGGTACAGAGAAAGGTTGGTTTCCCGGACAGAATCCGATAACCATAAAAGAGAAAAGAGAAAAACTCCGGCAGACAAAACAGAAAAGGCGGACCCCAAAAAGACAGGATGGTCCGTGCAACAACAGGATCAGGAGGAATCGAAATGAAGCATAAGACTTTGGCGATACTTTGTGCAGCAGTGCTTTCCGCAGGAATGCTGACGGGCTGTGGAACAAAAGAGGCAGCAGAGGAAACAAAAACACAGGAAACTGCAGAGAAATCAGATGGAGAAGCTGCAACTGTCAGTGATGAAGAAGCGGAAAAGGCAGGATTCAGTGATGGTGAAGAAGCATCTTCCCAGGAGGAAAGCAGCTCTGATAAAGAAGACAGGGAAACAGTACTGGATACCAGCAGTGAACTGACCGGAATCCATCATGCCCGGATCAGTGTTAAGGATTATGGAGAGATTCAGGTGGAGTTAGATGCAGATACGGCTCCGATCACAGTTACCAACTTTGTGAAGCTGGCTCAGGATGGATTTTATGACGGACTGACGTTCCATCGTATCATGGACGGCTTTATGGTACAGGGCGGAGATCCGCTTGGAAATGGTAAAGGCGGATCTGATGAAGAGATTAAGGGAGAGTTTTCCAATAACGGCGTGGAAAATGACATTTCTCATACAAGAGGAGTGATCTCCATGGCAAGGGCTATGGATCCGGACAGTGCAAGTTCTCAGTTCTTTATCGTTCACGAGGACAGTACTTTCCTGGATGGGGATTATGCAGGCTTCGGCCATGTAACAGAAGGCATGGATGTGGTAGACAAAATCTGTGAAGATGCTCAGCCGATAGACGATAATGGTACAATTGTGCCAGAAGAACAGCCGGTGATCGAATCCATTACGATCGTAGACTGATGTGAAGAAAAAGAAGATAAAAAATCCTCTGCCTGGAATACCGGGCAGGGGATTTTTTTGTAAAATTTCTGTTCAGATGGAATCTATACTACAGACGGATGATCAGTACCGGGATCGGAGGGTGATTGGGACGGTTGAAGTAATCGCTCCGGATCACCAGATATTTTCCGGGATCCAGAGTTTTCAGCCAGTTTAATACCAGATCTCTTTCCTGAAAGCCGGAGTCTCCTCCGCTGTAGATACAAAGAGAAACAATACCGCCTTTTTGTAAGAGGGAAAGACTCTGTTCCAGAGCTTCGATACTGGTTTCTCCCTTTGTTGCCAGAGCATGATCGCCGCCGGGAAGATAACCAAGATTAAATACGATGCAGCTGACAGATTCCGGGGCGGCATAGCGGCTTATGTTTACATGAGAGTCCAGAAACAGAGAGAAGTTATCTGGTGCTGCGGCTTCCGCCAGCCGTTTTCTGGTTTGGATGAGAGCCTGCTTTTGGATATCAAAAGCCAGTACCCGGCCTTTTTCTCCGCAGAGAGTGCTCAAAAGCAGGGTGTCGTTTCCGTTTCCCATGGTGGCATCAATACAGAGATCCCCCGGTTTTACCTGCTCTTTGATAAAACGGGAGCACCATTGTGTGATCTGACAGGAATCCATGATCGAGGCCTCCTTTCGCTGAATTTATCCAAGATAGCTCTTTAACAGGTCGAAGGTATTTTTTACCCCTTTTTTGTGGCTCCTTTCGTATCCATGGGAGGCATAAACACCGGGGCCGATCAGACAGTGACGGGCGTCCACTCCTGCACTTAGAGCAGCATCCACATCGGATCCATAGTAAGGGTATACGTCTACTGCAAAATCCACCTCAGCCTTTCGTGCAGCCTGAATGAGAGCGGAAACCACATCATAATGAGAAGGTCCCCGGCTGTCTTTTGCACAGATGGAAACCTGACATTCCGTACATTCCAGTCCTTCTCCAACACAGCCCATATCCACAGCCAGCATTTCTGTTACATCTGCCGGAACAGAACCGCAGCCGCCGTGGCCCACTTCTTCAAAAACAGTGATATGCTGATAGATCCGGCGGGAAGGAGTGATCTTTTCATCCTTCAGATATTTTGCATAGCCGATGAGAATCGCAGTACTCAGCTTGTCATCCAGAAAACGGCTTTTGATAAATCCGGAAGGAGTGATGACTGTCCTCGGATCAAAGCATACAATATCTCCGGTCATAATCCCAAGAGCTTTGACTTCCTCTTTGGTGGACACCAGCTCATCCAGAAGTACCTCCATATCTTTGTAGGTACGCTTGGTATCGTTGTATTCTCCGTTTACATGGATAGAAGCATTGCATAACTGGAAGGTTCCGGTGTAGGTTTTTCCCTCTCTGGTGATGATCCGGCAGTTTTCCGTTTCGGCATTATTAGGATTCATGCCTCCTAACGGAGTCAGCTTTAGCGTTCCCTGATCGGTGATGGAGGAAACCATGGCGCCCAGTGTGTCCACATGACCGGTAAGAAGGATCGGACCTTCTGCGGGATCCTCAGAAGGAGAGGCTGCTCCTTCTGAGATCTGTACCAGTACGCCGCCTTTTGCAGTACGTTGAGGCTGATAACCCATTTCGCTGTAAGTTTCCAGAAGCCAGTCGGTTACATTTCTGGTGTAGCCGGAGGGACTGTCAATGGACAGAAGCTTCTGTGCCTGTTCCAGGATATATTCGGTATAGTCTTTCATGTTGTTGCTCCTTTTTGAAATGATAATCTGTCATTATTATAAGAAAAAACCGCTTTCAGGTCAATTGTAAAAAACTCTTGTCTTTTACCGTGCAAAAGTATATAATAAAAAACGAAAATTAAATGAAGCAGACGGGAGCTTGTATGACAGGCTGAGAGGAAGGTATGACCTTCGACCGATAACCTGATTTGGATAATGCCAACGTAGGGATGCCTGAGCATAAGTGTATGTATAACGGGAAATTACCGAAAATGGTAGTTCCCGTTTTTTTGTTTTCAAAAAAAGGCAGGACAGTCAGGGCTCATTAGGAAAAGAGGTGAAATTTTGGTAAAGATCAACGGAGAAGAACAGGCTGTGGCAGGACAGACTGTAGCAGAATATTTAGAGAAGGCAGGATACTGCAGAACCCGGGTGGCAGTGGAGAGAAATGGAGAGATCATCCCGAAGGCGGAATATGATCATACGGTTCTGAACGAGGGGGATGCAGTAGAAGTAGTCAGTTTTGTGGGAGGAGGCTGAAATGATACCGACAGAAGAAGCCATGTACAGAGCGCTTGAAGAGCGCCATGGAAAAGAACTGCAGAAACGCTTCGCTTCGGCTTCGGTGGCGGTCTGTGGTCTGGGCGGCCTTGGATCCCATATTGCCTTTGCCCTTGCCCGCGTAGGGATCGGCAGACTGATCCTGATAGATTTTGACAAAGTAGAGATCACGAATCTGAACCGGCAGCAGTATAAGGCAGACCAGATCGGGTTGGATAAGACAGAGGCGTTAAAGAGAAACCTGAAAGAGATCGCTCCCTATGTACAGACAGAAACTTTCTGTGAGAAGCTGACAGAAAAAAACATTCCGGAGCTTTTGAAAGAAGCTGATATTGTCTGTGAAGCTTTTGACGATCCGGAAAGTAAGGCTCTGCTGACAGATACGGTGCTCAGTCTTATGAAAGAAAAATACCTGGTGGCAGCTTCCGGAATGGCCGGTCTTGAAAGCGGAAATATCATCTGTACCCGAAAGATTACGGACCATTTTTATCTTTGTGGAGACGGTGTCAGTGAGGTGACAGACGGAATGGGTCTGGTTTCTGCCAGAGTGATGCTTTGTGCGGCCCATCAGGCACATATGGTTCTGCGGATCCTGGCTGGAAGATATGATGCGTAAGAGGCGAAATCCGACACAAATGTATAAAATATGCAGGAAAAGGAGAAAACATTATGAATGAAGATAAACTGATCATCGGAGGACATGAGTTTCATTCCCGGTTTATCCTGGGATCGGGAAAATACTCCCTGAAGCTGATTGAAGCAGCTGTCAGGGATGCGGGGGCAGAGGTCATTACTCTGGCAGTCCGTCGTGCAAATACAAAGGAACAGGAGAACATTCTGGATTATATTCCGGAAGGCGTCACGCTCCTTCCGAATACCAGCGGAGCAAGAACGGCAGAGGAGGCAGTCCGTATCGCCTGTCTTGCAAGAGAACTGGGCTGTGGAAATTTTGTAAAGATCGAGATTATGAGAGACTCCAAATATCTGCTTCCGGACAATCAGGAGACGATCCGTGCCACAGAGATGCTTGCGAAGAAAGGATTTGTGGTGCTTCCATATATGTATCCGGATCTGTATGCAGCCCGCGACCTGGTGAATGCAGGAGCGGCGGCAGTTATGCCTCTGGCAGCTCCCATCGGATCCAATAAAGGCCTTGCGACCAGAGATTTCATCCAGATCCTGGTAGATGAGATCGACCTTCCTATTATTGTAGATGCAGGGATCGGAAAGCCCTCCCAGGCCTGTGAGGCAATGGAAATGGGGGCAGCAGCCATTATGGCAAATACGGCACTTGCCACAGCCGGAGATCTGCCGCTGATGGCAGCTGCATTTCGTCAGGCGATCGAAGCAGGACGGAAGGCATACCTTTCCGGACTTGGAAGAGTACTTACCAGAGGTGGTTCCGCTTCCGACCCACTGACAGGATTTCTCAGAGATTAAGGGGTGGAAGTATGGAAAATCAGTTTTTTATAGATTCTGAATTTCTTTCAGAAAAAGCGTTGGAAAAAAAGCACCGTCTGGAAACAGATCCGTCTTTTCGGAAAAATCATATGGAATATCTTCCGGGCATGGAAAAAATCCAGTCAGACGTATGTGAGAATGTCATAAATCAGATGGAAGAGTACGATTACACCCGATATACTGCTGCGGATGTAAAAGCGGCTCTGGAGCATGAAAGCTGTTCTGTGGAAGATTTCAAGGCTCTGCTTTCTCCTGCGGCAGAACCATTTCTTGAAAAAATGGCACAGAAGGCAAGCCGTGTGACCAGCAGACATTTTGGAAATACGGTATATTTTTTTACTCCTTTATATATTGCAAACTATTGTGAAAATTACTGCGTTTACTGTGGCTTCAACTGTTACAACCATATCAACCGGATGAAGCTGTCCATGGAACAGATTGAAAAAGAAATGAAGGTGATCGCAGACAGCGGAATGGAAGAGATCCTGATCCTGACCGGGGAGAGCCGCAGCCAGAGCGATGTAAAGTATATTGGCGAGGCATGTGCGCTGGCACGGAAATACTTCCGTATGGTAGGTCTGGAAATCTATCCGGTAAACACAGAGGAATATGCATATCTTCATCAGTGCGGTGCAGATTATGTAACTGTTTTTCAGGAGACGTATGATGCAGATAAGTATGAGACTCTTCACCTTATGGGACACAAAAGAGTGTGGCCCTATCGGTTTGACGCACAGGAGAGGGCGCTTCGTGGAGGCATGAGAGGAGTGGCGTTTTCGGCTCTTCTGGGTCTTTCGGATTTTCGGAAGGATGCACTGGCAACCGGACTTCATGCCTGTTTTCTTCAGAAAAAGTATCCTCATGCAGAAATTTCCCTTTCCTGTCCGAGACTTCGTCCGATCATCAACAACGACAAGATCAATCCTCTGGATGTTCATGAAAGACAGCTTTGCCAGATCATCTGCGCCTATCGTATTTTTCTGCCGTTTGCAGGGATCACCGTATCCTCAAGAGAAAGTGCACAGTTTCGCAACGGCATTGTAAAAATTGCAGCCACAAAGGTGTCGGCAGGCGTTTCTACCGGCATCGGGGATCATGAAAAGAAGTACAGTGGAAAAGATTCTCAGGAGATATCCGGAGACGAACAGTTTGAGATTGATGACGGCAGAAGTCTGGATGATATGTATCAGGACATTGAGGAGGAAGGACTTCAGCCGGTGCTGAACGATTATGTTTATGTATAAGAAAGAAATACCGATCCTTTCTGTGACAAACAGAAAGCTGTGCAGAGAAGACTTTCTCAGCCGGATCGAACGGATCGCAGCAGCAAATCCTGCGGGGATCATTCTCAGAGAAAAGGATCTCTCGGAGGAGGAATATAGAAGTCTTGCAGAACAGGTGTTAAACATCTGCCGGAAACAGGGAACTCCGTGTATCCTTCACAGCTTTTATGAAACGGCTCTGGAGCTGGAATGTGACAGCGTTCATCTTCCTCTTTCTGTTCTTATGGGGATGGAACCGGGGAAGCGAAAAAAGTTCCGAATTCTGGGAGCTTCCTGTCATTCGGCAGAGGATGCCGTTCTTGCAGAAAAAATGGGATGCTGCTATCTTACGGCCGGACATGTTTTTGAGACTGACTGTAAAAAAGGACTGCCTGGAAGAGGCATGGATTTTCTGGAACAGGTATGCCGGAGCGTTTCGGTTCCGGTTTATGCCATAGGAGGGATCACAGCGGCTCATATGGGCAGGATACGGCAGGCGGGAGCGGCAGGCGCCTGTGTGATGAGCGGGCTGATGACCTGCGAGGATCCAAAAGAATATCTGGAAGGATTTAAGGAGTGAACAGATGAAATTCAGCAAAGAAATGCTGCTGCTTTATGCAGTGACAGACAGAAAATGGACAGGAGAGAAAACCTTATACCGGCAGGTGGAGGAAGCGTTAAAAGGCGGCGCCACCTTGATACAGCTCCGTGAAAAAAACATGCCGCAGGAAGATTTTCTGAAAGAAGCCCGGGAAATGGCTGCTCTCTGCCATAGATACGGAACAGCGCTGATCATTAATGACAATGTGGAAGTGGCCTTAAAAAGCGGTGCAGACGGAGTCCATGTAGGCATGGAGGATCTGCCGGTAAAGGAAATCCGAAAACAGGTACCCGGGGATTTTATTATCGGAGCAACTGCAAAAACAACAGAGCAGGCACAGAGAGCCGAGAAAGAAGGCGCAGATTATCTTGGGGTGGGAGCTGTGTTTCCGTCTCCTACCAAGAAAAACGCCATTCGCATCACGACGGAGGAGTTGAAAAAAATATGCAGCTCCGTCAGAATTCCGGCAGTTGCCATAGGAGGAATCACCTCTGAAAATGCAGGAACCCTTGTGGGAGGCGGCATGGCCGGGATGGCGCTTGTATCGGCTGTGTTCGGCGCTTCCGATATTGAAAGGGAGACAGCCGGATTAAAGAAAAAAATTCAGGAGGTAGTGAGCTTATGAAACGCCCTACGGTTTTGACCATCGCAGGAAGCGACTCCAGCGGAGGAGCAGGGATCCAGGCAGACATTAAGACCATGATCATGAACGGCGTCTATGCCATGAGTGCAGTGACCGCTCTGACCGCTCAGAACACTACGGGGGTAAGAGCGATTCTGGAGGTCTCTCCGGAATTTCTGCAGCAGCAGCTGGATGCTGTTTTTGAAGATATTTATCCGGATGCCATAAAGATCGGCATGGTTCCTTCCGGACAGCTGATCCGTGTGATTGTGGACAGGCTTCGCCATTACGGGGCAAAAAAAATTGTAGTGGATCCTGTAATGGTATCCACCAGCGGATCGGTTCTTATGAAAGAAGAAGCCAGAGCGATTCTGGAAGAACAGCTGCTTCCCATGGCAGCAGTGATCACCCCTAATATTCCTGAAGCAGAGGTGCTTACGGGAAGGAAGATCAGAAACA
Source organism: Lachnospiraceae bacterium (assembly GCA_021771755.1). GTDB lineage: Bacteria > Bacillota > Clostridia > Lachnospirales > Lachnospiraceae > Blautia_A. Next base: position 37,769 of record JAETOL010000035.1, on the reverse strand, counting down.
GAGAGGATATGGAAGCAGCCGCGTTGCATCTGGGGATCCGCGGTATCCGGGCCGTTCTTTTAAAAGGAGGACACAGTGTCAGTGATGCAGATGACCTTCTTTATGCCAATGGGCGGCTCACCTGGTTTCCGGGGCGGAGGATTCAGAATCCCAATACGCATGGAACAGGGTGTACTCTGTCCTCTGCAATCGCTTCCGCCCTTGCCAGGGGCATGTCGATGGAAGATGCGGTAAGGGAAGCAAAGGAATATATTTCCGGCGCATTGGAGTCGGATCTGGATCTGGGAAAAGGCAGCGGACCTTTGGATCATGGATATCGGATGATTTAGGAAACAGACGAAAGGAAAAATATATGAGAGAATATACAACACAGATGGACGCGGCAAAGCGCGGTATCATCACACCGGAAATGAAAATTGTAGCAGAAAAGGAATACCGTACAGAGGAGGAAATCCGTGATCTTGTGGCAAAAGGCCAGGCAGTGATCTGCGCCAATCGGCTCCATACCTGCATCGATCCAAATGGAGTAGGTTCCATGCTGCGGACCAAGATCAATGTCAATCTTGGCGTATCCAGAGACTGCAAGGATTACGATGTGGAGATGAAAAAGGTAATGGCTGCCGTGGATATGGGAGCAGAAGCGATCATGGATCTTTCCTCTCATGGAAATACCCAGCCTTTCCGAAGAAAGCTGACCCGGGAATGTCCGGCTATGATCGGCACGGTTCCTGTTTATGACAGCGTGATCCATTATCAGAGAGATCTTTCTACGTTATCTGCAAAGGACTTCATTGATGTGATCCGCCTGCATGCCGAGGACGGTGTGGATTTTGTAACTCTTCACTGCGGAATCACAAGAAAGACGATTGATCAGATCCGTACACATAAAAGAAAAATGAATATTGTATCCAGAGGCGGCTCTCTTGTATTTGCCTGGATGAGCATGACCGGAGAAGAAAATCCGTTTTATGAATATTATGACGAGATTCTGGATATCTGCCGGGAATATGATGTGACGATCTCTCTTGGAGATGCCTGCCGTCCGGGATGTCTGGCAGATGCCAGTGACGTATGCCAGATTGAAGAACTGGTGCGCCTGGGCGAGCTGACCAAACGTGCATGGGCAAAAGATGTGCAGGTGATGGTAGAGGGACCGGGACATATGCCGCTGGATCAGATCGAGGCCAATATGAAACTTCAGCAGACGATCTGCATGGGAGCGCCTTTTTATGTTCTGGGACCCATCGTTACCGATATCGCTCCGGGCTACGACCATATTACCGCGGCGATCGGCGGTGCCGCAGCCGCAGCAGCAGGAGCTGCTTTTCTCTGCTATGTGACACCGGCAGAGCACCTTGCTCTTCCAAATGTGGAGGATGTAAAACAGGGCATTATTGCTTCGAGAATCGCTGCCCATGCAGCAGATATTGCAAAAAAAGTCCCTCATGCAAGAGATATGGATGACGCCATGGCAGATGCAAGAAGGAACTTTGACTGGGAGAAGCAGTGGGAGTGCTCCATTGATCCGGAGACAGCCAGAAGTATCCGGGATGACCGGGCTCCGGAGCATGAGGACAGTTGTTCTATGTGCGGAAAATTCTGCGCGGTCCGCAGTATGAATAAAGCTCTGAACGGAGAATATATTGATATCCTCTGATGTATAAAAACATAAACACATGAAAAATACCATTGCAATTCATACATCAGATTGGTAGAATAGGAAGCGAAACAGAACAGAACGGAGGAGGAAACTGGAATGTTAAAAGGAAAAACAGTGCTTCTTGGCGTTACCGGAAGTATCGCTGCCTATAAGATCGCCTATCTTGCCAGTGCGCTGAACAAGCTTCATGCACAGGTGCATGTACTGATGACGGAGAACGCGACGAATTTTATCAATCCGATCACATTTGAGTCACTGACCGGCAATAAATGCCTGGTGGATACCTTTGACCGGAATTTTCAGTTTCAGGTAGAGCATGTATCTCTTGCCAAACAGGCGGATGTGGTGATGATCGCTCCGGCAAGCGCCAATGTGATCGGCAAGCTTGCACACGGTATTGCGGACGATATGCTGACAACTACCGTTATGGCATGTAAATGTAAAAAATATATTTCTCCGGCAATGAATACAAATATGTATGAAAATCCTGTTGTCCAGGACAATCTGAAAATTCTGGAGCATTATGGCTTCGGAGTGATTGACCCGGCGGTGGGATATCTGGCATGTGGAGATACCGGAGCCGGCAAAATGCCGGAGCCGGAAGTGCTTCTTCAATATATTTTGAGGGAAATTGCCTGTGAAAAGGATCTTGCAGGCAAGAAGCTTCTTGTGACAGCCGGGCCTACGCAGGAGTCTATTGATCCGGTCCGTTATATTACCAACCACTCTTCGGGAAAGATGGGATATGCCATTGCACGGGCAGCCATGCTCCGGGGAGCAGAGGTGATACTGGTGACAGGACCCTGCACCATAGCCAGACCTCCCTTTGTTAAGATTGTTCCTGTGACCACTGCGAGAGACATGTTTGAGGCAGTCACATCAGTCAGTGAAGAGCAGGACATCATCATAAAAGCAGCCGCAGTGGCGGATTACCGCCCCTCTCACGTTGCAGACGAAAAGATGAAAAAACACGACAGTGAACTGACCATTGAACTGGAAAAAACAGACGACATCCTGAAATATCTGGGTGAACACAGACGTCCGGGTCAGTTTTTATGTGGATTTTCCATGGAAACACAGAATATGATCGGTAATTCCAGGGCCAAGCTTCAGAAGAAGCATCTGGATATGGTGGCAGCCAATAACCTGAAGGTGGAAGGCGCCGGCTTCCAGGGAGATACGAATGTGCTGACCCTGATTACACAGAATGAGGAAGCGTCACTTGAGCGGATGAGCAAAGAGGATGCAGCCAATGTCATTCTGGATAAGATCCTCTCTATGCTAAGAGAGAGGGAAGTGTAACCCGTTTACCAGGAAGCGGGCAAATAAAAATTCCGGCCCGCAGTTCCGCACCGTATTGTATCCCTGCAGAGGGAACGATAACAAGGAGGAAAAAATGAAAACAACAAAGAAATTCACTACGTCACAGCTTACCATGCTGGGGTTGATGTCCGGCATTCTTCTGCTTATGGCATATACTCCGTTGGGGTATCTGAACATTGGTCCTCTGGCGATCTCTTTTAATGTGATCCCGGTTGCCATCAGCGCCGTTGTGCTGGGTCCTGCAGGAGGAGCAATCGCAGGAGCTATTTTTGGACTTACCAGCTTTGGTCAGTGTATCGGTATTGGCGGTACCAGTGCAATGGGCGCCATGCTGTTTGGCATCAATCCGCTTCTGGCATTTCTCCAGAGATTTCTTCCGAGACTTCTGGACGGATTTTGTCTTGGATACATATTCCGTTTTATGCGAAAAAAGACAAACATTTATGTATCCTGTGCAGTGACGGGATTTTTCTCTGCATTTCTTAATACGCTGTTCTTTATGACGGCACTGATCGGAATGTTTGGAAATACCTCATATATCAGGGAAATGATCGGCGGTCAGAACGTGATCCTGTTCTGCTGTGCTTTTGTAGGCATCAACGCAGTCTGTGAAATGGTTTCCTCTACCGTGATCACAGGAGCAGTAGGAGCAGCCCTTTCCCGGGCACATCTTCTTCCGGCAGCCCATGCGGTTCCTGCAAAATAAACAGAAGTTTTTGCCGAAAGCACGATAAAAGAAGCATTAGAAATAACGTTAGGGATGAGAAAATATGATCTTAGCTATTGATATCGGAAACACCAATATTGTTGTGGGCTGTATTGACCGGGAAAAAACCTACTTTGTAGAACGTCTCTCTACGGTACGCACAAAAACAGAACTGGAATATGCCATTGATCTGAAAACAGTTCTTGATATTTATCATATCAAAAAACAGGACATTGAAGGGTGTATTATCTCCTCTGTTGTACCGCAGATCACGAATGTGGCGAAGCTGGCAGCAGAAAAGATCCTGAAAAAAGAGGTTATGGTAGTAGGACCGGGGCTGAAGACCGGACTGAACATCATGCTGGATAATCCGGGAGAAATGGGAGCAGACCGTGTGGCGGATGCGGTTGCAGCCATGACTTTTTATCCGGTGCCGCTTGTGATCGTAGATATGGGAACTGCCACAACGGTTTCCGTTGTAGATGAAAAGAAGCGTTTCATGGGAGGCATGATCCTTCCGGGTGTACGGGTGTCTCTGGATGCGCTGACAGCAAGAGCTTCCCAGCTCAGCGGGATCAGCATTGAGGAACCGAAAAGACTGATCGGAAGAAATACAGTGGACTGTATGAAAAGCGGTATCCTTTATGGAAACGCTGCTGCAGTAGATGGTATCATAGACAGGATCGAAGAAAATCTGGGACAGAAGGTAACAGTGATCGCTACAGGAGGAATGTCAAAAAAGATCATTCCTCACTGTAAACGGGATATGATCCGTGATCCGGATCTTTTGCTGAAGGGGCTTCTTGTGATCTACGAGAAGAATCGTTCATGAAAAACCTCTGACCATATCCTCCGGAACAGGAGCCAGGAAGCGAAGTTCTTCTCCAGTAACCGGATGACGAAATTCCAGCTGCAGAGAATGGAGCGGCTGTCTTTGAAAAAAGGTATAATCCGGGCAGTAAAGATAATCGGCGGGAAGGGGAAAACCCAGATAGCCCATATGGACCCGGATCTGGTGTGTTCTTCCGGTTTCCAGATGGAGCTCCAGAAGAGACATATTTTTGTGAGAGGCAAGACGGTGATAGAAGGTGACCGCTGCCTCTCCTTTTTCATAGTCTACACATCGTTTGATCACAGAATCTCCAAGTCTTGCAATGGGCGCGGAGATTTTTCCGTCTAAGGGAGGGATGCCTTTGACTACTGCAAGGTAGGTGCGGCGTATCTCTCTTTTTTTCATCTGAGAAGAAAGAAGCGCTGCACTGAAAGGATTTTTTGCAAGGATCAGCGCTCCGGAAGTGTCGCGATCCAGCCGGTTGATGCAGCGGAAAGGGCAGAAGCTTCCCTGCTGTCGGAAATAAAAGGCGGCGCCGTTGGCAAGGGTGTTTTCGTAATTGCCCATGGAAGGATGCACCGGCATTCCGGCAGGTTTGTTTACAACCAGGATATCCTGATCTTCAAAAAGGACATCCAGATTTATGGAGGTTGGTGGGATGTTTTCCGGATCGCCTGTTTCCGGAATATGGATGCGCAGAAGATCCCCGTCTGTCAGAAGCGTTCTCCCGCCGGCTTTGGTATTATTTAAAAGAATGGCATCCTTCTGAGATTTCATAGAGGAAAGGATGTTTCTGGAAAAACCTTTTGTCCGCAGAAAATCAAGGATCTGCATGCCGCTGTTTTCTTTTTTGATAGTATAAGTCAGGATTCTGTCCATGGAAATGCCTCGTCTGTCTGATTATTTTTTGTGCTCATTTTTTGTGTCTGGGTGACGCTCTGTTTTTTTGGTCAGTTTACGGTAACTCCCTGCCGACATGCCGCAGTATTTGCGGAAGCTTTGAGAAAGATAGCTCTGAGAAGAGAATCCGGTAAGGTGGGCGATATCGGAGATTCCGTAATCTGTGGTCTCCAGAAGCTCCTTGCAGACCTCGATCCTTCTGCGGTTCAGATAGCTGATCGGGGAGATCCCGTAATATTTTGTAAACTCATGACTCAGATAATACTTATTCAAGTGGCTGATGGCAGAAAGCTGATCGAGAGTGATCGGTTCGCTGTAGCTGGAATCCAGATAACGTTTAATATCTGCACATTCCCGGCTGGGCTGCTGGGAGGAGACCACCTCAAAGGCTGAGTCGGTAAGTCTTTTCAGCTGGATGGTAAGGCTTTCCAGCATGTTCCTGCATATGCTTTCGTATCCTTCCTGCTTTTGATCCAGTTCCTGAAAAATTGAGTGAAAGTAAAAAATCAGGTCGGTTTTTTTCTGACGGCAGTTAAAGATCTGAAAATCCTTATGGTCATGAAAAGAAAAACTGATCCCGTCTACTCCTACGGTAAAATAACTCAGCGGATGGCTGCTGTCAGAAAGCTCTGTATGGCTTAAATGAGGACTGATGATAATGAGATCATCTTTTGCAATGGGAAACACCTCATTCCGGATAAGAAAATTTCCTTTTCCCTCCCGTACATAAAATAGTTCGGTAAAACCATGGGAGTGAGGAATGCTGGACCAGTCGCCTTCGTATCTGGAGGCGGAGGCAGAGACAAGTACCGCGTCTACAGAGGGACAGGAACCGGAAGTGAAGAGCAGAGAACGGTTGCTCATGGCAGCTCCTTTCTATATGGCAAACATTAGTGTTTTTGTTTTTGGAATTGTTTTATAAAACTTGATAATTTCATCATATCACAAAAAAAATCATACAGCAAGATTTCTAAAAAACAAAGCAAAAAGACAATTGAATTCCAAGAGCAGAATCATTATTCTATACTTAGAAAAAGGAAATATTTGTACAGGGAGATTTTTACACAATAGCAATGGAGGTAAAAACATGGCAGAAAAAAGAGGAAGAGTCACGATCCCTACAGATCTGGACGTGATCAAAGAAACGCTTGATATCATGAAAGAATGGGGCGCAGATGCCATCCGTGACTGTGACGGTACGGAATTTCCCCAGGAGCTGAAGGACACCGGTTCCAAGATCTATGCAACCTATTATACAACACGTAAAGACAACGACTGGGCAAAGGCGCATCCGGAAGAAATCCAGCAGATGTATATCATGACTTCCATTCATACAGCGGTTGCAGACAGTCTGGAGATCCACCTTATGGATCATCTGTATCCGGATATGCTTGCAGTCAACACAAGAGACGATATCCGCAAATGGTGGGAGGTTATGGACCGCACAACCGGCCAGCCGGTTCCCTGTGAGAAATGGTCCTATCAGGAAGAAACAGGAAATGTAGTGATCCGGGCAGAACGCTTCCATCAGTATACCGTGAGCTTTCTTGCTTATATTATGTGGGATCCGGTCCATATGTACAATGCAGTTGTCAATGACTGGAAGGACGTAGAGCCTCAGATGACATTCGATGTACGCCAGCCGGCAACCAGAGAGTATTCTCTCAACCGTCTCCGCCGTTTCCTGGAAACACATGAGTATGTGGATGTGGTACGTTTTACTACATTTTTCCATCAGTTCACACTGATTTTTGATGAAATGGCAAGAGAAAAATATGTAGACTGGTATGGATATTCTGCATCTGTCAGCCCATATATTCTGGAGCAGTTTGAAAAGGAAGTGGGCTATGCCTTCCGTCCGGAATTTATCATTGATCAGGGATATATGAACAATACTTACCGTATCCCTTCCAGGGAATTCCGCGATTTCCAGGCATTCCAGCGCAGAGAGGTTGCTCTTCTTGCAAAAGAAATGGTAGACATCGTACACGAGTATGGCAAAGAAGCCATGATGTTCATGGGAGATCACTGGATCGGTATGGAGCCGTTTATGGATGAATTTGCTCAGATCGGCCTGGATGCAGTAGTAGGAAGTGTTGGAAACGGAGCGACCCTTCGTCTTTTCAGCGATATCAAGCATGTAAAATATACAGAGGGACGTTTCCTTCCGTATTTCTTCCCGGATACCTTCCACGAAGGCGGCGACCCGGTCAGGGAAGCAAAGGTAAACTGGGTAACAGCAAGAAGAGCGATCCTGAGAAGTCCGATCCAGAGAATCGGCTACGGCGGTTATCTCAAGCTTGCTCTCCAGTTCCCGGATTTTGTAGATTATATCAAGGAAGTGTGTCAGGAGTTCCGTACACTTTATGATAATATCCAGGGTGTGACACCTTACTGTGTCAAGAGAGTTGCGGTTCTGAACTGCTGGGGCAAAATGCGCGCATGGGGAAATCATATGGTGCACCATGGCCTCTATTATAAACAGAACTATTCCTACTTCGGTGTGATCGAAGCACTGAGCGGCGCTCCTTTTGATGTTGCCTTTATCAGCTTTGAAGACATCAAGGCAGATCCGCAGCTTCTGAAAAACTTCGATGTGGTGATCAATGTAGGAGATGCAGATACTGCACAGAGCGGCGGAGAATACTGGATCGATGAGACCGTCAGCACGGCAGTCCGTGAGTTTGTATACAACGGCGGCGGATTTATCGGCGTAGGCGAGCCTGGCGCTCATCAGTGGCAGGGTAAATTCTTCCAGCTGGATGACATCCTTGGCGTAGAAGAAGAAAGAGGCTTTAACCTGAATACAGATAAGTATAACTGGGAAGAGCACAGAGATCACTTTATCCTGAAGGATTGTGCCGGAGAAGTGGATTTTGGTGAAGGCAAAAAGAACATCTTTGCCCTTCCGGAGACAGAGATCCTGATCCAGAAAGACAAAGAGGTACAGATGGCAGTAAAAACCTTTGGAAAGGGCCGTGGCGTGTATATCAGTGGTCTTCCGTACAGCTTTGAGAACAGCCGTGTTCTGTATCGTTCTGTTCTGTGGTCTGCATCTGCAGAAGAAGAACTGAATTTATGGTATTCAACAAACTATAACGTAGAAGTCCACGCTTATGTAAAGAACGGAAGATACTGCGTGGTAAATAATACTTATGAACCGCAGGATACGACCGTTTACCGTGGCGACGGAAGCAGCTTTGATCTTCATATGGGAGCAAATGAGATCAAATGGTATGAAATCTGAAGCAGGGATGTCTATTTAAATGCCTCTCCGCCCAGGTAATCCATGATTGCCTGGAGCGCCGGAGAGATCCACTTGTTTTTATGATAAAGAACCTGTTTCCATATTTCTATGTTCAGTCCCGGTACATGAAGATATGTCAGCTTATGGCTCTGGACAGCGGCTTCTGTTACATAATCCGGAAGAAAGGACAGCTCTGAACCCTTCTGGAGGATACTGGTGATGAGGCTGGTATCACTGAGTTCCAGAAAAGGTGTGATCTCCATGGATCGGCTGGTCAGATACTCATCCAGCAGCTTCTGATAGCTGGTACTGCGTTCTGTAAGGACAAAGGACTGGCGGATCAGTGTTTTCCATGAAACTGTTTTTTCGCAGGCAAGAGGATGTCCGGCAGAACAGACAAAGTGACAGGCAACCGGTGCTTCGTATGCGATTACGTAATTTCGGTCATAAATATGATGATCCAGCGTATAGACCAGATCCACTTCATTTCGGTTCAGAAGCTGGAACATGGTTTCTGTGCTGGTGCTGATCAGCTCCAGAGAGATTTCGGGAAAAAGCTGATGAAACTGTTCAAAATTATGCTGGAACAGCCAGTGGCACAGAGAGGGGGCAATGGCAATCCGGATATGCCCGGAAAGGGTGAGCGGATTGTCAGCAGTTTTTTTAATATCGTCGGCAGTACGAAACAGTTGATGGGCAAGGGAAAGTATTTCCTTGCCCTTTTCTGTTAATTTGACACTGTGATTGATCCTTTCAAAAAGTGGGATCCCAAGTTCTGTTTCCAGCTGGCGGATCTGCGTGGAAACAGAGGACTGCGTATAGCCGAGACTTTCGGCCGCCTTTGTAAAGCTTCCCAGTTCTGCCACCTGAATAAAGCTTTCCAGATTTCTGATCTCCATAAAAACCTCCTGTATTGAGCATTGAAATTTTAAATGCTTTTGATTAAAACTATCAATTTTTCAAATTGTAAAAAGTATTATATACTAAATACTATCATTGTTCAAGAAAATCAGGAGGAGTTATGGGAGATTGGATAGTAGCGATTATTGAGGCAGTTTACAAATTTTTATGGGGAGATCTGATCACGATCCCGCTGCCGGGAGGAGGAACCCTTCCTCTGTCACTTCTTGTGATCATTCTGATCCCTGCGGGGATCTATTTTACGGTTCGCACAAAATTTCTTCCTATCCGGCTGTTTCCGGATATGGTAAAAGCGGTTACCGGGAAGACAGACAGAAAAAAAGGTTCCTTATCTGTTATGCAGTCACTGATCGTTTCCACAGCTACCCGTGTGGGAATGGGAAACCTGGTGGGAGTTGTGGCTGCGATTTCGGCAGGAGGAGCAGGCGCCGTATTCTGGATGTGGGTAACAGCCCTGATCGGATCGTCAACAGCGTTTGTTGAAGGAACGCTTGCGCAGCTTTATAAAGAGAAAGATCCGCTGTACGGGGGCTACCGCGGAGGTCCGGCTTACTACATACACAAGTACCTGCAGGAAAAAAGAGGTGGAAAACCCAAAAAACGTATGCTTCTTCCGGTACTGTTTGCGGTTTCCGGTTTGATCTGCTGGTGCGGCATCAGCCAGGTCATCAGCAACTCTGTGTCATCGGCATTTGAAAATGCTTTTCACATTCCGCCTCTGTACAGCACCATTGCGCTGGTAGCGCTGGCGGCAGTGATCGTCCTTCGTAAAAATGCAACCGTAAAGGTACTGGATGTGATGGTTCCGATTATGGCAGGCTTATATCTGCTGATCACAGTCGTGCTTATTTTGCTTAATTTCCGTACGCTTCCTTCTGTGTTTGCAAAAATCTTTCAGGAAGCATTTGGATTCCGTCAGGTTGTGGCAGGCGGATTCGGCGCAGTGCTGATGAACGGTGTAAAGAGAGGACTTTTTTCCAACGAGGCAGGTTCAGGGTCAGCGCCCTGTGCGGCAGCCACTGCAGAGACAGATCATCCGGCCAAGGTGGGACTGGGACAGGCTCTTGGAGTCTTTATTGACACGATCCTGATCTGCACCTGTACTGCCATGATCATGCTCCTTACACCGGAAACTTTAACAGAGGGACTGGCAGGAATGGATCTTCTTCAGGAGGCTATGAGATATCATCTGGGTAATTTTGGTGTTATATTTATTGCGGTTACCTTATGGCTCTTCAGCTTTTCTACTTTTATCGGTATCCTGTTTTATGCGAGATCAAACGTTGCCTACCTGTTTGGCGACAACTGGATTTCTCAGACTGCATATAAGATCGTTGCCCTGATCATGCTGTTTATCGGAGGCCTGGCTGCCTATACCGTGGTATGGGATCTTGGAGATGTAGGTGTGGGACTTATGACGCTGTTTAATATCTTTATCCTGTTCCCTATGTCAAAGAAGGCTCTGGAGGCTCTGAAGGATTACGAAAAACGGAAAAAAGAGGGAACTTATGAAAATCATCACATTAATGGAAAATACAAGCGGGTCAGAGGAATTTCTTTTTGAACATGGATTGTCCCTGTATATAGAAACCGAAAAACATAAGCTTCTGATGGATACAGGATCTTCAGACGGTTTTCTTAAAAATGCTGAAAAGCTGGGAATTGATCTGAGGAATGTAGACGCAGTGTTTTTAAGCCACGGGCATTACGATCATTCCGGAGGGATCCTTGCTTTTTCAAATGTAAACCCGTCAGCACCCATTTATATGCAGAAGCTGGCAGGCGGAGATTATTATCATGGAGAGCGGTATATCGGCATTGATAAAAAAATTTTGACGCTGCCGCAGGTAAGGCTGCTCCAGGGGAACTTTGTTCTGGATGAGGAACTGTCTCTTTTTACGGACATTACCGGAAGACGCTGTTACCCACAGAGTAATTTTGCCCTGACCAAAAAAGAGGGGGAACAAGAAGAGCAGGATTCCTTTGCCCATGAACAGTGTCTGGTCATCCGGGAGGGAGACGAAAGGGTTCTGATCTCCGGATGCGCCCACAACGGGATCCTGAATATCCTGGATAAATACCGGGAACTGTATCAGGAGCTTCCAACCAGAGTAGTAAGTGGTTTTCACATGATGAAGAAAACACCTTACACAGAAGAGGAAACAGAAACGATACTTGAAAATGCCAGAGAACTGGCTGGCTATGATACGGTCTTTTATACCGGACACTGTACCGGAGAGGAAGCCTTTGCACTGATGAAGCCTGTTATGGGAGAAAAACTTGTACGGCTTCGCAGCGGTCTTACAGTCATATAAGCAGGGATCCCTGAGGGAAAACACAGATTCCGGAAGGGAAAATGAAAATTACAGATTTTTGCGTGCTTATTATACAATGGAAACTGCAGAACCAGGTGTACTGGGACTGCAGTTTTTTTAAAGAGGGATGGTATATGAAACAAAAAATAAGACTGAGCAGAAAAACACTGAAGATCATACTGGGAGTCTGCATTGGGGCGGCGGCGCTTCTGGTGGCAGGTTTTTTTCTGTATATACATATTGTGGACAAAAATACGCTGGGGCGTGAGATAAAGATTTATGGGATGAATGTGTCACATCTTACAGTCCAGAAGGCGGAACAAAAGATCATGGAGACGTTTTCTTCCAGAGAGATCAGTTTTCAGGAGGACGGCGAAGAAATATATCGGATCACCATGAAGGATCTGGGTTATTCTCTGGATCAGAATGTGCTGAAGGCACAGCTGGATGCCATCAAAAAAGAAAGAGATGCAGACAGGCAGATTTTTGCCCATCCAGTGAATTTTAAGATTGGTTATCAGGTGCAGAAAGATGAACAGCAGGAACAGACGGCTCTTTCTGCGTCACATTTTAATAACAAAGAGCGCTCTGCCTCTGTCAGTGCTTCCATAGCCTATGATGAACAGAAAAAGGCGTTTTCCATTACGAAAGACGTACAGGGTGATGAGATCGATGAGCAGCGGCTGATCAGCCATGTGAATGAAACGCTTGCTCATACATTCCAGGAGGATCTTCTGGGCGGAGAAATCCGCATTTCTCTTGGAACAGCTGTATATGCACAGCCGGAAACCGTGGTAACTCCGGAGATGGAGCAGAAGCTGAAAAGTCTGAACGATCAGCTTCAGAAATATCGCAGTACAACGGTAACCTACACCTTTGGCACGGTAACTCAGGTTCTGGACAGCTCTGTCATAGAATCCTGGATCCGGATCGAGGGAGACAAGGTCAGCCTGGACGAAGCTTCCGTAAAGGCTTATGTAGAACAGCTGGCTGCAGATTATAATACGATCTATGTTCCCCGTACCTTTCGCACCTCCTACGGAAATGACATTACGGTTTCCGGAAATGAGTATGGCTACCGGATCGATCAGAACGGGGAACTGAAGCAGCTTCTGGAGGATCTGAAAAGCGGTACGGCAGTTTCCAGAGAACCGGTATATGAAATCCGTGGCTTTCAGAGAAACGGAAGGGATGACCTTGCCGGAAGCTACATAGAGGTCAGTCTGGATAACCAGCATCTGTGGCTTTATAAGGACGGAGCCCTTGTGACGGAGACAGACATTGTCAGCGGTGCGCCTACTCCGGAAAGGGAAACCTACAGAGGCGCATGGCCCATTCCCTATAAGGCAAGTCCGTTTGAACTGACCAGTGATCAGTATGGATATAACGTAAAGGTTACTTACTGGATGCCTTTTGTTTACGGACAGGGGCTTCATGACGCTTCCTGGCAGTCCTCTTTTGGCGGAAACCGCTATAAGACGGGGGCAGGAAGCCATGGCTGCATCAATCTTCCAAAGGATCAGGCAGCATTAATTTTTCAGACCATTGACAGTGGTTATCCGATTATTATTTATTAAAATAAAAGCCAGGGGATTGTGATCAACCCCTGGCTTTTGTAATTATGTTTATCATACAATAATTTGTCAAAAATATTGACAAATATCCTTGTCAATGATATTCTGAAGATGACAAGGAAAGTTGTCATCATGCATGAATCTATACAGAGAAAAAGGAGATGAGAATGTGCCCTTATATAATAAACTGAAGGAACATCGGACTGCGCTGGGAATGAATCAGACAGAAATGGGGAAGCTGGCAGGAGTCTCTCGACAGACCATCAGTTTGATTGAAAGAGGAGATTATTCCCCGTCTGTAACGCTTGCTCTGAAACTTGCCAGGATATGTCAGGTAACGGTAGAGGATATTTTTGTTTATGAGGAGGATGAGTAATGAATACCGGAAAGAGAAAAAGTCCAAGTATAAAATTTGTACTCAAAATGCTGATGTGGATGCTGATCGGCGGAATATTGGGATTTGCTATGAGCTGGTTTGGCGGTCAGACGGATAGAGCGGGACAGTTTTTTGCAGTGGTTGTCAGAAGTGTTCAGTCTGCGATGATTCCGCTGGTGGCATTGGTGACCGTATCGGGAATTCTGTTTGGGGAGATTGTGCTGAAAAAAATAAAGCAGATTGAAGAGAAGCTTCGTCATGCGGAAGATGAGGAATGTGATGAACTGGAATATCAGGAAGAATATATAGGAGCCTGGGGTGTGAATGGAAGTAACTTTGCCATGTCACTGGCAATCCTTATTACTTCCGTTGGTTATTCCAGAACTTATATTTCAGGATCGGAGGAAACTGCCTTTCGCTTTGTAATCGCGATAGTAATTTTCGTGGTATGCTTTTTCTATGAAGGATTATGGCAGATGCGGTATGTGAAGGTGATCCAAAGCAGCAGACCGGAATTTTCCAATGCGGATCCGTCTTCTGTGAAATTTCAGGAACAGTGGATGGAATCCTGCGATGAGGCAGAAAAAGAAATGATCTATTACAGCTCATATCGGACGTACCTGTTTCTAAGTAAGGTAATTCCGATCCTTCTGGTGGCAGCCATGCTGTCAAATCTGCTGTTTGATACTGGAATGCTTGCAATCGTACTTCTTGCAGTACTTTGGATCATGACCAGTATGTACTACACTCGCTCTTGTGTAAATATGCGCAAAAAAAGAGCCAGAGGATGATCATTCCCCTGATTGTGATATAGAATATGATACAAAATTATTCGAGTATATTTTTCTTGCAATGATCGTTGTCTGATGATATACTGGAAACAATATAACCAGCATATGGTTCGGAAATAAGTTCAAAATAATCTACTTATTTTGATTAAAAGGGAAATCGGTGTGAATCCGATACAATCCCGTTACTGTGATAGCGAGTCCTTAGCATAATGCCACTGGATGTATTCTGGGAAGGCGCTGAGGGTGTTGACGCTTAAGTCAGGAGACCTGCTTATTTTTAGTTGAGATTCTTGCGGACGACAGGAAATTCTGATGTTTAAGACTGCAACTTTACCGTTTTTTACAATATTTATAAACAAGTTGTTTCTTTTTATATCAACATGGGTTTCGTGGCAGATGCAATTTCGCATCTGCCTTTTTGGGCTACTGATTCATATTTTGCTGAGTATATGTGAAAAAATATTTTAGGAAGGATTACAATTATGAGAAAATACATGGGAACAGCAGCTTTGGCAGTTACTGCAGCTATGCTTTTTTCTGGAGTTACAGTACAGGCTGCAAAAGAAAACGTCTTAAACTTCGGCTGTGCGATGTATACAGACGGAATGGTAAACAGTGCATTGGATGAAAACAGCGGATGGAATGCGATGAGATATGGCATTACGGAGGCTTTGTTTAAATTTGATGACAACATGGAAGTGACACCGTGGCTGGCAGAAAGTTATGAAGTAAATGACGAACATACGGACTGGACGATCAAATTAAAAGATGGTCTGAAATTTTCCGATGGTTGTGAACTGACGCCTACGAAGGTAAAAGAATACTTTGAGTACTTGAAAAAAGAGGGACCTTCCGGTTCTGCCAAACCAGAAAAATATCTGGAATTTGAAGCAGTTGTTACAGCGGATGATACTGCCAATACGATCAATATTAAAACCAGTAAGCCATATGCAAATCTGATGGGACAGCTGTGTCACCCTACTATGGGGATTACAGATGTGGAACATATTGAAGATTTCGATCATGGAATAATTGGAACCGTTACAAATGTTGCTGATATCCAGAACTTTCAGGACAGCAAAGATTTTACTGTTGATATTGCTTCGGGTGTGCGCTGCGGTTTCACATGGATGAATTTTGACGGCATCCTTGAAAATAAAACTCTTCGTCAGGCAATCCTTATGGCGATCGATACAGAAGGAATCTGCAATTCTAAAACCATAGGTGGTCTTTATACGCCGGGATTTTCTGTACTGCCGTCTGCGTTATCATATGGTTATGAAAATTTGAAGAACCCATATGAATATGATCCGGATAAGGCAAATCAGCTGCTTGATGAAGAAGGAATCGTAGATACAGACGGAGACGGCATTCGTGAGTTGGACGGGGAAAATATACAACTCAGATATATTTCTTACGAAAACAGACTTTTAAATGATCTTGCAGATGCAAATACGCAGTATCTTGCGGAAATCGGTATTGGAGTTGTTCCTGAGTATGGAAGTTCTGATGACCAGTGGAGCAAGCTTGCGGCACTGGATTATGATCTGAATAACAATAACTGGATGACAGTTGGCACGGGAGATCCTCTTGCTTTTCTGGCAAACTGGGCAACAGAGAGTACTTACTGTGCGTACTCCAATCCGGAATATGACAAATTATTTGAGCAGCTGAAAGGTGAAATGGACCCTGCAAAACGTGAACAGCTTATTTTTGACATGCAGCAGATTCTGATCGATGATGCGGCGGTTCTTGTTGAAGGATACTATAACTCATCTATGATCTATTCAAAAGAAGTTGCTTCTGCCAAAATCCATACGGCAGATTATTACTGGCTGTCAACAGAGATTGTTCCGGCAAAATAAAAACTGTAATTTATAAAATCTCTTTTGCCTTGGGAAAGCGTGAGGCAAAAGAGATTTTTGGCAGGAAGGAGAGTCTTTTTGAATAAAAAACAGATTTTAAAACGTCTTTTGCAGATTGTTATAGTTTTAATTGGTATAAGTTTTATTACTTTTGCATTGACATTTATGTCTCCGGGAGATCCTGTACGGAACATGTATACTGCAACAGGTGTCATGCCCACAGAAGAAATGATCGAGGAGACAAGGGAAGAATTAGGGCTGAATGATCCGTTTTTCGTACAGTATACAAGGTGGCTTACCAATTGTGTGAAAGGAGATTTCGGAAAATCCTACAGCTTAAATAAACCGGTTACAGAACTTCTTCTTTCAAGATTATGGCCAACGTTAAAACTGACTCTTATGTCTATGTTTTTGATGCTGCTGATTTCCGTGCCCCTTGGTCTTATATCAGCAATCTATAAAGATAAATGGATGGATTACGTGATCAGGGCGCTTACTTTTCTAGGATGTTCCATACCAAACTTTTGGATGGGGCTTCTTTTGATGCTTGCATTTTGCGTTTACATTCATGCGTTTCCGGTTATCAGTTCATCAGGTGATTTTAAGAGTTTATTTCTTCCGGCGCTGACGCTTGCGATTGCTATGTCAGCTAAATATACCAGACAGGTAAGAACTGCCGTTCTTGATGAATTGAGTCAGGACTATGTAATTGGAGCAGAAGCACGTGGAATTAAAAAAAGCCGCATTATCTGGTGCAATGTCTTTCCTAATTCTCTGCTTCCGCTTACCACCATGTTTGGACTTTCCATTGGTTCTCTTCTAGGCGGAACCAGTGTGGTAGAGGTTATTTTTTCTTATCCGGGACTGGGAAATCTGGCTGTTTCCGCAATTACTTCCAGTGATTATAACCTGATCCAGGGATATGTATTATGGATGGCTTTGATCTATATGGTAATTAATCTGCTTGTAGACGTCTCATATCGGTATATTGATCCCCGGATGCGGTTAAAGGAGTAATGCTATGAAAAAAAAGAATGTTTTCTTACAGAACAAAACTTTTGTCATATTTTCTGTTTTGGCAGCTCTGATTATTCTGACGGCAATTTTTGCCCCGTTGGTAACAGGCGGAGCAGATCCGGTGAAAGGCGTTCTGGCAGATGCACTGCTTCCGCCTTCGAAAGAACATATTTTTGGAACAGATAAAATGGGACGCGATATTTTCACAAGGGTCATTTATGGTGCACGTGTGTCTTTGAGCTCTACCTTTGCAGTGGTTGCTTTGATTCTTATTGTTGGAACAATTACAGGAATTACAGCCGGGTATTTCGGAGGATGGGTAGATGCCGTGATCATGCGAATTGCAGATATGATGCTTGCCTTTCCGGGGCTGGTACTTGCTCTGGCAGTTGCTGGTATCATGGGAGCCAGTATCAAAAATGCGATCATAGCGATCGTGGCGGTAAGCTGGACAAAATACGCCCGGCTGGCCAGAAGCCTTGTGCTTAAGATACGGAATTGCGACTATGTATCAGCAGCCGTTGTCACCGGATCAAAAACTTCCCATATACTTTTTCGCTATATGCTCCCTAATGCACTTCCTACATTGCTTGTCACGGCGGCAACGGATATTGGCTCTATGATGCTGGAACTGGCTGCCATGTCTTTTTTGGGCTTTGGTGCTTTGCCTCCTGCGCCTGAGTGGGGATATATGCTGAATGAAGGGAGAGCGTGTATGCAGACCGCTCCGTGGATGATGATTTTTCCGGGACTGGCGATTTTTGTCGTTGTCGTTGTATTTAATATGCTGGGAGATTCTATTCGTGATATTCTGGATCCAAGAGATGAGTAGGGGGAGATGGATATGCTGAAGCTGACAGATGTAACAATTTCATATAAAAATGTTCCCACAGTCAAAAACTTTAATCTGGATATGAAATCAGGACAGATCGTGTCGCTGGTAGGAGAGTCGGGAAGCGGTAAAACAACAGTGATTCGGGCAATTTTAGGACTTCTTCCAGGAGGCGGAAAGGTTACGGGCGGACAGATTCTGTTTGAAGGAACTGATTTGCTGTCCTATACGCAGAACCAGTGGAGAAAACTGAGGGGATCTGATATTTCTATGATTTTTCAGGACAGTGGAGCAATGATGAATCCCACAAAAAAGATCGGTCATATTTTTACAGAATATATTCTGACTCATGAAAAAATTTCTAAAAAAGAAGCATGGGATAAGGGAACCAGAATGCTGGAACGCATGCGGCTGCCTTCTGCGGATCATATTATGGATTCCTATTCTTTTCAGCTGTCGGGAGGTATGAGACAGCGTGTCGGAATCGCTATGGGGATGACTTATCAGCCTAAACTGCTTCTGGCAGACGAGCCTACTTCCGCTTTGGACGTTACGACACAGGCACAAATCGTACGGCAGATGGTGCAGCTTAGAGACAATTATCATACGGGAATCCTTATGGTAACGCATAATCTGGGAGTGGCAGCCTATATGTCGGATTATCTTATTGTTATGAAAAATGGAAAAATAGAAGATCAGGGAACCAGGGAATATATCCTGAACAGTTCGGTTAATGAGTATACCAAAAAATTATTAAAGGCGGTTCCTTCTCTTGGAGGTGAACGGTATGTCTGAAAAAAGCGAAGTAATACTTGAAGCAAAACATGTGACGAAAAAGTTTCCTGCTGCAGACGGACGTTTTCTTCTGGCGAATAATAATGTAAATCTGAAAATGTATAAAGGAAAAACGCTTGGCCTGGTAGGAGAATCCGGCTGCGGAAAAAGTACATTTATGAAATTGCTTGTTTCACTGGATACGCCTACCGAAGGACAGATTTTATATCGTGGTACGGATATCACCAAATTAAAAGGAGAAAAACTGAGACAGCACCGGAAACATATTCAGATGGTTTTTCAGGATCCGGCCTCATCTTTTCATCCTAAAATGAAAATCCGTGACATTGTCTGTGAACCATTGCTAAATTTTGGAAACATACGAAAATCAGAAAAAACAGAAGTATGCCGAAAGCTTTTGGAGATGGTAGAATTGCCGGGCGAATACATGGACCGCTATCCGCATAGTTTAAGCGGAGGACAGAGGCAGAGAGTTGCAATTGCGAGAGCGCTTGCATTAGAACCGGAAATCATCATTCTGGATGAAGCTACTGCGGCTTTAGATGTTTCAGTTCAGAAAACCATAATTGAATTGATTACAAAGCTCCAAAGAGAAAAAAATATTACGATTGGTTTCATCTGTCATGATATTGCACTGGTACAGTCTGTCGCTCATCAGGTGGCAGTTATGTATCTGGGGAATGTAGTAGAGGAAATACCCGGACATGAATTAAACACAAAAGCAGTGCATCCATATACGAAAGCTCTTATGGGTTCTATATTTGATATTCATATGGATTATTCCAGGCCAATTGAGAGTATTGAAAGCGAACCGCCCAGTCCTCTGGATCTTCCAAAAGGCTGTCCTTTTCAGGAAAGATGCGGGTATCGTATGGATGTTTGCAAAAAAGAAGCACCGCGTATGGCAGAAATAGCACCTGGCCACAGTGCTGCATGCCATTTACTGAATCTGACCGCCCGTTGAAAGCAGGAGAAGTTTTGTAGCTTGGTATTTTAGGATTTTGAAAAAGCTGTGCAAAAAAAGAGGGCATGGCTTTTTTATTTGTCTGAAACCGCCAGATAAATTGACATTTTTCTGTCAAAATTATATAATAATGAACGGAAATAAGGAGGATGTTTATGGCACATAAGACAGGACTGGAAGAGTGTTATGTTATCCGAAATCAGAAAAAACTTCGCTTTGGCTATACCACAGGTTCCTGTGCGGCGGCAGCAGCAAAAGGCGCGGCAGAGATCCTTCTGGGAGGAAAGAAGATTTCAGAAACAGAGCTGATGACTCCAAAGGGAATCCTCTTAAATCTGGAGCTCCTGGATATCCGTCAGGAAGAAAATGTGGTAAGCTGTGCGGTGCGTAAGGATGCCGGGGATGACCCGGATACCACAGACGGGATTCTTGTATATGCCCGGGTGGAAAAACTGTCAGATTCTGAGTGTCCTGAGGAAATCGACAAAAACACAGAACGCAAGAAAATACAGACATCTTCGGAACGTACCTTTATTGACGGGGGAACTGGAGTTGGTCGGGTGACCAAACCCGGTCTGAAGCAGCCAATTGGCGAGGCTGCCATTAATCCTGTGCCAAAGGCTATGATCCTGAAGTCTGTGGAGGAGGCCGCAGACAGGTTTGATTTTGAAGGCAGACTGAAGGTCACCATATCGGTACCGGAAGGAGAGAACGTTGCCAAAAAGACGTTTAACCCAAGACTTGGCATTGTGGGAGGGATTTCCATTCTGGGAACCTCGGGGATCGTGGAGCCTATGAGTGAAAAGGCACTGATCGACAGTATCCGGGTGGAAATGAGCCAGCGCATTGCCATGAAAGAGGAATATCTTCTGGTGACGCCGGGCAATTATGGTGCGGATTTTTTAAGAGAGCATATGGAGCTCCCTTTTGAAAAAAATATGAAATGCAGCAATTATGTGGGAGAGACCATAGATATGGCTGTGGATATGGGAGCAAAAGGTATTCTTTTTGTTGCTCATATCGGAAAATTTATTAAGGTTGCGGCAGGGATCATGAACACCCATTCTCACAGTGCGGATGGAAGAATGGAGGTTTTTTGTGCGGCAGCTGTCCGTGCGGGGGGCAGTCTTGCATGTGCTCAGGAGATCCTGCAGTGTAATACCACTGACGAAGCGCTTTCTGTTTTAAAAAAATATGATCTGATGGAAAAGGCTATGAAAGTGATACTGGAGAAGATCCAGTTTTATCTGGATCATCGGTCCTATCATCAGATCCTTCTGGGGGCTGTGATTTTTTCCAATGAGTATGGTTACCTGGGACAGACGGCTAATGCGTCAGAACTGATCAAAAAAATCGCTAAAGGAGAAAAAGAATGATACATTTTGTAGGAGCAGGACCGGGAGCACCGGATCTTATTACAGTCAGAGGAAAAAAATATCTGGAAGAAGCAGATGTGATCATATATGCAGGTTCCCTTGTGAACCCTCAGCTTCTGGAATACAGCAAGGATGTGTGTACCATTCACAACAGCGCCAAAATGACGCTGGAGGAAGTGATTTCTGTTATGGAAAGAGCAGAAGCGGAAGGAAAAACCACCGTCCGTCTCCATACCGGAGATCCCTGTATCTACGGAGCAATCCGTGAGCAGATGGATATTCTGGATGAAAAAGGAATTGCCTATGATTCCTGTCCTGGTGTCAGCTCTTTCTGCGGCGCTGCAAGCGCCCTGGATCTGGAATATACCCTTCCGGATATTTCTCAGAGTGTGATCATTACCAGAATGGAAGGACGTACACCGGTTCCGCCGAAAGAAAGCATCCAGTCCTTTGCGGCACATCAGGCATCTATGGTGGTATTTTTAAGCACCGGAATGCTGGAGGAATTAAGCAGGAGACTGATCGAAGGCGGATATAAAGAGGATACACCGGCTGCCATTGTATATAAGGCAACCTGGCCGGATGAAAAGAAATTCATCTGTACAGTAGGAACACTTGCAAAAACAGCGGCAGAGAACAACATTACAAAAACAGCGCTGATGATCATCGGAGATGCAGTAAAGGCAGCACATTATGACCGTTCAAAGTTATATGACCCTTCCTTTACCACAGAATTCCGAAAAGCCACAAAATAAAAAGGAGCGGCAGATGAAACTTTCGATGATCTGTTTCAGCCTTACCGGGCTTCACACAGCAGAAAGGCTGAAGACCGGACTTGAAGGACAGGGGCATCAGGTTCTTCTTGCAAAAAAAAGCAAATATCTGGAGGATTCTGTCACCGAGAGTACCGTAAAATGGGCAGGTGACCGTTTTTCCCTGGATGACGGGATTCTGTTTGTGGGAGCCTGCGGAATCGCGGTGCGGAGCATTGCTCCCTATGCGGCATCCAAAAAATCAGATCCGGCAGTGCTGGTGATCGACGAATGTGGAAACTTTGTGATCTCCCTGCTGTCCGGTCATCTGGGAGGAGCCAATGAACTGGCTCTTCTGAGTGCACGGATTCTGGGGGCACAGCCTGTGGTTACTACGGCTACAGATCTTCACAGCCGTTTTGCCGTAGATGTGTTTGCAAAAAAGAACGGTTGTGACATCCAGAATATGAAGGCGGCAAAAGAAGTGTCTGCAGCGCTTCTTGCAGGTAAAAAAGTTGGATTCTACAGCGAATTTCCCTGGAAGGGGGAACTTCCGGAGGGACTTGTTCTATGTGATATTTATGGAAAATTACAGGAAGAGACAGACGGAGAGTCGGAGAAATCGGAAAGTATCCAAAAGAATCCGGAGCAGTGTCCGGAGATTGGGATCGCGGTTACGATCCATAAATCCTGCCGGCCGTTTTTATCCACCGTGCAGGTGATACCCCGGATCCTGACCCTTGGCATGGGCTGCAGGAAGAATAAGGAGCCGGAAGCCATAGAAAAAGCTGCGGACAGATGCATGGAGGATGCAGATGTCTTTTTGCAGGCAGTGGAGCAGCTGGCAAGCATTTCACTGAAAAAAAATGAGCCGGGACTGCTGGCTTATGCAGAAAAAAATAAAATCCCGTTCCGTACCTGGGACAGTGAAGAATTGATGGAAGTGCAGGGAGATTTTACCCCTTCTTCTTTTGTAAAAAAGATCACAGGAGTAGAGAATGTCTGTGAACGAAGCGCTGTGCTGGGGGCGGCAGACGGGACACTGATAAAAAGAAAATCCGGAGAGGACGGGGTGACAACGGCTCTTGCCATCCGGACATGGGAGGTACGTTTTGAATAAAATATATGTAGTAGGAATCGGCCCGGGAGGCTGCGACCAGATGACCGGGATCGCCATGGAAGCATTAAAAGCCAGTGATGTGATCATTGGATATACCGTATATGTGGATCTTGTAAAAGATACTTTTGCAGATAAAGAATTTCTTACCACACCGATGAAAAAAGAAGTAGACCGCTGTGTTCTTGCTTTTGAAGAGGCAATGAAGGGAAAAGTGGTCTCCATGATCTGCAGCGGAGATGCAGGTGTGTATGGAATGGCAGGACTTATGTATGAGGTTGGTGTGAAATATCCGGAGGTGGAACTGGAGATCGTTCCCGGTGTTACCGCTGCTCTGGGCGGAGCAGCCGTTCTTGGAGCGCCTCTGATCCACGATTTCTGTCTTATCAGTCTCAGTGACCTTCTCACACCATGGGAAAAGATCGAAGCCCGTCTTCTGGGTGCATCTCAGGCAGACTTTGTGATCTGTCTTTATAACCCTTCCAGCCGCAAGCGCCATGACTATCTGCAGAAAGCATGTGATCTGATGATGCAGTACAAGTCTCCGGAAACTGTGTGCGGAACCGTTGCCAATATCGGAAGAGAGGGAGAAGAATATCATCTTATGACCCTGAAGGAGCTTCGTGATACAAAGGTAGATATGTTTACGACTGTTTTTGTCGGCAATTCCCAGACAAAAGAGATCAATGGAAAAATGGTAACGCCAAGAGGATATCGGAATGTATAAAGCCATTGTATTTGCAGGCACTACAGAGGGATATGAGCTGTGCCGTTTTCTGGCAGAGCATCAGGTGCAGGTTCTTGGTTGTGTGGCTACAGAATACGGAACAAAATCTCTTTCGGAAAATTCTTTTCTTCATGTACAGGCAAAACGCCTTTCGGAAGAGGAAATGGAAGCTCTTTTTGAGAGGGAAAAGCCGGAGCTTGTTCTGGATGCCACCCATCCCTATGCTGCAGAGGTGACTGAAAATATCCGACGGGCCTGTGAAAAAACCGGTATCTCTTATATTCGGGTTCTGCGGGAGGAAAGCGGCCATCAGAAAGCCGTGTATGTAGAAAGCGCGGAAGCGGCGGCGGAATTTCTGAAAACCACAGAGGGAAACGTACTTCTTACGACAGGAAGCAAGGAGTTAAAGCTGTTTACCAGTGTTCCGGATTTTCAGAAACGCCTTTTTGCCAGGGTTCTTTCTCTGCCGTCTGTGATCGATACCTGCAGGGAACTGGGATTTGAGGGAAAGAACCTGATTGCCATGCAGGGGCCTTTTTCGGAGGAGATGAATGTCGCCATGCTGAAACAGTATGAGTGCCGTTATCTGGTTACAAAGGATTCCGGAAAGGCAGGCGGTTTTCTGGAAAAGATGCAGGCAGCTGTTTCCTGCAAAGTGACGCCGGTGATCATCGGCCGCCCGTTAAATGAACAGGGAATGACTCTTGCAGAAGCCTGCTCCATGCTGGCAGAGAAGTTCCGGTTTTCCCGGAAACCCCAGGTGACTCTTCTGGGGATTGGTATGGGAAGCCGGGATACTATGACCGTTCAGGGAAAGAACGCCGTAGAAAACGCAGACCTGATCATTGGTGCAAAAAGAATGGCAGATGCTGTACGCCTTCCTCATCAGGATGTGTTTTATGAATACAGAAGTCAGGAAATCGTGGATTATATTCACAGTCACCCTCAGTACAGAAATGTGGTGATTGCCCTTTCCGGCGACGTTGGCTTTTACAGCGGGGCAAAAAAACTTTTGGAGCTTCTGGGAGAGGATACGCAGGTGATCTGCGGAATCTCTTCGGTGGTTTATTTTATGGCAAAGATCGGACTTTCCTGGGACGATGCCAAAATCGTCAGCGCCCATGGAAAAACCTGCAATCTGGTGTCTCTGATCCGTTCAGACAAAAAGGTGTTTGCCATTTTGGGAACCGCAGAGGGAACGGCAGAGCTTGCCCGTAAACTGACCTTTTATGGAATGGGAGATGTTCTTCTCTACGTGGGCGAGAATCTTTCCTATGACAATGAGAAGATTTTTGTAAAAAAAGCAAGTGAACTGACTGCGTATCAGGGAGATGCTCTCAGCGTGATCTGCGCATATAATGAAAGGGCAGCGGAAGAAACCGCCACTCACGGACTTCCCGATGAGGAATTTATCAGGGGAAAAGCCCCTATGACAAAAACGGAGGTTCGTACGGTTTCTCTTGGAAAGCTGAGACTGAAAAAGGATTCCGTATGCTATGACGTGGGCGCCGGGACAGGATCGGTTTCTGTGGAAATGGCTCTTTGCGCCAGAGAAGGCAGAGTGTATGCCATTGAGAAAAAAGAGGATGCTCTTGCGCTGATCCAACAGAACAAAGAAAAGTTTGCCCTTGATCATATGGAGATTATAGCCGGAACAGCACCGGAGGCACTGAAAGAGCTTCCGGCACCGACCCATGCTTTTATCGGAGGATCTTCCGGTAATCTCAAAGAGATCATCCATGTCCTTCTTGGAAAAAACAGAAACGTCCGTATGGTCATCAACTGTATCACTCTGGAAACAGTCAGTGAAGCCATGGAATGTATCCGTCAGCTGAAGGCAGAGGATGAAACCATCCTATGGGAAACAGATATTGTACAGCTTGCAGTTTCCAGATCAAAATCCATCGGCCGCTATCACATGATGATGGGAGAAAATCCTATTTATGTGATTACCATTCAGGCCGTCAGCTAAAAGGAGGAGAAGCTTATGAAAATACCCAGGATACTCCTGGCAGCAGGAGCCAGCGGAAGCGGAAAGACGCTGATCACCTGCGGACTTCTCCAGGCGCTGGTCAGCAGAGGGCTGAAAACAGCCTCTTTTAAGTGCGGACCGGATTACATTGATCCCATGTTCCACAGCAGAGTGATTGGCACAAGATCCAGAAACCTGGATACTTTTTTCACTTCGGAGGATACCACAAGGGGAATTTTTCAGAAAAACGCCTCCGGCTGCGACATCTCTGTAATGGAGGGGGTTATGGGCTTTTATGACGGCGTTGGAGGAACGACTACACGGGCAAGCGCTTATGACCTTGCCAGAGTGACCGATACGCCGGTAATCCTTATTGTAAACAGTAAGGGAATGAGTGTTTCACTGTCCGCTTATGTCAAAGGTTTTCTGGAATATAAAAAGGACAGTCATATCAAAGGCGTGATTTTTAATCAGATGTCTCCCATGCTGTATCCCAGAATGAAAGAACTGGTGGAGAGAGAACTGGGAATCGCAGTACTGGGGTATGTGCCCCGGGTGGAGGACTGTGTGATCGAAAGCCGGCATCTGGGGCTGGTTCTTCCTCATGAGATTCCGGAGCTGAAGAACCGTCTTCAGAAGCTTGCGGAAATTCTGGAGAAGACGCTGGATATGGACGGGATCCAGAGGCTGGCAGACAGTGCGCCGGATATGGATGAGATATCGGTAAAACCGGAGTTTGGTCTGGAGGAGCCGGTGCGGATCGGTGTGGCAGAGGATGAGGCCTTCTGCTTCTTTTATGAAGATAATTTCCGGATCCTCCAGGAAATGGGAGCAGAGCTTGTGTCTTTTTCTCCCATTTATGACAAAATGCTTCCGGAGGAGCTGGACGGCCTTCTTCTTTATGGAGGGTATCCGGAACTGAACGGACAGGCGCTGGAAAAAAACAGTTCAGTGAAAGAAGAGATCAGACAAAGGATAAAAGCCGGGCTTCCCTGCATGGCAGAATGTGGCGGCTTTATGTATCTTCATGAGGAGATGGAAGATATGGACGGACAGATACGCCGTATGGCAGGCGTGATTCCGGGAAAAGTGTACCGGACGCCCAGACTTTCCAGATTTGGTTATATTTCTCTTCAGCAGAAAAAACCAGTTCTGGGAGAATCAGATCTGGGAGTGATCCCAGCTCATGAATTTCATTATTTTGATTCGGAAAACTGCGGCGGAGATTTTTACGCGCAGAAGCCGGAAAGTACCAGAGGATGGGAGTGTATTCATGGAACGGACACTCTCTTTGCAGGATTTCCGCATCTGTATTACTATGGAAATCCCCGAATACCGGAGGCGTTTCTGAAAAAATGTCTGGAATATAAAAAACAGAGACACAGGATATAGAGGCTTTCTGTAGGCGCTGTGTCAGGAAGAGGAAATTTTGCTTTATCATACCATTGCCCTGGCAGCAGGGTATTTACTGGATCTTTTGATCGGAGATCCCAGATGGCTGTATCATCCGGTATGCCTGATCGGGAATCTGATCGCGTTGCTTGAAAAAGGAATCCGGAAAATCCTTCCGAAAACAGAAAAAGGAGAATTATCCGGAGGATTTCTGGAGGTTGTTCTGGTGTGCCTTATTTCTCTGGGGGTTCCCTGTGCGGTTTTATCTGTGCTGTACCGGTACCTGCCTCTGGCAGGACTTGCACTGGAAACCTTCTGGTGCTATCAGCTTCTTGCCACGAAATCCTTAAAGGATGAAAGCATGAAGGTTTATGACCGTCTGAAAAACGGTACCATTGAGGAAGCGCGCTATGCGGTTTCCATGATCGTGGGACGGGATACGGCAGAACTGACAGAGGAAGGCGTGACCAAGGCCGCAGTGGAAACTGTGGCAGAAAATGGTTCGGACGGAGTGATCGCGCCGATGCTTTATATGGCAGTGGGCGGAGCACCTCTGATGTTCCTTTATAAAGGAATCAATACCATGGATTCCATGCTGGGCTACAAAAATGACAGATACCTGTATTTTGGCCGCTGTGCGGCAAAGCTGGATGACCTTGCCAATTATATTCCTGCAAGGATTTCCGGATGGCTGATGGTGGCTGCTGCGTTTTTAACTGGAATGGATGGGAAAAATGCAGCAAAAATTTATAAAAGAGACAGAAGAAATCATGCAAGCCCCAATTCCGCCCAGACAGAGGCTGCAGTGGCAGGCGCTTTAAGAGTACAGCTTGCAGGGAATGCATGTTATTTTGGAAAATTATATGAAAAACCAACAATCGGAGATAAGCTTCGGGAAGTGGAGCCGGAGGACATCAGACGTGCCAACCGGCTTCTGTACGGGGCTTCTGTACTCAGTGTGCTTCTCTGCCTTGGAGGGAGACTCCTGGTACAGTTTCTGGTGTAGGATTTTTCTGGAAAAGAAAAAGGAAGAAGCATCGGTATTTCATGATGTGACAATACAGGAGAAAGACAATGAACAAACATATACATGGAGGAAATATTTATACTTATCAGGACTGTCTTGATTTTTCCGCCAACTGTAACCCTTTGGGAACACCGGAAAGCGTAAAAGAAGCGGTCCGGGACAGTCTGGAGCATCTGGGAGATTATCCCCAGGTTGGCTATGCTCCGCTAAAAGAAGCTCTGGGAGAATATGAGGATATGGATCCGGAGCATATCATCTGTGGTAATGGAGCTGCAGAACTGATCTTTTCTCTTTGTCAGGCAGTGCGTCCGAAGCGGGCGCTGATTCCGGTTCCGACTTTTGCAGAATATGAGCAGGCGCTTGCAAGCGTTGGATGTGAAGTGGAGCATGTGCTCCTTCGGGAAGAGGATACTTTTCAGATGCAGGAAAGCTTTATCGACGGGCTTCACAGGGATCTGGACATGGTATTCCTGTGCAATCCCAACAATCCCACAGGCATTCTGACAGACCGGGAATTTTTGTTTCGTGTGCTCCGGAACTGCAGGGAACTGGGAATTCTTCTTGTTGTAGATGAATGTTTCCTTGATTTTATCAAAGAGCCGGGAAAATATTCTCTGAAGGCACAGCTTCCGAGATATCATAATCTTTTTATTCTCAAAGCCTTTACCAAGCGTTATGCAATGGCAGGAGTCCGTCTGGGCTATGGTCTCTGCGAAAACAGAGAACTTCTGGAAAAAATGGCCCAGGTGACACAGCCCTGGAATATTTCTGTTATGGCGCAGGCGGCAGGAATCGCGGCTCTGAAGGAAGGCTCGTATGTGGAACAGGGACGGAAGCTTGTATTTGAAGAAGCTGTTTATCTGAAAGAGGGATTGAAAGAACTGGGCTTCCAGGTCTATCCATCCGAGGCGAATTATGTCTTTTTCCGGGGAGAGCCGGGACTCTTTGAAAAAGGAATCCGAAATGGCGTGATCCTTCGTGACTGCAGCAATTATCCGGGACTGTCTGAGGGATATTATCGAATTGCAGTACGCACCCGGGCGGAAAATGAAAAGCTTCTGGAAGCATTGAAAAATTGTCTGGAGGAAAACTGAACATGGCTAAAGCAATCATGGTACAGGGAACTATGTCCAACGCGGGAAAAAGTCTTCTTGCAGCAGGATTATGCCGTATTTTCAAGCAGGACGGCTATCGGGTGGCTCCCTTTAAATCACAGAATATGGCGTTGAATTCCTTTATCACCGAGGAAGGACTGGAAATGGGACGGGCGCAGGTAATGCAGGCAGAGGCGGCAGGAATCGCTCCGTCTGTGCTGATGAACCCGATCCTTCTCAAGCCTACCAATGACGTAGGCTCACAGGTGATCGTAAACGGAGAAGTCCTGGGGACGATGAGCGCCAGAGATTATTTTAAGTATAAGAAAAAATTAGTGCCGGATGTGATGAAAGCCTACCATGCACTGGCATCCGAAAACGATATTATTGTGATTGAAGGAGCCGGAAGTCCTGCAGAGATCAATCTGAAAACAGAGGATATCGTAAATATGGGTATGGCAAAAATGGCCGGCGCTCCGGTCCTTCTGGTAGGAGATATTGACAGAGGCGGAGTGTTTGCCCAGCTTTACGGTACGGTAGAGCTTCTGGAGCCGGAAGAAAGAGAAATGGTCAAAGGGCTTATCATCAACAAATTCCGCGGAGATAAAACCATCCTGGATCCCGGTGTGGAGATGCTGGAAGAGAAGTGTCATATCCCGGTGGTCGGTGTGGCTCCCTATCTGGATATTCAGGTGGAAGATGAAGACAGTCTGACAGATCGGTTTGACAGAGATCAGGAGATCGGGCAGATTGATATTGCAGTGATCCGTGTGCCAAGAATCTCCAATTTTACGGACTTTAATCCTTTTGAAAGTATTCCGGGAGTATCTCTTCGTTATGTAAAACATCCGGCGGATCTGAAGAATCCGGATGTGATCATGCTTCCGGGAACAAAAAACACCATGGAGGATCTCCAGTGGCTGCGGGAAAGCGGCATGGAGTCTCTGATCCTGAAAGCGGCCGCCAGAGGGACCTTTGTGTTTGGCATCTGCGGAGGTTACCAGATGCTTGGAGAATCCTTAAGTGATCCCCACGGAGTGGAAGCCGGCGGTACTATGAGAGGTATGGGGCTTCTTCCTATGGATACGGTTTTTGCGGAGAAAAAAACACGGACACAAGTTACCGGAAAGTATCTGGAAATCCAGGGGGAATATCAGCCGCTAAGCGGTGTGAAATTTACCGGCTATGAGATTCACATGGGAGAAAGCACCTGGAAATCCGGCGCTCATGCAAGTACCTGGACGAAAGACGGAGTCAGCGGTCAGGAAAAAACAGAAGGGACTGTTTTTGAAAACGTCTGTGGTACCTATGTACATGGGATCTTTGACAAAGAAGAATCTGCCCTCGCCCTGATACGTGCAGTGGGTGAGAAAAAAGGAATCGATGTTTCTCAGATGGAAGGAGTGGATTTTGCCTCCTTTAAGGAAACACAGTATGATATCCTGGCAGCAGAACTGAGAAAACATCTGGATATGAAAAAAATATATCAGATTCTGGAAGAAGGCATTGGAGGGACAGAGAATGAAGGTTGAACTTGAAAACGTAAAACCAATGGATATCGAAAAAAGAAGCTTCGAGATCATTACCGAAGAACTGGGTGAAAAAAAACTGATCCCTGGAACCGAGCTTGTAGTAAAACGATGTATCCATACCAGTGCGGATTTTGATTATGCGGACAATCTGTGTTTTTCACCGGATGTGATTGAAAAAGCACTGGAAGCGATCCGGAACGGGGCATGTATTGTAACCGATACCCAGATGGCAAAATCCGGTATCAACAAGAGAGCGCTTGCCCGCTATGGCGGAGAAGTTTACTGTTTTATGTCTGATGAGGATGTAGCAGAAACAGCAAAGAAAAACGGTACTACAAGAGCCACAGCCAGCATGGACAAGGCGGCTTCCCTGGATAAAAAACTGATCTTTGCCATTGGAAATGCGCCAACAGCGCTGGTGCGCCTTTATGAACTGATCCGGGAAGGCAAACTGGATCCGGAACTGATCATCGGTGTTCCTGTAGGCTTTGTCAATGTAGTACAGTCCAAGGAGCTGATCATGGAATCCGGAGCTCCCTATATTGTGGCAAAGGGCCGCAAGGGAGGCAGCAATATTGCTGCCTGCATCTGCAACGCTCTTTTATATATGATTGATAACCGGAGGGATTGAGATCACTTCCTTCAGAAGCTCACATGCCGGATGAAAGTCTGAGGCGGGGAGAGAGGAACAGGAAAGAAGTATGGTAACACTTTCCGGATCCTCCCGGAGTATTTTCAGGCGCAGGCCACGGGTCCGCGCCTTTTTTTTCAGACTTTCGCCGGAATTGTTCCAGGGAAGCGTAAGTGCCAGGCTGGTACCGGCGGCGCCGATCTGAATTTTGGACGTTTCTCCAAAGACTTCCCGCACAACAGTCAGAAGTTCCTTCAGCTTGGCAGAATAGAGTCGTTTCAGTCTCCGGGTCTGGGCGGAAAGGTGTCCGTCCCGGATAAACTGACAAAGGGCGATCTGTTCTGCTTTGGAGGCAGTCTGATTATAAAATGTGCCTTTGGCATGATAGCTGTCTGTAAGCTCAGGCGGCAGGACCATAAAGCTGATGCGGATGGAGGGGAGAAGCAGTCTGGAAAAAGAACCCATGTAAACGACTCCCCGTCCTCCTGCAAGACTGAAAAGAGAGGGAGTTGGTTTTTGCAGGTATACAAATTCGTTTTCAAAATCATCCTCAATGATCAGACTGTTATGGGAGGCGGCATAGCGGATCAGTTCCAGACGCCGGGACACAGGCATGATCTCTCCCCATTTTGTCATATGGGCAGGAGAAACATAGATCACATCGCTGTCTTTATTGCGGTACCGGATCTCAAAGCCAAAATCCGAGAAGATCGTACTTCCCTGTACAAAAGAAGGTGTAGGAAAGGAAACATTTTTTCTGTTTTTTACAAGAGGGCAGAGGATCTGCAGAAGACTCTGAACGCCGGCGCCGATGACAATATCATCAGGGGAACAGGCGATATTTCTCCGCTGTCTTACATAATCGGACAAGACCTGACGAAAATCCGCTTCTCCCTGGGGCTCGCCGTAAGAGAGCAGACGCTCGTTCTGACGCAGGGCGCTTTTCAGATATCTCTGCCAGAGATCAAAACGAAAGCTTTCCCGGTCTACACCGGAGGAAGAAAGATCATACAGACAGGGCGGTTCTTCCGGAAGAGAAGCTTTTTTCTCCCGGTGGGTCTGAAGGGCAATGTCTGTGACGTAGTAGCCGCTTTGAGCCCTGGAAATAATATATCCGTCAGCGGCAAGCTGAAGATAGGCATTTTCGATAGTGGTACGGCTCAACTGAAGTTCCTGGGCGCATTTCCGCAGGGAGGGCATCCGGCTTCCGGGCTGAAGACGGCGGGCCAGGATCAGGTCGCGATAGTAATGACAGACCTGCAGGTACAGATGTTCCGGATGATCGGAATCTGTTTTGGAAAAGAGAAAACTCTGGTTTTTTGAGGATTTATCTGGATCCGGTTGTGAGCACACGGGTAGGACTCCTTTCTTTTTTAAATTAAACTGTCCCCTTAAAAATAGAAAAAACTGGTCGTTTTTTAAGATACATGATAATGCTATTCTATAGCATAGTATAAAAGAATGCAAGATGAGGAGAATTGTTTTGAAAAAAATAGCAGTGATCAATGATCTTTCAGGAATGGGGAAATGCTCTCTGACAGCCGCCCTTCCGGTGATCTCCGTAATGGGAGTTCAGGCATGTCCCCTTCCAACGGCGATCCTAAGTGCGCAGACAGGATTTGAAACGTATTATTATGACGATTATACAGAACACATGGAAGAGATCATGCTTCGCTGGAAGCAGATGGGGTTTTGCCCGGACGGGATTTATACAGGATTTCTTTCCGGCGCAGCTCAGGCGGAGAAGATCCTGGAGTTTATTGATCTTTTCGGACAAAATGGAGTGAAGATCCTGACGGATCCTGTCATGGGAGACAATGGAGCGGAATATCCGATTTATACAGATGCCCTTTGCGAAAAAATGCGTCTTCTGGCAAAAAAAGCGTCGATCATCACTCCGAACCTGACCGAAGCTCTTCTGCTTCTTTATGGAAAAGAAAAAAATAATGAAAGATGGAAGCGGATGTCTGAACTCTCCCAAAAAGAATTTATGGAAGAGGTGCAGGAAATCGGAAAAACTCTGGTGGAAACTTTTGATGCGGATGCGGTGATCACCGGTATTGATCTTAACGAAGGCGGATCTGCTTTTATGGGAAATCTGATCACCGATCACAGAGGATGTACCTTGGTAAAGGTAAAAAAAGAGGGCGGCAGCTACTCCGGAACCGGAGATCTGTTCGCTTCTGTATTAAGCGCCGGAATGGTAAAGGGGACAGAAATCGCAGAATCTGTACGGAAAGCGGCAGATTTTATTTCAAAAGCCATTCATGATACTGTTCTGGAAGGTATCGACCGGAATGAAGGCGTATGCTTTGAGAAATATCTGGGAGAACTATTATAAAAAGCGAGGTTGAAACAGTATGGAACAAAAGAAGGAAAGATACATCATTGCAGTGGACATGGACGGAACACTTCTGAACAGCCAGGGGCAGGTGACAAAAAGAACCACAGATATTTTGCAGCGGCTTCTGGATGAAGGTCATTACGTGGTTCCGTCCAGCGGAAGGTCTCAGAAACTTCTTCCTCCTGCTGTGGCTTTGCTGAAAGGAATTTCATATGCAGTCCTGGAAAACGGCGCTGTTGTCTGGGACTGGAAAGACTCCTGCACACTGGAGCGTTTTCCGATGCCGGAAGGAATGTCGGAGAGGATCCTTTCAGATACGGAAAGGATGATCCGGATTTCCGGAAAAGAAATCCGCTATTATGTGGAGTTTTTTACAGAAGGTCAGGTATATGCAGATGAAAATGACAGAGAGAGCCTGAGGGGCTCCGATATCCCGGGGAACTTTGCGGACTATATGCTGCATGACCATATCTTTCTTGAGAATTTCAGGGAACAGAAGTCTCTGCTGGATCAGGCGGAAAAGCTGAACCTGTTTTTTGAAGATCAGGAGTTTGGAGCAGTGATCCGTAAAGAATGGAGCAATGTTCCGGAACTCAGTGTTACCTCCTCTGTTGCCGGAAATGCAGAATTTAATGCAAAGGGTGTCAATAAAGGAAACGGATTGCTGTCCCTGATGAAAGATCTTGGAATAAACAGGGAGCATGTGGTTGCCATAGGCGACAGTGACAATGATCTGGAAATGCTGCAAATGGCCGGCGTTTCAGTGGCAATGGGAAATGCCGCAGCCCATATAAAAGAAGCTGCTGTTTATGTGACTGAGGATAATGACCATGAAGGGGCGGCTGCATTTTTGGAAAAATTTTTTGGTTTTGACAAATAGAATATATAATAAAAATCCTCCTGCAGACAAAAACATGTGGATACATGTTGAAATGTCAGCAGAAGGATTTTTTATTAGAGATTTTTCTTTTTGTAAATAAACCAGGAAGCCCCGGCAGTAAATACGGCAAGATAACCCAGAAGAATCCCGATGCCTGTAAAGTTCACGGCTCCTCCGGCGGAAATGCCGCGGATCATCTGGCTTGTCTGAGAAAGCGGCAGTACAGCCACAAAATCTCCCAGAAGCCCCGGAATTTTTTCTGTTGAAAAAAAGGTGTTGCACAGATAGGCCATAGGCATGATGATGTAGTTGGAAAATCTTGGTACATCCGCGTGATTTTTTGCAAGGAAGGAAACAACCACACCAATGGCGGAAAAAACAGCTCCGTTCAGGAACATGATAAAAAAGGACCAGCCGTTAAAAATCAGTCCGGTTTCAATAGGAGCCGTAAGGATCAGGATGATCCCGCCTGCGTAAAGTCCCCGAAGACTTCCGCCAATGATCTGACCTGCAATAAACTGCCATAAAGGAGTCGGAGAGATCATAACCTGGTCAAATGCCTTTTCATAGAGACGCTGAACGTTGAGATTCTGCGCGATGGCATTAAAACTTCCGTTCATGGTAGTTAAGGCCACAACACCGGGGATCAGAAAATTCAGGTAGGGTTCTCCGTGGGACATGGTCTGGATCCCCATGCCAAAAACCACCAGGTACATCAAAGGCGCGATCATAGCGGCCAAAGTGATCTTATAGAAATCCCTTCGAAATTCTACCCATTTCTCCCATAAAATTGTAATAATACCCATAGAACTCCTCCTTTATGACGGGGACAGGTGTCTGCCTGCCCGTTCTACAAAAACATCCTCCAGGGTGGTTTCCCTGAGAGCTGCCTGTCCGGTAAGACCGGAAAGGAATTCTATAGCTTCCTGACGGTGATGGAAATAATGGCTTTTTGTTTCCTCCGGCAGCATTTCATCAACCGTATATTTGCCAAGACTGTCAATCAGGCCGGAAGGCGTATTGATCTCTTCCAGCTTTCCGTGATCCATCAGAGCAACACGACCGCAGAGAGACTGCGCTTCTTCCATATAATGGGTAGTCAGGAGAATGGTCAGGTTTTTACCATTCAGCTTTCGCAGAAGATTCCACATCTGCCTTCTTGATAAAGCATCCATTCCTGCGGTAGGCTCATCCAGAAGAAGAATTTCCGGATCTGTCAGCAGAGCGCGGCATACCATCAGCTTACGCTTCATACCGCCGGAAAGCTTCCGTACCGTACGTTTTCGGAATTTCAGAAGATCGCAGAAATCCAGAAGCTCCTCTGTTCTCCGGCGGATTTCTTTTTTGGGCATAAAATAAAGCCGGCCCTGGTATTCCATGATCTCGTCCATATTCATATCCTGACGCATGGAATATTCCTGTGTGATCACACTGATTTTTCTCTTCAGATCCGGACGGTTTCTGGTAAGAGGCTGTCCGTTGATCAGAATCTCTCCCTTTGTGGGAAGCAGAAGAGTGGACAAAAGACTGATGGTTGTTGTTTTTCCTGCACCATTAGGTCCGAGAAGTCCAAAAAACTCGCCGGATTCTATCTTCAGATTTAAATGATCTACAGCAGTAAAGCTGTCAAAAGTTTTTGTCAGATTTTTTGTTTCGATCATGACTGTGGTTTCGCTTCTTTTGCAATGATCAGAGAGTAATATCCGGCATCATCCGGGATTTCTTCTACGCTGCGGTAAATATGCTCGTTTTCCATTCCGCAGTTCTCGACCATAAGGACATCTCGGCCGCTCTGGGCAAGGATTTCTTTTACCTGATTCATTTTTTTGCCGGATTTCATAAGAATATAATTTCCGGATTCATTTAAAGTACTGTCAAGACGGTGAACAGCCGGAACTACATGGAGCTGCTCATTCCATTCAGAAAGAGGGATGTTCAGGCGGGCAGCTGCAGCACAGAAAGATGTGATGCCGCTGACAAGCTCTGTGTGATAACCGTCTTTTTCCACACGCTTCTGTAAATAGGAAAAAGTAGAGTATACGCAGGGATCTCCAAGAGTAAGAAATACGATATTTTTGCCCTTATCAAGAACCTCCTCCAAAGTCTGTGCGCCTTTGGCATGGTTTTTCTCCAGTTCCTCCGGATCATGTGTCATTGGCATGTAAATAGGTAAAAGTTCTTTTTCTGCAAGCTCAGGTACTGCCTGAACTGCGATTTTATATGCAACAGTTTCCTTAGGAT
This sequence comes from Lachnospiraceae bacterium, assembly GCA_021771755.1. Taxonomy (GTDB): domain Bacteria; phylum Bacillota; class Clostridia; order Lachnospirales; family Lachnospiraceae; genus Blautia_A. The sequence continues at coordinate 566 of JAETOL010000035.1, read as the reverse complement.
CAGCGCCGGGAACAGCAATGATCATATTTTCACGGATCAGGCGTACCGCCTTCAGAGTCATAAGCTCCGGATCTCCAGGGCCAACTCCTACACCGTATAAAGTTCCTTTCATTATAAGTTCCTCCTTAGAAAGATAGTATTTCTTTCTATTATACTAAAAGAAGAAACAGTTTACAATATGAGAAAAATTTTGAAAAAGGTATTGACATATGTGAGATAAAGTGATATTCTAATTGAGCTGTCGCAAGAAAATGTTTGTTTTGAAGAAACAATTTAAAAAACTTTGAAAAAAGATAAAAAAGTTGTTGACAAACACAAAGCAGTGTGATAACATAAACAAGTCTTTTGAGACAGACAGATAACATTTTAAAAAGTTTGAAAAAACTTGAAAAAAGTTCTTGACAAACGAAAACAGATGTGATAGAATAAATGAGCTGTTTGAGAGACAGAAAACAAAGAACCTTGATAACTAAACAGTGAGACACATACGATTCTCGAAAATTTCTTTTACATTCAAAGAACGGTTCAATGAACCAAAACAGTAAAACGAGAGATAGCTAGCAGCT
>JAETOL010000034.1 GCA_021771755.1 Lachnospiraceae bacterium | reverse complement strand
TAGCTGTTCAGTACAAGATACAATGACTGTCATACACTTTTGGCTCTGTTTTATGAGGTAAATATTTAAAGAAAAGCCTGAAAAATTAATGATTTAGGGCTTGACATTATAGGAAGAGAGGTAAGAACTATGGATGGAAAATTTAAAATATTAGTTTTGATTGCACTTATGCTTTATGTGATTTCACCTGTAGATGCAGTTCCTGGACCAATCGATGACATTATTTTGTGTATTGTATATGCAATGGCAAATCGAAAATGTATAGAAGGATAGGTGATACAAAATGAAGGTATGCGATAAAATAACATATACATATATAAAAAGGATAAAAAAATGGATGGAATGTCCTGTATGTCATCAAAAAATGACTTTTAAGAAAAAGGAAAAATCATGGACATGTGATAGTTGTTTTTATTGCATACCTGAAGCGGATTTTTTAGATGATTTTGTATTTTGGTTTTGTGACGGTTGTGGAGAGTATTTAAATATTCAAGCAGGATTTGATAGAAACGGAAAAGAATGGACGTGTACAAAATGCGGATTTAAAAACGATACAACATTTTCCAATATAAAGGGAGAATGCAAGGATTGCGGGAAGATAATAGATAATCCTGATGCAACAATTTGTAGTGATTGCAAAACAATTAGAATGAAAAAAGCTCAAAGGGCAATGGAAACAGCGGCAGAAATATGTTATTCATTAGCTGATTCATTAAATGGATCAAACAATGGAGGATGTGAGGACGACAGATGGTTAGATTAACAAAGAGGAATCGACAGAGATTATTGGAACAAAATGAAGGATTTACTACAAGCTCTTCTTATGATTCAAAAAATAGTACTTATGAAAGAGAATATCGAATAGTTGGTGGTAAATTATTAATTCAAGAAATAGGAAAAACTTCATGGTCAGACAGTAGATATGATAACTCATGGGTGGCAAATGATGAGGAAGTACACAGGTTTCTTTATAAGTATTTATGGAAACTCAATACAGATGGATTAGAATAAGGAGGATATGATAATGAGCGATAGATTTCCTAATATTGATTGGTACTGTGATCGTTGCAATTCGTATTTGAATAGTCAAGATGGCTTTGATGATCATCATTATGTCTGGAAGTGTACTGAATGTGGACATAAAAATAGTATTTCATTAGATGATATATATGAATCCCAGGAGGAATTTGAAAAATATAGAAGATAGAGACAGCCCCTTCTTTGTGGAAGGGGTATTTTTCATGTTATGCTATTTTGCTTGAAAGAGAAAAAGGATGTAGTGGATTTTCAACCAATACAATCTGAGTTTTTCATTTATATATCAATCTGTTGTATTTATCAAGTGAAAATTGATTGTTGTTTAAAAGTTAGGCTAGATTATTCACGGCACAGCCGTGAAAGTGGCTGAAAACCACATAGTTACTGTGTTTAAACTGCAGCAGTACAGAAAGGAGATTTGACGATTAATTTTAAAAGTGGTAAAATTTAATTCTAATATGAGGTTCTATTAATGATTTACATTTATGTATTGGCAAAACGGGAGAATAGAGTAATGGAGAATAATCGTTTGAAGGATAAGCCGCCTCTTTATGTTGAGACATATAATAAAATTCTAAAAAATATTTTAGATGGTTTGTATAATCAGGAAAATAAGTTGCCTAATGAGATTAAATTAGCTAAACAGATGGGAGTAAGTCGAGTGACGCTTCGGCAGGCATTACAATTGTTACAAGAAGATGGTGTGATTGAATCCAGAAAAGGTGTAGGTAATTTTTTACGGAATCAAAAGAAATATTTAACTGCTGGACTGGAACAAATTGGTAATGTTTTACCGAAATGTGGAATTTCTAAAATTGATAAAATCACATGCATACCGTGTTTGAGGCAATCTGCGGTATATACCGATAATATTTTTGAAAGGCAAATACCAGTATTTTTAACTGCGACATTGTTATATTACTCCGATAAAGAATGTATAGCAAAATGTTTTTCTACTCTGCCAACAGATTTAGATTTTGTATCTGAAATAGATATGATGAACTCCGAACAGGTTTTGAAATTAATCTGTCAAGATACATATAAGTATGCCAAAGTGGGAAAAGTTGAAATCAATATGATTAAAAGTATTGAGAGTGAAATGGAAACTGAAAAATGTGTATATGTAGTATTGACGGAAAAGCTTATTGATGACAAAGGAATAGTCATTTGTTTGAATAAATACTATATACCAATGGAGCGTGTAAATATTCAATTAAAAAGTATGTAATACAATCGAAAATTTCATAGAACAATATAGAAAAGAGTTATCGCTTTAACGGTGGTGTGCCTTCCATAATGTAGATTGTGAAAAAATATAATGCTTTTGGTTGTCCGGTTTTGCTGGGCAATTTTGAGGGGGAGTGTGTGAAACTTTTTCTGTAAAATAGTATTTAGAAGGTTCTTCTATGATAAGATAAAATCATAGGAGGGTCTTTTATTATGGCAAGACAAAAGAAACCTGCACACAGAGTACAAATGACAGAAGGAAAACGGAACATCATTCATCAGCTTTTGGAGGAATATAATATTCAGACAGCTGAAGATATCCAAGATGCATTGAAAGATCTTTTAGGCGGAACCATCAAAGAAATGATGGAAGCTGAAATGGATGACCATCTTGGATACGAGAAATCCGAGCGTTCGGACAATGATGATTATCGCAATGGCTACAAGCGGAAACGTGTAAATAGCAGTTATGGAGATTGAAGTTCCTCAAGACAGAAAATCTACTTTTGAACCGCAGGTAGTAAAGAAGCGTCAGAAAGATATTTCTGATATTAATCAGAAGATTATCTCCATGTATGCCAAAGGGATGACTACAAGACAGATATCTGAGACGATTGAGGACATCTACGGTTTTGAGACATCAGAAGGATTTATCTCAGATGTTACGGACAAGATTCTGCCACAGATTGAAGACTGGCAGAATCGACCATTAGACGAGGTATATCCAATCTTGTACATAGATGCGATACATTATTCTGTCCGTGATAACGGTATAATCCGTAAATTGGCTGCCTATGTCATTCTCGGTATCAATACGGAAGGGAAGAAAGAGGTATTGACAATCAATGTTGGAGACAATGAGAATTCACATTGATAGTGCCGCAATTTTTTTAGGCTACCTGTAACTATTCATGATTCGGCTCTCTTGCATGATTCTTTCGGTGGTTGTATCAAAGCCCTCTTTGCGTGTGTTCATTTATATAATAATCGATATGATATTGTCAACCAATATTGACAATATCAAAATGTTATTCAACTTTGAAATGGACTCCCGCGACAGGGCTGTTATTCTCCTTGCAGGACTTCCACAATTAAACAGCACACTTCGTCTCAGCATCCACGAACCATTCCGTCAAAGAATTGTAATGAATTACAATCTTGAAGGTATGTCAAAAACAGAAGGGCACGATTATATAACAGCTAAGCTGAAAGGTGCTGGCTGCACACAGACTGTCTTTGAGGAAAATGCGTTGGAAGCAATACTAAATGCTGCTAACGGTACTCCACGAATGATCAACAAATTTTGCAATGCCAGTCTATTGATTGGAAACAGTTCAAATTTAAACATCATAAATACTGATGCAGTCATGCAAGCAATCAATGACTGTGAACTCGGTTAGAGAAAAGGTCATCCTGTAATCAATTTGCAGGATGACCTTTTCGTAGCAAACAACGTGCAGAAATTCCTACAAATATTTTGCCTGATACCTCGAATATATATCTCAAAAAGTCGTATTTAAATCGACGAATGTAGCATCATTTAATTTGCTGAATGACACCTTTATAGCTTGAACAAAAGTATCAAATATTAATTGGTTTTAGTATGGTAACTCAATATATATGGAACAACCATTTGGTTACATAGATCCAGCATTGTGCTTAAATACAGTTTATGTATACGGGTGAAAGAGATGCCATATTTAAATTCTGTTACAACCTGTTTTAAATTTAATCGGATTTGACGATTACGTCAGATTCTAAGTATCAGATTCCCATTCATCTCTGGTTTCTCGTATTCGGATGCTCCTTATGAATCTGTCCTAGTCTTTCAGAAAGTTTCTGGTTAATCCGGTTATTTTTGAATCCCTTTCGATTCAGCCATTTATAGCATGAAACTATTGGAATGTTTTTAATCTTGCATAGCTGAAGGATTGAATAATGGAACTGCTCACTTGCTTTCTCTATAGCTCGATAAACAAGATTTATGTAAGATTCTGCTTAGAATTGCCTCCGTTCAATCTTTGCAAGTTTTTTTAAAAGGTTGTTTCAAAACCCTTTGATTTTCTTCCCCTAATATTCCAGTGTATAATTATGAGCCTGCTGATAAGATATCTGTCGTTTTTTGCCGTTTGTGCAATACAATACTGCACGATTTCAATCCACTCATTAAATATAGTTTATCTTCCTTTGGTTATGATTGAGTATCCTTCTGTTCCAAAAAATTTTAATTCTTCATGACTATTATACTTCTTTACCCAGATGTGCAATTTATTTTTTGAATGTATTTCCTATTTGTTTTTTCAATTATTTTGGATATTTCTTATTTCTGTTCAAAGTAAAAGTATCTATACCTATGGTCTCATAATTACGAATACACTGCTGAACAGAAGCTACACTAACATCAAATATAGATTAAATTTTGTGCTGATTTTTTTCTGTCATCCAATAGGGAAGTGTATATGGAAAAGTGGCAATCACTGAGGGTAAAGATGAGTAGGAGTAGATAGTTCCTATTCGGTAACGATAGCCTAAGACCACAAGAAATATTGATTTGATTGCGAAAACAATGCTGTCAACTGGCTGTTAAGCAAAGGAAGACTGCATTTTACGACGCTCAGCGGCCACGATTCCGTTTCTGAGCGGCCGGTTTCTGGAGCATATCGGCTGCCACGCAAACCAATTATTCCACGGTGCTCTTGACATGAGCCTCCTTCGCACATGATGGCCTGGCAAAGCGGCAATCAGCGCCGAAAGCGGTTTGCCAGAGGCAGAAACCTATCATGTGCTACTCATGTAAAGAGCCTTTCGCGGCATAAGTGGTTTGCTGATTGTTGCCGACCGTTAGAAAACGGAATTTGGCCGTTTGGTCGCGTAAAACCGGCCGTTTGAAGTCGTAATATGCAGAAGACTGATAAATTGGGCCTTGTATAATGTTGCTGCAGCCTATAAATTTTGGCATGTCAATTATTGAAAAACCTCTATACGAAACTGTATTTACGGTGCTGGTGTGCCAATGTAAGGCGCATAGAAGATGAAAGATCTTAGGCAGAAATTGAACAGGAAGTCCCGCCGAATTGTCTTAGTGTTGATGTGATCAGACCAGAGTGTGAGTAACTAGAGAAAAGGATACTATTATATGATAAGAGCAGTATGAAGCAAGATTTTGCGTACTGTTTTGTGAGAAGTTTGAGGTGAAAGTTCTCTTGATTACTTGATTGAGAGGATAGGAGTAAATTACTTCGCCTCAATCAAATCCGGCTGGTTAATAATATGTTGGAGAAAGTGCCTAATTGACAATGAAAAAAATTGTAAATTATTTACAAATATAAATTGTTTATTGAACTAAATATTGACAGTATATACATACTAGAATATACTAGAGATGTAAAAATAATACAGCAACAAATACAACTATAAAAGAGAAAGGAAAGGAAAATGAAAAAGTACGAAGAAGATGTTATTAAAACTATGCCGATGTTTATGCTGATATTTGTAACCTCGGCATCTATTCTTGGGGCATTCAATATTATTTCACCACAAGTGATGGTTGATTTTAATCTTGAATATTCAACTGTATCAATGCTAGCAATGATTGGATTGCTTGTTATGGGCATTGCTTCTGTTATTTATTCTACATTATCGGACAATGTCAGTATTAGAAAGTTAATGTTAATAGGTGTTGCTCTGTTTAATGTGGGAGCTGTTATGGCGATTATAGGTTCGTTTGTTCATTTCTATTTATTTGTCGCTGCGGTTGCAATTATGGTATGCGGTGGAACCTGTGGTTCTGGACTAATGATTGTAACAGCAACCAAATATTTATCACAAGAAAGACATTCAAAATATTATGGATATAATACGGCATGTGTTGGTTTGTCTGGAGCGGTAGGAATTCTTGCAGGAGGATTTATCTCAACATATATCGGCTGGCGTGTAATATTTGCGCTTCCCTTTTTGTCGCTGATAACCATTCCATATATTAAGAAATATATACCGGATGAAAAGGGAAAGACAAACGATAAATTAGATATTGTAGGAATGGCATTATTAAGCCTGTTTACCTTGTTTATTTCTCTGTTTTTCTCGGTGAGTAATATAATAATATTGGTCATCGCAGGGATATGCGTGGTTGCATTTTTTGTGTATATTACTAAAAACGAAAAAGCATTCATTAATATTGGATTTTTTAAGAATAAAAAATTTGTAATTATTAATCTGTTAGCGCTTATTGTTTTTGGATTACAATCTGCATTTGGATTTTTATTTCCGTTTATGGCACAGGGAATGTATGATTTGGCTTTAGATAAGGTGTCATTGTTATTGCTTCCAACATATGCTGTATCCATATTGATGGGAGCGAACAGTGGAAGAATTGTTGAAAAACTAGGAAGTTTCAGGACATTATTGCTAGCGATGTTTTGCGCGGTTTGTTCATCCCTTATTGCAGCATTTTGTGTAGATAAAGGAGTTGTAATGATTGGGATTGCGGCAATCCTTTATACAGGATCCTTTGCTTTCATGTATGCTCCATTTATGAAATTGGTAACAGGAACTGTGGAAATGAATCAGCTGGGAGTTGGAATCGGTTTCTTTAATTTGATGACTGGAATTGGTCCATCCTTATTTATTGCAATTACAGGAAAACTGTTGACCATGACTTCACTTGCAAAAGATGTGGGGCTGGTTGAAGCAAAAGGTGCACTGTTTAGTAATATTTTATTGATTTATGCAGCCTTATTAGTGGTATCTATTGTGGTGTTTCTTGTAAACAAAAAATCATATAAAAATTGAAAATGTAAATGTAAAGGAGAAAAGGAAAATGGAAATTGTTGAAAAAGTATTTACATATGAAAATGAGGGAAGAGAAATCAATGGTGTTATTGCTTTGCCGAAAGAAGGAGGAAAGCATCCTTTAGTTGTAATGAATCATGGATTTGCAGGAAGCAAGGAAGAAGGAATTGGATTTGTTTCAATTTCAAGAGCTTTAGCAGAAAATGGGATTGCGGCAGTACGCTTTGATTTTTCGGGATGTGGAGAATCTGTTGTTCCGTTTTCAGAATTCAGTTTAACACATAACATTTCCGATTCAAATGCTGTGTTACATTATGTATTAGAAACAGAAAATATTGATAAAGATAGATTAGGTATTTTAGGTTACAGCATGGGCGGTCGTCTTGCTATTATGGTAACTGATGCGGACAATAATCCATATAAGGCTATGGCTCTGATTGCACCTGGTGCACAAGAAGCAATGGATTTTGCGACAATTATGGGAGGAAAAGTAGAGGGAGACAAAATTGTAGTTGAATTTTTCGGTCAAAGATTAGAACTTGGACAAGAGTTTTTAGATGATGTCCTCTCATCAAATGATACCATGAAGAATGCCACAAAAAAAGTTGATTCTATTGTATTTTCAGGAACTAATGATCCACTAGTTTCCCCAGAAACATGTAAAAAAATTTCGTCTAAACTTGAATCTAAATTATTTACATTGGAAGGTGCGGATCACGGATATGGATTTTTTGAAAATCCAAATATGGGCTATGTAAATAAAATAGTAGATGAAACTGTTGCATTCTTTTGTGAGAAACTTTAATGGAGATTGGAAAAAGAGGTAGATGATAGTATGCAAGATGTAATGTCAATAATTGACAATGGAGTCAGAATCATAAGAGAAAAGACAGATTTTGAACCAGAAATTGGATTGATTCTTGGAAGTGGTCTCGGCGATTATGCGGAACAAATTGAGAACCCAATTGTGATTCCTTATAATGATATCCCGGGATTTCCTATTTCAACAGTTGTAGGACATGCAGGACGATTTGTACTCGGAATGTGTAAAGGTAAGAAAGTTATTGCTATGCAGGGAAGAGTTCATTATTATGAAGGATACAGCCAGAAAACGATTACACTGCCAGTGCGAATTATGAAACGTCTTGGCATTAAAAATATGGTGCTTACCAATGCGGCTGGTGGTGTGAATAAAAATTTTGCACCAGGAACGTTGATGATGATCAGTGATCATATTAACTTTTCCGGAAGTAATCCACTGCTGGGGGAAAACATAGAAGAAGATGGACCACGATTCCCGGATATGAGTAGCATTTATAAAAAAGAATTTCGGGATACTTTAAAAGAAGCTGCAACAAAACAAGGGATAAATCTGGAAGAGGGAGTTTATATGATGCTTTCAGGACCATCCTATGAAACACCGGCGGAAATCAGAATGGCAAGAACTCTGGGAGCTGATGCGGTAGGAATGTCAACGGTTCCAGAAGCAATCGTGTGTTCTCAGATGGGCATTTCTGTATTAGGGATATCTTGTATTACTAATTGTGGTGCAGGGATTCTTGATCAGCCGTTGAAACATTTTGAAGTGGTAGAAACAGCAAACAGGGTGAAAACAGAATTTGCAAAAGTTATAGATATTGCATTGGAAAAAGTAATATTTTAATTAGAGAGACTAAAATGTTTGAAGCGATTTTGAGTAAAGTAGATCACACATTATTGACACCAATAGCAACATGGAATGAAATTAAAGCAATCTGTGATGATGCGATACAGTATCGGACAGCTTCTGTTTGCATTCCGCCATCTTATGTGAAAAGTGCAAAAGAATATGTTGGAAATAAAATGAAAGTTTGTACAGTAATCGGATTTCCCAATGGATACAATACAACTGCCTGCAAAGTTTTTGAAACAAAAGATGCTATTGAAAATGGAGCTGACGAAATTGATATGGTCATTAATATCGGTTGGGTAAAGGACAAGAATTACGAAGCTGTTAAAAATGAAATTGCTGAATTAAAAAAGACTTGCGGTACAAGAATTTTGAAAGTAATCATTGAAACTTGCTTTTTAAAAGAAGAAGAAAAAATTAAGATGTGCCAAGTTGTAACTGAAGCAGGTGCAGATTTTATCAAAACTTCTACAGGCTTCGGAGGAGCAGGAGCTACGCCGGAGGACGTGCAGTTATTTTCACAGAATATAGGGGAACAGGTAAAGATTAAAGCAGCAGGAGGCATCAGCACATTAAAAGATGCAGAGAAATTTATTGAGTTAGGTGCCAAGCGTTTAGGTACAAGCCGTATCATCAAATTAGTTAATAATCTGGAAGCAAAAGGATACTAAAAATAAAATATGCGGAGAAACTTATATATGTTCAAGATTGGTTGAACGTTTCTACCAACTACCGTAATAGTTGACTATAAGTTCCCACTGTCATAGGTTTGGCAGGGGGAACTTTTTATTGAGGAAAACAGGAGGATTTGATTTGCAGAACAAAAAAACAAAATATCTTTTCATTTTTTTGGCAACCAATCTGATAGGAATTGCCGTTGCGCTGATTCTGGAAAGCGGACTGGGATGCGATCCAATTGGATTGTTTTGCGATGGTCTTTCCCATATGCTGAGTGTTTCATTTGGGCTGGCGTCTTTCTTCTATAATGTTTTGATTATTTTGATAGCATTGTTTATCGCAAGACATAATCTGGGAACAGGGACGATTGTTTATGGATTGTTATCCGGATTCTTTATTGATTTTTATCGAATGGTTTTTGAGGGGTTAGCACTGGGAAAAAGAGGAGTCATAGTGGCAGTGCTTACTTTTTTGTTGGGAGAATTATGTATGTCTCTTGCTTTTGCAATCTTGATGCAGCTTAAACTTGGAATGACAGCTTTAGATGCAGTATTGAAGAAAGTTGAAAAGAATGCGCATACTCCATATGCATATGTCAAGATAGGAACAGATATCCTGCTTGTTGTAAGCGGTACTTTCATGGGTGGGGTATTTGGTATAGGAACGATCATTTCTGCTCTAGTCACAGGAATACTAGTAGCGAAGTTTACAAAATTGATAGAGCATGTTCAGATAAAGAATGAGACATTAAAGGAAAACTATAGAATAAAAGGAGATTATAGAAGTGAAAAAATATAAGAGAGTATTTGTAATTGTTTTGGATTCCCTTGGGATTGGAAGTATGGAAGATTCTCATTTGTTTGGAGACAATGGAGCAGATACACTGGGACATATTGCACAGCAGGCAGATAGTCTGGACATACCAAATCTGGTCAGGCTTGGACTTGCTAATTTACATCCGTTAAAGGGGATTGCTCCGGTGGAAAAACCAATGGCACATTTCATGAAAATGAATGAAAAAAGTAGTGGAAAAGATACTATGACCGGACATTGGGAAATGATGGGGCTGCATATTACAAAGCCGTTCCAAACATTTACGGAAACAGGATTCCCGGAAGATTTGATCAGAGAGTTAGAGGCGCGGACAGGCAGAGTTGTTATTGGTAATAAGAGTGCTAGCGGCACAGAAATCTTAGATGAATTGGCAGAGGAAGAAATTGCAACAGGACATATGATCGTCTATACATCTGCGGACTCTGTATTGCAGATTTGTGGAAATGAAGAAACCTTCGGACTGGAAGAATTGTATCGCTGCTGTGAGATTGCAAGAGACATTACTATGAAAGATGAGTGGAAAGTAGGACGTGTCATTGCAAGACCTTACACAGGGAAGAAAAAAGGAGAATTTAAACGAACGGCAAATCGGCATGACTATGCATTAAAGCCTTATGGAAAGACTGCTTTAGATACCTTAAAAGGGGCTGGCCTTGACGTAATTTCAGTAGGGAAGATCAAAGATATTTTTGATGGGGAAGGAATTACAGAAGCATATAAATCCCAATCCTCTGTACATGGCATGGAGCAAACGATTGAACTTGCAGAAAAAGATTTTATAGGCCTTTGTTTTGTTAATCTTGTAGATTTTGATGCCCTTTGGGGACATAGAAGAGATGTGAATGGTTATGCTAAAGAATTGGAAAAATTTGATGTGAATCTTGGAAAATTGTTGGAGAAACTGAAAGAAGATGACCTTTTGATCCTCACAGCAGATCACGGTAACGACCCGACTTATACAGGAACAGATCATACTAGGGAAAAAGTACCGTTTCTTGCGTACTCACCGTCCATGGAGCATGCAGGAGAGATGGAAGAAAGTAATACTTTTGCGGTAATCGGTGCTACGATAGCAGATAATTTTGAAGTGGCAATGCCGGATGGAACTATTGGAAGTTCTATTTTGGAAAGACTAAACTAGATGAAACTTGGGAGAAGCAATTTGAAAGTGGAGGCGTTAATTTTTATACTCGGCTTTTGCGCATCTGTCATTGGAGTAATCTGTGGGATCGGCGGTGACGTTATTATAGAACCGGTTCTAGATGCGTTTGGCATACTAAGAGTTAGCGCCATCAGTTTTCTTTCTGGGTGTACAGTTTTTCTATGAGCTGCTGTTCAGTGGTAAAGTCCAGAATTGGCAATATATATCTGATAAAGGAGAAATATTTTTATGAATAAAAACTTTATTTTAAAAGGAAATTTTGTCTACTGTAATGAAAAAAAGGAACTTGTAATTTGTGAAAACAGTTATGGTATTTGTGTAGATGGGGTTTCCGGAGGAATCTATAAAGAGATTCCGGAGAAATTTCAGAACTTGGAAATCATTGATTACGGCAACCGTTTGATTCTGCCCGGACTGGTGGACCTTCATGTACATGGCCCCCAGTATGGCTTCCGTGGTGTTGGATTTGACTGTGAATTGATTGAATGGCTGAACACACATACTTTTCCGGTGGAAAGTCAGTTTGGTAATGAGGATTATGCAAAAAAAGCATATAAAATTTTTGCGGATGATCTCAAAAATTCTGCCACCACAAGAGCAGTGATCTTCGGAACAATTCATGAGAATAGCACACGAATTTTAATGGAACTGTTAGAAGAGACAGGACTTAAAACCTATGTTGGAAAAGTCAATATGGATCGCAATGCTCCAGAATATTATATGGAAGACAGCACAGAAAAATCTGTGCAGGATACTATCCGATTTATTGAAGAAGCACAGAAGAACTTCAAAAACACAAAACCTATTATCACACCAAGATTTATTCCGACCTGTACAGATGAGTTAATGAAAAAGCTTGCGGAATTAAAGAGAAAGTATCATCTGCCTATGCAGTCCCACTTATCAGAGAACAGAGGGGAAATAGAATGGGTAAAAGAATTATGTCCTTGGGCAGAATGTTATGGAGATGCATATGATGAATGCGGCATCTTGGAAGGAAAGTATTCTTCTATTATGGCCCACTGTGTATCCAGTACAGATGAAGAAGTAGAACTGCTCAAGGAGCGAGAGGTATTTGTAGCACATTGCCCGAAATCAAATCTGAATTTGATGTCTGGCATTGCTCCTATCCGAAAATATATGGAAAAAGAAATTCCGATTGGTCTTGGAAGTGATGTGGCAGGCGGAGAAACCTTATCAATTTTTGAAGAAATGGCAAAAGCTATCCAGGTTTCTAAAATGTACTGGAGATATGTAGATGAACAATGCAGACCGCTGACAGTGCCGGAAGCTCTGTTTCTGGCAACCCGTGGGGGCGGGGCATTTTTTGGAAAAGTGGGAAGCTTTGAAGAAGGATTTGAATTTGATGCGATTGTAATAGATGATTCGCAGATAAAGACTCAGTTGGATTTAACACTTACAGAACGCTTAGAGCGTATTGTATATTCTTCGGGGCAGTGTAAACTTATAGCCAAGACTGTAGGTGGAAAGAAAATATTCGCAGATTAGTATAAATAGATATGTACTTATAAAATATTAACAGGATGTTTGTTTTTTATTTAAAATCATTTTATTTAAAAACAGAAAGAGGGACAATAAAAAAGGAATAAAATTCAATTGATTCTATGTACACAACAAAATGATAAAACAAATTCTAGTATTTCATACAGATACAAGAAAGTATTGAAAAGCCAAGGTAATATACTTAAAAAAGTGAAAACTAAGCCTAGATTATTCACGGCACAGCCGTGAAAGTGGCTGAAAACCACATAGTTACTGTGTTTAAACTGAATATTGCTTTTCACCCATCAAGTGAATGAAAAAAGAGCATCCACTTGTGATATAATTAAGGTGTCTAATCTCAAATAATACCAACAAAAGGAGCCCTTTATGAGTATTGTAAACACCTTACCATTAGAAAGCAATAGACAGATTAAAATAAATTTTGATGGAGGAGATTTACCCTCCGATGCAGGCTTACTTCTCATCAAAGAATTCGTAAGCAAACTTGGTGTTGATAAGCTTTTAGGCAAAGTTTTCAAGACCAATGATTCTGCATTATTCAGATATCATACGGATCAGAAAAACCTGCTCCAGATGATATATATGATTATTGCCGGTTATTTCGAAGATGATGTTTATACAGAGTGTGGAACAGATAATGAAATAACAGAGGCTAACTGTGATGATGAAGAAAGTTATTCTCATAATAATAGTAACCATCAAACGAACTACACTTTTTATAATTCTTATACGGAGCAATGCAATAATAAACGAACTAAACGAAAACAAAAATGGAAAATGTTTTTGACAATCATATTTATTCTTTTAGGAGTGTGTGCTTTTGGATACTATGAATTCAATAAAATGATACCGGTTGGCTATTCAAACGAGGAACTTGAAGGGCTACGCTATACAGTAGTAGTAGAAAAACTGAAAGAATCTGGTTTTACAAATGTTAAAGAAAAAGAGATACAAGATTTAACGATATCCAGAGAAGATGAAGAAAAAATGGTAACAGACGTAAAGTTAGGGTGGATGACTTTTTTTGATGAGACGACAAGGTATCCATCTAATTTAAGAGTAACCGTGGTATATCATACAGTTGAAACATACAGTCCGCCATTAATGTCAAAAGAAATTAAAAATATGAATTATGAGGATGTAATATCTTCCTTTGAAGATGCAGGATTTATAAATATTAAAACAGAAGTGGAATATGATATTGTAACAGGTTGGATTTCTGAAGATGGAGAAGTAAAAAGTGTGACAATAGATGGAGATAAAAAATTTGATTCATCAGATGAATACAGACTGGATACAGAAGTAATCGTCACATACCACACACTTAGGAAAAATAAGCCCAAGGATTAAAGATAGAACTGGTAGCGAGAACTACCAGTTCTTTGTGTAATTTTATCATTTCGCCAAAAAATTACTCTGTATCTCCATCGGCATATGATAAGACTGCCCACGTTTCATCAGGCTGTAGAGCTTGAAGCTCATGAGTTCCGGACTGGCATCCAGACTACTGCAGAATCCAAAGTAATTCAGGTCTTCATTTTTTGACATTTCAGCCACATCGTCATCTTCAAGGAGAAGATCTGCAGCAAACAGATTGGCTTCATATTCTGTAGAATCCATCATATTGTAAAGCACATCATCCTTCATTGGAGCCATTTTCAGCTGTGACCGGTGCAGGATGATATGCCCCAGTTCGTGTGCAGCAACGATGCGCTGCTCTTCTTCTGAAAGGAAGCTGCTGATCATGACATAGATGGTCTGACAGCTCATGAAGCAGTAACCTTTTAATTTCTTATAATTCGATGTTTCTCCGACTACGACATTCATGCAGTCGAGAAGTTCAAAAGGGTCTCTGGTCTTAAAGCGTTTGACCAGCTTTTCCACTTTTGTGTAGATATAACTATTTCCCAAATAAATCACCTCAAAAGATCAGTTATCTCAAAGATGCGGAGAGTTCCCCGCAAGTATAATGTACTCCAAATGCTGTACCATAAAAAGGACACTTACTTTTCATTGAGATATTTTTTCGGTGTGAATTTCTTTGCACGTTTCTTGGAATCCAGATACAGCATCTGAATCTCATCCATGAATGCAGTTTTATCTTCATCAGATAATTCTCCGCCGGCGAACATAGCGGCTGCCTGTTCCAGAATCTGCTGTGCCTGTCTGGCTCCTCTGGATCCATATTGTTCTGTGGCTTCTGTAATAAAGGATTCCTCTTCTGTCATGAGATAAGAAACATCACATCCCAGAGTATCCGCAAGTTTCTGATAAAGTTCATGCTGCTTTGGATAACGTCCTTCTTTCTCCCATCCGCCCACTGTTCTTAAAGATACACCGACTGCCTGAGCCAGTTGGGTTTGGCTCATATCCTTTGTCTTTCTCAATGTTTTTACTTTCTCACCGAATGTCATAACAATACCTCATTTCTAAGCTATTTCAGGTTTATTGACTTATCCCGGAGCAAAAGCAGGAAAGTAATTTCCTAAAATACGCAAGTTAACTCTTGACAATATGAAATTGATTGCCTATAATGTGAATCACAACAGATAAGCAATTACTTGCATATAATATAAACAATATTTCCTATAATGTCAATATTAATCTCTTATAAATTGCCTATTTTAGCGGATTTTCAGTTGTATTATTGCATCTGGAATATGAATAAATGACGCAGGAAGAAGCAATTAGAAGAGAAAATAGGCAATTACGTGCAAAAGAGGTGAAAAAAATGGGACGTCAGAAGTCTTTTATCTGTATCGATCTGAAGTCCTTCTATGCGTCCATCGAGTGTGTAGAAAGAGGCCTTGATCCATTTAAGACAAATCTGGTCGTTGCGGATCCGACAAGATCACAGTCTACGATCTGCCTGGCTATTACTCCGGCTATGAAGAAGCTGGGGGTGAAGAATCGGTGTCGCATCCATGAGATTCCGGCAGGTATTGAATATATTACAGCCATGCCGAGAATGCAGTTGTACATTGATTATTCTGCCAGAATATACAGTATCTATCTCCGGTATATTTCCAAAGAGGACATTCATGTATACAGCATTGATGAATGTTTTATGGATGTGACGAATTATCTGTCCCTTTATCATATGACAGAAAAGGAAATGGCGGTTGAGCTTATGGATGCGGTGATGAAAGAAACCGGTATTACTGCTACTGCGGGAATCGGTACTAACCTGTATCTGGCAAAAGTTGCCATGGATATTGTCGCAAAACATGTGGATGACCACATTGGTATTTTGAATGAGATATCCTACAGACAACAGTTATGGGATCATAGTCCGCTCAGTGATTTCTGGAGGATTGGTTCCAGAACAGAGAGAAAGCTTGCCGGTTATGGAATTCATACCATGGGAGATATTGCTTATACGTCTGTTACATCTGAGGATTGGCTCTATAAGATGTTTGGAATCGATGCAGAACTGCTGATCGATCATGCCTGGGGTCTGGAATCCTGTGATATTCATGACATCAAGAATTACCACACGGAGGAACACAGCCTGTCTAACGGGCAGGTGCTCATGCGGAATTATTCTTTTGAGGAGGCAGCGGTGGTTGTCCGGGAAATGACAGACGTTCTTGTGCTGGATCTGGTGTCTAAAGGATTGATCACTGGCTCTGTCACACTTTGGATTGCTTATGATCATCGATATGAGCGACCTTCATCCCATGGGACCGTGCGGCTGACATCTTTGACAAACAGTTCCAGCACTATCATGGATGAAGTGGATAAACTGTATCAGAAAATTACAGACCGTCATACAGGGATCCGGAGGATCGAGATCTGCGCCAACCGGGTCATGCCGGAAGGATATCTGCAGTATGATCTGTTTACAGATCCGGCTGCAGTCGAAAAGGAAAAGAACTTACAGCAGGCTATTCTGGATGTAAAAAAGAGATATGGAAAAAATGCGATTATGCGGGGAGCTAATCTGCTTGACTGCTCTACATACAGAGAACGAAATAATCAGATTGGCGGTCATCGTGCATAAGGAGGTGCATAGATCATGATGGCAAGTGCGTATGCAAAATTAATTTATATGCCAAGACCGGTATCCAACCGGCGAAAGATGGATGTGGGACACCGGGCAAAGCAGTTTGCACCGTTTGCTGCTCTTCGGGGATTTGAAGAGTCGGTCCGGAAAAAAGAGATCCTTTATGAACCCAGAAAGGAACTGTCTGAGGAAAAGAAGCAGGAATTGGATGGAAAGCTTAAGATCCTTTCTGCAGGTATGTGGATTCAGGCAACATATTTTGTCGAGAGTATGGAATTTCCGGGAAAAGGAAATCATTGTACCATTGAAGGAACTGTGGAATTCTTTGATCTGCAGATCCATCTCCGGATTGGAGATATGGAGATACCAGTTTCAGATATTACAGATCTGTCTGGAAATGTGTTTGAAATATTAGAAGAACCCTGTTAATTATTATTTGTGGAAGTTTCTGTGAAACCGGCGGCGAGTGGGAGCTGACAGGAAGCGGAAATGAAAACAACAGATTGTCAAAGCCAGTCTGAATATGGAAATCGTGATTGCCCGCGCAGCTTTGGCGCTTACGGAATGGACAACCATGATGCTCATAAGGCGGATTTTTATTTCCCTTGGATCCGTTGAGTAATAAATGAAAGATCATATGTTATTGCTTAAAGGAGGAAGCCTATGGGATCAGGTAATATTAAATGGCATGTACACTGCTCTGTCTGCGGAGCATTTCTGGAGAAAAGTGCACAGAGCGATTCAGAAGTGGATTGCAAAAAATGCAGGAGTACATTGGAAATTTTGGTCAAAGATGATATTGTCTCTGTCCGTCCTCTGGTCATCCGGGATGAACAGTTGAAAGAAAGGATGTCCGTTTATTCCAGGAAGCTGATGAATCCTTCCGGAAAGAAATCATAAAAGTGAATAAGAATGAGATATCCGACAGGGCGGTGAATTTGGCTGGAACCATCAAGACTGTACCGGATATCAAGAGTTTGTCAAGGAGCTGAATCTGACTGGAATCATTAAGAGCCCGGCAAAACATTTGTAACTGGTCTATGGAATCATTTTCGATTCTGTACGATCAAGTGCATTTGTTTTGCCGGTTTTTTTATTTTTTTCAAGATCCATGTTGTATAAGAACCCTTGAGACTTTGGATAGATAGAGGGATTTTTTATTCTGAAAACACAGGAAAAATATGAAAAACAGAATATCTGCAAAAATGAAAGGCCTCAAAAAGTTGTTTATTATGCAATGAAAAGAGAATAAGGAGGTAGAACACATCAGAGAAAAAGGTAGCTGAGGAGTCGCGGACTCCCGTTTAAAAAAACGGGTTGGTCCGGGACTGTTTCCGCTACCAATTTTTATATTCCAAACAAATGCAGACTGGATCACCCGTAGCCGCAAGGCAGAAAGGTGGTCCATATGATGACATTAAAAGACTTAAAGAAGAGAGTTCCGGTTGCAGACGAGAAAAAAGTGATTTTGAGAAAAAAGGAGCTTTTGAATACAGGTGCGGAAATTGTTGTAAAAGAAATTATCGAAGATGGTGTGGAAATCAGTGTTTATGATAACGGATATGTTTTGTATGAAGAGGGAAGACATAGAACTGTTTTTCGCTTACATGAATGTAAGGACTATGATTACAGCGCGGTAGATGGCAGAAAAGATGCTTTTGGAGCAGACTTTTTTGAAAACGAAAACTGGTACATCTTACCGCTGATGGTTGGTATGGATCGTGTAGAAGACAGCAGACGGAGAATTCTGTCAAATCATAAAGTGATTTCTATTGATATTGAGGAGAATGATTTCTTTAGTACCAAAGCCCGTTGTGTACCTGATATGACAGAAAAAGTGCTTTGGAATGAAATGATGAGAGAAATTTCAGATCTTTTGAATGAACGACAGAGATATGCAGTAATTGCATATTATTGTGAAGGTGCATCTCAGGCTGAGATTGCAAAGAATCTCGAAATCTCTCAGCAGGCAGCTAGTGGACTGATCCAGAGAGCACTTGTGATTATCCGTAACTATATGCAAGTTAATCCAAGTGATGTCAAAAGAAAAAGAAATAAAAAATAATTTTCAATCCATGTTGTATAAGAGGCTCTGAATCTTTGGATAGGTATAAGGATTTATTTCCGACGTACCTTGAAAACTTCATAGCCTGCCCAGAATGATACCTGGCTTGAATATGCATCTTTCGCGTATCTGGCCAGAGCATACGTTTCGGAAATATGGAAACCGAAACAGGAACGGGTCTGGGAATGAAAACAGGAAAATGCTCAAAATAGAATATTTATTTGTCTGAATCCAAATCGGAGGATGACAGTAGAAACCATGTGGCGGTGTTTAT
Organism: Lachnospiraceae bacterium; assembly: GCA_021771755.1. GTDB lineage: Bacteria > Bacillota > Clostridia > Lachnospirales > Lachnospiraceae > Blautia_A. The sequence continues at coordinate 9,760 of JAETOL010000034.1, read as the reverse complement.
AGAGATTCGTGAATACCGCCACATCTTTGTGCTGTTATCTCAGAAATCACGAGATTTGCGTGAGTGCTGACTGTCCCAAATAGTACAAATCTGAAACGAGAGGAGGATGTGAGGAAAATGAAGTGATATGAAATTTTACACTGAAACATTTCGTATACAGACAAATAAGAAAGGATGAGAACATGAAATTTAAAAGAAAAACAATGAGAATTGTATCAGGTATGCTGACAGCTATTACACTGTTTACCAATGCCCTTTCTCCGGTAATTGCTTATGCTGCTCCCGCAGATGAAGCTGACAGTAGAATCCCTTATTACGAGGAAATTAAAGATCAGCTGGATCAGGATGAAGTGGTAACTGCCAGAGATATCGAAGTAACGGTTGGGTCTGGATTCGATGTAAAAGCAGACTTTTCCGGAATTGAGATTCCGGACAGTGAAAAAGCCAAAGTGAAGCTCATGGCAGCCCAGAATGATGAAGGGAAAGAGTTTTCTACGGATCATGCAGATATCTATAAAACGGTATATTCTGTTGAACCCCAGAAAACAGATCATCCGGTGTATCAGATCAGCAGAAACATTACGGTAAAAGATGTTTCAAAAGAAGCTGACACTACTGTGAATTCGGATAGTTCTTCGGATCAGGATTCCGGTACCGGGGAAACAGAAGAATCTGAGGATAGTGATGATGAATCGGAAACGGATTCTTCCGAAATGAAACAGCCGGAAACGGATGAAGCGGTAAATGTATCAGAAGCTGAGACAGAAACAGAGGTTACCGGGAAAGAAATCACCGAGGAAGAATTTGATGCAGAGATCGAATCAACGGAAAATCAGGAGACGGTTGATCCGGAAACCGGTACTACTCTTTCAGAAGTTATGGAAGAGGCGGTAGATCAGGGAATTGCCTTAAATGAACTGGAAGCCGGAGAAATGGTCACTTTTGAAATGCCGATGCTTTTAGCGGCTGCAGAAACCGGTAGCCAGTCCGTATCTATTACAAGAGGCAGCTGGTATCATTATGCTGATTATGGATTAGGTTCTTACATTACAGCACCATATTATGTGTCCTGGGGTGGAATCAAAGCGACAGCATATTGTGTTCAGCCATCTAAGAATGGACCGGATGATGGTACGTACTCTATTACAAAATTATCTGATGGCAAGACTCTGGCAAAGGTTTGTTACTATGGAACAAAAGCCAGTGACGAGAATGGATTCTTTGATGAAAAACACCCGGATTTCTCTGCTGGTAAGAGATTTATTATCACACACCTTGCGGCAGCATATGCCAACGGATCCAGTGACTGGGATTCCGGTACGAACGCAACCGGACGGTCTCTTGCTAAGGAGCTTTATAACTACTGTATCAATATGCCGGATATCCCGGATGTGGATATGAGCTTTTCTGATAGTGATGTGAACGCTTATGTGGAAGGAAATATCCAGAGAACAAAGACGATTACATTCAAAGCAGATGAATTGCAGACCATTACCTTTAAACTTCCACAGGGAGTAAAGCTTGTGAATGTGACTACCGGCAAAACCAGTGCGGCAGGTGCGAGCGTTGAAATTTGCGGTGGAACACAGTTCTATCTTACTGCCCCACTATCTCAGGCTGAGGATGTGGGTGCTTTATTCTCTTCAAAGATGAAAGGAAGCATTGATAAAGAGTATTCTGCCTATAAGATAACAACAGGATCTTCCACACAGGATCTTGCACTGGTATTTGGTGAAGGTGTCGGAAATGAAAAGTATGTGGATTTCAAAGTAACATGGACCAAGGAATGTTATATTTCTATCGTGAAAAAAGACAGTGAGACATCTAATACTCTGGCCGGTTCGGTTTATGGTATCTATAGCGATGCTACATGTACACAGCTGATCAAACAGATGCCGGCAACGGATGCCAATGGTGCAGCAAAAGTTACGATTGAGAAGACACAGGAAGTTGTATATCTGAAAGAAATCTCCGTTCCGACAGGATATACGATTGATGCAAAAGCTTACAATGTAACATTGAATATTGGAAAAACATCCAATATGAATGTGACCGATAAACGAGTAACAGCAACGATTTCCCTTCATAAGCAGGATGCCGAGACAGGAAATACCCCACAGGGTGATGCAACGTTGGAAGGTGCTGTTTATGGCTTATTTGCACGTGAGGATATTGTACATCCGGATGGGAAAACAGGTGTCCTTTATAAGAAAGGAACCCAGATCACATCCCTGACTACAGATAAAAACGGACAGGCTTCGGTTTCCAATTTGTATCTGGGAAAATATTATTTTAAAGAGCTGACTCCTCCGGTTGGATATCTGCTGGATCAGGAAGAACATGAGGTAGACTGCTCTTACGAAGGTGCAAATGTACCAGTTGTAGAAAGAAAAGCAATTTCCAAAGAAGATGTGATCAAACAGCCATTTCAGATTATCAAGGCAGCGAATAACGGGAAAACAGATGCCGATCTTTTAAAAGGTGTTGGTTTCTCTGTCTGGCTGGCAAGGGATCTGAAAGTAAAAGCAGATGGGTCTTATGATTTCTCTTCTGCGAATCCAGTTGTTATCACAGCAGATGGAAAAACAGAGATGTTTACAGATGAAAAGGGTTATGCCTGCTCTATTCCACTTCCGTATGGAACATACGTGGTAAAAGAGACAACCAGTAAACACAACTATGAACCGGTGGATGATTTTATCGTTACAATCAATGAGAATCACCCAGACACTCCGCAGGTATGGCGTGTGCTTCTGGATAAGGAATTTGAGGCAAAGCTGAAGATCATCAAGAAAGATGATGAAACAAAGAAGAGTGTGCTTCTGGCAAATACAGAATTTAAAGTATATGATCTGGATCATCAGAAATATGTCGAGCAGGTTACTACTTATCCTTCTACCAAAGTTCACAAATCATATTTTACCGATGAGAACGGATATCTGATCCTTCCGAACAATTTGAAGATCGGAAATTACAGAATCGAAGAAGTGACCGCGCCGGAAGGATATACACAGTCTTCTGCTTATGTAACGGTATCTGTAGATACTAACACAGCCTATATGATCGATCCGACCAGTAAAGATGCCATTATCAAAGTGGAATATGAGAATCATCCGGTAAAGGGAGAACTTAAGATTTTCAAACAGGGAGAACTGCTTACCGGTTATGATAAGGATTTCCAGTATGAGCTGTGTGGACTGAAAGGCGTTACATTTGAAGTATATGCTGCAGAGGATATTTTTACAGCAGATCATCAGGTGGATGAAAATGGAAACCGTACCTTGTATTATGCAAAGGATGCTCTGGTGGCAAAAGTAACTACGGATGAAGATGGATATGCGAATGTGAAAGATCTTCCTCTTGGCGAATATTATGTAAAAGAATCCGAGGCACCGGAAGGATTTGTTCATAATGAGAACAGTGAAAAAGCTGTTTTTGTATATGCAGATCAGAATACCCCGGTTGTATTTGACCAGGTGTCCTTCACCAATAAAAGACAGAAAGTGTCGATTTCTGTCGAGAAACAGGATGCAGATAATGGAAATGTCGTACCGGGTGCTGTCTTCGGAATCTACAATACAGAAGATATCATCAATAAAGATGGCCAGGTAATCGTAAAAGCAGATACCCTGCTTCAGGAGATGACTTCCGATGAAAATGGTCAGGCAAAATGTACACTGGATCTGCCTCTCGGACAGTATTATGTGAAAGAGCTTCATGCTCCTGCCGGTTTTGTTTCTTCTGATGAGATCCTGAGCTTTGATGCTTCTTATCAGGGACAGGAAATTCAGACCGTTGAGTTGAAAGCAGTTAAGAAAAACGAGCCGACAGTTGTGGAAATCACGAAGTCCGATATCACCACAGGCGAAGAACTGGATGGTGCGTACCTGCAGGTACTTGACCAGGATGGAAATATCATTGACAGCTGGGAATCTTCCAAAGACGAACCCCATGTGATCAAACGTCTGACCGTTGGAGAGACCTATATACTTCGCGAAGAATTTGCTCCGTATGGATACCTTGTTGCAAATGATATCACTTTTACGATTGAAGATACTGCAGAAATCCAGAGAGTGGAAATGAAAGACGAAGTGCCGGTTGCAGAACTGATCCTGAATAAAAAGGGAGAATTTCTGGATGATGTATCTTTGGTAGATCAGGTGAAAGGTATTGTGGAACACATTTTCCATTATATTACCGGCAGCCTGACAGATGTTACTTTTGAAGTGTATGCAGAGGAGGATATCAAAGCAGCGGATGGTGTCAGTGAAGATTATTATAAAGCGGATGATCTGGTGGCAACGATCACCACAGATGAAACCGGCATTGCAAAACTGAGTAATCTTCCACTGGGCAAATACTATGTCAAAGAAGTGGGGACAGCTTACGGATATGTTCTGGATTCAGAAATCCGTCATGTGGATCTGAGTTATGTGGATCAGAATACACCGGTTGTAACCTATAATGATGACTGGCAGAATCACCGTCAGAGAGTGATCATTAATCTTGTGAAAAAGGAAAAAGATCAGGATCGTGTTCTGGAAGGCGGCGTCTTTGGTCTTTATGCCAAAGAGGATATCAAATCTTCTACCACCGGAAAAGTACTGATTGAGGCAGATGAGATTATCGAGCTGAAATCAACGGATGCTGAAGGAAAGATCACCTTTATGGCAGATCTTCCGATTGATGCTGAATACTATGTGAAAGAGCTCTATGCTCCTGCCGGATTTGTAAATGCAGAGGAAGTACAGGAATTTACTGTTTCCTATGCCGGTGAAAATGAAGATTCTGTTGTTGTCGATCTTACTTTTGAGGATGAAGCAACGAAAGTTGAGATCACGAAGACCGATCTGACTGGTGGAAAGGAAATTCCGGGCTGCAAGCTGAAACTGGTGGATGAGGATGGAAATACCGTTGAAGAGTGGACTTCCAAAGAAGAGGCTCATGTCATCAAAGAACTGGTGGTTGGTAAGAAATATACTCTGGTAGAAACGCAGCCTGCAGATGGATACGTGACAGCAGAAAGTATAGAGTTTACCGTAGAGAATACTGCTGAGATTCAGAAGCATCAGATGAAGGATGATGTGACAAAAGTGGAAATCTCTAAACAGGATATTGCCGGAAAGGAACTTCCTGGTGCCAAACTGACAATTCTGGATCAGGATGGAAATGTTGTACAGAGCTGGACTTCTACAGAAAAAGCACATTATATTGAAATGCTCCCGATCGGAAAATATACACTTCGTGAAGAAACTGCACCGGATGGATATCTGGTAGCAAATGATGTGGAATTTGAAGTGAAGGATACCGGAGAGGTTCAGCATGTAACAATGGTGGATGAAGCAAAACCGGCTGTTCAGGCTGATACACCGAAAACAGGGGATGAACGCAACATGAAATTGTGGCTGCTCTTGCTCGGTATCGGTGCCGGTGGTCTTGGAGTCGCTTTTGGAATCAGAAGAAAGCGTAAATAGTAACTTAGAAACAAAATAATGACGAACCAGAGGCATAAGGGCATTTGTGGAAATCGGAAAGGAGATCCATGAATGCCCTTAATGCATTTCAGAAAGATGAGGAAAAACATGGGAAGAAAAGAAACGATATTACCGGGAGCAAAGATTGATGGAAGAAAGTATCTGGAAGACAAGCCAAAGTCTTGTGACTACTGCTACTGGTGGCAGGGCAAAAACAAAGGTTGTATTCTGCCGGAATGTTATTACCTGATGCCGGAGGAAAAGAAGGAGCCAAATGATTATGAGGAAGGGAACTGCAAAACCTGCCCCTATGGGAAACATACACCCTGTATCGGATACTGTATTGCAAAGCTCCAAAAAGAAATGCGCGGGAAAAAAGGAGGCGGATGCTATGATACCGATGCTGCGAGTGGAAGTTAAAAATGACCGTCCGCTGATCCGTGCCAGAGAACTGTATGAGGCTCTGGGGATTAAGACACAGTACAGTGTCTGGATCGACCGTATTATTTCTCTTGGTTTTGTGAGTGGCCAGGACTTTTATCCAAAAATGAATAAAAGTACCGGAGGCAGATGCAGTGTTGACCATTATATTACGGTGGATATGGCAAAACACATCTGTATGCTTCTTCGGAATGAAAAAGGAAAACTGTACCGCCAGTATTTTCTGGAACTGGAAAAAGCATGGAATCAGCCGGAACAGGTGATGGCAAGGGCATTACAGCTGGCGAATACCCAGATTGCAAAGCTGCAGGAACAATGTACGGAGCTTGGCGACCAGCTGATCAAACAGCAGATGCTTCTGGAAGATATGGCACCGAAAGCTGCTTATCTGGATCTGATCATGAATTCCCCCTCATCTGTTCTGGTCACTCAGATTGCAAAAGATTATGGGTACAGCGCGGTTTCATTTAACCGGCTTCTTCATGATCTTAGGATCCAGTATAAAGTCAATGACCAATGGGTGTTATATGCCGATTATGCCGGGAAGGGTTATGTCCAGAGCAGAACAATCTATATGCATCCAAACCGTACCGGTCCGGTCGTGAGGATCCAGACAGAATGGACGCAGAAGGGCAGAAGATTTTTATATGAGTTTTTAAAAGAACAGGGAATTCTTCCCCTGATTGAGAAGGAAGGTGGATAAATGCAGGAAGAGGTAAATGAGAAGATTATTACGCTCAGTGTACAGGGAGCGAGGATTACTGCTTCTATGGTAAAAGCAGCCATGAGAAAATTTCTTATGGAGTTGGAGCGTGAAGGCCAGAAATCATCGCAGATTAAACAGGCAGAAAAGCAAGGTCAGGCAAGGGAACGTGGAATTGAAAAAGAAAAGCAAAGACAGGAAAAGAAAAAGCCCCATGGAAAGCAGACTATTAAACAGCTGCAGGAACAGGGAGCACAGCTGACCAATATTCAGATTACAAACCAGAATATCAAATCCTTTGACCGGGTTGCCCGGAAATATGGCATTGATTACAGCCTGAAAAGAGATGACAGTGTGACACCACAGAGGTATCTGGTGTTCTTTAAGGCGAAGGATGTGGATGTAATGACAGCTGCATTTAAGGAATATGCAGGAGTTTCCATGAAGAAATCAAAAAAGCCTTCTGTGCGGAAGAAACTGCAGAAGTTTGTGCAGAAGATGAACGTTAAACACCGCCAGAGAGAAAAAGTGAAACAGAAAGTGAGGGGACAGCAGCGATGAGTAAAAGGAAACCAAAAGCCAGAAGCCCGGGAAAGCTGGAAACAGCAATCAGGCAAAGCTTATCAAAGGTCAGTGTTAAAAAGCTGGTTGCAATGAATATTCCCTATCTCATCGCTTTCTATGTGGTAGAAAAATGTGCATGGCTTTACCGGCACTGCATCGGTGTAACTGTGGTTCAAAAGCTTGGTGTTATGCTGATGAATCTTCCAGTAGCTTTCCGGTCGTGGATACCAAGCTTTCACATCCGGGATCTTTTAGCCGGTATCATCGGGGCGTTACTTCTCCACTGTGTTGTGTACATGAAAGGGAAAAATGCAAAAAAGTTCCGGCAGGGCGAAGAATACGGTTCTGCAAGATGGGGAAATGAAAAAGACATTGAGCCATTCATTGATCCGGTATTCGAAAATAATATCATCCTGACACAGACGGAGAGGCTGACTATGAACAGCCGCCCGAAACTTCCGAAGTATGCAAGAAACAAAAATGTGATCGTCATCGGTGGATCCGGATCCGGTAAAACACGATTCTATGTGAAGCCCAACCTCATGCAGATGCCGGATAACGTATCTTATGTGGTCACAGATCCGAAGGGTACCATTATTGTTGAATGCGGCACAATGTTAGTCCGTCATGGATACCGGATCAAGGTTCTGAATACGATCAATTTCAAAAAATCCATGCACTATAATCCGTTTCACTATATCCGGAGCGAAAAAGATATCCTGAAACTGGTGAATACGATCATTGCAAATACGAAAGGAGAAGGTGAAAAAGCAGCTGAGGATTTCTGGATAAAAGCGGAACGTCTTCTGTACACCGCCCTGATCGGATACATCTGGTATGAAGCACCGGAGGAAGAACAGAACTTCTCTACCCTGCTGGAATTTATCAATGCCAGTGAAACCAGGGAAGAGGATGAAGAATTCAAAAATGCTGTGGATGAACTGTTTGAGGAACTGGAAGCGGAGAATCCGGAACATTTTGCAGTACGCCAGTACCGCAAATATAAGCTGGCAGCCGGTAAGACAGCAAAATCCATCTTGATCAGCTGTGGTGCCAGACTGGCTCCGTTTGATATTGCAGAGCTTCGGGAGCTGACACGATACGATGAGATGGAGCTTGACATGCTGGGAGACCAGAAGACAGCAATGTTTGTCATTATCAGTGATACAGATGACACCTTCAACTTTATTGTTGCTATCATGTACACCCAGCTTTTCAATCTGCTTTGCGATAAAGCAGATGATGAGCATGGAGGAAGATTGCCTTATCATGTCCGTCTGTTGCTGGATGAGTTCAGTAATATCGGGCAGATTCCAAAATTCGACAAGCTGATTGCTACGATCCGAAGCCGCGAAATATCGGCTTCTATTATTTTGCAGTCACAGTCCCAGCTAAAAACAATCTATAAGGATGCGGCAGAAACCATCATAGGCAACTGTGATACGGTCTTATTTCTTGGTGGAAAAGAAAGTTCTACCCTAAAGGAGATATCCGAGACACTGGGGAAAGAGACCATTGATCTGTATAACACATCAGATACCAGAGGGAATAACCGCTCCTATGGACTGAATTATCAGAAGACAGGAAAAGATCTGATGAGCCGGGATGAGCTGGCAGTCATGGATGGCAATAAGTGTATCCTGCAGCTTCGGGGTGTTCGTCCGTTTTTCAGTGACAAATATGATATTACGAAGCACAGAAGGTATAAGGAACTTTCTGATTACAACAGGAAAAATGAGTTCGATATCGAAAAGTATCTGGAACACAAGCTGGTTATTTCCAGGGATACAGCATTTGAAATGCATGAATACGAAATAACGAAAGAAGACATTGCAGCCATAGAGGCTGAGGAAGGAGAACGATATGTGGATTAGAACAATGAGACGCAGGGGGAGAAGTGAATCCCTCTTTGTATTTGAATTTACTTCTATTGAAGAGGATTATATTCCGTTTATCTTTCACATGGAGAAGATTGCAGCATTGATCCCCACGGAAAAGTGCAAAGTATATTTTGGTGAGCTGATTGATAAGCTCCGGTCCAGATGTGACAACCGATATGCCACAGGTGAGGTGGTGGCTTCGACATTTTTATTTGATGATGAAATGGCAGAGCTGACAACCCATATGGCATATTTGCTCCTGCTTGTGGAGCCTGTAAAAAAATAAGAAACAGACAGTATTGAGAACCGTTCCATAGGGAACGGATTTTTTTGTCTGATGGAGGCTTGTATGAGGATAAGAAACAGATCGCCCTGTTCCTGGGGAGACAGGAACACCGAAAAAAGAAAGAAGAAAAGAAAAATCAAATGAAGGAGGAAAAATATATGGGATTTTTTACGAGCGCAATTAATATCTTGCAGACACTGGTAGTTGCCATCGGGGCCGGCCTTGGAGTCTGGGGTGTCATCAACCTGATGGAAGGTTATGGAAATGACAATCCGGGGGCAAAGTCTCAGGGAATCAAACAGTTCATGGCTAATTAAAGGGAACAAAAAGAAAGGAAAAGCACAATCCAGACGGTATCAGCGGCAAGATACAAGAATAAATTGTGATTACACAAGATTGGTGTTATAATAAG
>JAETOL010000111.1 GCA_021771755.1 Lachnospiraceae bacterium | reverse complement strand
CAAGAAGAAAACAAAGGAAGTATAGTATAAAAAGGTATTGAATTGAACTGATATATCTGAAACACATCCGGCAGTTTCTGCCACTATAATTCCTACAGTAAATTTACGCCGCCGCATTTCCTCAAAACTCTTGATATTTTCCTCGCACTCGGATATACTACTTTTAGTGTTTTTGAAAATTGGCTGCTCCGTATCTGCGCCAACAGATACATTCGGGGCAGTCTTTTCTTTTTTATTCTCCATTTTCATCCTCTCCTTTCAGACCGCCAAGAATAATGGCAATCAGTTCAATTACATTCAGTAGTTCCTCATCCATGCTGTTCCCTGCTTCAATCCGCTTTAACTCTGTAAGGACAGCGGCAAGTTCCAGTTTGAGTGCCTTATACACTCTCGGATTGCCCTGTACCACCACATCCTGATTCAGACAGCGGCGATAACAGTATTCCTGTTTGGGCAGCCCCGATAAGGCAACCGCCTTGTTGATGCGTTCATTTTCTTCGGGAGATACCCGAAATCCTACTGTGATGTTTCTCCATCGGTTTTTGTTATCCCTGTTCTTAGCTGACATTTGCAATCTCTCCTTTCCCTAAATCATCTAATCTATCTGCCATTTCCGTCTGTTTTGATGGGAACAGATGGGCGTATTGGTAAGTGATGTCAATGCTTTCATGCCCCACACGGTCTGCAATCGCCACCGCCGAAAATCCCATATCAATGAGCAAACTTATATGGCTGTGCCTGAGATCGTGAATGCGGATGCGCTTTACGCCTGCGGCTTCTGCCCCTCTATCCATCTCGTGATGGAGATAACTTTTGGTAACTGTAAAAATGCGGTCTTTCTTCTTCAATCCGTAGAGCATATTCAAATACTCCTGCATTCACATCTATGACTTTACTCTTATCTCCCACAAAGAAAATATCATCCATTTTCCAGATGATCTCTATTCTTCCGCCGCCATAGACATACACTTTATCAATAATCTTGTACAGCACGTTTTTATCAAAAGACTGTAATGCTGCAATATCATTCAGCTCTGCCTGTTTCGCTCCTGCTTCCTCAATCTTTTTCCGGGCTTCTTCAATTTCATTTTCAATCTCCGGAATACACTGATCAACTTCAGCAATGCGTTTTGTTGTTATCTCCAGCTCTGAGATATACTGGTCTTTCGTAAGGCTTCCCATTCTGTAATCAGAATATAATTTCATCTTTCTGGATGACAGACGCTTCTTTTCGCTCGCCAGAGTAGAGAGTTTTTCTTCCTGAATAGATGTTTCCAGCCACACTTTTTTCTTCTTTTCCAGATTTTCTGATATAAACCGAACCATGTTTCTGGCACAGGCTAAAACCGTTTCCTCCAATTCCACTTTGTCCATCTTGCTGTTGGAACACTCTGGAAGTCCGGTCATGTGTGCTTGTGGACAGCGATACGATTTACCAGATCCCGTTAAGTCCAACCGTCTACCACATGATGGACACATCAAAATTGCATGACTTTTTTTCTTTGGTTTGTATGGACGTTTTTCTTTTGAAAATGCCATCTCATTCGCCTTTGCAAATAATTCCTCTGACACGATTGGTTCATGTGTTCCTTCTACAATAATCCAATCCTCTCTGTCATTTTTGGCAAGTTTGGTACTTCCAGTTACTGCAACTCTTTTTTTACTCCACACAGTTTTTCCCAGATAGACCTCATTTTTTAACATGTCTGAAATGGTTGTCTGCGACCATAGCTTTTTTTCTTTCTCTATGGCACAAGTAATCTTGATACCTTTCTTCTTCATATACTCCCTGCAAGTCATTACGTTATGCTCATTAAGGTATCGTGCTATATGGGGCTTTTTCACTCCATCTGCAGCCATCGTAAACACAAGCCGTACAATCTCTGCTGCTTCTGGATCAACAATCAGATGATGTTTATCTTCTGGATCTTTGATATATCCGTATTTAGGGCGGGATGGCATATATTCACCATTCATTGCATGTGTAGCCATTGCTGAACGCACTTTTTTCGATAGATCCTTGCTGTACATTGCATTCAACATATTTTTTAACGCAATACTCATTCCTCCGGTCACGCCAGAACAATTATCACTGTCAAATCCGTCGTTGACAGAAATACTCCTTACTCCCAATAGCGGCAGAACTTTCTCCAGATAATTTCCCACTTCCAGATGATCTCTCCCGAATCTGGAAAAATCTTTAATCACAATAACGCTGATTCTTCCTGCTCTGGCATCTTCCATCATCCTCTGGAATCCAGGTCTGTTAAAATTCGTTCCGCTGTACCCGTCATCCACATATTCGATAACCGGTACATCCATGAACTCCTGCTGTTTGGCAATAAATTCTGAAATCAGTTTTCTCTGTGAGGTAACGCTGATACTTTCCGCTTTTAATTTCCCGTCTACATTATTATCCTCCGAAGAAAGGCGGATATATTCAGCGATACATTGTTTTATCTGCATATTTCAGCCTTCCTTTCTTTTGCATACCGTCTCAGTTCTTCCAGCATATCATCATAAACCAGATGAACCGTAATAGCACCCCCTGACGAAATTTCAATTTTCTCAACAAATGCATCAATCATATCCTTCGTCAATGTTCTTGTGTTACGGTACTTATCAATGATTTTTTCCCATTCTTCTTCAGTATGGAAATTCTTTTCATAACCAACCTTGTGTTTCAGGAGATTATCCAGATTATTCTGAATCTCTTTTTCTGTTTCTGTGTCCTGGGCTGCAAAAACTTCATATTGCTCTGCATCAATCAGCTTGCACACATAATCCTCAAATAACTGTTCCCGGTGCTTTGCAAGCTTCTCCAGCTCTCTTCTGCACTTTCTGATCTCTCTGTTAAAAACATCATATTTTTGGATGCTTTCCTGTCTCTGGTTCAGCCTGCGTACCATGTCCACATTTTCTGTATAAACATTAATGTGCGTTCGGATGACACGCAATACATAATCATTTACATCTGTATCTTTCACAGAATGGGAAAAACACTTTTTATTCAAGGTATAATTTCCACACTCAAAAAAAACTTATTGCCATCAACTCTGCCTCTAAGATACATGGTTTTTCCGCAATCGGCACAAACTATTTTTTCTTTAAAGAAGTTAAAACTACTGACCGAACCAGCTCCTTTATTTTTCGGTTTTCTCTTTTTCTCTTTCTTTTTGAGCATCATTTCCTGGACTGTCTTAAAATCTTCCCGGCTAACCAGTGCTTCGTGTGTATTTTCCACGATTATCCACTCCTCTTTCGGATTAGCCTTCTGCTTTTTTGCAGCCCATGTGTCATTCGTAAACTGATTATGCACACTGTCGCTCACATAATATTGATTTTCCAAAATCTTTGAAACAGTTCCGCCACTCCATTTCCATTCTGTGGCTTCCGCCATTTCTATTCCTGCTTTTTTCCTCTTATATGCTTTAGGGCAAAGATATCCTTCCCTATTCAAAGTGCGGGCTATCTCTGCATAAGTTTCCCCATCCATGAACATTCTGAAAATTCTTTTTACAACAGGAGCCACTTCCGGATCGGGAATAAGATGTCTGGGACTCTTTGGATCTTTTTCATATCCATAAGCCATGACCCCTGACGGAAATTCTCCATTT
>JAETOL010000003.1 GCA_021771755.1 Lachnospiraceae bacterium | reverse complement strand
AATAGAAAGACAGATTCGACAACACCAAGATCTTAAAGTCGACAGCAAAATTTTACATATCTAATTTTTATCAGAAAGATTCACGTTCCAAAGACACAAGATTTTTTACGCCCTCCCCACCTTAAAAAAATGGGAGTTTTTCAGTGCCCTTATATTTACTGGGTTTGTAGCCGCTTTTTTGTCTTCCAACTGTCAAAGATGGGATTTTCTCATAAAACCGCCCAATAGTCCAGTCAAAATTTGTAAAAAAATATGAGGATTTCCTGTCATTTCTTATAATTTAAGCCAATATTCTCCAAAAGCCATACTGGAATCTATTCTGATAATATGGTAAACTAAAAAATATTATGTGTTTAAGGAGAATTCTATGTCAAAAGACCATACTACTGCGCTTCCGCCCTCTTTTCTATCGTCCCGGCTCCAGATTTTAAGTGGAAGTGCTCTTAAAATGATTGCTGTGATCACCATGCTTATCGATCACAGTGCCTGCATACTTTTAAGCCTTTATCCGCCGGCTCTTACGCCTCTCTTTCACATCGGGCAGACCGGATACAGCCTTTATCGTATCTGCCGTGATATTGGGCGAATAGCCTTTCCCATTTACTGTTTTCTTTTGCTGGAAGGCTTTCTCCATACCAGAAACCGCAAAAAATATGGGAGAAATCTTTTGATTTTTGCTCTGATCTCCGAACTTCCATGGAACTATATGTTTGCAGATACGTGGCATTATGAAAAGCAAAATGTTTTTTTCACCCTGCTTCTGGGATACCTTGCCTTTTGTGCTCTGGAATACTTTAAAGACAGACGAGACATGCAGCTTTTATCTATGATCGGACTTCTCGCTGTCTCTGTTTTTTTGAAGGCAGACTATGGCTGGAAGGGATATGTTTTTCTTTTGATCATGTATCTTCTTCGCAATGAAAAAGCTCCCCAGGCAATCATAGGGAGCTGTTGGCTTGCTTATGAGTGGAAAGCCTGCTTTGCCTTCCTTCCAATCAATATGTATAACGGGCAGCGGGGCTTTATCCGCGGAAAAGCTGCCAAATATTTCTTTTATGCATTTTATCCGCTGCATATCGTCATTCTTGTCATTCTGCGCAGGATACTGTTCTGATATTACCAGGGCAGGTATTCTCCGCTGGATTCATCAAAGTAATACCAGCTATTTCCTCTTCCTATAGGGAGTCCCTCACCGCCTGCTTCCTGGTAGGGGATATCGCTTTGTATTCCGCCGTCTCAACTGTACAGGCCGTAAGGATCGTTGATGCCTTCTGCTTCTCCTGCCGCCTGTGTGGGAGTTACTTTCCCCTGGCGTTACTGCACATGCAAAAAACAGAACTGCCTTTTTCATCATACGAATCTCTCCTTTAAATAATTTATAAAAGGATTATATTACGGCAATTCTGTTTCTCTATAATTTTTATTTTACTTATTTCTTGGAAACCACTTCATTTTTATTTTTGTAAATACTGTCTGCAGGAACGCAGCCTCTGACAGAAGAAAGAGGATAAATGTTGCTGTTTCTTCCGATCACGGTACCTGGATTCAGTACGGAACCGCATCCCACCTCTACATGGTCTCCCAGCATAGCCCCGAATTTCTTAAGTCCTGTCTCGATTTTTTCTTCTCCGTCTTTTACAACAACAAGCTGCTTATCTGATTTCACGTTGGAACAGATGGATCCGGCTCCCATATGGGACTTGTATCCCAGAACCGCATCTCCCACATAATTATAATGGGGAACCTGTACACAGTTAAAAATCACTACATTTTTCAGTTCTGTGGAGTTTCCCACCACGCAGCCTTCGCCTACGATCGCATTTCCACGGATAAAAGCACAGTGACGCACTTCTGTATCCTTTCCAATGATCGCCGGACCGTTTATACAGGCAGTCGGCGCTATTTTTGCAGATTTGGCGATCCAGATATCGCCCTCTTTGTATTCATATTCCTCAGGATCCAGTGTTTTTCCCAGCTTCAGAATAAAATCTTTGATCTCCGGAAGTACTTCCCAGGGGTACGTCTTGCCTTCAAAAAGTTCTGACGCAATGGTTTCCTTAAGATCCAAAAGCTTTTCAATTGTAAAATCCTTCATCATCCTTATTTTCCTCCTCGTTTTGAAGCTGCAGGCTTCTTATAATTTTCTGCGGCGGCATCAAAAAACTGCCTGAGCGCATACTGATAGTTGCTGTTTTCCACCTGCGCTGTCCGCACTCTTACAAAATGCTCCAGCTTATCCATATACTCCTGAGATGTGATCCTTCCTTCTGCCACATAAGTCAGACCTTTTTCCCAGCTTGCGGTAAGCTCCGGATTTAAAAGCTGACGGATGGAACAATTGACCACATCGAAGATCATTTCTCCCAGAAGCGTCGGTGTGATAACCTGTGTTTTTTTGTTCAGAGAAAGGTACTTGATCGTAAACAGTTTTTTCAGAATCTCTGCTCTGGTAGCGCTGGTACCAATGCCGCTTCCCTTGATCTGCGCTCTCAGTTCCTCGTCCTCGATCAGCTGTCCTGCATTTTCCATTGCCAGGATCATGGAACCGGAATTGTAACGCTTCGGAGGAGAGGTTTCTCCCTCCTTGATATTCAGGGAATCCACAGAAAGTATATCACCCTTTTTCAGCTTCTGCAACGCTGCAAGAAGAATCTCATTGCAGGAGCTGTTTTCTTCTTCCTCGGTATCTGTATTTTTCTCAGATGCCTTTCGGGCTGCAAAAGAGTTGGAAGCGATCTTCAGATAGCCTTCACTCTGCAGCACACGAAACGAAGAAAAGAAAGCCTCATTTCCCATCATAGTTGTCAGATTGACTTTCTGATACACTGCCGGAGGATAAAAAATACACAGAAAACGGCGCACGATAGTCTCATAGACTCTCTGGGATGTCTGAGACAGGGTGTTCAGTACATTCAGTCCCTGTCCGGTAGGAATGATGGCATAATGATCCGTAATCTGCTTATCGTTGACATACCTGGTCTTTGCGATGTTTTTGTAGGATCCCATTTCCAGGACTTCGTCTGCCGCACCATTGATCTGTGGATAACGCCGTAATCCGGAAATATTTTTATAAATTTCCTTTGCCACAGCCGTGGATAATACTCTTGCATCTGTTCTCGGATAAGTAACAAGCTTTTTTTCATAAAGCTCCTGCACAACCCGGAGAGTTTCGTCCGGACTGATCTTGAACAGCTTGGAGCAGACGTTCTGAAGCTCTGCAAGGTTAAAAAGAAGAGGGGGATTTTTATTTTCTTTTTTTCGTTCCACCTTTTCCACACGACAGGACAGCGGCTGTTCCTGACTCAGAAATCCGATCAGCTCCTGTGCATGTTTTTTTTCTTTAAATCCGTTTTCTTTATACAGATAAGGAGACTGAAAATACCGGCTCCCCTCTGCCACTCTCCATTCTCCGTCAAAATGTTCCCCTTCCAGAGAAATGCTGCTCAGCACCCGGTAAAAAGGAGTTTTTACAAAAGAGCGTATCTCCCGTTCTCTTCGGACAACCATTCCCAGAACACAGGTCATGACACGCCCTACGGAAATAGCCTGATATTTTGTTTTCAGGTAATTGGATACGCTGTTTCCATACCGGAGCGTCAACACTCTGGAGAAATTGATCCCCATAAGATAATCTTCTTTTGCCCGCAGGTATGCCGAAGCAGAAAGATTATCGTATTCTGATATATCTTTTGCTTCCCGTATCCCTCTTAAGATCTCCTCCTCTGTCTGGGAGTCGATCCAAACCCTTTTCTGTTTTTTATCATGAACGCCTGCCATCTGTGCGACCAGACGGTAGATATATTCTCCTTCCCGTCCGGAGTCGGTGCATACATAGATCGTATCCACATCCGGGCGGTTCAGAAGTCCCTTTACAATATGAAACTGTTTCTGGACAGAGGGGATCACCTCATATTTAAATTCACGCGGCAAAAAAGGCAGGGTATCAAAACTCCACCTTTTGTACCTGATATCATATTTTTCAGGATAGCTCATAGTGACCAGGTGTCCCACACACCAGGTCACTACAGAATCTTCTGATTCCAGATAGCCATCCTTTCTCTGTCCGTTGATCTTCAGAGCTTTCGCAAACTCCTGCGCCACACTTGGCTTCTCTGCTATGTATAAAGCTTTTCCCATTACTGATCTGCACTCATCCTTTTCAGCGGCCATGCAAGAAGAACTGCACCGCCTAACATATTTCCGATGGTGACCACCAGCATACTTTTCAACATGGCAGTCAGGGAAATTCCAGGCGCTGCAAATGCCGCTACAGTAAAGATACCCATATTGGCGATGCAGTGTTCAAATCCACTGACTACAAATCCGGAAATGCACATGATGATCATCAGGATCTTTGCCGTCTCACTTTTCAGCTTAATTCCGCAAAGTACACCGAGACATACAAAGAAGTTACATAAAATTGCGCGGAAAAACATTTCACTGACCGGAATCGAAAGCTTGGCTCCAATAAAACCGGCAAAATAATCTTTTGTTCCTGCTGCTCCCGCCCATACAAAGATCAGGGAAAGGATCACACAGCCCACAAAATTGCCAATATAGCTTATGAGCCATACTTTTCCCGCATCTTTCCAGGAGACCTTTTTATCATAGGCTCCAAATGCCATGACCAGATTGTTTCCGGTAAACAGTTCCCCGCCCACAAGAGAGATCAGAAGAACTGCAATGGCAAACACCACTGCTCCCAGAAATTTCCCCCATGCCGGTTCCTCTGCCGCAGAAAAAATATTTCCCACAACATTGGAAAAGATCATAGCAACAACGATGAAAAACCCGGCCATTACCGCTCTCATAAAGTATTTCCCAAAATCATTGTTTAATAGTTTTGCTTTTGCAGCTGCCGCCCCCGACAGTTTTTGTACATCTTCAAAGTTCATCTGTACACACCCCTTTCATGAAAGTGGTCTCATTATATCATGAATCCCCAGTGCCCTCAACCTGAAATATTTTCTCGTTGGGTTCCCGAGGATTCCAGTCATTTTTTCTCTTTTCTCTCTTTCAGCAAAGAAGAGATGGTATTATACAATAATTTCATGTCTACCGGCTTTGCAATATGTCCATCCATTCCCGCATCTATAGAGGCCTGTACATCTTCTGCAAATGCATTTGCTGTCATCGCAAGAATAATCATGGATCTGGCATCCGGATGATCCAGCTTACGGATTTTCCTTGTGGCCTCATATCCATTCATCACCGGCATCTGTATGTCCATAAAAATCGCATCATAAGTACCGGGTTTCGCCTGTTTAAACTCATTTATCGCCTGCAGGCCGTCTGTTTTTACTGTAAATGTAGCTCCACGCATCTGAAGAAGTTCTCCAAGGATTTCTGAATTGATCTCGTTATCTTCTACGAGGAGGAAATGACAGCCTGTCAGATCCTCGTCTTCAATTTCCGGAGTATTTTCTTTCTGTTCCTCTTCCGGTGATTCTGCCAGCTCAAATTCCAATTCAATCTCAAATCTTGTTCCCTGCTGCGGTTTACTGCTTACACGGATTTCTCCTCCCATCAGATCTACAAGACCTTTTGTGATACTCAGCCCCAGTCCGGTTCCTTCTACCTTTGTCACACGGTCACTTCGGATAAATGGTTCAAAAAGATGACTCATAAACTTTTCTGTCATTCCGATCCCGGTATCCTGAACGGTAAAGCGATATCTGACATGCTGTTTTTCTCTTGGCTCAAGTTCTTCCGTACGAAACAGAACTGTCCCGCCTTCCATCGTAAACTTAAGGGCATTGCTCAGAAGATTGATCAGGATCTGTTTGATCCTCAGCGCATCTCCATAAAATCTTTCATGTTCAAAATCGTCTGTCTCTATCTGAAAATGCAGCCCTGCATTATCTGCCGGTGAAGTCATGATAGAAGAAATATGATCGACAAGTTCTTCGATCCGGATCATCTGATGGTTCAGGTGAATCTTTGACTGCTCGATCTGACTCATATCCAGGATATCATTGATCAGACTGAGCAGATGCTGGGAAGAAACTGAAATTTTATGAAGATAATCTTCAATCTTATCTCTGTTTTCCAGATTTGCAAGGGCCAGTGTTGTCATTCCCACAATGGCATTCATCGGAGTACGGATGTCATGGCTCATAGAAGAAAGGAAATCACTTTTGACCCGACTGGCCTTTTTTGCTGCTTTCAGTGCTTTTTCCAGTTCCTCTTTTGTTTTCCGCTCTGCTTCCAGTACGTCCGTTACATCCGAACGGATAAAGCACAGGCGTCCCAGACGGCGGTCAATAACGGAAATGATCATATTTTTTGTCCGGATCTCTCCTTTTGCATTCTTCACAGAATAAGCAAATGAAAAGCTGTCTTTCTCCTTCAGCCGCTCCATCATCCGGGAAGGCTCAAACATCTCCGCCACATATTCCTTTTGGCTCTGGATCACAGTCTTTTCGATCACTTTTCGCCTTCTGTCTGAATTCTGTCCTTTATTTTCACTGATGTTGTCGTCCCCTCCGCTTACGATCTCATAAGTGTCATCAAGCAGGTTTATATTGGCCACCAGATCATAACTTGTAGACGAAAGCTGCATAAAAATTCTTTCACGGATGGTCTTTTCTGTAATATCCGTAATCGTAAGGATACCTGTTACATCTCCGGTATCCGGTGTCTCTACAAGAGTCACCTTAAACTGCACGTATTTCCCGGCTTTCTGATTGGGAAGCTGTATAAAACATGGCATCAGTATTTCTTTGATTCCTTCATCAAACGCTCTCTGAGAAGGCTCGTTCAGATATTTGGAATAAAATTCCCTTCGCTCCTCCTCATCTACGATCAGAGTTCCGATCCCGACAAAAAAATCCTCCCTGACATCTCCAAAGGTTTCAAGAAGTCTGGAATCTGTATGATCTACAACTTCATATATTTTATTCTTTGTGATATTACAATGTCCCAGGATCAGAGCATCCGGTCCCGCCATCAGATAATGCTGGTGGATCTGTTCGATATACTGCTGCCGTAACTGCTCCTGCATTTTTTTCTCTGCAGTAATATCATGGTAATCTGCATAAACCCGGGCATCTCCTCCATCACACTGAATCACGGAAAACTTTACATTGACCCAGATATATTCTCCATTTCCCTTTTTCAAACGGTACTGCAGTTCATATTTTTCTTTTCGTTCCTGAATACATTTATCCAGATTTTTTCTTACATAATCTCTGTCATCCGGATGCACACCGCTCAACGCATCCTGCTCATACATTTTCCAGGCTTCTTCTTTGGACATATCCATCATTTCAGAAAAACCATCCGACAGGTATTCCGGTTTCAGTTCTCCCCCCACCTCATGATGTACCACCGCCATTCCGCCGGGAAGATATTTTACCACCATCTGAAAATACTGTTCCAGGCGTTCTTTTTGTCTGCGGCTTTCTACCTCGTCTGTGATATCGCGGACAAACTTCACACAGGCAGGAGTCCCGTCCCAGTCCATTTCACAGAATCTTGCAGAAAAAAAGCGGCCATTATCTTCATATGTTACTTCCTGATGAATATCAAAAGCATCTCTTTTTTTCAGCGTGCAGAATTCACAGGGTTCCGACTTTCCATGCAGGATCTGATAACATTTTTTTCCTACTCTGCTTTCTTCCTGGAAAAACCCGTTTTTCAGTTCATTTGTATAAAGCAGATTATAATTTTCTTTGCTGATCACATAAATATCGTCTACTATTTCTTCTGCAATGCTCTGAAACAATCTTTTTTCCGAAGATATTTTCTGCAGGTCACCCGTCATATTTTTTCCTCTACTTTCTTAACCCTCTTGATATTTACGAATCGCCTGAATATGTTCCTCATAACATTTTTCCAGTTTTGGCAGGATCTTTGCAGCACCCTCTGCATCACCAGCTCTTAAACATTCTGTCATTTCACTGGCAGCCTTATAGAGTTTATCAAAACTTAAATTCATACAAACACCTTTCAGTGTATGAACTGCACGAAATGCCGTCTCCAGATTTCCCTGTTCCCATGCCTGAAGCATATCCTGATAACTTGTGTCTTTTAAAAATAACAGGACAAATTTTTCAATCCGTTCTTCTTTTCTCAGCCGTTCTCTGATATCCTGATAATTTCCCGCAATCTCCTGATATAACTCTTCCAGCATCATACTTCCTTCCTCCATTATTCCTCAAATGATGGATCGATCGGTGAAATGGTAGTCGGCGCATTGGAGGTACAGTTTTTCTTATCATAAAAAACATAACATCCCTGTCCTTTGCGCTTTGCAGCAAACAAAGCCAGATCTGCACAGTGATACAGATCACTGTATTTCCGTCCCTCTGTTGTCGTCTTTGCGATTCCCATACTTACCGAAAGTTTAAAGCCATCATATTCTCCTGTCATGGCTGAAAAGATCCGGCTGACCGCCTGCTCAATATTTCTGTCATAGCGCACAAACAGAAGGAATTCATCCCCGCCGATGCGGGCTGCAAGATCATCCGTTCTTATGTTGGATTTCAGACGTTCTGCAAGGTATTTCAGGACACGGTCTCCAAATACATGGCCGCGTTCATTATTCACTGTTTTAAAATAATCCAGGTCAAATATAATCAGAGCATATTCGTTTTCCGGATAAGTATACAACATATGAATAATTTCTTTTTTCGCATAAGCCCCGTTCAGCAGATTTGTCAAAGGATCCATGGATGCCAGTTCTTTCAGTCGCTTCAGTTCTTTTTGCTCTTCCTGGATATCCACAATCTTTCCTATAGCTCCACTGTACTCCGTTTTGTCCCCATGCGACCACAACGCGCGGCTGATAATACGGCTGAATCTTGTTGCCCCCTCCACATTCAGTTCCACCTCATATTCTACAATAGGACTGTCCGGAGTCGTACAGCGGAGGATCTGATCCAGCTCGATCATTTTTTCTCTGCTGATGATCGACAATAATTCCTGATTTTCTGATGGATTCACAATAAAACGTGAAATCCCCAGTTTTTCTGCCCCCCAGTCTGATATGGTGATCATGGAAGGCACCACCGAATATTCAAACTGGATCTCTGATGCCATGGATGCAAAAAACTGAAATTTAATTCGTTCTTCTTCCAGCATACTTAAAGTCCGGTTAGAAGATGCAAGTTCTTTATGAGAGAGGAGTCGTTCTACTATGTTATGAATTTCTTTTTCGCTGCCCCTGTTCAGGGAATTGATCGACAGTTTTTCCTGAATATGATCCGCAATATCACTGAGACACTCCAGCAGCAAAGGATGAAAGGAACCACATTCCCCGTTCAATATCATACTGAGCGCTTTTTCATGAGAAAATGCTTTTTTGTAAACACGTTCGCTGATCAGGGCATCGTAAGCATCTGCCAGGGAAACAGCCTGAGCGGAAATAGGAATTTCCTCTCCTTTCAGTCCGTCCGGATATCCTCTTCCGTCATAGCGTTCATGGTGCCATCGACAGATTTCATAAGCCACCTTTACCAGTGGCTCGTCTTTGTGCAGCGGCAGATTTTCCAGCATATCCGCTCCTACCGCCGAATGGGTTTTCATAATTTCAAATTCTTCTTCTGTCAAACGTCCCGGCTTGTTTAAAATATTCTCAGAAATAGAAATTTTTCCAATATCGTGAAAAGCCGCCGCCTTACTGATCATGGAAATTTTGGCTGTATCCAGGTCATAAGCGTCTGTTTTTTCTCTCAGGCGTTTCAGCAAAAGCTCTGTCATAGTTCCAATGTGCAGTACATGAAGCCCGCTTTCGCCATTACGGAACTCTACAATATGGCTCAAAATAGATACCATAAGTGTATTGCTCTTCTCGCTTTCATACATCTGATCCGCAACCATGGAGATCAGTTTTTTCTGCTTGGAATACAGCATGATCGTATTGATCACCCGCCGACAGACGATCACCTCGTCAAATGGACGGCTGATGTAATCGGTGGCTCCCAGTTCATAAGCCCGTTCCACGACAGAATGTGAATTCTCTGCCGAGATCATAATCACCGGTATCTCCTCGATCCAATGGTATCTGCTCATCATTGCAAGCACTTCGAATCCATCCATTTCCGGCATTACAATATCAAGCAGTACAAGCGAGATTTCTGTTCCATAGGAATGCAGCAGCTGTACTGCCGCAATTCCATTATCTGCCTCCAGAATCTCATACTGCTCACTGAGCATATCCGCCAGGATCGCACGGTTCATTTCCGAATCATCTACGATCAAAATCTTATTAATTTTTCTTTTATCATACATGTTCTCTTTGCTTCCTCTCAAAAAGAAAATCTTCACTTGCCCTTTTCTATTCTGAGTGTAACACAAAGTCTGTTAAATGTATACTATAAGTATCTATTTTTTAAACTTCGAACAAGAATAAATGTTTCCGCTTCCTTTTCGCACAAACCCGTATACGGTAATCCTGTTTTCTCTGGCCAGACGGACAGCCGCCTCTGTTACTGCCGCTCTGGATACAACGACCCGAACCCCGGTCCGTATGATCTTTTCAAGATAATCTGCGGAAATTCTCCCACTGGTAAAGATTGCTCCGTTTTGGGGCGAAATATCCTGAAGCAGCATAGATCCCGCAACCTTATCCAGTGCATTATGTCTTCCAATATCTTCAAACCGGCACCGTATCTCTCCCTCTTTCCAGAACACACAGGAATGTGCGCAGCCAGTTTCCCGAAACAGTTCTCCCGGCTGCTCAAAAATCTGATCTGCCACAGAAAAAAGTTTTTCCGGATCTGAGACCACTTCATCCTGTACCGCACTTTTCTCCGTCTGAATATTTTTCAGGAACTCATTTTCTGCGTTTCTCTGTTCCGGCGCTTTATTTATCTTTACATGAATTTCCTGCTGCTCTTCCAAAACTGTAATATCTTTGATCTGCTGTCTTCTCTGAATCAGACCACCTGTATAAAGGCGCCCTGTGATCAGCTCCTCCAGATCCTCCGGCGTACAGCTTACTCGAAATTCCTTATTTCCATTAAGGTAAACCTGATAAACTGCTTCCAGGGCAACCTCATCCTCGCAGGAAACCGTTTTTCCGTTTTTAATTTTGCTGATGGAGATGCTTTCTTTTTTCATTTGTCTGCCCTTTCCGAATATATGCAGGAAATCTGTTGAAAAAACTTTTTTATCCTGTTATAATATCTGAATGTATGATTTATGGATGTCGTTGGGTAACTGGTGTGCCCCCTGGTCTTCAAAACCTGTGCTGGACGTTAAGAGCGCCCTGGGTGAGTTCGATTCTCACAGGCATCCGCCAAAAAAACTGTTTACAATGCTTCCCGCAGTTCTCCTGCAAACTCCTGTTTTTCCTCTGAGGAAATCGTCCTCATTTCCAGCATTACCTTATCATTGCTGATATGAGCGATCACAGGTATCGGAAGCTTTCTGAGTCTGACTGCCAGTTCCTGCGCAGTCTCTTTTTTTGGGAATATCCCAACCGCATAGTCCGGCATCACTTCTCCGGGAAGAGATCCTCCTCCCACTGCAGACAGACTTTTTTCCACAGTAATCTCTCCGGCATAACCACAGGAATCCAGTTCCCAGGCAATCTCTTCTGCCTGCGTCAGAAGTTCTTCTTCTGTTCTCGCGATCATTCTCAGTACCGGGATGTTTTCCCAGCAAGCCTCCTCATTCAGGTATTCCCGAAAAGTTGCCTCCAGCGCTGCTGTAGTGAATTTGTCCAGGCGGAGCGCCCGCATCAGCGGATGATTTTCCATTGCCTGTATATATTTCTTCTTCCCTGCAATGATCCCTGCCTGAGGTCCTCCCAGAAGCTTGTCTCCGGAAAAACACACCACATCTGCTCCCTGGTTCAGCACTTCCTGCACGGTAGGCTCATGTGCCAATCCATATTTTTCCAGATCAACAAGAACGCCGCTTCCCAGATCTACGATCACCGGAAGCCTCTTTTTTTCACCCAGATCCGCCAGTTCTTTTATGGAAACGTCCTCGGTAAAGCCTACGATTCTATAATTGCTGGTGTGCACCTTAAGAAAGGCTGCCGTTTCCTCATTCACAGCCTGCTCATAATCAGAGATTCTTGTCCGGTTGGTGCAGCCTGTTTCTCTTAAAACTGCGCCGCTCTGTTCCATGACCTCAGGGATACGAAAATGCCCTCCAATCTCGATCAGCTCGCCTCTGGAAACAATCACTTCTTTTTTTTCTGCCATGGCAGCCAGGATCAGAGCGACTGCCGAGGCATTGTTATTGACTGCCACTGCTGCTTCCGCTCCCGTCACCTGACAGATAACTTCTGCATAATGAGCCTGGCGTTTTCCCCTTTTCCCTTTTGAAAGGTCATACTCCAGATTGGAATAGCTTGTCATGGATTCCATCACTGCCAGCATCTGTTTTTTTCCAAGAGGCGCCCGTCCCAGATTCGTATGAAGAAGAATCCCTGTGGCATTAAAAACCCTCTGAAAGGAAGGTTCGGAAGTTTCCTGTACTCTTTTTTTTATGCAGTCTGTCACATAAGAGGTAATTGCAGACGTTTCCCATTGTACAGTCTCCTCTTTCGCCATAAGAACCTTATCCCGGAAGTCTTCCAGCTCCTTCCGTATGATTTCTGTAACTCTTTCTCTTCCATATTCGCTGCAGAGCTTCTCTGTTTCTTTCAGCGACAGGAGATGATCCACTCTTGGAATTTTTCTTAATATTTCATTTTTATTCATATATTTTCGTTTTCTTATTTCAGAATCAGGAATTTCTCCTGTTTTTCAGTTACTTTTCCGATCATGGCAGAAGGCAGTTCAAGAGTATTCAGTCTTTTCAGAAGCTCAGGAGCCTCTTCCTCCGATACAGCGATAAGCAGTCCTCCTGAGGTTTGGGGATCATAGATCAGATCCTCCTGCCAGGTTCCTGAAATCCGGCTTTCCACATCTTCTTCCAGATACTCTCTGTTCCGGTATGCGCCTGCCGGGATCAGTCCCATTTCTGTATAAGCCTGTACTCCCTTCAGAACCGGAAGACTTCCGGTATCCAGGATCAGGGTTTTTTCGCTTCCCTTTGCCATTTCCATGGCATGTCCCGCAATACCAAATCCTGTAATATCCGTACAGCTGTGAATGGAAAATCCAGCCGCAATATCTCTTGCATAGCGGTTCAGATACGTCATATTTTTTACCGCAGCTTCGATCTCATCCTCTGAGGCAAGCTCTCCTTTGATTGCTGTAGAAAGGATACCTGTTCCAAGTGGTTTGGTAAGGATCAGCACATCTCCGGCTTCTGCTCCATAATTCTTCCACATAAGCTTCGGATCTACAAATCCGCTGACGCACAGACCGTACTTCGGTTCATTGTCAGATATCGTATGCCCTCCCGCAAGCACTGCTCCGGCTTCAATCACTTTATCCGCTCCGCCCTTCAGGATCTCTCCAAGGATCTCTATATCCAGGCAGTCCGGAAATGCAGCCAGATTCAGCGCCACCTTCGGCTCTCCGCCCATGGCATATACATCACTGAGGGCATTTGCCGCAGCGATCTGTCCAAACAGATACGGGTCATCCACAACCGGGGTAAAAAAGTCAACCGTCTGGATCATTGCCAGATCGTCATTAATTTTATAGACCGCAGCATCATCTGAGGTCTCTGTTCCCACTAAAAGCATGGGATCACTGAATTTCGGCAGCTTACCCAAAACTTGGGCAAGGGTCTCAGGACCTTTTTTAGCCGCTCAGCCGGATGCACTTGACATCTGCGTTAAACGAATCTTGTAGTCACTCATGCTTTCACCTCCTTACACTCTGCAGAAGAGGATTCCTTCAGAATCCTTCCTTCCTCTGTTTTTCTTGTAAAACCATTTTTATCGAAATGCTCCAGAAGAGCCACCGCAACTTTCCGGGAGCAACCCAGATAATCTCTGTACTCTCCAAGGGCAATGATTTCTTTTTTCTGTGCCATTTCCCGGAAAGCCTCTTTTCCTCTTTCGTAGTAATCTCTGTGGATACAATACTGCTCGTCCAGACGGATCAGGTTTTTTTTATTGAGAAGAGAGGTGAATACCGGTTTGAATTTCTTCTGGCTTCTGTGTTCTTTCAGATACAGCTCTGTGGCAAGAGGGGCAAATCCGGATTCCAGATAGTGAGCAAGAATCTCCTGTACCATGGCATCCTCATCTTCCTTCAGCACCACCTTGAAACGCTTTTTGCTGACACAGCCGTTTTCTTCCTTGATGATCTTTTGTTTTTTGAGTACCTCCAGTATCTCGTCTGTGATCCTGGAATTTTCCAGCTTCATTCTGCTGCGCAGCTCCTCGATTCCCATTCCTTCTTTTAAAGGACAGGCTTTGTGAAAATCATCCAGGATACGCTCTGTTTTTCTGCGGTAAAAATCCATTTCGTCTCTGTGGATGTAGAGCCCCTCTTCCAGACAGACCAGAATTCCTTTTTCTGCCAGCTTTGCCGCTGTATTCTTCAGTCCGGATCTGTCCAGGGAATTCCTTCCTGCCAGTTCCTCCAGAGGATAAAAGCAGCCTCTGTGCTCCAGAATCGAAGTTTCCAGCAGTTCCTCACCGGTTCCCTTTTCTTTGATCCGGCAGGCCTCCAGGACTTTTTGATCCTTTCTTTTATGTTTGCGGGGGCAGGCATCCAAAATACAGCCCCCTCCAATGGTTTCCGCCGGAGAATAAAAGCGGATCACAAAACGATCGCCTTTTTCCATTACCGTATACTCCTCCAGACGCAGCTGGGCGTAACAGGTTTCTCCTGCTTTCAGTTCTTCCCGGTCAAGAAGGATTACCTTTCCCAAAAGCTCCTTTGTCCCATGATAGATGTGGACTCTGCTTCCGTTTTTTACCACACGCTCTGTATGGCGCAGGACAGTCAGAGACACATCCGCCATCATAGAAGGATACATACTGTTTTTAAAAGCGATCACATCGCCCCTTGAAATCTCCTCTTTTTTACGGTCAGGAAGATTCAGCGCCACGCGCTGTCCTGCATGAGCAGTCTCTACTCCCTGCTCATGTACCTGAATACTTCGGATCCTTACCGGAACGTTTTCCGGATAGAGGAACGCCTCCTGTTCTTTTTTTATTTTTCCGCCAAGAAGCGTACCGGTGACAACCGTTCCAAACCCTTTCAGCGTAAATACCCGGTCTACCGGAAGCCGGAAAGCCCGGGTTTCTTTGTGATCCGGCAGTTTCTGATACATCTGATACAAAGTTTCTTTTAATTGATCCAGTCCCTGATTCCTGTATACGGATACAGGGATCACCGGAGCATTTTCCAGAAAAGTTCCTTCTGTCAGCTCCCGGATATCTTCTTCTACCAGTTCCACCAGTTCCGGATCTGCAAGGTCTGTTTTGGTGATCACAATGATCCCCTGACGGATTCCCAGCGTAGTCAGAATGTCCAGATGCTCTACCGTCTGAGGCATGATTCCCTCATCGGCAGCAACCACCAGCATCACAAGATCCATTCCGCCTACACCAGCCAGCATATTTTTTACAAATTTTTCATGACCGGGCACATCCACGATCCCTACACGTTCTCCACCCGGAAAATCCATCCAGGCAAAACCCAGTTCTATCGTGATCCCACGTTTTTTTTCTTCTTTCAGGCGATCGGTATCCATTCCGGTCAGTGCCTGAATCAGGCAGGTTTTTCCGTGGTCTACATGACCTGCGGTTCCTATGATTCCATATTTCATAAGTTTAACCTCTGTTAAAGACCGGAGAATCTTTTCCAGTCTGTTTTTTCTATACAATCATACCACAGGCAGGGGCTTTTTACTATAGAAAAACTTGTCCGTATCTGTTTGCGCTGACGGAAATTCATCCTTTTACTTTGAATAAAGCCCCGGATAAGCCTTCCTGTCCAGCCTTAAATAAATACTATACAAGCTCATTACAAATAAGCCGATGACTGCTATAATGATCCATACTGTACGGAATGTATAATAGTCGATAAACGTTCCGATCACGTAGTTGCTTAATACGCCGATTAATCCGGCGCAGCTGGTCGTAATACTTAATACTCTTCCACGATGTGTTTCCGGTATTCTTTTTGTAAGATACGGTGTTTTTGATATGGAACCGAATATTTCACCTGTGGTAAATATAATAATCCCTGCAACCGCAGTCGCAAAATGATGATTTACAAAAATAAAAAAGGCAAGTCCTAATGACTCCAGCAGCTGCCCCAAATACATAATCCTGATATCGATTACTCCGGAAAACTTTCTGGTTAATATCGGCGTACCTATTACCACAACAACTGCATTAATACTTGTTAAAATTCCAAACTTAAAAGCCCCCGATCCACGAAAAGCTTCTTCCATATGTAAAGGCATCAAAAAGTTGAATTGATTATAAATCAGTGCAGCTATACCCGAAATAACAAATAACAAAAAGAATAATTTTCGTTCAGAAAAAACTTTGAATATTGATCCGGTTTCACCCTTTTCATATTCGTTCATTGATTTATGATCCCGGTCCGTAATTTTTACATTCTTAATAAAAATCAGGAGCATCAGTGTACTGGATATGTCTGCCAGACCGTTAATAAAAAAAGACAGGCTCAAATAATCATTAAACAACATACCGCCAATGGTCGGCGCCAGAACCAACCCTAAATTCATTGAAAGATAGTTGAGCGAATATGCCCTTTCCCGATCCCTGTAGGTTGTCAGATCAGCGATCAGCGCATCATAAGCAGGCTGTTCCATTGACTGGAATAATGAAGCAATCGCTAATAAATACAGTGTTGTCATGGACATTGGCAGGACAGCACAAACAAAATACAGACTGTTTCCGATCAGATCAAAGATAACGATAATATGCTTTTTATTATATTTGTCAGCCAGCTTACCTCCCAGTAAATAAAACGGACCCATAACCAGAGAAAACAGCATCATATACAGACCGATCGTCTGTCCGTTCAACCCCAGTTTTTCACTCATGATCAAAGTAAGCATGGGCCAGATTAACGCCCCCATACTTGTCATGACTTTACCAAAGGCCAGCACATAGATTTCTTTTGGCAAATGGCTGTACATTGAAAAATGTTTTTTTAGAAATCCCATAGAAATTATCCTCTTTACCATCCCTTTAAATTTATCAGACTACTCTAAATCAATCCAGTATCTTTGCTCTGTCTTACCATTTTCTGTTTGTTCATTTTCTAAGATTCCGCCGTTTTTTATGATGGATTTTGCAGAACCAATATTATCTTTATCACATACCATTAAGACTTTTTTGATTCCCATTTTTTTACATTCCTCTAAAGCAAGCCCGATCATTTGCACAGCATATCCTTTTCTTCTTTCAGACGGTCTGATTCCATCTCCGATATGACCGCCATGTAATAAAAGATGTTCATTCAGATAATGCCTGATATTTACCGCGCCTACAAGGATATTTCGTTCCTCATCCAAACAGAAAAATGTAGAGTCGGGAACCATACCGTCTTTCGGTTCCCTTGTTTCCAAATTGTTCAAATAGTAATCAAAGTCATCATAATTGTTTTTGAAAATAATCCCTGGTGAACGGTTCACATCATGCGTATCGTTATATTCTTTCCACTCCCTGAGCATATCAATAATCTGCTCTCTGTATTCGTAACTCCCTTTTATTAATTTCATTGACATCAAAATCCCTTCCTTTACTTCAAGTCCATAGCTTTTCCCATTTCTATTCTGATTTCCTTACGATCCGGGTCTGAATTTGAGTAAGCAAACAGATCAAACCCTATAATTTTAAATCCGTATTTTTTATAAAAAGCTATTGCATTTTCATTACATGTCTGTGTTTCCAAAACAGTCATTCTCGCACCGCTTTTTGAAGCTTCTGCAAAAATCACTTCCATTAACAGAGAACCAATACCTTTATTTCTGTTTGAACTGTCAAAAATACAAATATTGCTGATTCTATATCGATTATTCCATTTTTCCAGCGTACCTTCCACATATCCTAATAATTGTCCGGCTTCAAATGCACCAAACCCAACAGGATTTTCTAACCATTCATTAAAAAATGTGTCACTGAATAACATTTCTTTTGGCTCACAAAAAGATTTATAGAATATGTCAAACCCATCTGATGTTGGTTGAATATCCCAATATCCTTTGGTTTGATACTGTACCGTAAATTCTTTTCCCGAATATTCTTCTCTATCTAACTCCTTGATTTCTACCATATAATCCCGACTCCCTGTCTGCAATTAATAGCGGCAACTCCAAAAGCATAATCAGAAAAACAAAAAAACAGCAGGATATCTGTTATCTTTATACAGAATCCTGCCGTTTCTGAAATCGATTTTATTGACGGAAAAACAACCTGTCTCTTTACATTGCTCTTATTTAAGGCAATATTTTGTATGGAGCAGATGATGTGCTATATGACTGTTTGGCTCCTCCAGAAACTCCTCATAGATCTTTTTGATCGCAGGATTTTCATGGGATTTCCGATAGGTAAGCTCACGGTCATGGGCAAAGGTTGCAGCTCTTCTGTTGGCATAGGCTGCCTCTCTGTCTGTATCCATAAGAAGCTTGGGCTGACCGCCTCCACTGACACATCCCTCCGGACAGGTCATTACTTCGATGAAATGAAGATCCAGAGTTCCGTTCTTTACTGCCTCCAGAACCGGGATCACATTTTTCAGTCCGGTTACAACTCCAACCTTCAGATCCAGATCGCCTACTTTTATCACAGAAGTACGGAATCCCTCTGTTCCACGAACAGCTGTTACCTCAAGATCCGGAATCGGCTGTCCGGTCACAAGCTCATAACCTGTACGAATGGCCGCTTCCATAACGCCGCCGGTAACACCGAAAATAGTTCCGGCGCCGGTATACAGACCCAGAGGCTGGTCAAATTCCTGATCCTCAAGAGCGTCCCAGTCAATTCCCATATCCTTGATAAGCCATGCCAGATCTCTGGTGGTAATGGCAACATCCACATCACGGAAACCACTGTCTTTCATTTCCGGACGCTCGCTCTCAAACTCCTTACAGGTACAGGGCATTACAGAAACGCTGAAAATATCTTCGCCTGTTTTGCCTTCCAGCTGCGCTCCGTATGTTTTGAAAATGGCTCCACCGATCTGCTGCGGACTTTTTGCCGAGGACAGATGATCGGAAAGCTCCGGATAATTATTCTCAAGGAATTTTACCCAGGCAGGGCAGCAGGAAGTAAACATCGGAAGAACGCCTCCCTCTGTTACACGCTTTACAAGTTCCGTGCCCTCTTCCATAATGGTCACATCTGCCGGGAAATTGGTATCGTACACCCGGTCAAATCCCAGTGTGTGAAGAGCTGCAGATAATTTGCCGGGTGTCAGAGTTCCCAGATCTGCGCCAAACTCTTCTGCAATAGCAACACGAACTGCCGGTGCGCACTGTACAATAGTAAATTTATTTTTATCTGCAAGAGCTTCTTTCACCTTATCCAGATTGCAGACTGCATATGCTGCGAAAAGAGGCTCCTGAACAGAATCCGGAATATTTCTTTCTTTTTTGACTCTGTCATAGGCTTTTTTTCCATGGGTCAGAATGGATACATAAGATTTACATTTCTGCACGCACTGTCCGCACATCACGCATCTGTCTGTATCAATCGTCTGAGGCTGTCCCTGCTCTCCTACAATGGCATAGGCAGGACAGACTTCTGCACATTCACGGCAGCCCGTACAGAGATTCTGATCAATTGCTACTATCATGAATTTTGTCCTCCCTTATCTCCAGTCTTTTGTCAGAAGCAGTGACTCTGCTGCCCTGATATTTTTTTCTTCCCGTTCCGCTTCCGGATCCACCAGTCTGAGAGCCTGATGAGGACAGACTTTTACGCAGGCCGGTCCGCCTTCGATCCCTGCACAGAGATCGCATTTGGATGCAAAGACTTTTGGCTCCTCAGCCATCGGCTGAGCCACCAGGCGTCCGTCTTTCGCATAAGGAAGAAGCGCAATCGCTCCAAAAGGACATGCCTGCATACAATCCTTACAGCCGATGCATTTTTCTGCATCTACAATCACCTGATGGTCAATCCTGCTGATGGCTCCCTTGCTGCACGCATTCAGACATGGCGCGTCCTCACAGTGCTTACACTGGATCGGCATACATCCCTGCTCAAATCTGGTCAGGAACAGTCTTGGGGTTACGGGAACCGTTACGGTTCCCACTGTATTTCCAACATGATTGCTTTTGCGGTTATGAACGGTAAAACAGGCCACCTCACAGGCTTTGCAGCCAGTGCATTTGGTGCTGTCTCCCACCACAAAAGATCCGATTTCTTTTTTCATCGATTATGACCTCCTATTCCTGCGGATGCGTTTCCCGATACGCATTTCTGGCAGCTTCCATACGTTTCCGTTCCATGGCATCTCCCAGTTCCTCCTCTGTTACAAGAGTCAGTGCTTCTGTAGGACAGACTCTTACACAGGCAGGCCCTCCCGGAAGTCCGTAGCAAAGGTCACATTTGTTTGCCACTTTTTTCTCGGATCCGTCCGCCTGAACTTTTCCCGTCTGTACTGTCATATTAATAGCACCAAATGGACAGGCATCCATACAGGATTTACAGCCCATGCATTTATCTGTGTCAATGACAATACAGTGGTCTTTCTGGGAAATCGCCCCCACCGGGCACACTGCCATACATGCCGGATTTTCACAGTGCTTACACTGTACCGGAACACTTAAGCGTGCTGTTTTTACCATATGAAGCTTCGGATTAAAACTATAGGAATCCGGATCCACCTCAAAGATATGCTTTCCCTCATGTGCCACCACGCATCCGATCATACAGGTGCGGCATCCGATACAAAGGTCAGGGTTCCCTTTTACAAAGTAATTCATGATTCTGCCCCCTTTCCTGTATCGATACCCATCTGGGCGCGGATATCATCATACAATTCCATCACATGACGCTCTGCCCATTCCTGATCCTGGATTTTTTCTACACGGCAGGCACAGTATTTGTACTCCGGAGTGTTGCTGACAGGATCCAGCTTGGCTGTTGTCAGCTCATTGCAGGCTCCGATCCACCACTGATAGGTCATATAGGTTGCACCGGGTTTTACCCTGTCTGTAGGAAGGCATCTGGTAATACAGTAGCCTCTCTTGGAAAGGATCTTAACCAGCTCACCTTTTTTCAGGTTCATCTTCTCGCAGTCCTGGGTATTCATCTGTACCCAGCCTGGCTCGTCCTCCAGATTGCGAAGGGTACGGCAGTTTCCGGTCATAGTACGGACAGAATAATGTCCTACCTCACGGACAGTGGAAAGTGTCATCGGATACTGGTCATTTTCCAGTTCCACCGGCGGATGCCAGTCTGTACCATAGAACAGTGCCTTGTGATCTTTTGTGGCAAAGATTCCATCCTTATGAAGATACGGGGTTCCTTTGTCTTCCATGGATTTGTCGCGGCAGGGCCACTGAATACCGCCGTATTTCTCAATTTTTTCGTAGGTAGCTCCGGTAAAGCTCGGACAGAGATCGATCATTTCATTCCAGATCTCCTCTGTATTTTTATAATTCATAGGATAGCCCATAGCTGTGGAGATATCGGCAATGATCTGCCAGTCCGGACGCACATCGCCCTCCGGTTCGATCAGCTTGCGGACTCTCTGGAAGCCACGGTCTGCACAGGTATAAATGCCCTCGTTCTCTCCCCACGCAGTGGCAGGAAGGATCACGTCTGCATAAAGACCTGTTTTGTTCATATAGATATCCTGCATAACAACAAAATCGCATTTATCAAGAGCCTCTCTGACTTCTGCCAGATCAGGATCTGACTGCGCCGGATCTTCTCCGAATATGTAGTATGCATGAATCCGTTTCTTCTCATCTTTCTCGTGAAGGATCCGCTCCGGCACATGAGTGATCGGGCAGCCTACTTTATCGGACAGCGGAACGCCCCATGCCTTTTCAAATTTTTCACGGATCTCCGGTACGGTTACATTCTGATAACCCGGATAGGAGTTTGGAAGAGCGCCCATATCGCAGGCTCCCTGTACATTGTTCTGTCCACGTACCGGGCCGATGCCCATGGACGGACCGCCAAAGTTTCCGGTCATCAGTGCAAGGTTTGCAAGCCCTTTGACCACATCCACTGCCTGTGTAAACTGACAGACACCCATACCATAAAGGATCATGGCAGGTTTGGTAGTGGCGTACATTCTTGCTGCCCTGCGTATTTCATCTGCCGGAACGTGTGTGATCGGTTCTGCATATTCCGGTGTGTATTTTTCAATCACCTTCAGGAATTCATCAAATCCCTTTGTGTGTTCTTCGATAAATCTGATATCTGCCAGTCCCTCATTCCAGATCACGTTAGCCATCGCATTTACCAGGGCAAGGTTGGAACCTCCCTTAAGCTGCAGATGGATGTCTGAAATACGTGCGGTTTCTGTCACACGTGGATCTGCACAGATGATCTTCATTCCCTTCTGTCTGCCGCGGACAATACGTCTTGCAACGATCGGATGGGAATCTGCTCCGTTATAACCGAAGCAAAGTAAACAGCCTGCATCCTCGATCTCCGGGATGCCCATTGACATTGCGCCTGAACCTAAAGAATACAGTAGACCCGCTACCGAAGGCGCATGTCATATTCGTGCGCAGTGATCGACATTATTAGTACCGATGCACGCGCGCATAAATTTTTGCATAAGATAATTGGCCTCATTGCCTGCTCCTCTGGCAGATCCTGTTCCCATGATAGAATCCGGGCCGTATTTCTCCTTGATTTCTCCCAGGCGTTTCGCTACATAGGAGATTGCCTCTTCCCATGAAACCTCTACGAGAGGTGATTTCTTTCCGCCTTTACGGATCATCGGCTTACGAAGACGTTTCGTAAGAATCTGGGGATCATTCAGATAATCCCAGCCGTAATGACCTTTCAGACAGAGGGTTCCTGCATTGGTTCTTCCATCTGCAGGGACTGCTTCCACAATCTTGTTTGCTTCCGTATCGACTGTGAACATAATCTGACATCCTGCTCCGCAATATGCGCAGGTTGTCTGGACTTGTTTTAAAGCCATACCTGTTCCCTCCTAACTTGAAATATTGATTACTGATTTCCTATCTGTTTGAGCTAAATTCTCGTTTATATTTTAACATTGTTGTCTTTGTTTTACAAGAATTCTGCCACATAAAATTAGGGAAAATGCCGAAAACATTTCGGATTTTCCCTGTTTTTTCATTTGTTTATACTAACTTCAATCAGAATTTCTGCTGCTTTTTTGATTTCATCCAGACCTAAAACCGGAATTTCCGGCAGTCTCAGTTCCGTATCTGTAACAAGGGCCAGAAGCGTTTTTGCATCACAGACACACCTTTTGGAAACGCCCTTCCGTACCAGCTCAAATTTTGGAAAAAGGGAATCTTTCATTCCTTCCAGCAGAATAAAGTCCGCTTCAGGAAAAAATCCCATCAGTTCCTCCACATCTGCCTCCGGCTGCTTTTTTACCACCTGCCACTGTCCCCTGGAAAAAACACAGGTTCCATATGCCCCTGCCTGCTGCAGCCGATAAGTATCTGTCCCTTCCCTGTCTGCCTGGAACTCGTGGCCGTCATGCTTAATTACCGCAACACGATATCCTCTTTTGGTAAGTTCCGCTACCAGCTTTTCCAGAAAGGTGGTTTTGCCGGAATTTTTTACGCCGCTTACCGCCGCCACAAAAGGCTTCTCCGTTTTTTTCACAGCATCCATACTGCCACCTGCTCCCCGGCTTTTACGTTTTCCTTTCCAGCCGGAATGTCCAGAAGGCAGTTACATCCCCGTAAAGTACCGATTGCACCTGAGGAAAAAATCCCCTGTGGAAAGGAAACCTTTCCATCTTTGTACACCGCTCTGACAAACCGCCGTACCCGGCATCTTTTTTCAAAATCCACCTCCATGATCCCCCGGCACATTTCCATGGCAAATACAGGATCTCCGGTCATTACCTCCAGTGCCGGACGCAGAAGAAGTTCCAGATTTGCCATTGCCCCAAAGGGATTTC
Organism: Lachnospiraceae bacterium; assembly: GCA_021771755.1. Taxonomy (GTDB): domain Bacteria; phylum Bacillota; class Clostridia; order Lachnospirales; family Lachnospiraceae; genus Blautia_A. The sequence continues at coordinate 301,271 of JAETOL010000003.1, read as the reverse complement.
CGGAAAGGGAAAGAATCAATGTATTCCCATATACAGAAAAAATCGTAGGAGTTCCAGGCTGGAGGCGAATCCTCCAGAATATTTTTTCTGCTCCAAGGATCTCCAGTGCTCCGTGAAGAATATCTTTTTTCCCTACAGACACACCGCCGGTGGTAATAATAATATCCGCATCTTCTGCCGCTTTTTTCAGTTCTTCTGCCAGCCCTTCCTCACTGTCAGCACAGTGGGCTACCGACTTGGGAGGCACACCCAGTTCACAAAGGCGCGCGGAAACCATCATCCCATTGGAATCATAGATTTTTCCCGGCTTCAAAGGATTTCCCGGCTCACAAAGCTCGTCTCCGGTAGTCAGTACCCGTATCACCGGTTTACGGTAAACCTCTATCTCTGTACGACCGATACCGGAAAGGATTCCCTGCTCTGCAAAGGTGATCCGGGAGCCTTTTTTCAGAAGAAGGCTCTCTTTTTTGTAATCCTCTCCCTGAAAGCAGTAATTATCCCAGGGCTTCTGGCTCTTGTAGATTTCCACCACATCCTCGCCATAATCCGTATCTTCCTGCTTAACCGCCGTATCCGTTCCCTGCGGAAAAGGAGCTCCTGTCATGATCCGATAGGCTTCTCCCGGCTTCGCCTGAAACGATTGGCCGTCATCTCCCGCATAAATACAGCCTGCCACCTGAAGTCTGGCCGGATTTCCACGGACAGCTCCCCGTATGTCTTCTGCCCGGACCGCATAGCCATCTACAGGAGAGCGCGAAAAAGGCGGATTGTCTATCCCGGCATAAACATCCTCTGCAAGACAGAATCCCCCTGCCTCTCTGACTTCCACTTTTTTTGTATCTACGATCCTCTTTGCCCGCTTTTCAATTTCCTCCAAAGCATCCTCAAGCAAAATTCCCTCTCTCATCTTTCGTTCCTCTTTTCCATATACGTTAAAAGTTCCCGGTAATCCTCCGGCGTATTAATATTTTGAATCTGCCATTCCTCCACGGAAATCCGGCAGGTGTCATACCCCCATGCATCAAGAATCCGAAACACCGGCGCGGAAGCTATTTGTATCTGTTCTCCAATAAAGTCCGCCATACAGACAGGATAAATCCCCATCAGGGGCTCATTCCGTTCTCCATGCACCGCCAGTAAAGGTTTCCCGGCATTGCCGCCCGCTCTTTCATACCCAAAATGTCTGAAATCTTCAGTATCCACTGCGTCCAGTCTGTCCTCATGAGCAAGGAGCAAATCTTCCAGCATCTTCACCGGAAGCTGAGGCACATCCACCGGAAGCACCAGACAATAGGGAGTGTCCATGGCCTTCATGCAGGCATGAAGCCCGCCTAACGGCCCCCGTTCCCGGTAAATATCAGAAACCACCTGGATATGTATGCTGCTTTTTGTTTTTTCATTTCGGAAAACACATTCTCCGGTATCGTGACCGGAAACATAAACCTCCCGGATTCCCAGTTTCTCCGCTTTTTTTATCTGGCAGTCCAAAAAGCTTTCTCCATCCAAAAGAAGCTCTGCCTTGTCCTTTCCCATCCGACTGCTTTTTCCGCCGGCCAGGAGAAGAAGAGAATAAAGCTCTGCCCTGTTTATTTTCTGTTTTTTTCTCACTGTAATGTATCACCTTTGTTTATAAATCTGTACGGTCTGATGATTTTCCTGTGCACAAATACTTTTTATCTTTTCAGTATAGCAAAAACCAAGTTTCTGCTATTCGTTATACTAGTATAAATCTTTTTTTCATACATGTATACAAATAATTACAAAAACACCATAATATTTGATATTATAATTAAAAACAGATACTTTTCAATCATTATCCAATGAACTTAAACGCAAAATTATGGAGAGCAATGATTTATGAATATTGTAGAAATAACAAACGATTTAGAAAAAAGAAATTCGCAAAAAAGGATATTCTTTTATTCAGGTTAAAACTGTACAAATGGGAAAATATGAAACCTATGACAATATAATATACTTACCCGGGGAGCCGGGGACATGCTCTCACCTATTCCGAGACCTTACGGAAGGTGGTGATTATTATGAGTACATATGAAGAATTAAGCTTAATCGTAAGCGTTGCTTTACTGATTGTAGCTATTCTGAATCTTACACATAAAACAGAGCCTGACTCCCTGTTTTGTACAAGGGTGTCAGGCTCTCTTTCTTCTTTTTTATTTCTTTGTGATGAATCCTTTTGCTTTCAGAGTCTCTGCACAGAGAACAGCTCCGCCGGCAGCGCCTCTTACGGTATTGTGGGACAGTCCCACAAATTTATAATCATATACGGTATCCTCACGGAGACGTCCAATAGAAACGCCCATGCCGTGTTCGTAGTTTACATCCTCGGTTACCTGAGGACGGTTGTCCTCCTCCAGATACTGGATGAACTGCTTCGGTGCGCTTGGAAGCTCCAGTTCCTGCGGAACACCTCTGAAGTTTTTGAGCGCTTCGATCAGCTGCTCTTTGGTTGGTTTCTTGCGGAATTTTACAAAAACAGCTGCTGTATGACCGTTCAGTACCGGTACACGGATACACTGGCAGGTGATCACCGGCTCCTGTGCAGGAACGATCACGCCGTCCTCAATCTTACCCCACAGTCTCAGCGGTTCTTTCTCGCTCTTCTCTTCCTCTCCGCCGATATACGGGATGATATTGTGTTCCATTTCCGGCCACTCTTTAAAGGTCTTTCCTGCTCCGGAAATTGCCTGATATGTAGTAGCCACTACTTCATACGGCTCAAATTCCTTCCATGCAGTCAGCACCGGTGCATAACTCTGGATAGAGCAGTTCGGTTTTACTGCAATGAAGCCTCTGGTTGTTCCCAGACGTTTCTTCTGGAATTCGATTACGTCAAAATGCTCCGGGTTGATTTCCGGAACTACCATCGGAACGTCCGGTGTCCAGCGATGTGCGCTGTTGTTGGAAACAACTGGTGTTTCTGTTTTTGCATACTCTTCTTCAATCGCCTTGATCTCGTCTTTGGACATATCTACAGCAGAGAATACAAAGTCAACGGTTGCCGCAACCTTTTCTACCTCATTTACATTCATTACCACAATTTTTTTCACTGCTTCCGGCATCGGAGTATCCATTTTCCATCTTGCGCCTACAGCCTCTTCGTAAGTTTTGCCTGCACTTCTGGCACTTGCTGCAAGTGTTACTACCTCAAACCACGGATGATTTTCCAGAAGAGAAATAAATCTCTGTCCTACCATTCCGGTAGCTCCTAAAATACCGACTCTCAGTTTCTCGCTCATAATAAATCTCTCCTCACTTTATGTCTTTGTATTGCATACATTTGTCGTTCTTGTACATACTATACCACTTTATGGAAAAATGCAAGTGTTTTTTTATTTTTTCTCACTGTCAGCTGTTCTTAAGATATTCTCTGTTGACTGCAATGACTTTTTCCATAACCGCTGCTCCCGGTGCCCCGTAAGTACAGCGCTTTTCCACACAGGTCTTCATGCTGATCGCCTCATAGATATCTTCCTGAAAAACAGGACTGATCTCTCTGTAGTCTTCCAGAGGCAGTTCATCCAGAGAAATTCCTCTGTCAATACAGGTCAGCACCAGACGTCCTACAATACCATGAGCATCACGGAAAGGAACGCCATGATTTACCAGATAGTCTGCTGCATCTGTAGCATTGGTAAATCCGTTCTTTGCGCTTGCCTCCATAACATCCTTACGGAATTCCATGGTTGAAACCATACCGGTAAACAAGGCCAGACAGCCTTTTACGGTGTCAATCGCATCAAAGGTCAGTTCCTTATCTTCCTGCATGTCCTTGTTGTATGCCAGCGGGATTCCCTTCATGGTTGTAAGAATGGACATCAGAGCTCCGTACACACGTCCGGTTTTTCCACGAAGAAGCTCTGCAATATCCGGATTTTTTTTCTGAGGCATAATACTGCTTCCTGTACTGTAGGCATCATCAATCTCCACAAAACGGTATTCGTTGGAGTTCCACAGAATAATCTCCTCTGAAAAACGGCTGAGATGCATCATCACCGTAGACAGGGCAGAAAGAAGCTCGATCACATAATCTCTGTCTGATACGGAATCCATACTGTTTCTGGTAGGCTCATCAAAGCCCAGAAGCTCTGCCGTATAGTCGCGGTCCAGAGGATAGGTGGTTCCTGCCAGAGCTCCGGCTCCCAGAGGACAGGTATTCATCCTTTTCCGGATATCTGCCATACGGCTGCGGTCTCTCCGGAACATCTCAAAATAAGCGCCCACATGATGCGCCAGAGTAACCGGCTGCGCCTTCTGCAGATGGGTAAAGCCCGGCATGTAGGTATGGATATTTTCCTCCATAATTTTCTGCAGAGCCATAAGAAGCTCCTTTAGTTCCTGATCGATGGCATCGATCTCATCTCTTGTATAAAGCTTCATATCCAGAGCCACCTGGTCGTTGCGGCTTCTTCCTGTATGAAGCTTTTTCCCCGGATCTCCGATACGGTCGATCAGATTCGCCTCCACAAAGCTGTGGATATCCTCATACTCGGATGTGATCTCGAGTTTTCCGGATCTTACATCTGAAAGAATTCCCTCCAGTCCTTCCAGGATCTGGTCTCTTTCTGTTTCTGTGAGGATTCCCTGCTTCGCCAGCATCTTTACATGGGCTTTGCTGCCGCGGATATCCTGCTCATAAAATTTCTGATCAAAGGAAATAGACGCATTAAAATTATAAACCAGCTTGTCCGTTTCCTTGGTGAAACGTCCTCCCCATAACTGTGCCATAATCATTACTCCTCGTTTCTGTATAATATTAAACTAAGTGTTCCCAGTATAGCACATTTTTTTATAAAATCAAAGAGAAAATATGCTTTTTATGCAGTTTTTCTCGTATATTTATACGTTATATTTAATATTTATTCATTTTTCTGCATTTTATTCTCTTCTCTCTCCAGTTTGGAAAACACACAGCCACAGTAATCCTGCCGATAAAGTTCATATTCTCCGGACAGCTCAATGGAACGTTTATATCCGTTTTTCTTTTTAAAATCCGAAGGAAGATGAGAGACCTGATAAATCTCAGCCAGTTCCTCACCGATCTCGTTGATCTTCTGTGCATTTTTCAGAGGGCTGATAGACAGCGTCGTGGTAAAATAATCATAATTTCCTTCTTTTGCAAGGCGGGCAGCTTCTTCCATACGGAGACGATAACATCCGAAGCACCTTTCTCCACCTTCCGGAATATGTTCCATGCCCTTTGCCATTCGGAAAAACACCTGCGGATCATATTCTCCCTCCACCAGCTTCACCGGATGGACAAATTCCATTTCTCCGATCATCCTGCGGATCTCTTCCACACGCTTTTCGTACTCTTCCGCCGGGGAAATATTGGGATTATAAAAAAATACAGTAATCTCAAAATATCTGGACAGATACTCCAGCACATAGCTGGAACAGGGCGCACAGCAGCTGTGAAGAAACAGTCTTGGCGTTCTTCCCTCTTTATCAATCCCTTCCAGCAGTCTGTCCAGCTCTTTCTGATAATTTCTTTTATTCATCTTCTGCTCCTTGTTCTGTATACTCCATATTTTTTATCATAACACAAAATCCTTTACAGGCATATCATAACATATAGTATTTTCCAAAACAGGATTCCGGAAAATGCTTTGAACAATTTACAGGGAGGTATATCCATGAAACCGCTTCTGGAAGTAAGAGAGCTTTCTCTTTCCTATCATACGCCTTCCGGGGAGACTCCTGCCCTTTCACATATATCCTTTGACCTGATGCCCGGTGAATTTCTTGCCATCGTCGGTCCCTCCGGCTGCGGAAAATCCACACTTCTGAACGTGATCTGCGGACTTCTGGAACCGGAAAAGGGATCTGTTCTCATGAACGGCACACCGGTTTCCCGCGGGGATCCCCGCATGGGCTATATGCTGCAAAAGGATCATCTCCTGGAATGGCGTACCATTTACAAAAACATTCTTCTCGGTCTGGAAATACGGCGGCAGCTGACACCGGAAAAGCTTTTTTACATTGAGCAGATGCTCCGCACCTATGGTTTGGACAAATTCCGTTCCGCCCGTCCTTCCCAGCTTTCCGGCGGGATGCGTCAGCGAGCCGCTCTGATCCGTACTCTGGCGCTGAAGCCGGAGCTTCTGCTTCTGGATGAACCGTTCTCTGCGCTGGACTACCAGACACGGCTTAATGTCAGCGATGATATCGGCAGGATACTAAAAAAGGAAAACAAACCGGCAATTCTTGTTACTCATGATATTTCTGAAGCCATCAGTATGGCAGACCGGGTGATCATCCTGACCAGCCGTCCTGCCACAGTCGCCGGAATCATCCCAATCGAACTTACTGTTGAGAACAGAACACCTCTTTCTTCAAGAAACGCACCGGATTTTAAATCTTATTTTAATCAGATCTGGAAGGAGCTGAATGACCATGCCTGAGCTTTCCCCTGCCCAGAAAAAATATCTTTTACAGAAAAAGCGTGAAAAATATTTGGTAAATATATCCAGAATTCTGCTTTTTCTGGTTTTTCTGATCTTATGGGAAATATCTTCCCGCTTTGGCTGGATCGATTCCTTTATTTTCAGCAGTCCATGGGCGATTTTAAAAAATTTTGCTGAAATGTGCAGGGATCAGTCACTTTTTGTCCACATCGGGATCACGCTTGCCGAAACTCTGATCAGTTTCTTTTTTGTGGTGCTTCTGGGAATCGGGACAGCCGTGCTTTTGTGGCTGTGTCCAAAGCTGTCCCGGGTCCTGGAGCCCTATCTGGTGATTCTGAACAGTCTTCCGAAATCAGCGCTGGCACCGCTTCTGATCGTATGGCTTGGCGCAAACATCAGAACCATTATTGTTGCAGGAATGTCCGTTGCCATCTTTGGATCCATTATCAATCTCTATACCGGTTTTCGGGAAACAGATCCGGACAAAGGCAAGCTGATCGCAACTCTGGGAGGAACAAGAAGGGATGAACTTCTGAAGATTGTCCTTCCCTCCTCTATCCCTCTGATCTTAAGTATCATGAAGGTCAACATCGGTCTTTGTCTGGTAGGTGTGATCATCGGAGAATTTATCGGCGCCCGGCAGGGACTCGGCTATCTCATCATCTATTCCAGCCAGACCTTTAAACTGACAACTGTGCTGATGTCCATTCTGATCCTGTGTGTTATTGCCATGGGCTTGTATGGGATTCTGAACCTGATTGAAAAACGCTGTCTGAAGCATTCCTGACATATACAAAAATCCCCGGAAGCACTCTCCATAAAAAGAAAGCTCCGGGGATTTTTCTCTGTATAACGGCTGTCTGCCAGACCGTTTCCTGTCATGCTTATGTAATTAGTGGGATTTCACCTGATTCCACAGTTCTCCATAAGTCTGATCCGCTTCTGTTCCCATATACTGGAAGGTTTCCAGATTCTCATATTGGGAAAGATCCGGGAAGGCGATCTTACTGTTTCGGACGGCATCATCCTCGATCAGCTTCCTTGCCTCCACATTCGGCGTGGAATAAGTAATATACTCAAAATTCTTCAGAGCAATATCCGGTCTGCAGAGGAAATTGATGAATTTTTCTCCATTTTCCTTGTTTTCCGCATTCTTGGGAATAACCCAGGAATCGATCCAGATGTTACTTCCCTCCTCAGGAATCACATACTCCAGATCCGGGTTCTCCATCTGAGTATAAATAGCCTCACCGGAATAGATCACTCCGATGGCAGCCTCGTTTCCGATCATTTTATCACGGACCTGGTCGATCACATAAGCCTGTACCAGCGGCTTCTGCTCGATCAGAAGGTCTCTTGCTTCTGTAAGTTCGTCAAGATCCGTGGAATTCAGCGAATACCCCAGATATTTCAGGGTAACGCCAAAAGCATCACGGACAGAATCCTGCATAAGAATATTGTCCTTATACTTTTCGTCCCAGAGGATCGACCAGCTGGTCACCGGCTCCTTTACCATGGTTTTATTATAAAGGATTCCAACCGTTCCCCAGCAATACGGCACGGAATATTTGTTTTCCGGGTCAAACTGTCTGGACTGTTCCATATAATCCTTTCCAATATTTTTGATATTGGGAATGTTATCAAAATTGATTTCTGCAAGAAGATCGTTTTTGATCATTCTCTGGATCATATAATCACTTGGACAGATCACATCATAAGCAATGGCGCCTGAACTGATCTTCGGATAAAGGATCTCATTTGTCTCAAATTCTTCGTAAACCACATCAATGCCGGTTTCTTCCTCAAACATGGTCAGCACTTCCGGATCCAGATATTCTCCCCAGTTATAAACCACCACTTTATCGGAATTCATCACATTGCTTTCTCTGGAATAATAAAAGCCTCCAAAAAGAAACAACACACAGATCGTGACCGGGATCACGCGGCGAAGCAGGATTTTCTTGACCTTTGAAGGTTTTTTCGCCCGTTTTTTCTTTGTTTTTGTGTCCTCTTTTTCCTCCGGTGAATAATTGATCAGGATCAGAAGCACAAGAACTGTCACAAACATAATGGTGGACAATGCGTATATCTCGGGCTTGATTCCTTTACGAACCTCTGTGTAGATCTTGGTGGAAAGGGTATCGATCCCCGGTCCTTTTGTAAAATGTGTGATCACAAAATCATCCAGAGACATGGTAAACGCAAGCATAAAACCGGACATTACACCCGGTACGATATCCGGGAATACCACCTTGAAAAATGCTTCCAGAGGAGAAGCGCCCAGATCCAGCGCCGCCTCATACACATGACGGTTTGTCTGCTTCAGCTTTGGCGCCACACTGAGTATCACATAAGGGATATTAAAGGTGATGTGCGCGATCAGAATGGTCCCAAAGCCCATCTTCATTCTGAATGCAATGAACAGGAGCATCAGGGACACACCCATGACAATCTCCGCATTCATCATAGGAATATTCGTCACTCCCATGTAAAACGTACGCCACCGCTGCTTCATACCCTGAATGGCAATCGCTGCCGCCGTACCGATAAGCGTTGCCGCTGCCGCCGCTACAAAGGAAATGATAAGCGTCGTATAAAAAGCACTCATAATCTGCTCGTTCTGAAAAAGCTCCTTATACCATTTCAGTGTAAATCCGCCCCATTTTGCCCTTGTTTTGGACTGGTTAAAGGAAAGCACCATCAATGTAACGATTGGCGCGTAAAGTATAATAAAGATTAAAGCCAGATACAGCTTCTGTAAAAATTTTCTGATCAAAATGCCGTACCTCCTTCTCCTTTATCGTATTTTGCCACAAGTGCCATACTGGCAATGATAAATATCATCAGCACAAGAGAAAGTCCGCTGCCCACATGCCAGTTGCTGTTCTGTTTAAAGGACTGCTCGATCACGTTTCCGATCAGAAGGATCTTGCCGCCTCCCAGAAGGTCCGAAATTACAAAGGTGGTAAGCGCCGGTACAAATACCATCGTGATGCCACTGATCACTCCCGGGATGCTTAAAGGAAAAGTCACCTTCAGAAAAGTCTGGACCGGATTTGCCCCAAGATCCCTTGCTGCATTTAATACATTTGGATCTATTTTTATCAGCACATTATAAATGGGCAGAACCATAAATGGCAGGAAGTTGTATACCATTCCCAGAATAATGGCATACGGCGTATTGATGATCTCCAGTGCAGGAAGATGGAGAAATCCCAAAATACTGTTGATGACTCCGTTTTTCTCCAGAAGCGTCTGCCATGCCATAGTACGCAGAAGAAAATTCATCCACATAGGCAGAATAAAAATCAGTACGATAAAACTGGTCTGATTCACCTGTTTCTGGCTGAGTATCATGGCAAGCGGGTATGCCAGGATCAGACAGACCAGCGTGCTGATAAAGGATAACAGCAGGGATATCCCCAAAGCCTTCAGATTTTCCGGTGTGGTGATCTGGGACAGGTTTGCCAGGGTAAACGTTCCCCCATCACTGGTAAAGGCATAATATACGATCACCAGAAGAGGGATGATCACAAATGACACAGACCAGAACAGATACGGACCTGCCAGAAGACGTTTACTCTTCAATGTTCACCGCCTCCTCATCCTCGGATTCCGGTTTTTTCATGATCTGGATGTCAAAAGGATCCACATGGATGCTGACCTGCGTGCCTACCGGGAACATATCCGTACTGTGCACCAGCCATTCATAATTATTTGCCATAACCTCCATTTCGTAGTGAACACCTTTAAAGATCAGATGGGTTACTACTCCGTCAATACTTCCTTCTCCCGGTTTGAGAAGATCGATATCCTCCGGACGGATCACCACATCCACCGGTTTATTCTGTCCAAATCCTTCGTCCACACAGGGGAAGTTCACACCCAGGATTTTTACCAGACGGTCCTCCACCATAGTAGCCGAAATGATATTGCTTTCACCGATAAAATCAGCAACAAAAGCATTTTCCGGTTCATTGTAGATCATTTCCGGTGTTCCGATCTGCTGGATATACCCCTGATTCATGACTACGATTGTATCTGACATGGTAAGCGCTTCTTCCTGATCATGGGTTACATACAGGAAGGTGATCCCCAGCTCATTTTTCAAACGGATCAGCTCGTACTGCATGTCCTGACGAAGCTTCAGATCCAATGCGCCCAGAGGCTCATCCAGAAGAAGCACCTTCGGTTCATTTACAATTGCGCGGGCAATGGCAATTCTCTGCTGCTGTCCGCCGCTTAAGGAATCCGGCATACGGTTTTCATATCCATCCAGGTTGACAAGCTTCAACGCATATTTGATCTTGTCATGGATGTACTGTTTGCTTTTATTTTTTATTTTCAGGCCAAATGCAATGTTTTCAGCGATCGTCATATGGGTAAACAGTGCATATTTCTGAAATACGGTATTCAGCTGTCTTTTATTTGGCGGAAGATCTGTGATGTCTTTTCCATCAAAGATCACGCGGCCTGCATCCGGAGTCTCAAAGCCTCCAAGAATACGGAGTGTGGTTGTTTTTCCACATCCACTTGGACCCAGAAGTGTCAGGAATTCATTCTCTCTTATGTAAAGATTAAAATCATCCAGAACGGTCTGCATCCCATAAGTTTTGGAAATATTTTGAAAATCAATCAGTTTATTACTCATGACCATTCCTCCCCTAAAAAAATCCCCTGTTTTTTATACAGGACAACTCTTCCTATATATCATAAAAACAGAGGAATTACAATAGATTTCAGGTTATTTTACAAAATAATGGGGATTGACAGTGGTTTTTGTCACTTATTCAGGGATGGAGCCAGCTGCATTCCAGTTTTGCCAGAAGCCGGGCATTATGATATGCCATTTTCAGGGTCAGACAAGTCCGCCCCAGATACTTTTTTCCATCTGCCGTTTTCACGCAGGCGAGCGCCAGATCTGCCTTTCCCGGCATCTGAAGACACACCGGAATCAGCAGCTGGATCCCATGATTATAATACTGGGGCACTGCCGTACGGTAATCTGCTTCCAGCATATGTCTTGTCTGGCGGAGAGCCCCGTCAAAAAGCTGTACCCGCATCCTGCTTGTCCGCACGTTTTCCGGAAGCCGCTGGGCATTTTCTTCCTCACCGAAAATATGCTCATACTGCGGAATGATATCCAGCTTGGAATCAAAAACCAGTTCTGCGGGTTCCTTTACATACTGCGCCCGTTTCGGAAGATCCGTAATCCCTGATTTCAGCAGATAATATTCTGTATAAAAGCCTTCCAGAAACCATTTCTGGCGTCCCGGAACCAAATTATGGACAAAAAATGCGTACACCGGCTGATAATAATCATTAAAAAGTCCCGTATTAAAGATTGCATATTCTTCTGTTTCCAGTACTTTACCTTCTTCATAAACTCTCTGAAAGGTATGTTCCAGATAACCTTTTAAAATCCCATTGTCATCTGCATCTCCAAAGCTCCATTTCTCCGGAACCATATGAGAAAGATTCCGGATATGACGGTTATAATTTCCGCAATAAGTGAAATCAAATAAATTCATATTATCCTCCTGCCTGAAACTCATTCTCTTTTTGTAAAAAGAGGCTTTATATATTTTATTACAAAAATCTTCAGACAGAACGAATCCCGATGTTTTCTTTTTTCAGATATTATCTCAAAACCTGATCCATGGCATGGATAAACTCCGGCGTGGTTCCGCAGCAGCCCCCTGTTATGGAAGCTCCGTTTTCCACCAGAACCTTCATGTGTACGGCAAACTCCTCCGGAGACATACTGTAGACCGCATTGCCCTGATCGTCGATCACCGGCATTCCTGCATTCGGTTTTGCGATCACCGGAATGGAAACCGCCTCCCGGATATTACGAACCACAGATACCAGCTGATCCGGTCCCACAGAGCAGTTGATCCCTACGGCATCCGCCCCTGCGCTTTCCAGAGCCACAGCAGCTTCCACTGCATTTCCGCCGCTGAAAATGCTGCCATCTGCTTCCACTGTCATCGTACACATGATCGGAAGCTCACAGACTGCATTTGCCGCATCCACTGCCGCCAGCGTTTCCTCAATATTGATCATAGTCTCTGCCACCAGCAGATCCACTCCTGCTTCCTTCAGGATCTGTATCTGCTCTTTGTACATCTCAAAAGCATCCTCGTAGGTATACTCTCCCTCTGCGGTGACAAACTGTCCGGAGGTGGTGATATCTCCAGCCACAAAAGCCCTGTCTCCCGCCACTTCTCTGGAATAGGAAACCAGCGTATGGTTGATCTCCTCAATCCGCTCTTCCAGGCCATGCTGCCTGAGGTTTCTGCGATTGCCTCCAAAAGTAGGCGCGTAGATCACCTGGCTTCCTGCTTCAATGTAAGCGCTCTGAAGATTCTGGATGATCTCCTTATGTTCCATGACCCACAGCTCTGTGCAGATGCCCCGCGGCATCCCCTGTGCCATCAGATTAGAACCTGTAGCACCATCCAAGATAAGAGTCTTCTCTGTCAGCTCCCGAAATTCTTTTTTTGTCATAATATTCTCCTCTCGGTATTTATGTGGATTATCATAGCACATCACCAGGATTTTTCCCACAGAAAATTTCTGTTTGTGTGGCAGATCGAATTTTTGTTTCTTGTTACCTACAGACGATGCATACGAGAAAAAGGGAAGCTCATAGTGCCTTGCGAGGCTTCCCTTTTTCTCTTTACATCTGATTGCAGGTACTCAGCCAAACAAAAATCCTTCGGATATTTCCGGCCTTCGGCCGGCTGCCAGCCGCAGGCTGGCTAGCAGTGCTGCGCCCTGCAATCTCCTGCCCGGGAACAGAACAGCTACAGGAATATAAATTTGCTGTTCTGTAAAAACAATGCAGAAATGGATTCTTCTGGTTCATAAGCATTGAGAGACTTGGATAAAAATTCTTGCTTTCTGCGTATTTGCATTGCTCCCCCGGATGCTGCTGTCTGAGTCGCAGACGAGTTCAGCATTCGTGGGAGCGTTTTTTGCAAAGAAGCAGAATCTTAGAATTTTACAAGTCTCGAACTGGCTTTTGTAACAGAAAAATCCATTCCTGCATGTCATTTACAGACAAAAAATCATATTCCGTCCTTCCCCACAAACAAAAATCACTTAACTTTTATCGCCTTCTCCGGGCACATTTCCTGGCAGCAGAAGCACCGGATGCATTTCCTGTAATCATACACCGGCGGGTGCTCCCGGCCGTTCCGGAAATCCACGGCCTTTCCCGGTACCGGACAGCTTTTTACGCAGATTCCGCAGCGGATGCATTTCTCCGCTTCAATGTAGGGTTTCTTCTGAAAAATATTCAGGGCTTTTGCCATTTTTTCCCACATCCCATGCTTCATAACACTCCGGTCTACATGAAACTGCGGATTTCCATATTTCTCAACCGCCTCTTCCATGGAAATGCTTCCATCCGGAGTAAGAATCTCAATCTCCTCTTTTTTCCAGGTTCCCAGCCCCATTTTTTCTCCGTGATAATTGGTCGGAACCATTTGCGGCTTCAAATGTATCAAATGGCAGAACACACTGTCCAGAGCCACAGGATCTGCAGACATCAGCATCACTCCCATATCCACAGGATCTCCGGATCCGGGACCGTTGCCTTCCATGGCAGTGATTCCGTCCATCACATACAGTCTTGGTTTCACACACTGGTTCAGATCCACCAGCATTCGGGCAAAGCTGTCTGCACTGGGATACAGCGTATGCCCTTTTGCCTTATAAAACCCATATACAAATCCATAGCTGTTTTTTACTGCCCCTGTGATCCTCTCCAGAGCATGTGTTTTCATTTTGCACAGAGAGATCACACAATCCTGTTCCAGAAGTTCTTTGCTGAGCATAAACTCCTTTGCCTGAATCCCCTCCGGATATGTTTTCCTGATTCCTTCCGAAAGATCTACCGCAGGGATCTCAAGTTCCTGCAGATACCGGTCCATTCCCGTTCCGGCAATTACTTTTCGGGTGCTTCCATGCCCGCAGGAGTCTGCCAGGATCATATTCTTACAGCCATATTCTCTTAAAAGCCGCGCAAACATCCCCACCACTGCCGGATGAGTGATCACAGCTTTTTCTACTTCTGCCTTTTTCAGAAGATTAGGTTTGAGAAGAATCCTTTCTTCCTTTTTTATCAGAGTTTCCAATCCGCCCAGAAGCTCCAGACCTTTTTGTAAACAGTCATAAACAAGTTCTTCCCTGTAAGAACTACAGGGAAGAAGTATTACTTTACTTTTTTGTTTTTGCATAAATCCATCCTCATTTTACACTGAGATCCGTTTCCCGCAAAGCCTTTCTAACCGGAAGGATACAGGCCGGAACAACAGACAGGAAGTCCACTCCCATCCGCAGAAATGTTTCCGTAAGACCGGTATCTGCCGCGATCTCTCCACAGATTCCAACCGATTTTCCCTCTGCATGTCCTGCCTCCACAACCATCCGGATCATACGGAGAATGGCAGGATGATGATCGTCATACTTACTTTTCAGCAGTGGATTCTGTCGATCCATGGCAAGCGTATACTGTGTCAGATCATTGGTTCCGATACTGAGGAAATCGACTCTTTTGGCCAGTTCCCGGCTGATCATCACAGCCGCCGGCGTTTCAATCATAATGCTGGTCTGGATATTCCGGAAAGGAATCTCTTTTTCCGTAAGTCCCTCTTTGACTTCACGGACCAGTTCCTCGATCTCATCCATTTCGGGCTCGGATGCAACCATAGGATACATTACAGCCAGATTTCCATAAGCACTGGCCCGGTAAATTGCACGCAGCTGTGCTTTAAACATCAGCTTACGGTCAAGGCAGAGCCGAATCCCCCGATTTCCCATAATGGGATTATTTTCCTCGGGAATATCCAGATAGGAAGCCTTCTTATCTGCTCCCAGATCCGCAGTACGGATCACGGCAAGCCTTTCTCCCATGGTTTCTGCCAGCTTTTTGTATGCCCGGAAAAGCTCATTCTCCCTGGGATAATTTTCTCTTCCCAGATACTGAAATTCACTTCTGAGAAGACCGATTCCTGCCGCACCATAATAAAGAACATTATTCAGATCGCTCATGTTTCCAATATTGGCATACAGACCGATCCTTCTTCCATCCACAGTTTCATCCGCCTGGTTTTTCAGTTTCAGAAGTTCTTCCTTTTCCCGTTTATCTGCTTCCAGTCGGATCCTGTATTCCTTCCGGATCTCCTGATCCGGATCCAGATACAGTGTTCCTGTATATCCGTCCACAATGGCCATATGTCCGTCCCATTCGTCATGGGTTTCAACATCCACAAGGGACGGGATTTCCATAGTTTTGGCAACAATCGAGGTATGGGATACTGCAGAGCCATGATGCATGACAACTGCCAGAAGCTTGTCTTTATCCATTTCCATGATCTCTGTAGGTGCCAGAGACTCTGAAACAACGATCACCGGTTCCTCTCCAAGATTGATCTTTACACAGGCTCCCCCAAGAATCTGGATCAGCCTGCCCGAAATCTCCTGAATATCCTGGATTCTTCTTCGTACCACCGGCTCTTCCAGATTCCGGAAAGTCTCCGTCACCTCGTCCCGGTTCGTCATTACTGCATAGGCAGCATTTACCTTCTCCGACGCAATGCAGCTTTCAATGGCTTTCTGATAGCTTTCTGATTCCAGAAGACGGATCTGTCCCTGAAAAATATTTGCTGCCTGCTCATTGACCCGGCAGTTTTCTTCATATAGCTGTTTCAGGGTTTGGACAGTCTGAAGCCTTGCTGTCCGGAAATCCTGAATCTCTTTTTTGATATTGCTTACCAGACACTGACGTATCTGATACTCGCCTCTGCTGTAATATAAAATCTTACCGATGGCAATTCCTGAAAAGGTTGCGGTACCTTTGTAAATTTCCATCTTGTAACCCCCTTATTTCCATCAGTCGCAGGCGGCCTTGAATTCTGTCCAGTTTTTGTTGTACTGTTCCTCTGCCTCTGCGCTTACATTCTGCACGATCTCACCTTTTTTTACAGAGTCCGGAACCACCAGATCCGGATTCACAAACTCATCCGCTGCTTTATTTGTACTGTAATATCCAATAAAATCTGTGCACTGTGCCGCCACCTCCGGCTGCAGGATATAATCCATGAACTGGTATGCCACCTCTTTGTTTGGCGCCTGACTTGGAATAAACATTCCCATAATGCCAAATCCCAGTCCTTCTTCCGGATAAACCACTTCAAGCTCCGGATATTCCGCAAGAGCTGCCGTCACCTGAGAAGTATAAAGGAATCCCACGCTGGCTTCTCCGTTCAGAAGTGCATTCTGTGTATTGTCGTCCTGAATCAGACGGACATTCGGTGCCAGTTCCAGAAGCTTTTCTCCGGTTTCTTTAATGGATTCCACATCCTCCTCATTCATGCTTTTTCCAAGCATCAGATTCGTGATCCCATTGATCACACGATAATTTGCCACCAGGGCAATGCTGTCCTCCAGAGACGGATCCCAGAGATCTGCATACCCCTTGATCTCAATATCCACCATTTCCGGATCATATACGATCAGAGGAATTCCTGCTCCATATGGCACGGTATATTCGTTGTTCGGATCATAAAACTGTCCCTGATACAAAGGATTGATGTTCTCAAATCCAGTCAGTTTTGACTGATCCAGCTTTTCTGCAAGACCTGCCTGAACAACATTTTCAATAATATAGTCATCAGCGATCACCACATCATAATCGCCGCCTTTCGCCATGGACAATTTTTCATACATTGTCTCATCTGTATCAAAATTGGAGTAAACAATTTTAATTCCTGTTTCCTCTTCAAATCCGTCCAGCACTTCCTGAGGGAACATGTTTTCCCAGGTAAAAAGCACCAGTTCCTTGTCGCTGTCTGCACTGACCGGTACTGCTGCTGCGGTAACAGAAAGTGCTGCACACAATGCAATAACAGTTGATTTCTTCATAGTGTCCTCCTCTTTATGCGATATTTAAACTGTACTTTTTTAGTATAACCTATTTTTCCTTTATTGAAAAGAGCCTGTTTTTCCTTTTTAACAGCCAGACTGCCAGAGAATAGACTGCCAGCACACCAAGTGTAAATACCAGCATCAGGGTACAAAGTGCATTGATCTCCGGTGTAACCCCTGTTTTCAGCTGCGTATACACCTTAACCGGAAGTGTGGATATCCTTGGTCCATTGACAAAGATACTGATGACCACATCATCCATGGACATGGCAAATGCCAGAAGGGAGCCGGATACTACAGCCGGCATGATCAGAGGAAGGGTAATATCCCAGAACGCCCGGAAGCTTCCTGCCCCCAGATCTCTGGCAGCCTCCTCCAGAGACGGATCCATTCCCGCCAAACGCGCCTTAACCTCCATCAGAATATACGGCACGCAAAAAACCGTATGTCCCAAAAGCAGGGTCAACATTCCAAAAGGAATATTCAGCAAATAGAAAAATGCCATCAGCACCATTCCCAGAATGATCTCCGGGATCATCAGGGGCAGAATGGAAATATACTCCAGCGCACTCTTTGTCTTCCAGTGGATCCGGGACAGCCCTACTGCACCAAGCGTTCCGATCACCGCGGACACCAGGCAGCTTGCCACACCGAGGATCAGGCTGTTTCCAAGAGCCTCGATCATGGCGCTGTCACCAAGAAGTTCCTGATACCATTTCAGGGAAAAGCCGGTAAACCTTACAGGAAGCTTGGATTCATTAAAGGAAAAAATAATCACCACTGCCACCGGCATATACATAAGGAAGAAAATAATTCCCATATACAGGCTGGAAAGCTTTGAATTTTTTTTCATCCGATTCCCTCCAGTTCCTTTACGTTTGTTATTTTACGATATAAACCGATCATCAGCGAAGTCAGGATCATCAGTACCACAGCTAGCGCTGCCGCAAACGGCCAGTTGCTTCCTCTTGTCATCTGCTCCTGGATCAGACTTCCCACCAGAACGATCTTGTTTCCTCCCAGAATATCTGCAATAAAAAACAGGCCCATGGAAGGAATAAAAGTCAGAATCACACCGGAAAGAAGTCCCGGAAGCGTCAGCTTAAAAGATACGGTCCAGAAAGCTTTTGCCTTTCCTGCGCCAAGATCTCTGGCAGCCTCCACCAGAGACCAGTCCAGTTTCTCCGCACTGGAATACACGGAAAGGATCATAAAGGGAAGAAGCACATACACCATTCCTACCACAATGGCCGGATAACTGTAAAGCAGCTTCAGCGGCTTATCAATGATCCCAAGCGCTTTCAGCACATGATTCAGAATACCTCGATTCTGAAGGATGATGATCCATCCGTAAAGACGAATCAGGGAATTGATCCAGAAAGGAAGCATCAGAAGGAGCATCGCTTTCTTTTTCCAGCTTTCAGACATTTTTGCCATAAAATACCCAAACGGATATCCGAGAATACAGATGATCACCGTACTGGTCAGAGCCAGCTGGAAAGACTCCCGAAAGGTCTGCAGATAAACCGGATCCAGGATTTTTCTGTAATTTTCCAAAGTCAGGTTCCACTCTACTGCAGATCCGCTTCCCGGCTGCGCAAAGCTTAATGCCACCATATAGATCAGAGGTCCCGCCACAAACACAAGGGTGAAAAAGTACAGGGGAAGAATCATCCACACAGAAGAGCTGTGTTTTTTTGTTTTAGTCCTGCTCATTCTTTTCCTCCCCGGATCTGTCTACAAAAACAGCATCCTCCGGTGCAAAGCAGACACTTACTGTCTGTCCCTGTTCTACTTTTGCATCGATCCCATAGCGGCTTGCCACCAGTTCCGATCCGTCTGACAGCCTCAGTACCACCCGGAGCTGCCCGGCTGCAAAGCTCTTTTCCTCCACCTTTGCCATCAGACCACAGGTACATTCTTCTCTGATACGGACATTTTCACTTCGCACAGCAAGAGTCACCGTCTCCCCTTCTCTGATGACAGAATCCTCACAGACTACAGGCAGGCGGCCTCCTGCCAGAGCTACTGTTACTTTTCCATTTTCCGTGCGCTCTGCCTTTCCTTTCAGGATATTGGCATTTCCCACAAAAGTGGCAACATAGCTCGTCCGGGGATGATTATAAATCTCATCCGGTGTTCCGATCTGTTCAAAGGTTCCATGATTCATTACTGCGATCCGGTCAGACATATTGATGGCTTCTTCCTGATCGTGGGTAATATAGATAAAAGTAATACCCAGCTTTTTCTGAAGCCTTTTCAGTTCTGCCTGCATGGCACGGCGAAGCTGAAGATCCAAAGCTCCCAGGGGTTCATCCAGAAGAAGCACCCTTGGGTTATTGATCAAAGCTCTGGCAATGGCCACTCTCTGTTTCTGTCCTCCGGAAAGCTCTGAAGGCTTTCTTTTTTCATATCCGGGAAGCTGCACCAGCTCCAGCATCTCCGCAACACGTTTTTTTATCTCAGGTTTCGGGACTTTTTTTAATTTCAGTCCGTAGCCTATGTTATCTGCCACATTCATATGAGGAAAAAGTGCATAATTCTGAAATACCGTATTGACATCCCGATCCTCAGGATTCAGGTCGGTTACATCCTTTCCTTCAAGAAAAACTCTTCCGGCATCCGGTGTCTCCAGTCCGGCAATGATACGCAGAGTCGTAGTCTTTCCACAGCCGGAAGATCCCAGTAAAGTAATAAACTCTCCCTTGCCAATAGAAAGGCTGATTCCTTTCAGCACCTCTTCCTCATCAGAAAATCCTTTTCTGATATCTTTTAATTCCAAACAAATTTCTGTCATATTTTTATTTCTGTCCTGCCTCCTCGTCTGGCTGTATTCCAGCCTCTGTGTTCTTACATTTGTTTTTCAATATACTCTATATACGTCTGTTTGTCAAAAACAGGAGTAAAGCCTTCCTTTATTTTTACTGCTTCCTCCCCTTTTTTTCGCAGAAGACGGTAGATTGTCAGAGCCATCAGTTTCGCCGAAAGGATATAGGCCTTTTCCTTATCTGTGATACGGAAATCAGCACCATGGAGACGTCCCTCAAAACCGCGGAAGGTAAAATTAATCACTGGAAACAGCTGCGTCAGATCCCCCACATCGGTACAGGCATTGTTAAAATCTCCCGGCTGCACCTTTCTGTAATCAAGGCCCAGCTCTTCTGCCGCATCTATCAGAGCGTCATCCGCCATCCTTGGACGAATAGGCATATATCCCGGAAGATTTTCCCGCTCTATTGTTCCGCCAAAGGCATAAGCGGCTCCATCATAGGCACGGTCCACCATCTGACGAACCTCCTGTATCCTCTCCAGGGAAGAAGCACGGATCTTCGTCTCCACTACTGCCTCATCCGGCACACTGTTTACCACATCTCCGGCCTTCCGAATGACATTGTGAAGACGTATATGGTCTTCCTCGCGAAAAGTCTCTCTCATCAGCCCCATCATCTGAATCGCGCTGGTGGTAATACTCAGAGCATTGACTCCGTTCCAGGGATCAATGGCTGCATGAGCCGCCTTTCCCCTGACGGTGACCCGTTCTGCATCAAATCCGTTGCAGGCAGGATTCCCCAGATAAAAATCCTCCTGTACGTCTACCATATGGACATGAGTGGTCATTATGATATCCGTATGGTCAAAAACACCCGTACGGATCATCTCGCTTTTTCCGGAACCGAAACGAATCCCCTTTTCTCTTAAAGCAGCTCTTTTGTCTGCATCTATGTATTCTTCTGCCGGCACCGCCAGAAAGGTCAGGGAACCGGAAAGCTCCTTCCTGATCTCCGGGTCGGAAAAGGCAATGGCTGCCCCTGCCATAACTGCCATCTGCGCATGATGACCGCAGGCGTGCGCTGCTCCTGTCTGAGGATCTGCTTTCGGATGAGTGTGACAGCCGATGGCATCCATTTCTCCAATCACTGTTATATTGGGATATCCGGGGTTCTTCCTGTCTGCTCCCCCTGGTTCCTGTGTATCCTGTCTTTCCCAGGAAGCCTTTACTCCGGTAAGGGCAATGTTCTCATCCACCCGGTATCCTGTTTTTTTCAGAAATTCTGCTGTTTTTCGGGCAGTGCGGAATTCCTGAAACCCCGGTTCCGGATGATTCTCTATATCTTCTGCAAAAGCAATGATTTCTTCTCTGTGTGCTTCGATCATGGCTATGATCTTTTTTTCTGTTACATCCATAACAATAAACTCCTTTACCGGATTCATCATATCACAATTAACAACTGTTGAAAAGAAAACTATGAAATCTCTGATCATAAAAAAAGAGTTCCAAAAGCCTGAAAACAGACTTCTGAAACTCCATTCACCTTTTTAAAGCTGGAAAAGGGACTTGAACCCTCGACCCCTTCATTACGAGTGAAGTGCTCTACCGACTGAGCTATTCCAGCTTGTGCTTGACACACAAAATATTATACTCGTTTTTTCAGAAAAAGCAAGGAAATTTTTTATTTCTTTATACAGCTGTTTTTTTCTGTGCAGCTATCTTCTTTTCTGCTGTTGTTTTTTTACCTGCTGGCTTTTCCGTTTTTTTCTTTGCAGCAGCTTTTCTTACCGGCTTCTTTTCCGCCTTTTCCGCAAGCGTACAGGACAAAATCACTGCGCCAAGAGCCGGAACCCTCAGTTTCAGAGAATTTTCTCTTTCGTCACATGGTTCTGCCTTACAGGTTTTTGCTCTTGGATTTACCAGTCCCTGACCGCCGTACTCTTTCCGGTCGCTGTTAAATATCTCCTTATATTTTCCATAGAAAGGAACACCGATCTGATAGTTTTCATAAGGAACTGCCGCAAAATTCACAACTGCCAGAAGCGTCTCCTCCGGTTTATCTGTCTTTCTCATAAAGGTAAGGACATTTTCTTCATATTTCATCAACTGTACCCATTCAAAGCCTTCGATCTCGTCGTCCTTCTGCCAGAGTGCCGGATGGCTGCAGTACACTTCGTTAAGATCATGGATAAAGTTTTCCATTTCTTCAGGGATGTCCTTTCCCGGAGCATTCATCTTCAGTCCCGGATGAAGCATCTGATAAGTATATGCGGCTTTTACCTGGGACAGTTTCTGATTCTCATCCCCCGGAAGCTTCTCCATAAATTCCTTCAGTTCTCCCGCATCCCTGGTTCCCAGTGTCAGTACATAATGCTCACAGTAGGCATACAGCATGGAAACGGTAAGCTGATCGTGGTCATACTGTCTTTCAATCGGATCCAGAGAAAGATAATGAAGGAAATCCGAACTCCAGTTATTGTTCCATTTATAATCAAATCCGATATGGTCATTTTCTACATTTTCTGTAAGCTCCGGCCAGAGACCATCCTCCTGAGCGATCATAAGTACTCCGGGGTGCTTTTTCTTCATAATGGAATTCAGATGTTTCAAAAATTCTACTGCAGCCAGATTTTCACTGGTACCATAAATATTCGGCTTCCACAGCCCCTCTTCTCTGCCGTAATCCAGATAAAGCATTGCGTCTACATCATCCAGGCGGAAACCATCTACATGATAGACCTCTGTCCAGAAAAAAGCATTGGCGATCAGAAAATCTGCCACCATCGGACTTTCGTAATTATATAACAGGGTTCCCCACATTGGGTGAACTGCAGCTTCCGGATCCTGTACTTCATAAAGAGGCGTTCCGTCAAAACGTTCCAGACCCTCCGCATATCTCGGGAAATGAGCCGGAGTCCAGTCCAGGATCACTCCGACCTCTGCTTTATGCAGCTCATTGACAAGCTTTGCAAAGTCTTCCGGAAGCCCAAATCTCCGATCCGGTGCATAATAGGAAAATGTAGAATAAGGGCCTGCCTCCTCATCCAGATATCCCATAACCGGATGAAGTTCCACATGAGTATACCCCAGCTTTTTCACAAAAGCAGCAAGCTCCTCTCCGCTTTCCCATTTATCCAGGCTTGTTTCATAAATAGATGCCGGATGTTTCCGGTCTGTGTATTTTTCTCTTTCTTTTAACCAGGAAGCATCCTCCCATACCACATTTCCTGCCGCCTGTGCAACCACGGATGCCGCAGCCGGAGGAACTTCTGTACAGGTTCCATAGGGATCTGCTTTCAGAGTCTTCTGTCCGCCCTTTTCCCGAATCTCATATTTATAAAGATCTCCTGCTTTTGCTTCAGGAACAAACAGTTCAAATATACCGGACATGGGCATCCTGTGCATCAGATGGCCTCTTCCGTCCCAATTGTTAAAATCTCCCACAACACTGACACTGACTGCATTGGGAGCCCATACGGCAAAGCTGGTTCCCTCTGTTGTGCCAATGGTCATCGGATGAGCTCCAAGCTTCTCATAAGCATGATAATACACTCCGGCACAGAAAGCCTTTTCTTCTTCCTCTGTAATCTGTCCCGGAAATGCGTAAGGATCCGCAAAAATCTCTGTCCTGCTATTTTTAGTTACCCGATATTTATAAGCCGGTATTTTTCTTCCGGGGATCAGTACAGCAAAATACCCTGCCTCGTCTTCCATTTCCATAGGATAGGATTTTCTTCCTGACACCACTTCCACGGATTCTGCTCCAGGAAAAAATCCCTGTATCAGAACCCCTTCCGTCGTGAGCCTGGGGCTCATCACATCCTTTGGGGATGCTTCTTCTCCGTACACAATAGCCTCGATCCTCGGCCAGTCCATATAGTCGTAAACATTTCTGCTCATATTCTCCTGCCTCCTGTCTCAGACTCTTTTTCATCTTTTGGAGTCTGTGATAATTTCAGTTTATCATTTTTCAGTAAAAAAATAAAGATTTGGGAGAAATTTGTTTGACAAAATCTCTCTGCTGGTCTAAATTGATACTAACAGGAACTTAAGGAGGTCTATTATGAAAAACAAAATCTTTGACGTAACAGCGCTTGGCGAGCTGCTGATCGATTTTACAGAAAACGGAGAAAGTTCTCAGGGCAATCCTCTGATGGAAGCCAATCCCGGCGGCGCTCCCTGCAACGTTCTTGCCATGCTGCAGAAGCTGGGCAAAAAAACAGCTTTTATCGGCAAAGTAGGCGCTGATATGTTCGGAAACCAGCTGAAAAAAGCAGTGGAAGAAGTGGGAATCGATACACGGAATCTGATCATGGATAAAAAACATCACACAACGCTTGCATTTGTACATACATACCCTGATGGAGACAGAGATTTCTCTTTTTATCGTGATCCAGGCGCTGATATGATGCTTACCAAAGAAGAAGTACAAAAGGAACTGATCCAGTCTTCCCGTATTTTCCATTTCGGTACGCTTTCCTCTACCCATGAAGGAGTCAGAGAAGCCACCCGTCATGCCATTGAGCTGGCAAAAGAGGCTGGATGCATCATCACCTTTGATCCGAATCTCCGTCCTCCGCTCTGGGGCTCTCTGGAAGACGCACGCAAAGAAATCGAATACGGAATGACCAAATGTGATGTCCTCAAAATCTCTGACAATGAGGTGGAATTCCTCTTTGATACCACAGATTATGACAAAGGCGCCGCTCTGATCCGTGAAAAGTATAACATTCCGCTTGTACTGATCACAATGGGCAAGGACGGAAGCCGTGCTTATTACAAAGACATGCGTGTGGAAGTGGCTCCTTTCCTTCAGGAAAACACCATTGAAACCACCGGAGCAGGAGATACCTTCTGCGCAAGCAGCCTGAACTATGTTCTGGAACATGGACTGGAAGATCTTACCGAAGAAAACCTGAAAGAACTGCTGACCTTTGCCAATGCAGCTGCTTCTCTGATCACCACCAGAAAAGGTGCGCTTCGCGTTATGCCATCCAAAGAAGAGGTTCTGGATTTTATCGCTTCCAGAAAATAATTTTTCTGCAATTTTTTTTTGCAAACAAAAACTCCCGGAAAGTTTTCTGACTGACCGGGAGTTTTTTTACTTCCTATTTATTTGATCACACGTACCTTGGATACGCCGTCTACTGCCTGAAGTGCTGCCAGAGCCTCTCTGGAAGCAGCGCTTTCCAGATCGATAAGTGTATAGGCAAATTCCCCTTTACTCTTGTTTGTCATATCTGCAATGTTCAGCCCCTCTGCACCAAGAATCTGTGTTACCTGGCTGATCATATTCGGGATATTTTTGTGACAGATGGCAATACGTCCCACTGCCACACAGGTTCCCATATCACAGTCCGGGAAATTAACAGAATTTTTGATATTTCCGTTTTCAAGGAAATTCCGCAGTTCTTTTACTGCCATAACTGCACAGTTTTCTTCTGATTCCTCTGTAGATGCGCCAAGATGAGGAGTTACCAGAATCCCCTCACGTCCTGCTACAAGCGGATTTGCAAAATCAGTGACATATTTTTTCACTTTGCCGCTTTCAATTGCTTCGATCAGCGCCTCCTCATCAACAAGAAGATCTCTTGCAAAGTTCAGAAGAACAACGCCGTCTTTCATTTTGCCAAAAGCTTCTTTGTTGATCATCTTTTTGGTGCTGTCCAGAAGCGGAACATGGATCGTAATGTAGTCGCACTGGCTGTAGATCTCATCCAGGGATTTGCTGTGTTTGATCGTTCTGGAAAGATTCCATGCAGCGTCAATGGAAATATACGGATCGTATCCATAAACCTCCATGCCCAGATGGGTTGCAGAATTTGCAACAAGAGCACCGATAGCGCCAAGTCCGATGATACCCAGCTTTTTGCCGCTGATCTCACAGCCTGCAAACTGCTTTTTCTGTTTTTCAGCCAGTTTATCGATATTTTCATTGTCCTTCTGATCCGCTACCCACTCAATACCGCCTACGATGTCACGGGAAGCAAGAAGCATTCCTGCAAGAACAAGCTCTTTGACACCATTGGCATTGGCACCCGGAGTATTGAATACAACGATTCCTTTTTCCGCACATTCTGATACCGGGATGTTATTTACTCCGGCGCCTGCACGTGCAATGGCCTTTACATTTTCAGAAAGCTCCATGTCATGCATCTTGGCACTTCTTACCAGAACGGCATCTGCCTCTTCCATACTGTCTGTTTTTTTATACTCTTCACTGAATAAGCCCAGTCCTCTTTCTGCAATAGGATTCAGGCAATGATACTGATACATTACGCATTCTCCTCCTCAAATTTTTTCATAAATGCAACCAGAGCTTCCACTCCTTCTTTTGGCATTGCGTTATAAATACTTGCACGCATGCCGCCGACAGTTCTGTGGCCTTTCAGGTTCACAAGTCCTGCTGCCTTGGCTTCTTTTACAAATTTGGCATCCAGGTCTTTATCTCCGGTCACAAAAGGTACATTCATAAGAGAACGGGAATCCGGCTCTACTGTTCCTTTAAAGAGTTTGCTCTCATCCAGGAAATCATAGAGAATCTTTGCTTTTTCTTCGTTTCTTCTCTTCATTTCCTCAAGGCCGCCCATGGCTTTCAGCCACTTAAATACCTTGCCGCATACATAGATGCAGTATGCATTCGGCGTATTATAAAGAGAACCTGCATCTGCATGTGTCTTATATGTAAGCATGGTAGGTGTTCCGTCCAGTACGTCTTCTGTGATCAGGTCTTCACGGATGATCACAATGACCATGCCTGCCGGTCCGATGTTCTTCTGTACACCGCCATAAATAATGCCGTATTTACTTACGTCTACCGGCTCAGACAGGAAGCAGGAAGAAACATCTGCCACAAGAGTCTTTCCCTTTGTATCAGGAAGAGTTTTGTATTTTGTTCCATAAATCGTATTATTTTCACAAATATACACATAATCTGCATCCGGGCTGATATCCAGATTGCTGCAATCCGGAATGTAAGAAAAGGTTTTGTCTTCCGAAGAAGCAATCTTATTCGCTTTTCCATATTTCTGAGCTTCCTGGTATGCTTTTTTCGCCCACTGTCCTGTAACGATATAATCAGCCACTCCGTTTTTCATCAGGTTCATGGGGATCATGGCAAACTGCTGGGAAGCGCCGCCCTGAAGAAACAGGACTTTATAATTGTCCGGAATATTCATCAGATCACGGAGATCCTGTTCTGCTTCGTCAATGATCTTCTGGAATTCAGGACTTCTGTGACTCATTTCCATCACAGACATGCCGCTGCCCTGATAATCCATCATTTCTTCTGCGACTTCTTTCAGTACAGGCTCCGGCAGTACGGCCGGACCTGCGGAAAAATTGTAAACTCTGCTCATTTTTTCATATCCTCCTCATCAAAAACATCATCAATGCTTGCACCGGCAGGTACCATTGGAAATACGCTCAAATCCTGGTCGATCCAGCAATCCAGAACCACCGGTCCGTCTGAAGCCAGAGCCTCTTTAAGAGCCGGCTCTACTTCTTCCATTTTGGTGACACGGATCGCTTTCGCACCCATTCCTTCAGAAATCTTCACAAAGTCTACTGCATCATTTAATACAGTATGTGAATATCTGTGATCATAGAACAAAGTCTGCCACTGGCGTACCATTCCCAGAACATGGTTGTTCAGGACGATCTGTACAAGCGGCTTTCCACAGCGCACTGCTGTTGCAATCTCATTCATGTTCATTCGGAAGCATCCGTCACCTGCGATATTTACCACAGTTTTATCCGGTCTTCCCATTTTTGCTCCGATGGCTGCCCCAAGACCGTAGCCCATGGTTCCCAGTCCTCCGGAAGTCAGAAATGTTCTCGGTTCTTTGTATTTATAATACTGAGCCGCCCACATCTGATGCTGTCCCACATCTGTGGTAATGATCGCATCACCGCCGGTGAGCTCATAAAGCTTTTCGATCACATAAGGACCTGTAAGCTGTGTATGGTCATAATTCAGAGGATATCTTGCTTTCATCTCCTGGATGTGCTCCATCCATTTCGGATGTTTCTTTTCCGGGATCTCCTCAAGGAGTCTGCGAAGAACTTCCTTTACATCTCCTTCAATATAGGCGTCTACCAGTACGTTCTTGTTGATCTCAGCCGCATCAATATCCACCTGAAGGATTTTTGCCTTATTTGCAAATGTCTTGACATTTCCTGTTACACGGTCGCTGAAACGTGCTCCCAGAACGATCAGAAGGTCACACTGGCTGACACCCAGATTGGAAGTCTTTGTTCCATGCATGCCAAGCATTCCTGTATAATAAGGATCCTCTCCTGAAAATCCGCCTTTTCCCATAAGACTGTCACATACCGGAGCCTGGATTCTGTGAGA
Source organism: Lachnospiraceae bacterium (assembly GCA_021771755.1). Lineage (GTDB taxonomy): Bacteria > Bacillota > Clostridia > Lachnospirales > Lachnospiraceae > Blautia_A. The sequence continues at coordinate 272,782 of JAETOL010000003.1, read as the reverse complement.
CAGCTCTGTGATCTCTTTGGACGCGCCGGAAATCACCGCTCCACCGCCAACAAAAATAAACGGCTTTTCTGCATTCTGGATCATTTTTACAGCGTTTTCCACATCTGTCTTATGGATTTCACTGGTCTCCCGGTTTACCGTTGCCGGACGACGTGGAGAATACTCATAAAGGGCACCTGTGACATCCTTTGTCACGTCCACAAGTACCGGGCCCGGGCGTCCGCTTTTTGCAATATAAAAAGCTTTCCGGATCGTATCTGCAAGTTTTTCGATATCTTTTACAATATAACTGTGTTTCGTGATCGGCATCACAATCCCTGCAATGTCTACCTCCTGGAAAGAATCTTTTCCAAGAAGAGGCTTGCCTACATTAGCGGTAATTGCCACCACCGGCACTGAGTCCATCATGGCTGTGGCGATTCCGGTTACCAGGTTGGTGGCGCCCGGTCCTGAAGTTGCCATACAGACACCTACTTTCCCGGTTGCACGGGCATAGCCGTCTGCCGCATGAGCAGCGCCCTGCTCATGAGAGGTCAAAATATGGTGAATATCATCCTTATATTTATAAAGTGCATCATAGACATTCAGGATAGCGCCGCCCGGATAACCGAAAACAGTATCCACGCCCTGCTCCTTCAGACATTCTATGATGATCTCCGCACCTGTCATCTGCATAGTTTTTCCTCCTTATTCCCCTTTATTTTGCCTTTGGCACTTCCAGAATCGCACCTCTGTTTCCGGATGTTACCATTGCCGCATATCTTGCCAGATAGCCGGTTGTTACCTTCGGCTCTCTTGGCTGCCACTTCGCTTTTCTTGCCGCCATTTCCTCATCAGAAACCTTCACTTCCAGTTTCAGACCCGGAATATCAATGCTGATCATGTCGCCTTCCTCGATGAGAGCGATCGGTCCTCCTACCGCTGCTTCCGGAGAAACATGTCCGATCGAAGCGCCTCTGGATGCTCCGCTGAAACGGCCGTCTGTAATCAGCGCTACGGAAGAACCAAGTCCCATTCCCGCAATGGCAGAAGTAGGATTCAGCATCTCGCGCATTCCCGGACCGCCTTTTGGTCCCTCATACCGGATCACTACCACATCACCGGAAACAATCTTTCCACCTTTGATCGCTTCAATGGCATCTTCTTCACAGTCGAAGACTCTGGCCGGTCCTTCATGAACCATCATTTCCTCCACTACTGCAGAACGTTTTACCACGCCGCCGTCCGGAGCCAGATTTCCTTTGAGAACTGCAAGACCACCGGTCTGACTGTATGGATGATCCACCGGACGGATCACTTCCGGATTTAAGTTCACACAGTGTTCAATATTCTCACCGACTGTCTTTCCGGTCACTGTCATACACTCAGTATGAAGAAGTCCTTTTTTATTCAGCTCGTTCATAACTGCATAAACACCGCCGGCCTCATTCAGATCTTCCATATAAGTCGGACCTGCCGGAGCAAGATGACAGAGATTCGGTGTTTTTTCACTGATCTCATTTGCAAAGCTGATATCAAAATCCATGCCGATTTCATGAGCGATTGCCGGGAGATGAAGCATACTGTTTGTAGAACATCCGAGAGCCATATCTACGGTAAGTGCATTCAGAACTGCCTTTTCGGTCATGATGTCTCTCGGGCGGATATTCTGTCTGTACAGCTCCATTACCTGCATTCCCGCATGTTTTGCCAGACGGATACGTTCTGAGTATACAGCAGGGATCGTTCCGTTTCCCCGAAGTCCCATGCCCAGGACTTCTGTCAGACAGTTCATAGAATTGGCAGTGTACATACCGGAACAGGAACCACAGGTTGGGCAGGTTTTGTTTTCATATTCTGTCAGTTCATCTTCTGAGATGTTCCCTGCCGCATAAGCGCCTACTGCCTCGAACATACTGGAAAGGCTTGTCTTGTGTCCATGGATGTGACCTGCCATCATAGGCCCGCCGCTGACAAATATTGTAGGAACATTAAGTCTTGCTGCAGCCATCAGAAGCCCCGGAACGTTCTTATCACAGTTCGGCACCATAACAAGGGCATCAAACTGATGTGCGATCGCCATTGCCTCTGTAGAATCTGCGATCAGGTCTCTGGTCACCAGAGAGTATTTCATTCCGGTATGTCCCATGGCAATACCGTCACAGACCGCGATTGCCGGAAATACAACCGGTGTTCCTCCTGCCATCGCCACGCCCTGTTTTACTGCATTTACGATCTTATCCAGATTCATATGACCGGGAACGATTTCATTATAGGAGCTTACAATTCCTACCATTGGACGCTCCATTTCTTCTTTTGTAAATCCAAGAGCATTAAACAGGGACCTGTGCGGCGCCTGCTGCGAACCTTTTTTTACTGCATCACTTCTCATTGTCTTCTCTCCCTTCTGTATTTTAAGGCTTCTGCCGGTAATTCCGGTCAGCCTGCCGGTAGTTTCAGCTTTCTACTGCTGCTGCGATCAGATCTCCCATTTCCGCAGTTCCAACCATTCTGCAGCCTTCACTCATAATGTCACCGGTACGGAAACCGTCTGTCAGAACCTTCTGTACGGCTGCCTCCACCGCATCTGCTTCTCTGTCAAGATCAAGAGAGTAACGGAGCATCATTGCTGCTGAAAGAATGGTAGCAATCGGGTTGGCCTTATTCTGTCCTGCAATATCAGGAGCTGATCCATGACTTGGTTCATAAAGACCGAATTTTGTATCATTCAGACTTGCCGAGGACAACATTCCAATGGAACCTGTCACCATACTTGCCTCATCGGATAAAATGTCACCAAACATATTCTCCGTCAGGATCACATCAAACTGTCCCGGGTTATGTACCAGCTGCATCGCACAGTTGTCAACCAGCATGTGTTCCAGTGTTACTTCCGGATAAGCTTTTGCCACTTCCTCCACAACTTTTCTCCAGAGGCGGGAAGAATCCAGAACATTGGCTTTATCTACACTTGTGACTTTTTTCTTTCTCTTCATGGCAATGTCAAATGCCTTTACTGCAATACGCCGAATCTCGTTTTCATTATAGGAAAGTGTATCCACGGCTGTTTTTACACCGTTTTCCTCTGTTGTTTTCCGTTCTCCGAAATATAGACCGCCTGTCAGCTCACGAACAATGATCATATCAAAGCCGTCTCCTATGATCTCCTCCTTCAAAGGACATGCAGCCTTCAGTTCCTGATAGAGATAAGCCGGACGGAGATTGGCAAAAAGATTCAGTGCCTTTCGGATAGCCAGAAGCCCTGCCTCCGGACGTCTGGACGGCTCCAGCTGATACCAGGGTGAAGTTTTTGCATCTCCTCCGATAGAGCCCATCAGGACTGCATCCGAAGCCTTCGCTGTTTCCACCGCCTCCTCTGTCAGCGGAACACCATGCACGTCAATAGACGCACCGCCAAGAAGAACTTCTGAATAAGTAAATGTATGGCCGAACTTTGTACAGACGGCATCCAGAACTTTTCTGGCTTCTCCTACAATTTCCGGTCCGATCCCATCACCGGGAATCAAAGCGATCTTATATTCCATTTTCTTTTTCCTCTTTCTGCAGGAAACCACCCCGCAGATTCCTTTCAAATTGGATTGTTACTATAATAACGCACTTTGCGAAAGATTTCAACCTGTTAAAGTGAAAAATTGTATGCAGTTCTTTTTTCTCAAAAAAAATAAGCACTGGAAGCCCAGTACTTATCTTTTTTCTTATGCTGTTGCCTGTTCTGCTTTCTCAACTTCTGCGATCGCCTGTTTTCTCATAGGGATACGGCAATTTTTGTTGTTTCCGAATTCTACGATCACATCTTCCTCTGTCATATCGATTACTACGCCGTAAAATCCGCTTGTGGTAACTACGCTGTCGCCTACTTCCATGCTGTTCAGCATTGTCTGAAGTCTTTTCTGCTCTTTTTTCTGAGGACGGATCATCAGGAAGTACATGATACCAAAGATCACTACCATCCATAAGATCATCATGCCCATACTTGCAGCTCCATTTGCTTCCATTTTGTTTCCTCCTGTTTCCTAACTGTCATTTCCTGCCCGCAGGCATTATAACCCATCATACACAAAAATAGGATTTTCTTCAAGTGTTTTTATGGTTTTTTCTGGTCTTACGCAATTTTTTTCACAATTTATTCGCCTCTCAGAAAACCATCCAGACGCATTTTCTTATATTCAGCAAAATTGCCGGCATCCAGAGCATCTCTGATCTCTTCCATCATATGATTGTAGAAATAAAGATTATGAAGCACACAAAGGCGCATTCCCAGCATCTCTTTTGCTTTCAGAAGATGACGGATATAAGCTCTGCTGTAATGACGGCAGGCCGGACACTGACAGCCCTCTTCAATAGGTCTGGTATCCAGTTCATACTTGGCGTTAAACATGTTCATTTTACCATGATTGGTATACACATGACCATGGCGTCCGTTTCTGCTGGGATATACACAGTCAAAGAAATCCACACCGCGTTCTACACCCTCCAGAATATTTGCCGGAGTACCCACACCCATCAGATAGGTCGGTTTATCCTGCGGCAGATACGGCACGACCGCATCCAGGATCCGGTACATTTCCTCATGGGTTTCTCCTACTGCAAGTCCTCCCACTGCATAGCCGTCCAGATCCATCTTTGCGATTTCTTTGGCATGCTGAATACGGATATCCTCATAGATTGCTCCCTGATTGATTCCAAAAAGCAGCTGATTTTTGTTGATCGTATCCGGAAGACTGTTCAGCCTCTCCATCTCTTTTTTGCACCGGGCCAGCCAACGGGTCGTACGTTCTACAGACTTCTGCACATAATCCCTGTCTGCCACGCTGCTTGGACATTCATCAAAGGCCATAGCGATGGTCGATGCAAGATTTGACTGAATCTGCATACTTTCCTCCGGTCCCATGAATATCTTATGTCCGTCAATATGAGACTGAAAATGAACACCTTCCTCCTTGATCTTGCGGAGCTTTGCCAGGGAAAAGACCTGAAACCCGCCGGAATCAGTAAGAATCGGTTTATCCCACACCATAAACTTGTGCAGGCCTCCCAGCTGCTTTACTACCTTGTCTCCCGGACGCACATGAAGATGATAGGTATTGGAAAGCTCTACCTGTGTTCCGATCTCATGGAGATCCATGGTAGACACTGCCCCTTTAATGGCTCCAATGGTTCCCACATTCATAAATACCGGCGTCTGTATGGTACCGTGGACCGTATGGAACTCTGCTCTCTTGGCACGCCCTTCTGTTTTCAGTAATTTATATTCTGCCATTTCTTATCCTCTCTGAAATTCATTTGTAATCCAGTATAACTGGATTTTTTCCAAATGTAAAGTATCGGTGTCGGGATTTTCGTTTCTCTTAGTTCCTTTCCTTCTTTTTTTTCCTAAAACAAAATCCGATTTTTTTCATCCATATTCTAATTTTCTTCCTTATTTTTCCCTTACAAATTGTGAAAGTTGTGCATTGTCAATTTAAAAACTTTGTCGTATAATGTTACGGAATCTTTATGTTTTGACATACTTTTAATAAGAAAGAATACATACAATACAACGAAACTGATACAAGATTAGGAGGCTGATTCACACTTTATGAGTACATATACATTGGGAATTGATATCGGATCTACCACTGTAAAGATCGCGATTCTTGATGAAAACGACACCTTACTGTTTGCCGACTACGAGAGACACTTTGCCAATATACAGGAAACTCTCGCCGATCTCCTCCAGAAAGCATACCAGAAGCTTGGAGAGCTGACGCTTCATCCGGTGATCACCGGATCCGGAGGTCTGACCCTTGCCAATCACCTGGAAATTCCTTTTGTCCAGGAGGTCATTGCAGTTTCCTCCTCCCTTCAGAAGATTGCTCCACAGACAGATGTTGCCATAGAGCTGGGCGGCGAGGATGCCAAGATCATTTATTTTGAAGACGGAAATATCGAGCAGCGTATGAACGGCATCTGCGCAGGCGGCACCGGATCCTTTATCGACCAGATGGCATCTCTGCTTCAGACAGATGCTCCGGGGCTGAACGAATATGCCAAAAATTATAAAGCACTTTATCCCATTGCGGCACGCTGTGGAGTATTTGCCAAAACAGATATCCAGCCGCTGATCAACGAAGGGGCCACAAAGGAAGACCTTTCTGCCTCTATTTTCCAGGCAGTTGTAAACCAGACCATTTCCGGTCTTGCATGTGGAAAACCCATCCGGGGACATGTAGCCTTTCTGGGCGGACCTCTTCATTTTCTGTCTGAGTTAAAAGCAGCCTTTATCCGCACCTTGAAGCTGGATGAGGAGCATACCATTGTTCCTGATAATTCCCATCTTTTTGCAGCGATCGGTTCTGCGCTGAACGCCAAAAAGGAAGTTTCTGTTTCCCTTACAGACCTGAAAGACCGGCTTCGCAATTCCATTACACTGGATTTTGAAGTGGAGCGTATGGAACCACTTTTTTCTTCCGCAGACGACTATCAGGAATTTGCGCAGCGTCAGAGCTCCTATAAGGTTTCCACAGGAGATCTTTCTGCTTATCAGGGAAACTGTTATCTGGGTATCGATGCCGGAAGCACCACGACCAAAACAGCTCTTGTAGGAGAAGATGGAAGTCTTCTTTATTCCTTTTACAGCAGCAATAACGGAAGTCCTCTGAAGACCGCTATCCGTTCTATTCAGGAAATCTATTCCCTGATGCCGGAGGGCGCACATATTGCCTATGCCTGCTCCACAGGTTACGGAGAGGCACTGATCAAGGCAGCGCTTCTTCTGGATGAGGGCGAGGTGGAAACGGTTTCTCACTACTATGCCGCTGCATTTTTTGATCCGGAGGTAGACTGTATCCTGGACATCGGTGGTCAGGACATGAAATGTATCAAGATCAAGAACCAGACGGTAGACAGTGTACAGCTAAATGAAGCCTGCTCTTCCGGCTGTGGTTCCTTTATCGAAACCTTTGCAAAATCTCTGAACTACAGTGTACAGGACTTTGCAAAAGCTGCTCTTTTTGCGGAGCATCCCATCGATCTTGGTACCAGATGCACCGTGTTTATGAATTCCAAGGTAAAACAGGCCCAGAAAGAAGGAGCTGAGGTTTCCGATATTTCTGCCGGACTGGCCTACTCAGTCATCAAAAACGCACTCTATAAAGTCATCAAGGTTTCTGATGCCTCTGAGCTTGGTAAGCATATCGTCGTTCAGGGCGGAACCTTTTATAACAATGCCGTTCTGAGAAGCTTTGAAAAAATCGCCAACTGTCAGGCGATCCGTCCGGATATTGCCGGAATTATGGGTGCTTTTGGCGCCGCACTGATCGCAAGAGAAAGATACGAGGAGGGCAAAGAGTCTACCATGCTCTCTATCGACAAGATCAATGCGCTGAAATACAGTACCTCCATGGCAAACTGCCGTGGCTGTACCAACAACTGCCGTCTTACGATCAACAAATTCAGCGGCGGTCGTCAGTTTGTCAGCGGAAACCGCTGTGAACGTGGTATTGGCAAAGAGAAAAACAAAGATCATGTGCCAAACCTTTACGAGTACAAATACAAACGGATCTTTTCCTACGAGCCTCTGTCTCCGGACCGTGCCTCCCGTGGAAAAGTGGGAATTCCCCGTGTACTGAACATGTTTGAAAACTATCCTTTCTGGTTCACCTTCTTTACAAAGCTGAACTATGAAGTGGTTCTTTCCCCCACTTCTACCAGAAAGATCTACGAGCTGGGCATTGAGTCCATTCCCAGTGAGTCAGAATGCTATCCTGCAAAAATGGTCCATGGACATGTCACCTGGCTTTTGAAAAAAGGGATCAAATTTATATTTTATCCCTGTATCCCCTATGAAAGAAACGAATTTCCAGATGCGGTAAACCATTACAATTGTCCGATCGTTACCTCCTATGCAGAAAACATCAAAAACAATGTAGACGAGCTCCATGACCCGGAGATTGATTTCCGCAATCCTTTCCTGGCATTTACTTCAGAAGCCATTCTGACAGACCGTCTTGTACAGGTATTTCCGGAGATCCCAGCAAAAGAGATCCGGGAAGCAGCTCATGCAGCCTGGGAAGAGCTTTCCGCCGCAAGAAAGGACATTGAGAAAAAAGGAGAAGAAACGCTCGCCTATCTGAAAGAAACAGGACGACGCGGAATCGTTCTTGCCGGCCGCCCCTACCATATCGATCCTGAGATCCACCATGGAATCCCGGATCTTATCAACAGCTATGGACTGGCTGTCCTTACAGAGGATTCCATTTCGCATCTGGCACAGATTGAGCGTCCGATCCGTGTCAATGACCAGTGGATGTATCACTCCCGCCTTTATGCTGCGGCAAACTTTGTCAAAACCCGGGAGGATCTGGATCTGATCCAGCTGAATTCCTTCGGCTGCGGACTGGATGCCGTTACTACAGACGAAGTATATGAAATTCTTGACGGAAGCGGCAAGATCTATACCTGTCTGAAGATTGACGAAGTAAATAACCTTGGAGCTGCCCGTATCCGTATCCGTTCTCTTCTTGCTGCGCTCCGCGCCAAGGAAAAACAGAACCGAAAACGTGAGTTACGCCCTGCTTCCATAGAAAAAGCTGTATTTACCAAAGAAATGAAAAAGGATTACACCATTCTCTGTCCACAGATGTCACCTTTCCATTTTGGTATCCTGCAGGCTGCCTTTAACACCTGCGGCTATCATCTGGAGGTCCTTCCCAGCGACAACAGAGACGCGGTAAATGTAGGTCTGAAATATGTAAACAATGATGCCTGCTATCCGTCCCTGATCGTAGTGGGGCAGATCATGGATGCTCTTTTGTCAGGCAAATATGACCTGAATAAAACAGCAGTGATCATGAGCCAGACCGGCGGCGGCTGCCGCGCTTCCAACTATATCGCTTTTATCCGTCGTGCACTGAAAAAAGTGGGAATGGAACAGATTCCTGTCATTTCCCTCAATTTAAGCGGTCTGGAAAGCAATCCCGGATTTAAACTGACGCTTCCTCTGGTGCGAAAGATCTGCTACGGTGCGGTGTTTGGAGATATCCTGATGAAGTGTGTCTACCGGATGCGCCCCTACGAACAGGAAAAAGGAATTGTAAACCGGAAGCACAAGATCTGGGAGCAGAGAGCCATTGCCTTTATTCAGAGCGGCAGTGTCAGTCATGTTCACTTTAAAAAACTGTGTAAAGAAATGGTTCATGATTTTGATACGATTCCGATCACCGGTGAGCGCAAACCCCGCGTAGGAATCGTAGGCGAGATTCTGGTCAAATTCCTTCCTGCTGCCAATAATCATCTGGCAGAGCTTCTGGAGGAAGAAGGTGCAGAAGCAGTCTGCCCTGACCTTATTGATTTTATCAGCTACTGTTTCTTCAACCAGAACTTCAAATCAGAGTACCTTGGCTTCAAAAAATCAAAAGCTGAAGTTGCCAACTGGGCCATCAAGGCAATTGACTGGCTTCGAAAAGCAGCCAATGAAGCACTGGAACAGAGCCGTCATTTTTCTCCTTCAGCAGACATCCGCGATCTTGCCAGAATGGCGGAACCGATTGTCTCTCCAGGCAACCAGACCGGAGAAGGCTGGTTCCTTACAGGAGAAATGCTGGAGCTGATCAGCGGCGGAGTACCGAATATCGTCTGCATCCAGCCATTTGGCTGCCTGCCAAACCATATCGTAGGCAAAGGTGTGATCAAGGAGATCCGCCGTACTCATCCTGGCGCCAATATCGTAGCCATTGACTACGATCCCGGAGCAAGTGAAGTAAACCAGCTGAACCGAATCAAGCTGATGCTGTCCACGGCAATGAAAAATATGGACAAAGCAAAATAAATTCTGATACAGACAAAGAATCCTGGCTGCAATCACTGCAGTCAGGATTCTTTGTTTATCCTTCCTCTATCATCACACATTTATCTCTTCCTGTATTTTTCGCCTGATAAAGAGCCTGGTCCGCATGGGAAATGTAGCTTTCCCACGGCAGCCCCTGTGCCGGACATCCCGAATAAATACCGACACTGACCGTAATTCTGCGGGAATCCTCATCGAAAAATCCGATCACAAGATCTCTGATCACCTGATTAAAAAGCTTTCCCTTCTCAAGGGCAGAGTTTTTGTCTATCCCGATTCCAATATAGAGAAATTCTTCTCCTCCATATCGGATCATATATTCGCTCTCCTGATCCAGTTCCTGCTCCAGCCGCCATGCGACGCGGCGCAGACATTCATCTCCCTGCTGATGTCCATAGCTGTCATTATAACGTTTAAAATGATCTATATCGATCATCATAATCGTCATATATGAATTTTCTATTACGCACTGCCGGTACAGTTCCTCTATATTTTCCTCGAGAAACCTGCGGTTTCTCAGTCTTGTAAGTGCATCTCTGGTTGCATGGTCAAGCAAAAGACGGTTTTGCTCCACGATCGTCTCCTGATCAAGATAACGCTGTCTTTCCAGGAAATACCGGTAAATACAGATAAATACAGCCATAGCTGTCATAATAATAATATTTACATAGCTTCCGTAATTATCAACAGGCTCTCTCTGAAGCACAGGAAGCATAACCAGCATCAGTATAAGAAGGCTCCCATATAATATCACCGTCTGCAATGGCGTAAAGTACACGATCACAGCTATGGTAAGCGCCGCAATAAGGTATACACTGATATTTTTGGATACTCTCTGATCGTAAATTGTAATACCAGCGCTCCACAGAAGCAGAAATACAGCAAAAATTTTCTGAAATAACAGCGCCTGTATCTCATGTGCTGCAGAATTCTTTTTTATATAGCGAATCAGGAAAATACCTGCCACAGTTGCCAGAAGCAGAATCAGATACATTGTAAAATATACACGACTGGCAGTTGTATGAAGTCTTCCCCCGGTATACAGCAGGGCATATCCGATATTATATATCTGTATTACCAAAATCATATACAAAAAATATCCATTATATTTCAGAATCCGCCTGGAGCAGAACAGTGCATATCCTTTCTCCTGCTCCGGAGACATAGGACAGAACATTTTTTTCAATACTTCCCTCATGGACTTTTCTCCTCTCAGTTACTGCTCTGCCCTTTATTGTACCATAGTTGTTTACAAATGGCGACAGAAAGCTTTTTCTTTCTGTCATTTCCGAAATGTTTCAAAGACAAAACCCGGATTTTGTTGTATAATGTAAATATAAAAACTCTGTTTCTGTCAAATTTACACAAAAGGAGATGAATCTATGAAAAAGAAACAACGATGGATCACAATTTTATGCACTATGATCCTACTGCTTTGCATGCTAAGTCCGGTCAGTGTATCTGCAGCTTCCAGTTCTGCAGTTCCGGCAAAAGTAACCATTACCAGACTCTCTGCCTCTCCCTCCAGAAAAGTAACTCTTTCCTGGAAAAAAACAGCACGGGCAACCGGCTATCGTATTTACTATAAACAGTACGGTTCCCGGTCATGGAAATATATTGCTTCTACAACCGGAACCTCTTATACACATACTTCCACGTCCAAATATCCTCTGTCAGGCGGAAAAAAATACACCTATGTTGTTCGTGGATATAATAAGTATTCCCGCAAGCTGGGACCTTATGATAAAAGAGGCAGAACTGTCACCGTACCGCTGCGGGTCAGCCAGATAAAGCTAAACCGCTCTTCTCTGACATTTAGTAAAAAAGGAAGCATCTATCGTTTAACCGCCACTGTTTTACCCGGTAATGCAACAAACAAATCTGTCACATGGAAAAGTTCCAATCCCAAAGCAGCAACTGTAAACAGTTCCGGAAAAGTTACTGCTGTCTCTAATGGATCCGCTGTCATCACCGCCTACGCCCGAGACGGATCTGGAAAAAAAGCATCCTGCAAAGTTACCGTCCGTATCCAGTCGGAAGCTTCCCGAATGGCTTCTCAGGTTCTCAGTCTGGTAAATAAAGAAAGAGCGAAAGCAGGTATTCCATCACTGAAAGCCTATGCACCGGGAGATAAAGCTGCCATGAAGCGGGCCAAAGAGATCAGCAAAAAATTCGATCATATCCGACCAAATGGAAGTTTCTATTTTACGGTACTTCCTGAATACAAAATTTATGCATGGGCATCTGGTGAGAATATTGCTGCCAGCCGTTCCCGCGCCTCTACCCCTCAGGGAGTTATGAATCTCTGGATGAACAGTCCCGGTCACAGAGCAAACATCCTTAACCCCTCTTTTACTCATCTTTGTGTCGGATTTTATCGCTATAATGGAAAGTGCCACTGGGTGCAGATTTTCCTGAGCAATCCAACGTCCTACTAATACTTGTAAGATGGTCTGCTCACATATAAACTCATAACCAAAAACCGCTGTTCTGAAGCGTTCTCCCTAAATAGCATCAATGGGAAATCCGTTCAGATTCAGCGGTTTTCTTACACTTATTTTAGTCTATAAAATTATTTCTCATATAATTTTAATCTCTTTCAGGTTCAATACCCGATCTCTTTCAAAATTTTGTCCATCACGCGGGCATTCTGCAGAGAAAATTCATGTGTCACATGAGGCTGTTCTCCATTCAGGATACAGTTTCCAAGCTGCTCCACCTCCAGACAGTAATTGTCTCGAACCTGAACATGTATCTCCCGACATTCCTCTCCTTTTTTCACATAATAAGTCAGGTCTCCATCTGCATTAAACGGAATCGGAGCTTCAATCGTTCCTTCTGTTCCATAAAGAAAGAACCGGTCTCCTCTCTGTGCAGAACACATGCCGGATACCATGCAGGCTCTGCGGTTTTCATCAAAATGAAAATATGCAGAAGCAAAATCATCAATGTGCTGATCGGTAAAATGACCGACAGCTTTCACTTCTTTTGGCTCTTCTCCAAATAAAGTCAGCATCAGGCTGGTACAGTAACAGCCCAGATCATAAACAGAGCCACCCAATGTCTCACGACGAACACGGATATTATCCGGTGTGTATCCTGGTGTAATAAAGACAGATTCCATAAATGAAAGATCACCAATAATTCCTGAATTCAGTGTTTCTTTTACGGAAGTGATCAGCGGACTGTGTAAATACGCAAACGCTTCCATAAATAAAACACCTGCCTTATCACATGCCTCGATCATTTCTTTTACATCTTTTTCTGTTCCTGACAAAGGTTTTTCACACAAAATATGTTTCCCTTTGGCGACAGCCTTTAATACCCACTCTTTATGTAAGGTATTTGGAAGCGGAATATAAACTGCTTCGATTTCCGGATCATCCAGCATTTCATCCATAGAATAATAGGCTTTTTCAAAACCAAATGTTTCTTTGTACTGATCCACTTTTTCTCTGGAACGGCCTGCAATTCCATACAGACAGCAATTCTCCGCTTTTTGCATACCCGGTATGGTGCAGCGCTTTGCAATATCTGCCGTAGTTAAAACTCCCCATTTTACTTTTCTGCTCATAAATTCCATCTCCTTTTTATTTCCAGATTACATTTGCTTCTTTTCTAGGTGCTGTCCTGGCATAGATTCTTTCCGGATATCCCAACAGCATACACGCCTTAATCGTCTTTCCTTCTATTTCCAGCCACTGCTTCAGTTCCTTATTTGCATCTGCGATCCTTGCCAGATATCCATTATACAAGACACCCAATCCCAAAGATACTGCCATATTTTCTATATTCTGAGCTGCCAGACCTGCATCCAGCGGCCAGTCAGAAGTAATAAAAAGTACTACCGGAGCATTCCGGAATAAATAATCATCCTTCGGGTCCTTTTTCCTTCTTCTGTTAAAAGCAACATACGGAAGCAGCTCTCTTGCAATGTTCCTTCCTTCCCTTTTCTCCATTTCATCAATGTACTCCCAGACCATCTCTTTCAGCCTGTCCAACGCATCCTGAACAAATACAAAATGGCAGTCCTGGTTATTCTTGGCCGTAGCCGTATATCTTCCCGCCTGAAGAAGCTTTTCCAGTTCTTCTCTCTGCACCTTTACCGGCTTATAGCTGCGGACACTCCGACGGAATTTAATGCTGTGCAGCAGCTTTTCCGGTTGCACACAAAAACTCTTCTTCTCGTATTCTTCCACGTCATCCATATCGTATTCCGGTATGGATACTGCCCCTGACGGGCAGATTGCCACGCAATGACCGCAGTAAAAACAATCATTTTTGATCACTGCCTTTTTCTCTTTGATCATGATGCTGCCGACACTGCAGTCCGCAGCACAAAGTCCACAGCCAATACATTTTTCCTGATTAATCGTTACCACGTTGTCCTCCTTTTTCCTCAGAGACTGAACTAATCTGCTCTTCCATCTTCTCCACAGGATTTACATCCAAAATATTTCTCATCATAAATCTGCGCTTATTCTTATCACTCACTGATATAATGATAATTATAACATATAGCTTTTAATTTTTTGGGAAAGTTTTATTTCAGGACAGGATCTGCCTCGTTCCCTTGATGTCTGGGTGTTTCTTATATTCCCAAAATGGGCAATCCCGTTTTCAAAACCATATCCCTTTGAGAAAGGGTGTTACTCTCTCAAAAGATCATTAGAAAAGCTGGAATTGCTGTTTCTACATTATTTATCGTCTTTAAACAAATAAAGCAAATCACTATATTCTGACTGCAAAAGTAATTGTTTGAAACCAGAAAGCACTTCTTCTTTTGAATAATTGTTGTTCTCCAAAAACTCACTGTCTTTTTCACTAAGATGCTGATAAAAAAAAGCCGCCGTCATTACCTCTTCTTTCTTTGTATAGTCAATACTATCTAAAAGTATATTCTCTGCTTCGTTAATTTGTCCTAAATCAATCATAGCCAGAAACTCGTTCAGCTTTTTCCCTGACACTTCATATTTGTTTTCTTTTTCAGTCTCAACAGAAACATGCTTTTTCCCATATGCTAAAGAAAATAATACTCTTACCATTTCTTTTATCATTCGCATAATATAATCTTTTTCATCTGTGAAATTCAATTTTTCATCTCCATAACCTCAATTTATCCTTATAATAACATTAATTATAATATATAGCTTTTAATTTTTGGGAAAGTTTTGTTTCAGAACAGAATCTGCCGCGTTCCCTTGATGTCTAAGTGTTTCTTATATCCCCCAAATGGGCAATCCCGTTTTCAAAACCACATCCCTTTGAGAAAGGATGTGACTCTCCCAAAAGATAATTAGAGAAACCGGAATTTATCTGTCTGCATAATCAATCATAATTTTTTTACAGCTTCTGCAATGATAAGCTTCACAATGAGGCTTCTCTGATGCCTGTTTGCTGCGATTTCCACTGCGGCAGTATACAAAAATCTTCTGTTCTTTCCTCGGCAGCTCCGAAATGGCAGCATCGCCAATGGTTTCATTTGGGATGTTTATTGCTTTCGGAATATGCTTCTGGGCAAATTCCTCCGGTGTCCGCACGTCCAGAATGATGTAATCCGTTTCTTCTTCCATCATTTTCACAGCTTCATCCATACTGATCTGAGTATAATTTCCCTCTCGTGCAACTGACTCTTCTCTCGCAATAGCCTTCTCGTTTCTACTGTTACATCCAGACAGTCCTATGGATAAAATCACTGCCAGGATAACCGCTTTATTTCTTTTCATCCATACCTCCTTTTCAGGCCCGGACTGCCCATCTCATCTTTGTACACTTCGCCCGGCTGTTGCGGTTACATTCTTCCTGTGACGGACGGATCACATCCTTACAGATTTCGCTGTAAATTCCCTCTTTATAGAACTGTTTAAAGGATTTCTTTACCAGACGGTCCTCACCGGAATGGAAGGTAAGGATTGCCGCGCGGCCATTTGGCGCCAGCACCTGAGGCAGCTTCTCCAGAAAATCATACAGCACTTCAAACTCACTGTTCACATCTATTCGGAGCGCCTGAAAAGATCTCTGACAGGATTTCTTCACTGCCTCCCTGCGTTCTTTTTCTGGAAGGAAGGAAAGTGCCTTCTCTATCACATTTCTCAGATCTGTTGTGGTTTCAATGGGGCTGATCCTTCTCTGGCGGATAACAGCTCTGGCGATTTCCTGTGCGTACGGCTCGTCTGCATTTTCCAGAAGCATTCCATAAAGCTCCTCTTCTGACACCTCTTTCAGGCGCTCCGCCGCACTGACTCCTTTCTGTGGATTCATGCGAAGATCCAAAGGTCCGTCTGTCTTATAGGAAAAACCTCTTTCCGGATTGTCGATCTGCATGGAAGAAACGCCCAGATCAGCCAGAACAAAATCGAATTTTCCTGCTTCGGCTGCAACCTGATCGATATTGCGGAAATTCAGAAGCTTTACGGTAAGGACATCCTCTCCGTAGCCCAGATTTCTCAGGCGTTCTTTTGTTTTGGCGGATTCAATCGGATCCACATCAAGGCCATAAATATGCCCTTCTCCTTTCAGGCATTTCAGCATCTCAAGGGTATGCCCTCCATAGCCTAAAGTAGCATCCAGCCCTTTCTGTCCCGGCTGGATCTGAAGGAAATCCAGGATTTCCTTTACGCAGATGGAAATATGCATGCCTGCCGGCGTACTTCCCTTACGGATGACCTTTTCTATCACATCTGCATATTTTTCCGGCTGGTGCTCTTTATATTTTTCACTGAAATGTCTGGGATGCGTACCTGAATAACGAACGCGGCGTTTATGCTTCTTTTCCATACCGTCTGTGTTCTTTGCGTCATTGTTCATTTTACTCTGTCTCCTTTATCTGATATTCTGAATCAATATCTGAAACTATCTATAGAATATCAGAAAACATCATAAATCACAATGGTAAGAGCCATCTCAAAAATTTGACGAAAAAAAGAAGATTTTCTGCTTTACTTTTCCTGTAATTTGGCATAGAATGTTTCATTACAACCTGACGGGCATCCGACATGGATCATATTTTATTAGAAATTGGTGAACGAATTTGAAACGACATTTTTTTCTGAAATTCCTGACTCCGGGCAGGATCATCCTTCTTCTGGTCCTCCTCTATATCGCCCTGCTCACAGTGCCCTATATCCGGCATAAAAAAGTCTCGGAAAACTTCCAGAAAGATTTCAGCGAAAGAGAGTTTTACAGCCAGACTGCAGGATCAGAGCGAATTGCCTATATCAATGACAATACCGACGCGCTGCTCTATCGTCTGAACCTGTTCGAGCAGGCCGAAGAAGAAATCATTCTGTCCACCTTTGACTTTAATGCGGACAAAAGCGGGCGGGATGTTATGGCGGCACTTCTTCATGCAGCTGACCGGGGAGTAAAGGTCCGGGTGATCGTAGACGGCTTCAGTGGCTTTATGGATGTCAAAGGAAAGGGAAACAAATGGTTCCAGGCTCTGGCCTCCCATGAAAATGTTTCTCTCCGTATCTACAATCCGATCACACTTTTCAAGCCATGGAAAATGCAGGCGCGTCTCCATGACAAATATGTGATCATCGATGACCAGATGTTCCTTCTTGGCGGAAGAAATACGATGAACCTCTTCCTTGGGGATTATTCCAAGGCAAAAAATATAGACCGTGAGATTTTTGTCTATGAAACAGAAGATCAGAAGGATTCTTCTCTTTATCAGCTCCGCACTTATTTTGAAAAAATATGGGCGTCCAGGGACAGTCGGGAATTCACCTGTAAAAAGCTTACCGAAAAAGTCCGGGAATGTCGGACTGCTCTTGAAAAACGAAATGCAGAACTGGAAAAAGCCTATCCGGAAGCCTATACAGAATGGGATTATCAGCAGCTCACCTTCCAGACCAATAAGATTTCCCTTTTATGCAATCCACTGGAGGCAGAAAATAAAGAGCCATGGATGTGGTATTCCATCCACCAGCTTCTTCTGGAAGGTAAAGAAGCCCTGATCTACACGCCTTACATTATCTGCGGAAAAGAAATGTATCAGGATCTTACAGAGTTAAAAGAAAAAAACATCCCTTTGGAGATCATTACCAATGATGTGGCAAGCGGAGCAAATCCATGGGGATGTACCGATTACCTGAACCAGAGAAAAAAGATCTGGAAAACAGGCGCAAAGGTTTATGAATTTATGGGAGGTCATTCCTGCCATACAAAGGCAGTTCTGATCGATGACCGGATGAGCATCGTAGGCTCTTATAATCTGGATATGAGAAGCACCTATCAGGATACGGAACTGATGCTTGCCATCGACTCCCCGAAACTGAATTCCATGATCCGGGAGGAAGCCGAACGGGATAAGACCTACAGCAAAACCATTGGAGAAAACGGAGAATATATCCAGGGTGAAAATTATCAGCCCAAAGAACTGAGCTTCGGGAAAAAAGTTTTCTATGCAGTCTTAAGAGTGCTCACCATACCACTGAGAAGATTCCTATAAATATCTGTTTGTAGGGAAAGAACAGATTTTGTTTCTTGTTACCCACAGACGATGCAAAGAGAAAAAGGCAGATCATAGTGCCTTTTTCTCTTTGCATCTGATTGCAGGTAATCAGCCAAACAGAAATCTTTTCGGATATTTTCGGTCTTCGGCCGGTTGCCAGCCCGCAGGCTGGCTAGCATGGCTGCACCCTGCGCTCCTGCCCGAGAGCAGAAAACTCCAGGAATATAAATTTGCTGTCTGGAAAAACAATGCAGAAATGGATTCTTCTGGTTCAGAAGCATTGAGAGACTTGGGTAAAATTCTTGCTTTCTGCGGATTTGCATTGATCCCCCGGATGCTGCTGTCTGAGTCGCAGACGAGTTCAGCATTCGAGGGATCGTTTTCTTGCAAAGAAGCAGAAGCTTAGAATTTTCCAAGTCTCGAACCGGCTTTTGTAGCAGAAGAATCCATTCCTGCATGTCAGCTACAGACAAAAATCATATTCCGCCCTTCCCCACAAACAGAAATTTTTAGGACAATTCCAGCTTTCCTGTATACAGCTGGTAATAAGTTCCTTTCATTTTAATCAGATCCTCATGGTCGCCTCTTTCAATGATCTTTCCATGATCCAGTACAATGATGGCATTGCTGTTGCGGATGGTGGAAAGTCTGTGGGCGATCACAAATACGGTACGGCCTTTCATCAGGTTGTCCATACCCTTCTGGACAATGCTTTCCGTACGGGTATCGATGCTGGAGGTTGCCTCATCGAGGATCAGCACCGGCGGATCTGCCACTGCTGCTCTTGCAATAGAAAGCAGCTGTCTCTGTCCCTGAGAAAGCTCCTCGCCGTCGCCGCTGAGCATGGTCTGATATCCATTGGGAAGCATCCGGATAAACTGATCGGCATGGGCAAGCTTCGCAGCCCGGTAAACCTCTTCATCTGTTGCATCCAGCTTTCCATAACGGATATTGTCCATGATCGTACCGGTAAACAGGTGGGTATCCTGAAGCACGATTCCTAAGGAACGGCGAAGATCGTCTTTTTTGATCTTGCTGATATTGATGCCGTCATAGCGGATCTTGCCTTCCTGAATATCATAGAAACGATTGATCAGGTTTGTGATGGTTGTTTTTCCCGCACCTGTGGACCCTACAAATGCCAGCTTCTGCCCCGGCTTTGCATAAAGGCTGATATTCTCCAAAATCACCTTATCTTCATTATATCCAAAGGTTACATTTTCAAATACCACGTCTCCGGTCAGTTCTGTATAAGATACAGAGCCATCTGCGGAATGAGGATGCTTCCATGCCCACATTCCGGTACGTTCTTTACATTCCACAATATTTCCGTCTGCATCTTTTCTGGCATTGACAAGAGTTACATAACCCTCGTCTTTTTCCGGTTCCTCGTCGATCAGGTTAAAGATACGTTCTGCACCGGCAAGTGCCATGACAATGGCATTAAACTGCTGTGCCACCTGCATAAAAGGCTGAGTAAAGCTTTTTGTAAACTGAAGATAGGAAGCCATGACACCAAGAGTAATGCCGCCGATTCCCAGAACGGAAAGCAGGCCTCCCAGTACTGCTGTCAGTACAAACTGCAGGTTTCCGATATTTCCGATAACCGGACCCATCATATTTGCGTAAGTATGCGCCTTGGATGCACTTTCAAAAAGCGCTTCGTTCAGCTTGTCAAACTCCTCTTCGGATTTCCGCTCGTGGTTAAATACTTTTACCACTCTCTGACCATTCATCCGCTCTTCCACAAAACCTGTCACCTCTGCCAGAGACATCTGCTGGCTGACAAAGTATTTTCCACTGTTGCCGCCGATCTTATTTGTCACAAAGATCATTACGAAGATCACCGCAACCGCCAGAAGCGTCAGAAGAGGACTCAGTGCGATCATGGAAATAAAGGTAACGATGATTGTAAAAAATGCCATCAGCGCCTGAGGGATCGACTGACTGATCATCTGTCTCAGTGTATCCGTATCATTGGTGTAAAGACTCATGATGGAACCGTTGGTCCTCTGGTCAAAATAACGGATCGGAAGTGTCTGCATGTGCTCAAACATATCGTCACGCACTCTTTTCAGCACACCCTGTCCGATAAATACCATCATTCTGGTATAGATAAAGGTTGAGATCACACCCAGAAGGAAGATGCCGCCCAGTACTGCCAGAGCGCGGTAAAGCCCGGCAAAATCCGGAGTCTGTTGTCCGATCAGAGGGATGATAAAGTCATCCAGAAGGAATTTCAGGGACAAGGATACAGAAATCGTCGCCACGGAACTGATCAGAATACAGATAAACACCAGGATCAACTGTATTTTATAAGTTTCTGTCATATACTTCAAAAGACGCTTTGCGGTTTTCAGATTATCCTTAGAAAGCCGGCGCATTTTCTTTTTATTCTGTTTTTCATTCATCATCCTCACCTCCCTTGATCTGGGATTCATAAACTTCTCTGTAAATCTCATTTGTCTGAAGAAGCTCCTGTGAAGTTCCTATACCTGCCACTTCACCGCCATCCAGTACAATGATCTGATCTGCGTCCTCAATGGATGCTACTCGCTGGGCAATGATGATCTTGGTGGTATCCGGGATTTCTTCACGAAAAGCCTTACGGATCAGCGCATCTGTCCTGGTATCCACTGCGCTTGTGGAATCATCCAGGATCAGGATCTTCGGTTTTTTCAAAAGTGCCCTGGCGATACAGAGACGCTGCTTCTGACCGCCGGAAACATTGTTTCCGCCCTGAACGATCTGAGTGTTGTAGCCTGCCGGAAATTCATTGACAAAGCCGTCTGCCTGCGCAAGCTTACAGACTCTCTGCACTTCCTCTTCACTGGCATGTTCGTTGCCCCAGCGGATATTCTCGTAAATTGTACCGGAAAACAGCACATTCTTCTGAAGTACCATGGAAACCTGATCACGGAGAACTTCCAGATTGTAATCCCGTACGTCGATACCGCCGACCTTTACGCTTCCTTCTGTTACATCATAAAGCCGGGGAATCATCTGCACCAGCGTAGACTTGGCACTTCCGGTACCTCCAATGATACCGATCGTCTGTCCGGACCGGATATGAAGATTGATGTCTTTCAGGGAAAGATTTCCACCTTTTCCGCCATAGCTGAAGTTTACATGGTCAAATACAATATCTCCATTCGGGACCTCCGTGACTGCATCTTCCTTGTCCTTCATTTCCGGTGTCTCGGTAAGCACTTCTGTAATACGGTCTGTAGAGGCCTCTGCAATCATGATCATAACAAACACAAAGGTTACCATGGAAAGAGACATCAGTATCTGAAGTGCATATACGATCACGCTTGTCAGTTCTCCTGTTGCCATACTTCCAAATACAATGCTTTTTCCTCCAATTGCCACAAGGAGAAGCACCACTGTATACATGGTAAACTGCATCACCGGAGAGTTCCATGCAACAATCTTCTCCGCTTTTGTAAAAAGGTCGTATACATATTTGGAAATACCGTGAAATTTATCGATCTCATGTTCTTCTCTTACAAAAGCCTTTACCACACGGGAGGCATTGACGTTCTCCTGAACGGAATTATTCAGGATATCATACTCGTCAAACACCTTGATAAAATGGGGATGGGCTTTTTTGGCAATAAAAATGAGCGTTCCGCCAAGGAACGGAATCACGATCAGAAAGAGCAGCGCGATCTTTACATTGATTACCAGAGTCATTACCCAGGAAAGGATGATCATGATCGGAGCTCTTGCCAGCATACGGATACTCATCATATATGCCATCTGTACGTTTGTGATATCTGTTGTCATTCGTGTAACAAGACCGGATGTGGAAAAATGATCGATATTCTTAAAGGAAAAATCCTGTACCTTATAAAAAATGTCATGTCTCAGATTTTTTGCATAACCGGCGCCTGCCACAGCGGCCATATTTCCGGCAAGCACACCGAACCACAGTGCAAGCATGGCCATGATGACAAGGATCAGACCTCTCTGCATAATGTAGCCCAGATTTCCCTGCGCAATGCCGATATCAATGATCTTCGCCATTTCCATAGGGATCAGAACTTCCATAAATACCTCAAGGATCACAAAGAACGGAGCCAGTACAGACTGTTTCTTGTATTCCCTGACGGATTTTAAAAGTGTCTTATTCATTCTTCTTTGTCTACCTCCTTATTCTCCCTGTTATTTTCTGCAAGATTACGACACATCTGGCAAAGGACTTTTTTGCATAACAAAAGGTCCTCATCTGAAATTCCTTTTGTCATGCGGGCTTCTGTCTCCTGAATATGCTCCAGAATAGCCGGACGGATAGCCTCCGCTTTTTTTGTGGGCAGTATTCTTTTCAGCCTTGCATCCTCTTTCACGCTTTCCCGGTAAATAAAACCGTTTTTTTCCATAAGCTTCAAAATACCTGAGGCTGTGGATTTCCGGATCTGGAACTCCTCCTCCAGATTTTTCTGATAAATATCCCTGTGAAGCGTTTCCAGAAGAATATACTTCAGTACATGCTTCTGCATGGGAGTAAGTTCATTTTCCTCCATTGCTTTCACCGGCTTCTGACTGCGTTTCAGCTGATGTGATAAAATACGTATCAGCCTTCCTGTGTGCATATCCCGGATTTTCTGGTCAATATCCTGCATTTTTTACCTCTTTCCTTTTAGTTAGCGTCCTAACTTTTCACATTATACAAAGAAGAATTTTTAATGTCAATATGTTTTTACAGATTTTCCCTGTGGTCAGATTTCAAGCTTCAGAAGCTCCTTTGCCGCCTCCAGCCGCTGATAAAACTGCGGATAAAAAGCTTCTTTTTCATCAAACGGCGTGTAGTAAAAACGACTGAGCACATACATATTCAGGTTTTTTATAAGTGTTTCATCTTCCGTCTGATAAAAAACCTCCTGCACATCAATCAGAAAATCATGCCAGTCCAGGACAAATTTTTCATACTGCTTCAGATCCGGTGTGTCCAGCCATTTTTTTACCTTGATCTTGGACCGGTTTTTCTTTTTACATTCATGGATCTGAAGAATATATTTAAATCCACCTTCTGTATAATATCGTCCCAGAGGAAACAGCCTGCAGAATCCCGGTCGTATCGGATGGATAGAGCATCGGCCTTCCTCATTCAGAAATACACAGCGCTCCTGCGGCCCCTTCATAGCCAGATGCGGCAGAATGTTTCCATCGGTCACTCCCAGCTCCAATACCGTACTCATAAGCTCTTCCGGTGCTTTTCCAAGTCCCTGACAGAGCCTGTGCACATCATAAGGATCCAGAATCACCGTATCCCCCATACCCTGACAGCAGTCGCAGCAGCCCTGACAATCCTGGCAGTCTGCCTTTACCATATCATTTGCTTCATATAAATTGCCGTCGGAGATTTCCTCCAGTGTTACCTCTCTTCTCATTTGTTCCTTTCCTCCATCCAGTCATAAGCGATCCTTTTGGAACCGTCCTCTGTATATATGATCCCACACTGGCAGAATCCGTTTTTTTCCAGAACCTTCTGCATGGGAATGTTATCCTTATGAGTGTCGATCCTCAGATAGCCGGTCTGATTTTTGCAGTATGTAAAGCAGGCTTCTGCCACACCCCGGACCGTTCCGTCAGAAGCCACCCGGTGGATCACTCCATAAGACTGCTCCCGTCGCCAGCTGCCGTTTTCTATCACCTGGTAAGTGGGATCCTCTCCTTTAAAAAACACAAAAACTCCCCGGATCTGCCGGTCTTCCGTACACACATAGCTGATCTGTTCTTCTATATCGCGGACGATCCTCTCTCCGGAGGGATATTTATCCGCCCACTGATCCGGATTTCCATTCTGAGCCATAAATTTTCTGGCATGATCGTAAATCCTCAAAATATCTGCAAGATCTTTTTTCTCTGCTTTTCTTATTTTCATTTGTTTTTTCTCCTTTTCTATCTCATTGTACAGGAGTATAATGTTGATTGTCAATCAGGTAACATCCTGATACCTATACTATAAAAATGGAGGAAACATACCATGCGATCTCTCGCTGTCTATCTGAAAAACTATAAAAAAGAAAGCATCCTTGCTCCTTTTTTCAAGTTTCTCGAAGTGATATTTGACCTGCTGGTTCCTGTTGTGATTGCCCGGATCATTGATATCGGTATCGCCGGAAATAACCGCAGCTTTATCCTGCGAAATTTCTTTCTGCTGATCCTTATGGCTGCCGCAGGTCTTACCGTAAGCATTACAGCCCAGTATTTTGCCGCAAAGGCAAGTGTGGGATTTGCCGCACAGCTCCGTCAGGCTGTTTTTGACCATGTACAAAGCTTTTCCTACACAGAACTTGATCAGGTTGGTACTCCTACTCTGATCACCAGACTGACCAATGACATCAATCAGGTACAGAACGGCCTGAATATGGGTCTTCGTCTTCTCCTTCGAAGTCCTTTTATCGTTCTGGGCTCCATGGTGATGGCTTTTACCATCAACCTGCGCTGCGCCCTGATCTTTGTTGTGGCCATCCCGCTTCTCTTTCTTGTGGTATTTGTGATCATGTACCTGAGTATTCCCCTGTTCCGAAAGGTGCAGAGTCGTCTGGATCGTGTCACTGCCCTTACAAGAGAGAATCTTACCGGTGTCCGTGTGATCCGGGCCTTCTGTCGTGAAAAGGAATCCGTAGAGGAATTTGATGCCTGCAATCAGGAGCTGACCCGCCTGAATGAATTTGTTGGAAAGCTCAGTGCACTTCTTAACCCTGTCACCTATGTGCTGATCAATATCGCCACTGTGGTCCTGATCGGAACTGCAGGAATCCAGGTCAATCTTGGAAGCATGCAGCAGGGACAGGCAGTTGCCCTTTATAACTACATGGCACAGATGATCGTTGAACTGATCAAGCTGGCGTCTCTGATCATCACCCTGAACAAGGCCGCCGCCTGCGCAGGCCGTGTAGCCGATATACTGAAGGTAGCTCCTTCCATGCATTATGAGGAAAAAACAGAAGCATCCCCGGAAACCGACTGTGTGGTCTCCTTTGACCATGTCACCTTTTCCTATCCGGATACCGGAGCTCCCAGCCTTTCTGACATCAGTTTTTCAGTCAGACAGGGACAGTCTGTAGGAATCATTGGAAGTACCGGAAGCGGAAAATCCACTCTCGTAAACCTGATCGCCCGTTTTTATGATGCCACCAGCGGTTCTGTCCAGATCGACGGGCAGGATATACGGAAATTTTCCCGGTCTGATCTGCGCCGAAAAGTCGGGGTTGTGCCTCAGAAGGCGGCACTTTTCAGGGGAACGATCCGCGACAACCTGAAATGGGGAAACGAAGCTGCTTCTGACAGAGAACTCTGGCAGGCACTTTCTATGGCACAGGCAAAAGAGGTC
The DNA here is from genome assembly GCA_021771755.1 of Lachnospiraceae bacterium. GTDB lineage: Bacteria > Bacillota > Clostridia > Lachnospirales > Lachnospiraceae > Blautia_A. The sequence continues at coordinate 247,156 of JAETOL010000003.1, read as the reverse complement.
GTAGAGCAAAAAGCTGGTCAGCTGGACCATATGATAGAGCAAAACGGCAAAAATCTTTCCGGAGGCCAGAGGCAGCGTCTTACCATTGCCCGTGCACTGGTTAAGCAGCCGGAGATCCTGATTTTGGATGATAGTGCCAGTGCCCTTGATTTTGCAACCGATGCCGCTCTCCGGAAAGCACTTTCCACTTTAAAAGGAAGAACCACCTCCTTTCTGGTATCCCAGAGAGCAGCCAGCATCCGCCAGTGTGACCTGATCCTTGTTCTGGATGACGGCTGTCTTGCAGGAAAAGGCACGCATCAGGAGCTGGTAGACTCCTGCGAAACCTATCGTGAGATCTTTTTCTCCCAGTTTCCGGAGGAACGCATCTCATATGAGCGTTCAAATTCCCGGACACCGGCTTCTGAAAAAAGCAAGGAGGTGACTCTATGAAAAACTCAGAAACAAACACCGGAAGCAGTATGACCGTCTTAAAAAAAGTACTTCGCTTTATCGGACGGTATCGTTTTCTCCTGATCCTGAGCATCCTGCTGGCTTCTGCATCTGTACTGCTCCAGCTGTATGTTCCGGTTCTGTTTGGACACGCGATCGACGAGATCATCGGTACCGGACAGGTGAACTTTCCCCGTATGTGGGGCTATCTCCGTCAGATCCTGATCCTGGTCCTCATTTCCGGATGCGCCTCCTGGATCATGAACCTGATCAATAACCGGATGACCTTTTATACCGTCCGGGATATCCGCGCAAAGGCGATCCGTCATATTCAGCATCTGCCGCTTTCCTGGCTGGATACCCAGAGTACCGGCGATATCATCAGCCGTGTGATCGCAGATGCAGATATTCTTTCGGACGGACTGCTTCTGGGCTTTACACAACTGTTTTCCGGCATTGTCACCATTATCGGAACTCTGGTATTTATGCTTTCCAAAAATGTGCTGATCACGGTCCTGGTCATTGTGCTGACACCGTTAAGCTTTTTTGTGGCAAAATTTATTTCCACTCACACCTTCCAGATGTTCCAAAAGCAAAGTGATGCCAGGGGACGCCAGACTTCCCTCATTGAAGAAATGATAGGAAATCAGAAAATTGTCCAGGCCTTTGGTTATGAAAACAAAGCTTCTCAGCGTTTCCGCCAGATCAATGAAGAACTGCAGAGCACCAGTCTGAAGGCAGTTTTTTACAGCAGCCTGACCAACCCCTGCACCCGTTTTGTCAACAATATCATTTATGCTGCCGTTGCTCTTGTCGGTGCATTTCTGATTCCGGGCGGAGGACTGACTGTAGGCGGACTTTCCGTCATGCTGGCATACGCCAATCAGTATATGAAACCTTTTAACGATATCAGTTCCGTTGTGACTGAGCTGCAGAATGCCCTTGCCTGCGCGTCCAGGATCTTCGCACTTTTGGAAGAGAAGCCGGAGAGCCCGGATGGAACAGAGCTTCTCACAGATGTAAAAGGAAATGTGGAGCTTGATCAGGTATCCTTCCGTTATGTACCCGACAGGCCTCTGATCGAAAACTTCTGTCTGCAGGCCGCGCCAGGAAAAAGGATTGCCATTGTGGGTCCTACCGGATGTGGAAAAACAACCTTTATCAATCTTCTGATGCGGTTTTATGATGTGGATTCCGGTACAATCTCTGTAGATGGAAAGGAAATTTCCAGTCTCTCCCGCCATTCTTTAAGAAAAAGCTACGGAATGGTACTTCAGGATACCTGGATCAAGGCAGGAACGGTCCGCGAAAACATTATCATAGGGAAACCGGATGCTTCGGATGATGAGGTGATCCAGGCAGCAAAGCTTTCTCACAGCTGGGAATTTATCCGGCGTCTTCCGGAAGGACTTGACACAAAGATCAGCGAAAGCAGTCTGAGCCAGGGACAAAAGCAGCTGCTCTGCATTACCCGCGTTATGCTCTGTCTGCCTCCTATGCTCATTCTTGATGAAGCAACCTCCAGTATCGATACCCGTACAGAAATGCTGATACAGGAAGCCTTTGACCGTCTGATGCAGGGACGCACCAGTTTCATTGTAGCGCATCGTCTGTCCACGATCCGGAATGCAGATGAGATTCTGGTCATGAAAGACGGAAGCATCATAGAACAGGGAACCCATGAACAGCTGATGAAAAAAGGCGGTTTTTACCATACCCTTTATAACAGCCAGTTTATACAAACCTCTCCGTAAAGAAAAGACGGGGGAAACCGTTTTATCGATTTCCCCCGCCTTTTCTGTTTCCAGAGCTTATTTTTTCCATTCCTTCAGATATTCTTCTGTCAGAGCCACTGCATCCCGGATGCACTGAGGACAGGAGCAGAGCACCACTCCTGTATCCACACCTTTCAGCTCTCGACATAAATAAGAACCATTTTTTTCTTTAAATTTCAGCACATGATTTTTTACCGTCTTATAGGTTCTCCCTTTTGTGATAGGGCCTTTTTCCGGATTTCCCACACTTCCGGCAAGTCCCATGATCATCATCATACCGGAAAGGGCGCCGCACATCTCCATCATTCCCATACCGAAGCCAAAGCCTTCCGCAATGCGGAACATTTCCTCTTCCTCTACTCCAAAATCTTTGCAGAAGCTGCATGCCACTGCCTGTGCACAGTTATATCCTTTCTCATGTAATTCCATCGCATGATTTTGTCTGGCGCTCATTTTTCTTCTCCTTGTTCTTTTTATTTTTGTCTGGACAGAATATCCTCCCAGGCCTCCTCATCTATTTCCTCGCTGCGAAAGAGTTTTTTTCTGTCCTCTTCCGTGATCTTCCGGATCACCTTGCAGGGATTCCCTGCCGCTACACTCCAGTCAGGGATATCCTTCGTCACTACGCTTCCGGCTCCTACCACAACATTGCTGCCAATATGTACACCCGGGCAGACTACTACATTTCCCCCCAGCCACACATTATCGCCGATCGTGACCTCTTTTCCATATTCATAAAGAGTATTCCGCGTATCCGGATGGATCGGATGACCTGCAGTATATATGGCTACATTTGGAGCAAACTGACAGTTATCCCCGATCCTGACTCTGGCTACATCCAGAATCGTGCAGTTATAATTGGCAAAGAAATTTTTGCCTGTTTCAATATGTTTACCGTAATCACAGTAAAACGGCGGATTAATAAATGCATTTTCTGATTTTCCCAGAAGTTCCTTTACCACCTCCGCAATACCGTCAAAATCAGACCGGTCCATAAAATTCAGTTTCTGCAGTATCCTGCGGCATACCAGCTGCTCCTGAAACACCGCCTCGTCTGATATATACGCAAGCTGCATATCTCTTCTTTTTTTCATATCCATCTCTTATTTCCTCTCTTTCCACGCAAGCTCCACAGCCCAGTTCTGCATATCCGAAAACATATTTCCCTTGATCTGCTCATAAGTCATCCACAAAAGGCTGTGATCCTTTTCTGTAGGTTCCTGTACCTTTTTGAGCAGTTCTCCCGGATAATAATGCTGGATGGGATGAAAAAGACCTTTTTTATCATGAATGCTGTATGCTTCAGCCGATGCCAGCATTTCTCCGATCCGGCATGTATACCCACATTCCTCCAGGCACTCTCTTCGCACACATTCCAGTTCATTCTCTGTTCCCTGGATCCCTCCGCCCAGAAGAAAAAGCCCTCTGTGTGTACGGACCACAGCCATCTTATCACCGGCAAAGGGGAGCAGATAAGCCCCCGGTCTCTCATAATAAGTTCCTTCCTGTTTTCTGCCAAATACCTTATGCATCTGACTCACGTCCTTTCCTGCGTTTCTGTAAATACAAAAATGCTGCAATGCAGATCACTCCTGACAGCAGAGAACCTGCCGGAGCTGCAAGCCCCATGGGATACAGTGTATCCGGAAAGAACCTGGATGCCAGCCAGGCCCCCGGAATACGGACACACACAATAGAAAGTGAATTATGTAAAAATGAAATTCCTGCCATTCCAAGCGCACAGAAATAGCCGCTGAAACAGAAATGCACACCCGCCAGCATACAATCCCAGATATAGGAACGGAGATACTGTCCTCCAAGCACGGCAACCTCAGCATCCTCTGTAAAAAATCCCACTGCCTGAACAGAAATAAACTGTGTGATCACAGCCACCACAAATCCAAAGCCCACTGTGATGCAGACCGCATATTTTAATGTCCGGACTGCACGCTCTGATTTTCCTGCCCCGATATTCTGAGCTGACAGGGCAGAAACTGTAGACAGCATCGTAGAAGGCACAAGAAAAACAATTCCAATCAGTTTTTCCACAATTCCCACTGCAGCCGCGTCGTTCAGTCCCCTCCGGTTGGCGATCACTGTGATCACAATAAACGCGATCTGAATAAACCCATCCTGAAGCGCTACCGGAATTCCCACCTTCAGGATCTGACCCATCGTTCCTCTCCGTGGACGGAAATCATTTTTTCGGATCCGAATCCCTGTTTTTTTTCTGCGTATTACAGCCATTGACACAAACACACTGACCGTCTGAGACAGCACAGTTCCCAGTGCGGCGCCTGCCGGACCTAACTGCAGCCCGCCAATGAAAATATAATCCAAAAGGATATTTACTCCGCAGGCCACTGCGATAAAATACATCGGGCTTTTGGAGTCTCCCATGCCTCTGAAAATTGAACTGATAATATTATAGGCTGTGATAAAGGGGATTCCCATAAAACAGATAGTAAGATATTTTACGGTTCCGGCTACTGCTTCCTCCGGAGTGGATATGATGCGGACAATGGGATCCACGGACAGCAAAAGCCCCAGTGTCAGAATCACAGCCACTGCCATAAACAGCACTACGGTATTTCCGATTGCCTCTGCGGCCTGTTCCTTTTTTTCCGCTCCAATGGCTCTTCCGATGATCACGGTAGATCCCATGGCAAGTCCCACGATCATCACGGTAAGCATGTGCATAACCTGACTTCCCACAGAAACTGCAGTAATACTGTCTACCCCGTTAAACTGTCCTACAATAAACAGATCTGCCATTCCATACAGAGTCTGTAAAAAATACGACAGCAGATAAGGCAGGGAAAAGAACACAATGTTCTTAAACACACTGCCTGACGTTAAATTTTTTTCCATAATAATCCTCTCCCGAACTCCTCGATTTCGTTTTTTAGTATAGCACAAAAAATATCGATCAGGTACTGGTAAATTGTCAAAAATCTTCCCGTCAAAAATATTGCACAAACATTTTTCCATGATAAAATATGTATATATTTCACAAAAGGAGAATTTTCATGATATATACACATCAATTTCTCTCTCCACTTGGAGAAATGCTCATGGCAGGGAATGAAAAAGGGCTTACCGGGCTCTGGTTCTGCGGACAGAAATATTTCGGTCTCGGTCTTGATCCGGATCATAAAGAAAAAGCCCTGCCTGTTTTTCAGCAGGCAGAGCAATGGCTCCGGATCTATTTTTCCGGAAAAGAACCGGATTTTTCTGTTCCCCTCCATTTCTCAGGAACAGAGTTTCAAAAAGAAGTATGGAAGCTTCTCTGTGATATTCCCTATGGACAGACTGTAACCTACGGAGATCTGGCCCGTTCTCTGGCTTTGCAAAAAGGAATACCCCACATGTCCGCTCAGGCTGTGGGCGGTGCTGTGGGGCATAATAAAATTTCTATTCTCGTTCCCTGTCACAGGGTTCTTGGTTCCGGCGGCAGCCTTACCGGCTATGCCGGAGGTCTGGATAAAAAAAGAGAGCTCCTGAAGCTGGAACACATTCTTATCTGAGGATTTTTCCTGCGATCCTTGCCAGGATCCTTCCTCCCGGAAGCGCTGACAGCTCTTCTTCATCCGGTTTGCTGATAAACAGATAAGCAAAAAGATACACCATACCTCCAAGACCAATCGCAAGCATCAGTCCCACTGCCAGAAAGATCCGTCCCTCCGGAAGGGTCAGATTCAGTCCGTAGTAAACACCGCCTGCCACCAGCGCCATGGGCACAGAAGCCAGAAGCGGATTCAGATATGCATTTTTCCATGGATTTACATGGTGCATATATTTCCGCATGGCTGCTTCATTAAGAAGGCACATGACAACTGCATAGACGATCATTGCGATTACAATCGTATAGATTCCCAGATCTGTAAAATACAGAAGAAGCAGCATGGCGATCACATCCGCCACCAGCGCTATTGCTGCATGGATCATCGGGATCTTCGGCTTTCCGATTCCCTGAAGGACTCCGTTGGAAATATTGGAGTTTCCGTTCAGGATGATCGTAATGGCTCCCAGGATCAGAAGCATTGAACCCTCTCCATTGGTTCCCGGAAAGAGAAGACGGATCACCGGACCTGCCAGTACAGCCAGACCAACAGCCGCCGGAATGGAAATGATCATACTGATCCAGGTTGCCCTGTCGATCTTCTGATTTGCCGTCCGGATATCCTTTCTCGCATAATGAGCAGATACCTCCGGTATCATAGAGGTCGGCGCTGTGCTTGCCAATGTCAGGGGAATGTTGATGATCGTCATAAAATAGCCATACTCTGCATACAGATTGCCGATCAGATCAGGATCCATTCCTTTCATTCCCATAATCCCGGAATACATATAGCTGTTAATATATCCATTTACATTATAGATAAAAGCGCTGAGCACGATCGGCATAATGATAAGAACAATACTTTTCATTACGGAAGAGGTGCTTTCATTTACAGATCTTCTGTCGCTGTTCAGTCTTTTTCTGATATTTTTCCGATTCAGTCCATAGATCAGAAGCATAAAAAGAAGCGCTGCTGTCACGCCTGCGCCTGTACCCATCGTGGCACCTGCTGCTCCCCATTTCTGAACGACCGCTTCGCTTTCACCGCTGAAATGACTGATCATCACAGAAGACATCACAAGAGCAAACACAGCCACAAAGATCTGTTCGATGATCTGGGAAAGAGAGGTAGGCATCATATTGCGATATGCCTGAAAATATCCCCGGAATACCCCAAGGATACCGGAAAGAAAAATCGTAGGAGCCAACATCTGAAGCGCAAGCCTTGCCCCCTCCATCGAATCCGGAACCAGTATCTTTGCACCAAATACACAGAAAAGAGAGACGACGCCGCCTGCCACTACTGCATAAAGAAGTGCACAGTGGAATACCTTCTGGGCATCCCGGTATCTGCGGAAGGTGATCTTTTCTGCCATGATCTTCGATACTGCCTGCGGGATACTGAAGGAGGCGATCATCAAAAGGATAAAATATACGTTCTGAGCGAACTGGAACATGGCATAGCTGTTATTTCCAAGCGTTGTGGAAAGAGGACTTTTATACAACATTCCAATGATCTTGGAAATCAGTGCAGCTACCATCAGGAAGGATGCATTCCTTACAAGTGTATTGTCATTATTTTTACTCATGGTTATTCCGTTCCTTTATTTTCGATCTGCCAGTCTACTGGTTCCAGACCGTTTTCTTTCAGAAATTCATTTGTCCTGCTGAAATGTCTGCACCCGAAAAATCCTCTGTAAGCAGACAGCGGACTGGGGTGCGGTGCTTCCAGGATCAGATGCTTCGGATTATTCAGCATGGATTTTTTCATCTGGGCCGGACGTCCCCACAAGAGAAAGACGATGGGACGATCCTGTTCATTGAGAATACGAATGGCCGCATCGGTAAACTGCTCCCAGCCGATTCCCCGATGGGAATTGGCCTGATGCGCCCGTACGGTCAGCACCGTGTTCAAAAGAAGCACACCCTGACGGGCCCATTTTTCCAGATAACCATTGTCCGGGATCTCGCATCCCAGATCATCATGAAGTTCCTGATAAATATTTACCAGAGACGGTGGAATATCCACATCCTTTTTTACAGAAAAGCATAATCCGTGTGCCTGTCCGTCATTATGATAGGGATCCTGTCCCAGAATCACAACCTTCACCTGACTTAAGGGTGTAAAATGAAAGGCATTGAACATATCCTCTGCAGGAGGAAAGATCTTTCTTGTCTGATATTCCTGCATAACCGTTTTGTATAATTTTGTATAATATGGCTGATGAAATTCATCCCTGAGAGCTTCCAGCCATTCTCCTGACAACGGAGCCATAAATTCACCTCTTTATCTTCGTACGGAGATTCCTTTTTCTGCCAGATAATCCTTCACCTGGCTGATCTCCAGTTCTTTGTAATGAAATAAGGACGCAGCCAGAGCTGCATCTGCGCCTCCTTCGGAAAGCGCCTCATAAAAATGCTCCAGAGTTCCGGCGCCTCCGGATGCGATCACCGGAATGGAAACTGCATCTGCCACCGCACGGGTCAGTTCCATATCATAGCCTGCCTTTGTACCGTCACAGTCCATACTGGTAAGAAGGATTTCTCCTGCGCCCAGAGCCTCGGCTTTTTTTGCCCACTCTATGGCATCCAGGCCTGTATCCAGGCGGCCCCCGTGCTTATAAATATTCCATCCGCCTTCCGATCTTCTTCTGGCATCAATGGCAACCACCACACACTGGCTTCCAAATTTTTCTGCCGCCTCAGAGATCAGTTCCGGCCGGTCGATCGCTGCTGAATTAACAGAAATCTTGTCTGCCCCCTCCCGGAGAAGTCTTTTAAAATCGTCTACGGTACGAATTCCTCCGCCTACCGTAAAGGGAATGAACACGCTGGAGGCCACAGCACGGACCATATCCACCACGGTATCCCTCTCCTCGCAGGAAGCTGTGATGTCCAGAAAAACCAGTTCGTCTGCACCGGCCGCATCATAGGCTCTGGCAATCTCCACCGGATCTCCCGCATCCTTCAGATCTACAAAGTTTACCCCTTTTACAACCCGGCCTTTGTTCACATCAAGGCAGGGAATGATTCTTTTTGTAAACATCTATCTTTCCTCCCTGTCAAGCTTTGCAAAATTCTCCAGAATCTTCAGTCCGTACCGGCTGCTCTTTTCCGGATGGAACTGGCAGGCAAATACATTATCCTTCTCTACCGAAGCATGAATTTCCGTGCTGTAGTCCGTTACTGCTTTTACAATTTCCGGCTCTTCCGCATGGAGATAATAAGAATGGACAAAATACACATAAGTATCCTCCGGAATATCCCGAAAAAGTCTTCCGTTATTCTGAAGATGAAGGGAATTCCAGCCCATATGGGGAATTTTTAAAGAAGGTGCAGGGGGAATCCTTAAAATTCTGCCCTTCAGGATCCCAAGTCCCTCGACTCCCGGAGTTTCCTCGCTGCTTTCAAAAAGAAGCTGCAGACCCAGACAGATTCCAAGAAACGGTTTCCCGGAATTTACCATATCATGGATCACCGGGACAAGTCCGTATTTATGAAGGTTTCCCATGGCGTCCCCGAAGCTTCCCACTCCCGGAAGAACCACCTTATCCGCATCCATCAGCACTTTTGGATCACGTGAAACCACTGTTTGTTCGCCCAAATGGGCAAAGGCTTTTTCCACACTGCGGATATTGCCTGCATCATAATCTATAATTGCTATCATGTATCTATACCTCCCGTAAACAGGCGTTTTTGTGAAATATCAACGATTTTTTCTATGTATCTAACGCCTGTTTCGTTATATTTTGTCATGTCTCGTTACATCTCATGAAGCAGCGTAATTCGTAAATAATTCGTATGAAAATATTTTTACGAATTAGCCAATTGCGTTCACCACCGCATTGATTTCCGCTAATTGACTCTCTGTTGGCCGCACATCTACATAGTGATTCATCGTTGTCCTCACATTACCATGTCCAAGAATAGACTGTAATGTTTTCAGTGGAAGACCCTGCATATTCGTTGCAAACGTGTGTCTGCATATATGTGGTTCAAACTTACGGATTGGACTTGAGGGGTTTGCTAGATTATACCTCTTAATACAATTTTGCAAATACTCCTCAACATGCGCTCTCACTATAGTTTTCCGGCTTCGGGTAGCAAGAAACACAAAGCCTTCGTACGAGTTTCCCCGTTCATCATAGCACACGGGTTCAATATCACCTTTTAAATACCGATTCTCAAGCACAGCTTCAAAACAGTTGTAGACCCCGTCTGTCATGGGAATGTATCTCACACCATTTGATGTTTTAGGTTTCATAACGACATGTTTGTGATTAATACACTGTAACTGCTTTTCCACTTTGATCAGATGATTCTCCATATCGATGTTATCTAATGTTAATCCGCATAGTTCGGATACCCTTAAGCCAGTCCAAAACAAAATGTATATCATTTCGTAGCAATGCTTGCTGTGGGAATCTATTGAACAAAAATCAAGGAACCTATTCATTTCATCAACTGGAATAGCCTCCATGGGTTTACTGTCACTTCTATCCGTTGTAATTCTCCTAAACGGATTTTTAGCGATATAATCATAATCAATAGCATACTCAAACGTGCGCTTAATTAAACTGATTTGGCTTTGTATAGAAGAACCGCGGTATTTTTTCTTCATATCTGAAAGCCATTCTTCACAATGTTCCGGCTTAATCTTTCCTATTTCCATATAACCCAGTTTATATTGTTTCAGCGTATTCACTGTTACATTATATCCTATTTTGGTGTTATGGCTTAAATCTTTCCGATTATAAAGATGTTCGAGGTATCTTTCCACTACCTCTAGCAGCGTCAATTTAGCGCCGTCTATATCAATATTGTTTACAAGAAGAGAGTTTATCTCGGCCTCCTTTTCCCGTAAACTCCGATCAGATTTCTTTCCTTTCGGAACCTGATCCGTGGGTTCTAATCTGTAAGAACTCACAACGCGGTTCTTCCCGAATACATCCTTATAGCGATACTCATACCGCTTCGTCTTCGGATTGTAAAATTCATTCGTCCGCAATTTTTTTCTTGATGGTTTATTCTTATCATTTGCTGTTTTATTTGCCATTTCTCAGCCCTCCAAAAACAAAAGAGCCTCGAATGCATCCATTACGATTCTAGCACATTCAAGGCGTTTTGTCGATATTATATCTGTTGCACTTTATTTATGTATTCTTCAAAAGGCTTTCGCTTTATCTTAATCACGCGGCCAACAGTCAGATGATAGATACCATTGTAATCATCGCGTACGATCTCACGTAACCGGTTTTGTCCAATCCCAAATAACCGAGATGCTTCTGTTATTGAAAGTAAAAGTTTCTCCTGCATCCAAATCACCTCCATTTCGTATTCATATTAGCTTATATAAGCGTAACCTGAATACGGTAATTCTAATTCCGAAAAAAATAAAATGGAATGTAATAGGTGCGGAAATAATATATAGATTTTATACATTACTCCGCACCATAATATTTACATGGTATCTACAGAACAGTTTTTCATATGTCTACTTATTTTTGGATTTATTACGTTCATATTCTTCCCGGTTTTCTTTATCCTCTAAAACATTACCTATAATCATAATCCCAAGTAATATGTAAAGAGGTACGGCTACGATTACGAATACAAGTAGCAATCCAATTACAATCGTTTGATCTAACATCATTTTGAATCGGTTGACTCATTATACTGTGCAGAACTGATTCCCAGAATTACACCAAGAAATGTATCCACCGCTGTAATGGTACCAACAATCTGCTCTCCATAAGGGAATCCCCAGATTCCAGCAAGCGCAAAGTATAAAGTACCAAGAGCTGGAAGCAAGTACATAGCAATCCACTTAAGAATATCATACGTTTTATTACTCATGTTCATAGCATTTTCCTCCTACATTCCAAATTGTTTAAAAATAAATCCTATTACAATACCGACAATAGCGGTAATTGCATAGCTAATCACTTTTCGCCACATCTCTCCGTCCCGCGATTCCAGAACTTCGAGTCGATTCCCTTGTTTCACCTGCTCTTTCAACATATTTTCCATATTAAGAGCCAGTTTTTCTATCGAGGAATTTAGTCCGTCTAAACGTTTTGTAGCTTCTTCCAAAAGTTCAATACGTTTATCCTGACGTTTGTTTTCCTCGTCAATTCTCCTGCAAAACTCTTCGTGTTCTGCTCGTGAAATCGGAGTGTCCATTAATAATACCTCCTGATTTTTACGATTTTCTATCTGTTATCGTCATCTTTTTTCTGACTATTATGATTTCTTTATCAAATAGGTCTTCGTAAAGTTTTATTAAATTTTTTCGTTGTTGTTTTGACAGTAGTTTATAGAAATCTCCCATCCAACCACGGAACATCCCTTCGACGTTCTCATATGGGATTTCACCGTTTTCCACCTTAACGGCGAGTTTCTTTAATTTTCTTCGCATTGTCGTCACACGCTTAGGGTTGATTCGTTTTATTATTTTCCCCGAATCAGTAAGTGTATATTCGGTCATATACGAAACATCTATTCTAAATCCAGCAAGGATAAGTGTAAGCAGCCAGTCGATAAATTCGTCATTATCGAATAATTTCAGCAATTCACGTTTTGCGATTTCATGTATGATGTTGTCATAGAATTTCTTGAAATCACCAAACAAAATATAACCGTCATTTCCATGAAGACAATAATATTTTCTGAGATGCACTTCAAATCGTTTCCTTTGCAGGGACATACCACGACCTTTGATAGAAGCGCAATTGTCATATATGATTTTGTTCTTAACTGCTGGGAGTAGTATTTCATCGCAAAGAACATGGCGGATGACGCGGTCTTTTACCGCGATACTTGTGATTGGCCTGATTCGCCCCCGTTCATGTAGTTCAAACTCATCAATTGGTCCGTTTTTTAGAGTTCTGTTAGATAGATCATCCTGAATCTCAAAAATATACCTTAGAAAATTCAACATGAATTTCTGTGTCGATTCTTTCCATTTGCTGCCTTTTACGGAGGCTTTATAGGCCGTATAAAGATTGTTGGCGTCGCAGAGGATTTCTTCGTATGTCATAATTATTCACCGTGATAGCAATAGTTACCGTAGTAAATTGCGTCCGGCTTTGTCATTTATCCCTTGGTGGAACGGATAACGTCTCCTTCTCTGTTGGTTAGGCAGAGAATCCGGACGAACCCCATTAGAGTTCGAAGCGTTGTTGTAGTTCGCATTGCCATTGTTGTTCACATTGGCGAAGTTAGCCGAAGACACGCATTAATTAGACGTTACCCTGAAAGATACGATTTGATCTTGTTGTCTCTTTGACGCCATTTCTTTATTAACTCGATTTCTCGGTCAATAGCTTTGATATATCTGCCATAGACATTCAAATCAACATTGAATATCTCTACGACATGCTGTAATTGGTCAATAAGCTGGTTACAATTCACAATTCCGGCATTCTGATAATCTCGCCTTTTTTCATACTCATGCATGGAAGTCGGATACAAAGATCTTGCTGCTCTAAGATTACAAGTCAATAAAGAAGCAATATGATTGATTTGTGTTTTTGACTCATTCATCAGGTACCGATATTTTGCAAAATCTTCTATCGGATCTAAGCCATATGCATACCGCACTCTGACAACATGGTCGATATCTTTTATTCCAAAACTTCGCTGCATAAGTTCAATCAGCATATTGTGCAGCTCTATCGAAAAAGTAATTGCTTCGTCTTTTGCTTCTTTTCGTTCGGCTGCAAGTACACTCATCAGAATTCCTTTCCTGTAATTTCTGTAAATTCTTCATCAGTAATCCAGTTCATCTTTACGGCGTTTCGGACGCGAACCTCATTCCATACTTTCAGAATAAAGAAACGCTTTACCTTTTCAAACTTCTCGCTATGCATTACGGTATTCCTCCCTTTCTTAAAGTTCTACGCCAGCCATCATCGCAATGTATTCGATATCTGACTGCATCTTAATCTTCTCCATTTCCGCTTCAGTAATATCACGGAGAACAAACCAGTATTCATCTTTCATCTCCGTAATCTGTACCAATTCCATGTTTTCGTGGATTCTCGCAGTTTCACCATCACTGATGATAATTGGGGAACAATTATCCATAAACAATTCCGTAGAAACAGGAACCTCAGAAATGAAATTATTACCATTGAGTCTTAAATTTTCAATAACACTTCCATCGGAAAGTGTAATATTATAAATTTTGTTTTCCATATTTTAATAACTTCCTTTCGTTTCTTTCTTTATAGCAACGATCATCGTCACCCGCGTACTGAAATTAAAAAATCGGGGCACAAGGCCCCTAGATTTTCCTAACCACCAATAACAGAATACGGACGAACCCCACCAGAGGACGAAGCGTTGTAGTAGTACGCATTGCCATAGGGGCCCACACCGGCGAAGGAAGCCGAAGACACGACATCTCTTAACCAATATGTATAACGTTTATTCACAATCGAAGGATTCAACATAGCTGCTGCAAACTGTTGTTTTCCTACTGTATATTTATTTGGAATTGTTGAACCATCACTCATCGGAGCATATACATGACAGCCATATACCATAATCTCATTCATCAATTCAACTTCGGAATCGAACCATGCTCCAGCAGAAGGATGTCCATTTGTAACTGCATTGGTAAAATATTCCCTGTGCGTAAGTACCATATCTCCAAAAGCCGACTTAAAAGCCGTTTTCGCCTGTTCCAGCCCCTCTGTATACATTTTTGATCCAACGTAACCGCCCTCTGTAATATTTGTATCGTTCATAACGTGAGAATACAGACTGGAATCCGGAACAACAACCAGATGATGTGTGGTAAAATCGGTATCTCCGCATCTGTAGAAATAATCCATATCCCAAATTCTCCACGTAACACCATTAATAACCCAGTAATCACCAACAAACAAATTATCAAATGTACCGTCTTTGATTGCCGCTCTCTGTTCAGCGCTTACAGAACTTCCAAGATTTCTACCGCCCCAAATATTCCGATGGTTCTGCGAAGATACAAGACCTGCAAATTCTCTTGCCGCATTCTGAGCTGTAATCTTCTTTGTACCGTTTGTACCATCCTTAATTAAAATATCCCCGCTGTCGAATCTTGAAGCCGCCGAGTAATCAGTAAGTTTACCCATTTTGATTTTCCTCCTAATAATGTATTATTTTGCTGTTATTGATTTAATAACGCTTTCTAACGAAGCTATTCTTTTAGCAAGAGTTTCGATATATCCCGCCTCTGCCAGTACTACTTTTCCCATAATGTTTCGGCCAGAACTATCCTGAATCGAATCGCCGGAAGAATCCAAAAGATCGTCTGAAATTTGATAACTGCTTATGAGATTACCTTTCATTTCGGTAACAACAGCTATCTTCGAATCTATATTATTTTCCGATGTCTGAGCCTCCTGAGCAGATTTTGCTGCATTTCCTTCGGATATGTTCGCGGCAAGCTTTGCTGATTCAGCGGCAGTTTTTGCTGATTCAGCGGCTTTTTTTGCTATTACAGCCTCGTCTCTTGCAGTCTCCGCAATGCTCTGTGCTGAGTTACAATTTTGAAGCACCGTAGTATTTTCATCATTAATTGCTTTAATTGCATCATGAATTGATCCTCGAACCTCTTCTCCCAATACTGCGGACTTAATCCGGGATAAATATGTAGATATTGCCGCCATTACATTTTCTCACCTCCGTCCTAACTATCTGTCCATTCCACGATATTACTTCCAGTTACAGTTGGCGCTGAGCATCGGAAAGCTAACCACTCAATTACTACTTTTAGCTTTCTATTACTTTTGCTCATATCATTGCTCGTGAAGTCTGTGCCAGAGGTATTTACAAAAGACGCTCCGACTTGGTTTGCACTGGGATTTGTATAAAACTGCGACATCTTACACGCATTATTGTGATTCGTCCTTATTTCTCTGATACCCGCCAATGTATAGCCGGATGGAACAGGAACCGTGGCGGTAATAGAAGCCGTCTTACCGCTTTTTATAGTTCCCGTTGCGCTAACCGATCCTACCACCATAAGTGAATTGGATAATAAAACCTCCGCTCCATTTACACTCATTTTCTTTCCACTTGGAATATTGACTCGAATACCATTCAAATCAGCAATTACCGAAGAAGCTACTCCCCCTGCTTTGTATGCCTGAATAGCGGCTGTTGGGTTAGTAGAATCGGCACGACATACAATTTCCGCATAATATTTATTTGCAGAATTTTGTGTAAAAAGATTACGAAGTCCTATCGCTTTGCCGCCATTAATTATAAGGACATCGCCATCCATTTTGATAATTCCTTTACCGTTGCATAACTGGATTTCTGTTTCGTCCTTATTTCCCAGTTTTAATAGTTTGGGTGATAGATACGCAGCGCCACCGGCCAATTCTGCATGATCTGTCGCAAAGATAGCTTTACCCTTTCCAAGATTTATCTCATTGACCGTCATAACTGCCATCCCGTTTCCAAGATTTATCATAGTCCCAGAAAAGACTCCAACTTTGTTTCCATTTTCGTCAACAATATTATAAGATTTCGAGTCTGTAAGCGTATATGAACCTGTGGGATTACCATCCTCATCCAACTCGCCAACCATAAGCCCTTTATCCGTTAATTTCATAAATTTCGTAGCTGTTCTGGCAGAAGCTGGTGAAGATATATTTCCCGTAATCGTTGCGGTATGATTTTTGATTACTACCATGACACGATCCCCATGCTCTGCATCCATCGCCATAGAAACCGGTGTCAGCAAATCCGTTCCATCTATCCGCACATAAGTGTTCTCTCCGTTTTTTACTACTGTTCCATAAGCGGTGGTCTCCGTTAATTTGTCCTTATTACCTCCATTTGCTACTTCTGAAAACTGCTTTAGCAAACTGGCATCCAATTCCATATAAGATCACCCCCATAATTTTGTAGAAAAAACGGCCGTCTCAGAAACGGGACAACCGGCTTCACATTTGATTGACTGATTTGTTACTTTTGCTTTTATATCAACGATTCCTGCCCGTTCATAGTTCAAACGAACACAATCTCCAACTCTAACCGGACAATACCCATGAGTATACGTCAGTTTGTATTCCAGACAAGACAGATTTCTCAAAAGTTGTTTTGCGTATTCATCTATCAATTCCTGAGAAGGATTTCCAATCATATCCGGATCAGAAACCCTATGTATGATTTCCCTCCCACGATTCACTGTAGATATTGGACTGTTCTCGTCGTCGTTTACCGCTCTGGAATAGAAATACCCTGAATCTGTTGAATAAATAATTTCTACTACATTCGGAAGTCCGTACATATCGCGTTCCATGTCAATCTCCGGATAAAGTATAGAACTATTATCGTCAGTATACGTCCACACTGGCTGTAAAGACGCTATATCTTGAACTGGTGCAAACAGTATTCGCCCCATCTCGTCAAGATCGAATTGGAATTTCGCATTAGCAATCAAGTCAGATAAAAATGACAACCAAGTATCATTTAAGTTGGAAACAAAATCATTATGAAGCTTTATTTCACTGCTTCCCGGCACTACTGGCGCCCGTACATTTTCTCTGGTTAATCTTGACGCTATATCCATAATATCCTCATCTTTTCTTATGGAATATCCAATTTCAGGAAGTTTTTCTTTTAATTCCATTAAGGGAGTATATGCATCAATAGAAATGTTTTGTGATCTTCCGTCAAATCCAATTCTTGGAGACTGAACCAGAACCGTTGCAAGCGGATGTCTCTCTCTTACTCCATTTTGAATTGTAATGAGATAAATCCTCACGTAGCATTCTCCAAAAGATTCCGTACAGTCTATAGAAGCTGAACCGAGTGTACTTTCTTCTCCATCTCGGTTTATAGTAGAGGATTTTATTTTATCAAGCTTAGACACATCTTTCCATGTTCCAGGATCGACAATATAATATTCGAAAGTTTGCTGCATAGCAGAAGTCCAATCCGGCATTTAAGCACCCCCGTCCACTCTTGTAATTTTTAAAGTAACCGGAATCGTAACTTCACAATGTTTCTGGCTGAAGGAAACCTGTACGTTTGCCCAGTAACCACTTCCCGATGGTTCACGAACATACACGTCGCCCATATACGCTTTTAATCTACGCAGGGCATACAAAGTTTCCGTATCATCCTTTACAATATCGAGATTCCATGTAGAAGTTTCTCCAACCTGAGTTCCATAATATGCAACCGGATGCCTTCTTCCAATGTACTTTGCAAAAGATACGTCTGTATTTCCTTCATCCGATACATCCAAATTATAAGGAAGTTTAAGCATGGATCCCGTCCATGGCGGTTCTTCCATCTCATCTCCTTCTTCATCTGTAAAAGTGTCAAACTCCGACCATTCCTCATCCCACTGAATTACGGCGGCCTCTTCCCCGATTGGATAACCCGGTATATCACTGTAACTAATTGCTCCTGTAATAGTAGACATTGCGACGATCCGGTATCTCGCATAATCTAACGCAGGGTGCGGATCAGTAATAAAGATTGCTCTTGAGTTGACGTCTCTTCCTATTAATTCTTTTCCGGAACTATCCAGAATAAAATCGCTATTAGAATCAAGCAGTTCATCTTGATCCACATGCTGATTTTCGATTCCGCTTGCCAATTCTGTATACGTTCCATCAAATTCACGTCGGTAAACAGAAAGAACAATGTCGTCAATCAGATAACCGTCTTCGTCCTCGCAATAAGGACGTATATAGGCTGTAAGAGTTTCTTCATCAATACCAATTTCTGCATCGGGAACATACTCCTCATCTGTCCATGCGACAATAAATTCCGAGGAGGCTTCAGCCGTGAGACCGGAATCCATACTAACTGTACAATGGATTGTGTAAGAAACATTGTTCTCCAGATCAATATCCGAAGCATTAATCATTACAAACAGACTATGGCCGGTAACGGCATCAAAATATTTCGAATAAACTTCCTCGTCGGCATTTACCCATTTTTCTTTGCCATTGTAATCAAGAGCTTCATATCCCTCGTTAGCACTGATCGTAATGTGATATCCAATCGGAGTCTGTGTCGATGGTCCTGAGGTAGCCGTAATATAATACGGAAATGCTGTTATCACCTCCGATAAACTTCCTCCTATTCCATATGCCGTATAAATTGTATCGGTAAGAAAGTTGAATGTATCCCAACACCAGTTATTTACACCTCTGGTTCCCAGTTCCAATGTTGGTGGCGCATAAATATCAACTTTTCTCTGAATTGACCAATCCCCATATGTTTCAATAACACCTCTCGTCCGAACACGCCATTGAATGACTGTACCCTCGTTATATTTTGATGTGTCTATAAAATATGAACTGGTTAAATCTTTTTCATCTTCATTGGTGCTGTTTTTTATAGTTTCGGTTCTTTTTACACCGTTCACAATGATTTCAATCTGTGCATACGTCTGACTGGATCCATCCTCTGAATTATGCACCCAATATAACCCAAGTCTTTCTCCAACCACGGCAGTCGTTGTAGAAGACCAAGTAGTTGGTGCCGCTGGCGGCTTACCCAAAATAATGGAAATCGGAGTACACCATCCAGACTCACCCTGAGCATTCGTTGCCCTAACTCGAAAGAACCATTCCTGTCCAGATTCTAAGCCGGTGATCTCCGCATGAGTCACAGCAGAAGTTACGGAAACCGTCTGCGTTTCTTTAGAGCTATCAAAATACATTTTCTTTGTAGTGTATTCCACATCATACCCTGTGGCATTGGAGACTTTACTCCACGAGAGCTGTACTCCAGTCGTTGAAATAGCTTTAATCGTATTAATTTTTGATGGAACTGTTGGAATTGTTCCTGCCCCATCGGAATACTCGGACCATGTTCCATATTCTTTTTTGGTTTGCTTAACGTTTTTGTATTTCGTTTTTCCTTTGGATTTATAAGCTTCTTTTACAGTAACCGTGTAAACCCGAATACCGCGGGCACGAACTTTATATTCTGCACCCGCAGCGACCGTACACGAAAAAGCAGCGTGATTTGTTTTTACAGCCGCTTCCCCGCTTGTAAATTTTGATTTATCATTCTTTACAACATAGAATTCAACATTTGTTGTATTCTTATCGTATACGTCAACTTCCGCCGTTAAGCTGAATTTTTCAATGGAAACTTTGGGAACGGACGGGGTTTCAGGCTTTGTATCGATCTTGAATGTATAACTTACACTTGTAGACCAATCGCATGTCCAATAAGAAACCTGTTTTTTATTTTTCTTATATGTCTTGGATATCGGTTTTACTGTAAAAGATACTTTTGTAGCATTAGAAGGTGCTGTCCACACACTCTGCTTCGCTGTCGTTGTGGTTTCACTACCGATAAAAGCAACCCCATTTCCAGTTGCATACTTCCAAATCACTTTATAATGATCTGTATTCTTACCATTCCACGTCCATGTAGCATAAACGGTACGGTCGGTATTATTCTGAAGCTTTACGACAACTTTTGTTGCTTTCTTCTTTTTGGAAGCCATTTTACACCCTCCCTCCTACTTTTGCTGCTCTGATAAGGGATTTTACAGCGCTGGCGACATTACTCCCATCATCGTAGGTGACGCCATTAACAACATAGGAATCGCCGGAATAATTTCCAAGTGCTTTTTGTAGTTTTCCGATTGCCGATACAACGTCATCGTTACTTGCAGCATTTTGACGATTGCTCATCATGGTAGCAATTGCTCCTATATTACCGGTTATGCCTATCGAACGACCCATTCCGAGAATACCATTAATCTGTCCTGCTCCGGCTTCAACCGCACTCAAATCGAGTACCGGACGGATTGTCGGTGCTCCGTCCATACCGTTTTCAATAATGTCCGTTGTTTTAGAGATTGCTTTTCTTAATCCCTCTCGTGCTGACACTGCGATATTGCTTCCTGCTTCATATGAAGCTTTACCATAATACGCAAGTGCATTGATAAAACCTTGTCCAGCAAAATCACCGATTTGAAAAAATACTCTTGATGGCGATTTGATTTTGAGATTACTTCTCGCCGCGCTTGATGCTGCCGCCGCCATCGCAGCAGCCGCTGCTGCGGCCGAACTAATGTTATTCCTGATTCCGGCTACGAATCCGGATACAAGATACGCTCCTGAACTGTAGAAGCTTCCATAATATCCCCTTGAAGCGCTTGCACCGGAAGAAGCCGCTGATCCCGCTGCACTGGAAACAGATGACAAATTTGATCTGATGCCGGAAGCCAGACCGGAAACAAGATATGTACCTGCTGAAACAAAGTTACTTCTTTTGTTTCTAACATTTGTACTGGCTAAACTCATAATAGAAGTAATCGTAGATGTTAGGGAACTCATTCCGGATTTCATTCCAGATGCAACAGCATTTGTCAGCTTCGCTCCGGCGCTGGACATCGTTCCCGTTCCGCTGCTTATCGCACTTGCAAACTTGCTTACGATATTGGTTCCCAAATTTGAAAACGTATCCGTAGAAACATTGATGCTGTTAATAGACGAAGCGAAGCTTGTCAATTGTGAAGATATCCCACTAAAATCGATTGCTGAGATATCCGTTGCGGCAGTTCCAATCGCTCGGATTCCATCACATACGCCTGACAAATTTTCAGCAGAAACATCATTACAGGCATTTACTCCGCTTGCTAGCCCCTCAAGACTGGTTTGTATATTTGACGGTACAGTAACTTCGTTCCATTTACCCACGGCGCCAGCGAGCGTTTCCAACGGTTCTTTAATTGCAGCTATATTATAGGTATCGACATAAGCCCATGCGCTAACTCCGCTTGCCAAGCCTTCCAAGCTGGTCTGAATATTTTCGGGTACGGTTACGTTGGACCATTTCCCAAGAGCGCCGGCCATATCCCCAAGCGGTTCTGCCACAGCGGCCATAGCATCTGCTCCCCAACCACTGAAATTAAAAGCTTTTACTCCGCCTGCTAACCCCTCAAGACCGGTTTGTATGTTCTCAGGAACAGAAACTCCGCTCCATTTTGAAATGGAAGTCGCCATGTCACCGAGTGGAACAGCCACAGCAGCCATAGCGTCTGCTCCCCATCCGCTGAAATTAAAGGCTTTTACCCCATCCGCAAGAGATCCAAGCTGTGTTGACAATCCTTCGGGCACCGTAACTCCAGACCATTTCTTAACAGAATCAGCTAATGCTCCCAAAGGTTCTGCCATCTCTGCAATTGCTGCGGCTCCAAATCCGGAGAATGTGTTCAATAATCCTCCGAGAGCCGTTTCCCCAAGCGCACCGCCCATCGCAACAAGTCCAGTGCCGATTTCGTCCCAATTCATTTGTCCGAATTTCTTGAGCGCATCAGCAAGATCTCCGAGCCCTTGTACGCCAAGTAAAATAGACCCACTTCCTATAAGCGAACCTAACCCGCCAAGATTTCCAAGAAGACCGGTAACAACGCCGACTTCGGTAAGCGCACCGCCCATTCCAACAAGACCAGTGCCGATTTCATCCCATGTCATTCCTCCAAACTTTTTGAGCGCATCAGCAAGATCTCCAAGTCCTTGTACGCCAAGTAAAATAGCTCCGCCGCCTAAAACTCCGCTAATACCTGATACTGAGCCAAGCACACCTACAACAACCGCCAGTTCAGCAAGTGCACCGCCCATTCCAACAAGACCCTTCGTGATTTCTTCCCACGATAAACGTCCAATACTTCCAAGAGCATTTCCAATCGGCTCCAAAGTTTGCGCCGCAATTAAAACAGAAACAGCACCTAAAACACTGGAAAAACCCGCAATTCTTCCAATAGCTCCGAGAACAATTCCAAATTCTGCCAAAGCTCCTCCCATACCGGTAAGCCCTCTGGCAATCTCATTCCACGATAACCCACTAATATTTAAAAGAGCATCGGCAATCGGATCAAGCGATTGAGTCGCTATTAATATACTGGTTCCGCCAAGAAGCGAACCGAATCCTCCTGCTTTACTGAGAGCGCCTAATGCAACTGTAAATTCAGCCAGTGCACCGCCCATCGCACCCAGTCCTCTTCCAATCTCATCCCAGGTCATCTTTCCAAGTTTTTCAAGATTTTCAGATATTTCATCGAGAGATTGAACCGCAATTAACATTCCCGTAGCGCCAAGAAGCGAACCGAATCCTCCCGCTTTACTGAGAACCGAAAGAGATGCAGTAAGCTCGGCTAATGCGCCGCCCATCGCACCCAGTCCTCTTCCAATCTCGTCCCATGAAAGAACACTGAATTTTACCAAGGCGTCCGCAAGCATCTTACAGCCTTGTGCCAACGCCACGATTGCGACACTGGTTGACAGAGAAATTTTTGCCTTATCGATGATTTTAAGTGCCGCTGACAATTCAACCAAACCTACCCCGAGAGCAACGAGACCTTTACCTAAATCGGCAGCCGACATACCGGATAAATCTTTTAAAGCTCCGGCAAATATATTTATCGCCGTAGCAATAAGAACTAACGAAACGCCAGCTTTTATCAAGCCTTTAGAATCAAATTTCGTTAAAGTTTTTGTAACTGATTTCAACGTCAGGCTCAGCATGGCGAACATTACACCGATTGCACCTAGCGAATTTGTCAATTTTCCGGGTTCCAGTTTTGATATCGAATTAAGTGCAACTGATAAAATGCCAATCGCAGCGGCAATACCAATAAGAGAAGCCACTTTTATTCCGGAGGTAAAAGACGTAATTGAATCTTTCACAGAACCCAGAATATCAGAAAACTGTTCTTTTATTTTTCCGCTTTCACCCTTCCTGAACAGATTATCTAACGCTTCTTGAATAGTTCCAAAAACGCTGGAAATCTTTTTGGCCAAAACAAATATTCCGCCTCCAGCCAATCCGGCAAAAACATCACCCGCAGAAACATTGTCCGATATCCATGTAAATACGCTTTTTATTCCTTCTCCAATTTTTCCCGCCGCATTAGAAACAACGGTTCCGACATATGAAAAAGCATCTCCGAATGTCTCTATTCCTTCAGACGCTGGATTTATCACTTCCGCAATTTCTTTAAAGATATTGGAAATACCGTTCGATAAGGCAGTAAAAAAAGTTCCGGTTCCAGCGCCTTCATTAAGAGATGTGAAAAAATCCCCAATTGAAGCGGTGATACCAAGGAATGCGTCTGCAATTCCGCTGACGCCTCCGGAACCTAAAAAATCCCCTATTGGGGATATTAATGTTTTTATACCTTTTCCAAAAAGATCCAGAATAGAAAACGCACCCTTGAACGTCCGTTTCAATTTATCTGCTGTTTCGTCACTAAGTTTAAGCTTCTCTGTAAAAGAATGAAACTTATCAATCGCATTTCCTACCTGATCTGCCGTTATTGGAGGGAATATTTCTTTAAACGCCTCTTTTACCGGTTTTACCGTATCGCCAAGTACACTCAGAATATTTTTAAAAGATTCAATAATTTTTTCTCGGCCGCCAAGCTCCGTAATACCGTCAATAAACTCATCCATGTTTCCGACCAACGTATTTGTCGTTGTCGTCGCCTCTTTTAAAGCGTTCAAAGTGTTTTCGTCAATGATTCCTGTTATTTCAATACCATTCAATTCCTGAAAAGCTTTGATTGCTTCTTCTGTGGCCGGACCAAGTATTCCATCCGCTCCAGTCTTTCCTATATCAATTCCAAGTTTTTCTAAAGCTTCCTGCGCTTTTTTTACATCCTCACCAGTATCTCCTCTTCGCAGTTCCCTTTCTACGGTGCTCAAATCCACCATTTCGGATTTCAGTCCATTTACTGCTTCTTTTAAAATATCTGATGAGATAGCCCCACTTCGGAACGCTTTTTCCAACGAACCATGTTCTTCGATCAGCTTATCAACATCAAGACCGTGAGAAGAAACCATACTTTTCAGTTTTTCTTCAAAATCAACCGTCTCAATTCCAGCTTCATTGATCTTAGCAATTAGTTTGTCCCAATTGTTTGACAATGCTCCTTCTAGCAAATTATTTCTTCGATCAGCAGATGCATTAATGAATTCGCTAAGAGTATCTGAAATACCCGTAAACAATTCTTTCGCTTCACCGAAATCGCCAACGATTAATTCCCATGTCTTTGTCCAACCGGACTGAGCCGCTTCCTTCAACGTATCAAATAACTGAGTAAGGGTTTTTACCTTGGTGGCGGTGTCATTAGCCGTCTGCCCCATTTTGATAATGGAAGCAATCTGCTCTTCCGTATACCCCATTGACTGTAATTGTGCTTCTGATAAATCGCCAGTAAACTTCGAAAGAGTTTCTGTAAGGATTTCCGAAGTCAACCATCCTTTGCTTAAGGTTTCCCGGAAGCTTCCTTCTTTCTCTATCATATCGTCGATTGCGATATCATGCACGCGAGCTGTTTCTTTCAAGGCATCCTGAAATACCTGACCGCCCATTCCCGCATTTACAACAGAGTTCCAGTCTTGTAATTTTACAGTACCGGCAGCTAACGCCTGAGAAAGCTGATACATCGCTGTGCTAGCCTGCTGGGATGTAGAACCCGAAACAGCAGCCAGATTCGCAATACCTTTAATTGCTGAAACCGATGTATCCAAATCTACACCCGCTGCGGTAAAGGTTCCGATATTACGAGTCATCTCCGTAAAATTATAGATGGTCATATCGGCATAATGATTTAATTCATCAAGAGCCTGGCTCACGTCTCTCAATGTGCTACCTTTACTTTCGGTATTAGCCAGAATCGTTTGAATCGCATTAATTTGCGTTTCGTATTCTTCAAATCCAGATTTAACTGGCTCAATCGTCAACGCTGATACTATTTGCTTTCCGGCATTTACTGCCGAATTTGTAATATTGGCAAGTGCGGTAACCGCCATTACCTCAAAAGCAGAGAATCTCGCATGTGCGGTTTCAACGGCTCCTGTGAGACCTGACATGTTCACGTTTTTCGCCGCTGCGCTGACATTTTCCAATCCCTTAGATGCACCAGACAAATTTAAACTCTGTTTCAGCTTGTCAATCGTAGACAGGCTTGTCTGAACATTGCTTTCAAACTGTCTATTGTCAAACCGCATCTCAACGACTCGCTCGTCAACTGTCCTGCTCATAGCCTTGTAACCTCCTTCCACGCTTCTTCTGCAATTTTGTCAAAAAGAGGCTGAATAGCAGGATTGATATAATCTCGACCCTGTACCCAACCTCCGGTTCCGGTACCATGCCCGTATTGCAAAATAATCGCAATCGGTACCCCTTGATTCACATGTGAATTTGAAAAACTTATAGCCGCTGAATCTTTGGAATGCTCTATCTCGTAATACCAGGATGCAGCCGTTACTCCGGATTCGACCGGGGTTGCAGACGAAAGGGCTTCTACGCCTTCCCTTCCGTACTTGTCAAGGATTCCAAGCTTCATAAATTCTTTCAGACGCTCGAAATATTGCGTAGTCTTGGAGAAATCGCCCTTTTGTCTAAATGTGATCATTCTATTGCTCCTTATTTTTTCCGAATATAATCGGAATGCACAAATCCGTAAATTCTGCCGTCAATACGCACGTAATACCAAATCTCATTTTTGCTGTCATAAATTTTATCGCAGACATCAACCAGATTTCCTTTTGCCAGTTTTGGCCATGATTTGATATTTGCATATTCAGTTCCTGCCCATTTACGGACATTCAATACACTGGCAGTAACCTTTCCAACCCATTTCGGGGTTCTGGAAAGAGTGGTTGTTCCGGAATTTGTTGTTCCGCCATTATTAGATGTTCCTTCACCCTGTCCATTGGCGGTTTCGAATTTTGGCATTGCATATCCTCTGATATAGCCCCAGCCAACAGGTAGGGAACGGCGCTTCACTTCTCCTCCATAATTCCCCTCGATAGCAACGATCGTGTTGCCTTTCACAGATTCCACAACCCCAATGTGATCAGAATAACCGTCATTCGGCTGTGTCGCATCATCCCAGTTATATACAATCGGCCAGCCTGCTTTCGGAACCACCTTACCATCTTCCTGCCAGATGCCCATTTTCTTAAAAATCTTCACATGCTCCTCAACGCCGCATTCCTTGCCTATCAAGTCTTTCATCTTTGCCTTAATTGCTCCGGCTGATACTGTGGTATCGCAATAAGCATCGTTGTATTGGACTTTATAGCTGCGAGGAAGATTTTTCGGATCATCATTGTTGTAAATATCAATAATCTGCTTGTGTTTTCCGTTCGATCTCCCAAATCCTACCCATGAACGCAAAACCTTTAAAAGATCTTCCGCTGTTCTTCCGGTTCCATTTTGAACTTGTGTTCCGGTTTTAACATATTGGTTAATCCATTTTACACAGCACTGATGTCTGCTTTGATATTTCTTATCGCCAACCTGATTGTTATTGCTGGTGTCTTTCTGATCTAACAGCAATGATGCGTAAATCGTTTCGGGAGTATAAGGTTTCGTTGCTCTTTTGAAAATTCTCTGGACTGGTTTTAAACCGCCGAGATGCTCAATTTCACACCACATCATCTGTGCTTTTACATCTGTAACGCCAAAAACCTCTGCCGATTTTATGTAAGCAGCCATCAACTCCTTGAAAAGCTCGTCCTGACATTCCTTTCCGGCAGATGTTGTAATAATCGCAATCAGTGATTTCTTTTCCGCCGCTGAAGGATTCCAGCCGGTCTTCTCCCAATCTACAGAAAGTTTCTTTTCAATTCCTGCCGTATCTGCTTTTCTAAAAGCCGCCGGATCTTTTTCCAAAATCATTTTACAAAGGGTTCTTCCTTCGTTACCATAGTTCTGAGCCCATCCGAGGGTGCATGTTTTCTCATTAGAAGAATTCTGATTTTTACCTGCATAAGCAGCATAGTTTCGCTTACCATATACCTGTCCGCCAGATTCCACAGCGCCAATAATATTTGTAAGAATTGCCAATGATGCTTTATCCATGCTCATCATCCTTTCGTATTCAATTTCTTTTTTCGGGCGTTGTTTAAAGCCCGCCGCCGACTAAGGAATTCTCTTCCTCCAGTCTTCTTTTTCTTCGGTTTATTATTCTCATTACATACCCGAACGAGAGTAAGTAATCTGTTCAGATGCCATTTTTCAAAATTCACCGGAATATTTAAAGCAATCATCCAATAGTAAATAACCTCGCTTGTAATAACTTCTTTGTTCTTTACTGCTTTTTCATCTTCACGAAACCATGTAGCCGTCATTGAATCTTCAATATATCGATTCACCTGATCGATGTGTTCGTTCTGAATACGGTTATAGACTTCTGGTTTCACATTCTGCGTCAACGTCATGCATCTTATATAATCTATGGTTTCTTCAATGGTCTTTGCTTCCTTCGTCAGAAACGGCTTATGCCATTTAGATTCCCATTTTGAAAGAGAGACGAGGGAATGCTCTAAAGCAAGCTTTTGTTCCTTTGCCAATATGACAAATTCTTCTTTTGCTTCATCCCACCCCTCAATTGCCGGTATTATTATTTGCAGCATTTATCGTCCCTCCATATATTTTTCTCATTAAATATTCGATTCGCCCGGTAATCCTTTTTCCTCAAGAATAGCTTTAATTTTCGCCTGCTGCTGTGAATCCGGGGTCGGCAGAATTCCATTGATAAAATCAGATGCCGCCTGCGCATTCGTCGCAAGCTCCATAAACAGTTTGGAATAAGCCTCCGTCTGTGAAAATGCAGCAGACAACTCAGGCGATTTGATAAATCTTCTTCCGTCCGGACTTTTCTCTCCATATGCCTTAAGAATCAGTTCTTTCATAATTTTAATAATTTCCGGAAGATCGATTGCCGATATTAATTTATCAATCATTACAGAAAGACCTACGGCCGTCGTATATTCCATTTCGATAAGTTCCGCCTGAGTAAGATTAAAATAGAAATCTTCCGTTCTTTCCGTTTTATTGTAGTCCAAATAAGTAATTGTCTTTTTTAACATTTTTTTCTCCTTTCAATATCAAAAGAGCGGCCAGCTTTGCCTGAATACCGCTCATTG
The DNA here is from genome assembly GCA_021771755.1 of Lachnospiraceae bacterium. Taxonomy (GTDB): domain Bacteria; phylum Bacillota; class Clostridia; order Lachnospirales; family Lachnospiraceae; genus Blautia_A. The sequence continues at coordinate 218,462 of JAETOL010000003.1, read as the reverse complement.
AAATACTTTTTAATTCATTCGTAAACGCTTGATAATAATGGATTGCCCATGCTATCCATAAGTAAATTGCCTGCCGAATCTCTGATGTATCTATGAAATTCTATCAGTTCTTCGATTTCGGAAAACAACGGAAGCCACGCATTTACTTTTTCCGTTCCGTATAAAGCTTCCTCAATCCCTCTTAATGCGTTCATAAGACCAGCATTCTTAAACTTAGTTGAATCAATCGTCAGCATAGCTGTTGACTTATGCCCTTCTACTGATACCGGTGTTGTGCTTACTTCCCATGAGAACGGAGAAACATCCGGAGAATCGTTTACCGTATTATGTCCTTTCTCGGTAGGAGATGTGAGACAGTCATAAATAAGATGAAGTTTGTATCCGTGATTGTTTCCGCTTTCATCATTACCAATAAAAGTCCGGTAACTAATACCGAAATGCTCACGATCCTGCTGTCCGATTGTAACGCCAGGTGAAAGTTCTTCTTCCCCAAGACACTTAAGAAAATTGTCAGGATAGGTATAAGCTTCAATTGTCAGACCGAGTTCTTCCGCGGACATTAAAGTGACGTATTTACCGTTATTCGCCCAAAGAGATGTTGGCTCTGCTCCAGAAGGATTTTCATTTATTGCAGTCACGCCATTCCACGCAATACCTTTTGTTCGGCTTTTGTATAAAACCACACGATCCACACCAGTTTCGTAGAGACGCTCGCCGGTTTTATCCCATGCAAGTTTTGCCATTTACAACACCGCCTTATTTCAAAAGCTCAACAATCTCATCCGGTAACGGGAGTGTCGGCTCCGATGCGGCTGTTCCATACAGTTTTTCTTCAATCGCAGCCAATTTAACTGCCGGGATTTTCGTGGAATCAATTGTCAGCATAGATGTTGATTTATAACCCTCTACCGGCACCGGCGTTGTGCTTACTTCCCATGAGAAAGGTGATACATCCGGTGAATCGTTTACGCTGCTTCGGTTCTTTTCTGTTGGCGAAGCAAGGCAATCGTAAACCAGATGAATCTTGTAGCCGTGATTATTTCCACTTTCATCATTACCAATCAAAGAACGGTAACTGAAGCCGAAATGCTTACGATCCTGCTGACCGATTGTAACGCCTTCCGAAAGTTCCGCTGAACCATCACACGGTTCAAACTCTTCCGGATAGGTATAGGCTTCAATCGTCAAGCCAAGTTCCTCTGCCGACATCAAAGTTACATATTTATTATTGTTAGCCCACAAAGCAGTGGGTTCTGCTCCAGAGGGACTTTCATTTACTGCGGTAAGACCATTCCAGGCAACCCCCGCTGCATATGCTCCCTCCAAAAACGGATACAGCACGCCTCTGTCCACACCAGTTTCGTAGAGACGCTCGCCGGTTTTATCCCATGCAAGTTTCATTATCGCATTCCTCCTTAAAAATATAGTTCAAATACATAATGGTTCAAGTTATCTTTTGTGTACGACCGATTAAACTGACACAATGGTAATAAGGCAATTCTATCTACAATAGGACTATCCGGATCTGCATCAATAACAGTCACCGCATATCTCTTTGTAGACAAATAAACCCCACCATCCGCATACGTATTCTCGATATCGTCAAGACCGTATACAATGGCGGGGTAATCCATCTCAATTGATTCCGGAGGTTGAAAATAAACGCATCTTGTTCCTAGAAGTTCACAAAGAACTTCATGAAGCTGAAGCCTTCGATTTTCCATTATAGACACCCCCTATTGTCAGTATCAATCTCGGATACAAAACTTCAACTTTAGAGATTTTCCATTTTGCACCCATAAACTCAACATATCGCATTGAATGAAAATTTTGATAGGCAAATGGATCGGCTACAATACTGATTTCATTCGCGACATTTACGTTGTCGTTGAGCTTGTCTGCTGTCTGAAGCTGCCTCGTATTTCTTGTTAAATCTCCGGAATACTCGCGTTCCGTAATTTGGTCTTTCCACACGCCAGGCTTATCTTCCACCGATTTAATATAGCCGATTACTCCATAAAATTTTGCCATTTTGAATTTTCTCCTTTATTAATCGGTCGTAATTCCGCCGCCGGAAGATGCAGGAGTTACATCCTCCTCAACCGCAATAGCAGAATACACACGGGTAAGAGCACCGGATACTCTGGTCTCCAACAAAGACTTCTCCTGGTTGAAGTCGATGTCGAACTGGGTGAAATGGGTTACTTCGCCACCCTTAGTTGCACCCAGAGAATAATCCGCCAGATTGGTAATTATACCAACCAGTTTCTTTTTCTTACTGTCGCTAGTGGTACGTGTCTTACCCTCGAATTGCTCGGCAGTGCAGATCTCGCCGACATTCAGTGCGGATGCCAATTCAGCCTTTGAAGAGTAGATACGTCTTCCATTCATATCACGGGCGAGAAGCATTACGTTCAACATGCGGGGAGTGCAGAAGAAATCCGGAGTACCCGTTCCCTTATACTTCTCTCTCGCATAAAGAACTGTGTTGATCATTGCCTCGGCAGTAATGTAATTCTCTCCAAAGTTCTCGCCAGTGCCCGTTCCCTGAAGCTCAGACTTCGCACCCTCAATGTCCAGATCCACATGGAGTGTATACAGATCATCATCCAACCAGATAGGTCTGATGTGATCCGCAGAGATCTTACCCTCGTCACCGTCATCGCGACCATCGCCCAGCATAATTGCCGTTGCCAATTCCTCATTCAGCATCATGCGATCAATATTGTACAGATACTGAACATAATCGAAATCTGTAATGTCGATAATATCATCTCTGTGTAACGCATTCTTCACATATACGGTCTGCGGATCGGTCGTTCTGCGAACCAGTTTGAAGTTGCCGGCCTGCTTCTTCTGCTTGCCCTTTGTATATCCTCTCGCTCTAAGGGCATCGATGTTACGGATATCTACCTGGCTGGTACGAATTCTTGAAATCGGACTCTTATGTACCTTAGCCATAACCCTGCTGATCCATCCCTGATCACTGGTAATCAATTCCGGTGCGCCGGGTCTTACTTCTTTGTACTCAGGGAACAGATTGTAAATATTACCTTCGCCGGTCTGAACAAATCCGCCGCTTACTGCATCATGCTCCAGCTTGTTATTTTCCGCATAAATTTCAAGTGCGGTCTGGAAGCTGCCGACCTGACTGGTCTTTGCCATTGCCACGATAGCCTCCTGATCAGCATGGCAAAGAATTCCGCCGTTCGTCTGCTTTTCATTTTCAAATACATTATGTTTCATGATTTCATTTCCTCCTTTAGAATTATGGTTATCACCGCCGTCAGATGCTCCTCCGCTATTAAGCGCATCGGCAATTAAAGCGTAAGCTGCTGTTTTCTGCTTTTCGGTCATTGTATTGAAAACATCTTCGACAGTCTCTTCTTTTCCCTCATCTGGTTTATCATCTAATTTTTCCCCGGTATGCTTATCTTCCAGACTGTCTTTACCATCGGCAGTATGGTAGATCATGATATTTTCGTCATAGCCAACAATCAGTTTATCTTCTGTATCGTCACCGTGTGCCATAATCGTATCTACAAAAGCTCCGGGATTTGCGGCACCGAGAACCATACTCAGTTCATAGATGATTCCATGCATTACATCAGCGCCAACCTGCTGCAACTGTCCGGCACAAATTGACAGGGAACGTATATCTCCATGCAACAATGCCCTTTTTGCCGCTTTTGCTGACTCTCCATCATTAAAGTAACAATATGCATACACTCCTTCATCCCGATTTTCCAACAGAGCATGTCCTAAAATACGGTCCGGATCAGAATGGTCATGTCCCCATACCAGAGGCACGGTCTGCCCATCCTGGCTTTTAAACGCATCTTTCTTAATGGTTCGCCCGTCTGCACAAAGCAGATCATTACGGGTTGCCCATCCGCTAAAATCACATTTCATTTTGAATTTTCCTCCTTATTTCGTTATCACTTCATTCATCGATTATCTCCTCGTGTGAACTCTCTGCATTTACAGAAGGCTCACTCAGATTCTTGTTTCTCAGTTCGTCTGCCTTTGGATCTTTGGAAGGTTTCCACCCAATCGTCTGACGCATTTCATTCGAAGTGGCAATCTCATTCCTGGTAAATTTATCAGCAATCTCTGCGAGCTCGGATACGGGAACCAGTTTGAATGGATCTCTGAAAAACAGAATGGATTTACGCTGCGACCTGGCTGTTTTCGTCAGAAATTTCCGTTTCATTTCATCAACAATCGCTGAAATGATAGGTTCAATTGTCCGGTTATAGTAATTGAGCATTGTCTTATCATCGGCGGTACCATCCATGATGCTTTGAGTGATACCTAACTGGCTGTAAAGCATACTCGTCAGGTATTCAATCTGCTTCATTAGATTGTTCTCAACCGAACGATTCAACTGTGTGATACGCTCTGTACCATCGGTATAAGCGATACCATACTTTGAACCGGATAACTGCTGTTCTATATCTTTACGACGATTTTCAGCTTGCCGGCGACGCGCTTCCGTTTTGATGACATAAGGAAGCTGAATAATCAGATCCAACTTTCCAGAACTGCTTTGCTCATCTACAACATCTAAAAGATTCAGCTTACGAATCAATCGCTGCATAGTTGAATTAGGTTCATTAATAACGGCATAAAGCGGATTTTCAATAATCGCCACTGTACTTTTCGGTAGTACAATATCTTCTTTTAAACCTGTTTTTTCGTTATAAACACGTATCTTTACATACTGTGGATACCAATCCAGTATTTTTCCAGTCCTCATAGTCAGAACGTCATAACCGCTTGTATCCTCAGGGTTAAGGTCTGTATCAGTTGGAACCATGCCAACAACACCTTCATCCAGCATGGACATAACCACATCCTGAATAAAAGCCCTTCCGGTTTGATCGATATTTGCTTCCAATGAAAGACAGTTGTTAAGTCCTGTTTTCAATACTTCCTGGAATCTATTATCTTTATCTAATTGAACATGCTGAATATTGATTGAAGACACGTCCAGTGCAATACGATTAAATATGGAAGTGACAATTGATCTTTCATTTCCCCTCGACAATCTCGGACGATCCGGGCGATAGGAATACCCAGGACCAATGTCGTAACCAAACCGCGTCGGATCTCGATTAAGAAAAGCATTCCAGGCGTGCTGGAGTCTGTTTGTTAATCCCATTTTGAATTTCCTTTCTTGTGTTCTCTCTTTGATTCCACTACAACATTTGGTAGAATTACGCTTACCGAAAAGAACTAAATTTTCTATTCGAATGCGTCTCTGTTTAACTTATAAGCAACAAAAGCATCCATCATAGCCGCAACGGCATCGATTTTTGCTTCGTATCTTTTCTTTAAAAGCTTACGGTTTCCGTTTGTATCTTCCATGACAATGCAATTCCCCATGGCGAATGTCATAAGTTCTTCATCAAACAAAAGCATCCGCTCCTCAGAGAGTTTCTTTAACTCACCTAAAGGAACGGATTCCGTCTTTGCACCTTGAATTACTTTTTCGATTCCGAATGGACCGTTTTCCGATGACCATCTATCCACAAATTCTTTTGCATTATAGGGGTCATATCCAAAACATCGAACGTCATAACCACATTCAACAATGTGATTATCCAAATCTTCATAAACATCCATCATGTCAAGGACTGTTCCTTCCAAAACAATCAGGCTGCCTTCTTTCATGAATTGATCGTATTTAATTCTCATGGCTGCTGGAAGTTTCATTAGAGTTAATGAAGAAATGTAATTTCTGGTTTTTATACCAAAAGCACCATCTGACAGAGGAAACAAAAATGTAAAGGCGCAGAAATCATCGCCTTGTGAAAGATCGGCGCCCAACGCACACGGCATTTGCCAATAGGATAGTCTGCGTTTTTGTGGAAGCGTTTCCTCATAAGTGAAATAATATGTATACCCTTCCATCGGAAGTCCGAAACGTTTTGCCAGAATATCATTACGGGCTGCGGGTGCTTTCTCTGCTCTCTCCACATCTAACTGATAAGTTTCATAACTGACAGTTTTTCCAATATTGGGGTTCGCCTTTAACCACATATCAGGATCTGATACTTCATCTATGGAATCGAGTTTATACCACCAGATAGATACGTGCGGATTGACATAATCACCTTTGAGAATGTCCATCAGTTCCATTTTGATTGTATCGCCGACTCCGTTACGAACAGTTCCTTCCGAACTGGTTGCCACAATAATGTAATCATCAACCTTAGAAGCTCCCTGCTCAATGGCGCCAACAACGTCTTCTCTTGTATCTCCGGAGAGCCACTCGTCGATTGTAGCCACCTTTGGTCGTAACCCCTGAAGTTTAGCAATTGACATCGGACGTACTTCGATCAAAGAACCTGTAAGAAAATTTTCGATACCTTTTTTGGTACTGGCAAGCTTTACTCGATTGGCTTTGGAACCGGTCGTATTTTGTAATGACCCCTCCGTTAAAAACTTAAATAGTGGTCCTCTCGCTCTTGTAATCGCAGTACGGATGGGCGACATGATTTCTTCCGCCTGCTTCATGGTCGGCGCAGTCGTGATTTGATGCGTGGTAGATGTATCAATATTTTCTTCAAATGACTGTATGCAAGAATCATATAAAGACTTGGCTGCACCTCTGCCAACGATTAGATACTGTTTATTACGGAGTCTCTTCTTTATTCTCTTATTGACATATCTTCCCCCATAACCTTCTTCGTTCGGAACATACACGCTTCGCTCAATAAAGTAATACCAACCATATAAGTCCTCACCCCATAACTTAAAAGAGTCAAGAAGTTTTAAATCGGAGCCGTCCGTTAATGTCAGTTCATTTTCGCAATAACGTATCCATCCCTCCACAGCTTGATCATCGTAATAGTATCTCGGATCATCGATCAATTCATCGATTAACTGCATCTGCATTTCTATTTCTTTACAGATGGGAATTTCTCCGCACATTACGGCATCTCGAAACATGCCGTAGTATTTTGGAACGGCAGTGTTTGATAATGCCATGATCTTTTCACTCCTTAATCATCGTCATCCCTGTCTTCCGGAGAAATTTTCCAGAACTTTCCGATTTTCTTATTATCATTTGCCTGAAAGATTCTCGCACTTTCTTCTTTTCCAACAGTAGAATCAAGCGCTCTTTTTGTTTGGTTGAGCACAACGCCTGTAATCACTGTTTTAGCTGCTTTTTTCGGAGCCTCCTTCGTTGCCTCATGAATGCCTTCTCCTACTCCTTTTGCAGCATTCTTTACATACTGTTTTCCAGCATTAACCGCTTTCTGATTAAGATCACTCATTTTCACTCCACGAAAGTGTGAAACGACCCTACCGATTGCTTCCGGGTTTTTATGGACATAAATGGCTGCCGCCGCAACAGTAGCTGTAGTGATACCGACTCGTGCAATTCTCTTATTCCGTTCCGATTTGTACGACGAATCCTGTTCGGATGCTTTATGCTGCCTTCCGGCTGCCGTCAAAGTTCCATCTCGGTTCTGATAACGCCGAACTCCCCACTTCATATCTTTCACGCCATGATGATACAGCATCTCGTTATTCATTTTGATTTTCCTCCTCTTTATAATCAGCAGCGGCATTGAGCCGCCATTCAAATTCACTAATCTGTCTGTTCATTGCTTCAATTACGGCAGAGCCAAGAGGCGGGTCAAACAGAAGTTTTACTTTCAGATACATATAAGATTTGACAATCTGAAGCTTTGCTTCGTCTGAAATAAACTCCTTCCAAACCGCACTTTTATCTGTTATCATAAATCCTTCTGACGGTCCGACGCCAAGCTGGTTTATTATCGAAAACACCGAATTAATGTGCATAATCAAATCAGCATCAAAGTGTTCATACTCTTCCGTAATCCCGAGCATTTTCTTAACAGATGTTAATATGCTCTCCATACCGGTATCCTCCATCTTGTTATTTTTTCCACGGACAAGTATCATTCTTCGTCCGCTCTATTGGCTCTGAAACCAGCAAACTGTCATCGCCATAATGTATTGCATTGTGCGTTGTTAAAACGGTACTGATAAGATATTCCGGATTTAACAGAAGCTCGCTTCTTCTTAGAATGTCTTTTGGAACGATTGGATTCATGTGATGTATTAAAATCCTTCCATAAATTTCGTGTCCAGTGACCCCTAAATCGCACCCATTATCGCGAACAATTACGAAATCCCGAATAGATTTCCATTCTTCAGATTTGTAAAAAGTTTGATTAAGGTATCTGTCAAAACCAAATGTTTCTTCACCAACCCTTCCGCTAAGACGTAAATATTCATAGCGTTCTTTAAAAGTTGGCAATAAAATCAGTTCCGAATATGTTCTAATCGTACTCATCTTCATCTCCATGCCCACTGTAAGTACGAAAAGCCTCAATCGCATCTTTATAGAGATTTTTCATTTCGTCTGTAGAATCAATAGCTTTCACTTTTGCTCTCAGTAAATTGTTTTCTTCTTCCAATCTCTCCTGTTCTTTTTTTTCTCTTGATGAACCCAATTTCAAATAATGAGTAATCACCTGCGAAGAGGCAGTTCCTTCTATCAGTTGTCTTTCAGCCAAATCAACAGCTAACGAAATCATCTGTTTTTCTCTTGCCTCTGGTGTTAGTGCCGGTCGGATCTTTTTGGAAGAAGCAGGGCTTACAGTTTTAGCTTTTTTCACAACTTACTGCCTCCTCTCACTAAATTGTTCCTTTGTTTGTATACGGTTTTAGAATCCATGTGCTAACCTTTTCCATAGGTTTAGCAGCATTTAAAAGAGCTCACAAAGCAAGATATCAATCCATTTACTGAAAGGAGAAAAAGAGCAAAAAGAACCACAACCAATTGCCTAATCAAACCTTATGAGCTCGTTTAAGTGCTGCTGAAAAAGTAAAACACTTCTCCAAAATATCCGCCGGGGAATTTTTTAGGACCGCCGCGATGCAGGGAGGGGGTGCATTTTCAGCAGACCCCCCTCTATCTCTTAGCAGTCCTACTTGTAGGAAGATTTCAATCACAAAATTCTTCTCTGCATATGTAATCATAAGAAAGTTATCAATATTCCTTCTTCATATGACTTGAGAATCCTAATAAAAGTCGCACAACTTCATCGTCACTTTAAAATTAGACGGATTACAATTTAGCCTCAAACTCTATTAGGGATTTTGCAAATCATCCTTTTGAACGTTTTACTTTTCTGTAAATGTCTCTAAAGTCATACTTAATTATTTCATCAATTGCTCGTTCAATCTCAATCTCATTTTCTTCATCAGAAAACTGATCAGAAGTTCGAACAATTCTTCCTAAGTATGACGTTGAATGATAGCCTTTCTCTTCATCAAACAGGAACCAAGAAGTAAACTGTTCAAATGGGTCAAAAGGATTATCAAACGTTGTTAGTGCACATTGCGCTGCCATTTAACCAATTCACCCCTTTCCATTCAAATACTTAGAGACAGTAGACGTCGATACGCCAAGAGCTTCCGCTATCTCAGAAGTGCTGTATCCAGATGCTCTCATTGCTGAAATACGATTTACCTTGGCTGTACTTAAAGCAGTGGTTGCACGAGGCGTTGCTCTTTGCCTAAGAGTATCGATGTCCGTATTATTTAAAATCTGAGTAAGCTTATTCTCGCTGATTGCTCCTGCCTGGATTGCTTCCCATTCCCGATCTGTAATTTCAATCATGCTTCTCTTTGCCCCCACGGATGCTCGTGCCACCGACAATGCCTGCTGATTTGCTTTTTTAATCTCAGCTTTTGTCATATCAGGATTATCTTTCTTCTTTGCGGCAACGGTAGCGTTAGCAATTACCTGTGCCTGCCTTTCACGAGGGGCGTTCATCAATGCCACGTTAAGCTTAGCCATTAATGACTTTACCTCCGGCTGGTATACTGCTTTCGCAGAAGCGGAGTAGGCTATCTTTCCGCTGTTCACCATCTCCCGTCTGGCTTGATTAGCCAAGGATTTCATCTTATTAGCATAATCGGCATATGCTTCCTCCTGAGGAGTCCCGGATGATAAAGTTCTGGCATCTTTTGTTTCTGCCATTTTTGTACTCTTCTGAGTACGGACTTTGACTTTACCATCTTTATCCGTATACTCCTCCACGACTTCCTTATAGGAAAGCGAACCATCCTCATTGATTATGGGACTTCCTTTCCGTTTAAGAACAGGTGTCTCAGATTTTGCGCGGGAAATTAAAGTTGCCGCCCCTTCATGGTAACGACCATCTGCGTCAACGGTTCCCTGGTATTTCTTTTTTAATGAAGAGATACCATTATCGATCTCACTTTGCTTATAATCGAGTTTATGTTTCTCAGCATCAATAACTACCATGCTATGACGAACCGCCCTTGCGAGTTCATCCTGTATCGCTCCCTTGAGTGTCATATCGGTAATGAGGTTTGTTATCTTTCCCATTTCCGTCTGAGTATTCTTCATGACTTTGATCTTCTGTCCGTTGGCATTATAATAATTGTCCCCTCGTTTAATGGTTCCATAAGACATCTTTGGATCGAAGTCTTTAAGTCCATCTAAAGTGTGCGTGGATGTGATCTTCACTTTGCTTCTGGAAGAATTACACGGAATAACCATAACCGTGTCGCCATCAAAGTCGGCACCAGATAGACGGTCTGCAACCTTCTTGTTGATTCCGATTGCATCTGCCGGCGTAGTTCCCAAAACTCTTCGCCCTTCCGGCTGTTTATTATTGACTGTCAGAATGGGAATTTCGAATGTACCTCCATGCGGATAGCGAATCAACGCAACTGTTTCTCCATCTTTATAATTCGGTGCATATACTTCGTTATCTTTTATAGAAGTAAGTGGGAGAATAACCTGATATTTCTGTCTCGGCAATGCCGCTGCCTGCAAATGAACCGCTGCTGCATCACAATCATCAGAAAATGATTTCAACAGTGCCTTCTTTACCGTTGGATTGGTCAGAGAACAAATTTCATCAAACTCTGCCTTTTTATCCGCAGCCGCCAAACCTAACTGTTTATTGATCAGTTGCATACTTTGCTTTGACAGAAACTGAGAAGGCAAATGATCGCTCCATTCTCCCCAATCGCCTTCTTCTGCCCGTTTATTGATAAGAGACAGTGATTGCTTTTTTCCAGTGATTAGATCGGTATACTTCCCTTTCGGATCATCATAATAACTTTGACCGCCATGTTCTTTAATCAAAGAGCCAAATGGATTATCTGGATCGTCTTCCACTTTTTTGAGAACATCGGTCATCGGAGTTCCGGATTTTTTATTTGTATTGAAAAGCACATCCACTCCTTCAGGAAGATTATCAGAATAAACTGCCATTCCTTTCAAATAATGCGTTCCATCCACCATAATGCGAACCTGTGCGTAATGAGAATTCCCCAGCGACAAATCAGCAACTCCCCGACGAATTTCAATAACACCGTCTTTGTCGTCCCCACCTTCATCCTTATACCGAATTTTTAATCGATCAGAACTCATACTTGATGGATATTCAAATGATTTTCTAAATGACTCTCCTTCATCATACGAAATATAATCACGTAATGAGTGAATGTTTTCAAAGTCATAAATATCCCTGTGCTCAGTTCCAGGAGGACACACTACACTTAAAGTTGTAAATTTCCCAGGATTTGTTGCCTGCGGAACACGCCCGCCATAGACTGGATAACCTTCCATCTCCAAAATATAAAGGGCTTGATTCAATTTTTCTTTTGAAATTCCAAGTTCACGCTCTACGCCTGTTCCGACATCAATCATGCCCTTTTCATCAATCTGCTTTTTTAAAAATTCAGCAGTTGTTTTTGCCTGATTCATACGGACTTCCGAATCAGCGTTCAAAAGCGATCTTACAGAAGAATCATTTTTAAATCCCATTTTCTCAGCAATCTCATTTAAGCTATAGCCCTTTTCTCTGAGTCCTTTTGCAGTCGCAACCTGAAGCGTCCGTCTTTCATCTTTTGCCAGGCTCATCTGAGTCCGAAGCTGGGTTGTCGTTAATCCCATTGTTTCAGCAATTTTTGTTTCGCTAAGTCCAGACTTCTTTAATTCCTGTACACGACTCAGAAAATCTCCGCTGTGCTGATAAGGGTTATCACCAGAACCCCATGGATAACGTCCAGAACGCCTTGGCATTCCGTAATGCATTAAAATTTCCTCGACAATGCGATTCATGGTTTAGCCCTCCTGTTTAATTTTGTTGATGATTTTATCGAAGGTTATGATCTTGTCCATAATTGGAACAATATCTTCGGTGGTTGGATTGTGATAAACGATCTCATTATTTTGATAGAGCCGCAGTTCAATATCAATATCTGATGGTTTCACTGCATACTCTAAACAAAAAAGAGCAGCGTATATTTCAAGCTGCTCCATGTGAGCCGGAATCACTCCGGTCTTCAAATCGTGAATTCTCAACAATCGATTTCGAAATACTATTGAGTCCGCTGTTCCAAAGCAATTATCTGAATAATAAAGAATTTGTTCCGGCGTCATTTTATAACCGATTGCATCGTTCACATACATATTCAATGTTTTCTGCGACTTAGGTAATTTCTGTCCCAACAGAATACACTGTGCTGCAAAAGCATGTAGAACCGTACCCTTTTGAGTTGCCATAAATTTCGAATACGATTCTGCGATTTTTTCTTCATCGTAGTTAATCCAATGATACTTACTGGCTCCCAGAAAAGCGTGCTGCCCCTCAAGGCTTGAATGATTGTTGAAGTTCATTTAATACTTCCTCCTCGTTCTCCGGACAAATAAATCTTGAAAACGACATCTCGTTCATTCGTCCGACATAATATTCTTGATTGGGTTGCTTTTTTGCGCCAGCGCTTTTTTTACATTCCAGGGAGGCCCACTTGTCATTATGCAGAATTAGCAAATCAGGAATACCCTGAATATAAGTTGGATCGGTTTTCATAACCATACAGCCAGGGAACATCTTTTTTAATCTTTTGATTAAATTTGCCTGAAATTTACTTTCTAACATTTATAAGTCTCCTTCACAAAAACATAAAAAGAGGATGTCATTTCTAAAATGCCTATTTTACCTCTCTCTTCATAAAAGGGAATGTATTTTTCGCGCGCAAAAAAGAGCATAAAAAAACAGAGACACCAATCCAAGTATCTCTGTTAAATATATTTTTTTTAATCTTATATTCTTAAGATGTTTTCAAATATACGTTCGCATCTTGATCAATGTAATACTTCATTTCTCTATCCATCGAATACAGCGTTGAACGGAACTGTTTTCGCATATCTGATTCTTTTCCTGTACCCAGGAAATCAATTACTTTATTGACTTTTTCTGCGAGTTCCTCTTTATTGATCTTTTTCAAAGGCGAATTTTTATAATCATGAATACTTGCGCTTAGCTTACTAAAACAGCTAAGCATCCGGTTTTCGCATTTTGCCAGATATTCCACCACATTATTCTCAATCCATTCCGTATAGTTCTTATCAAAATTCTGAGAATAATAAATTTCCAGCAAACTGCTCATAACATGAAGCTGCATAGACAACTCAAGGCAACTTTTAATCCGAAACGCTTTTTCAACGCTTGTCGGCAAATCTGAAGTATCTGTCGTCGTATCGTTTAAATCAGACATATAAAACTCAATATCTTTCATCGCAACTTTTCTCGCTGACTGTAAACTTCCTATAGTAGCCATTTTTTGTTCATCGAATGACATGATAGAGTGGTAATTCTCATAGGCGTACTTCGTAAAACTGACTTCAGCAATAAGTTCCGCTTTCTTATCACTATATAAAAATTCCAAAATCTTATCAATGGTCTTACTTAATTCTTTTAATTCATGATTGATCTCAGATAAAAAATATTGACCAGATGCAATCGCCATAACATTAAAGCCTTGCATAATCGCGGCTTGCGTTTGCATTTTTTCTAAGGAGGCATGTGCTACAATTTTTCCGTCAGTTCCTTGCACTGCTACTCCATAACCACCATTTTTATAGTGCATCAGACTGCCACTTATTCCTTCTGGAAAATGTAGAATATATGCATTACTCATGGTATTCGTCACCGCCAGGGTTGGCATTTGTTGCATGAGACCATTTATTTGAATTTTCTGATTCACCGAGAGATTGAGCTTTTTATAGTCTCTTCTTTGAGAAATGTCAACAATCTTATCACAACTCTCTACCTCGAACATCTTTGTGAAGCTCCTTCCCGTATAACATACTAAGCGCAAAAAAAGTGCGCCCCATCGAGAGACGCACCGAAAAAGGCATCTCTCACTTGTTGCCACACAATCTCGCTCCGTTTAAGGGTATAAGTAAAGAGAGAATACACTTTTTACCAAAATGATTCCCTTAAACGTAATGCGATTTTTCATTTGTGTGGCTCTTTTAGTATAGCATGGGTTATGGTAAAATAAAAGAAAATTTTTCCAGAACATAATTATGCTTTTACTAGCTCGTGGTCAAAAACCCACTTTTTATTGCCATACTACTATAAATATTAAAACTTTTTATCGCAATTAAATAAAGAAAAAAGTGGGCATTTGACCAAAAACGGCTATTAAATGGATACACAATAATTAAAAACCCAGTGTTTATGCGGGTTTCCGGACTTTTTTATTGGATACACAAAAATTATTTTTTGGTCAAATCCATGTTTTAAAAGTGGGCAGAAACCGGGCAAATGGCCAGAAATTTGACCAAAATCGTCCGTACAAGTCCCTAAATTCTCAAAAATTCTCCCCAATTTTTCTCCATTGGTCAAAAAAAGTGGGCTGTGGTCACTTTTCAAAACTCAAAAGTGGGCAGAAATAACCATTTATTGGATACACATTTAATGTGAAAATCGAGCCATGTTGTACTGAATCCGAAGCCCTCTTCTTAAAATTTCAGACATACTCATGCCGGATTCTACAGATAAATGCTCCATCATTGCCCGTTCTTCTGCATCTAACCGCACCCGAAACTGGTCAGTTTTAGAATCCGTTTTCGGCGGTCTTCCTCGATTTCTCATGCCCCATTACCTCCAAATCCTTCCTGTCCGTTTGTCCTTGATCACAATTCGCTCTTCGATGTGAAAATCCGACAATTCACAAAGCGCAAATATCGTATCAAGAAGTTTACGAAACCTTTCCTCGTCGTTCCTTTCAATATTTCTTAAAGCCATATATACCGTCGGATCAGAATAACCTTCAGCATTTTTTCTCAAATCATCTTTCGCCATTTTCGTCCCCTTCCATCAATTTTACACCTCCGTACTCCCACAGATCATCTTTCAGTTTGTCCATGTCTAATTCGCCGTTTTGCCACATCTCATAATACCCAAGAACTCGATCGACAAACTTTGGAATCCTCTTTGCGTAAGATTTCTTCCAATAATAATCCATAAGCACTTCCAGAGGAAGCGTCAGTAACAGTACCATCGCTGTGTTGACAGCCTCCTCCGTAGCCTCTTGTTTCACTCTGGCAAGCTCGTCTCCAATTTTCTCTCGGACTACTGCGTCCAGTTGTTCCTTAGTAAAATTGTATGTAGCGGTCTTTGCTTTTTGCTCATTCCTCTGAGCGCGTCTTCTTTCTGCTCGGCCCATAAGTACGTCACCTCAAATTTTTAATGTGCTGCAAGCCATGATACAATTATTACGACCAATGCGATGCTGAATATAATAGCTGTAAATGCCATAACCAGCCCTTTAATCCATTCCTGATTCTTTGTTTTTCGTTTCATGTCCAATCTCCTTAAACTTTTTTAATTGCTCCTGCACTTTTTCCAACGATGTTATGATGCCGTTTTCTCTAAATTTTCCATATGCTTTTGCGGCAGCACAATGCTCGATACACTTACAAATACGATCAATTATCGTATAAACGCAGATAAATATAAGTACGATCAGTAATGCCTGTTGAAACGCTATCATAATTCTGCTCCTTTCTTTCCGTCTGTATAAAGTTCAACAACTTCTTTACCAATAATAATCTCTTAATATGGCAACTGCTCAATCCACTGGCAGAACTCACGCCACTCGTCCAACTTATGATTTTTTCTCATCCGATAGATCCGGTAAGCACTTCATAATTCAACATAATCGTCCGTTTCTGGTTGTAAGAGGTTGGGAGAAGCTGAATCATCTGCCACCAATCGCTTTTGTTTTTTGTTGCCAGAAAGGATTCCCGATAATGATTTAAGATATAAATTAGATTTTCCATAGCCCGAACCGGAACATCTTCTGCGGACATATTATTATCAGACCAAAGAAGATGCTCTACACTGAAATCTTCCAGTGTAAACTCCTTCTCCGCAATCTTATGCATCGTAGAGCAGGAGTTAGCCACTGTACCTACCTTATAAGTATCGAACTCTTTCCACCAGTACAACGGAGCAGTGATATCCAGATATACCGTAATCATTCTCCGATACTTCGCATGAACCGGACCGCCTGCTGCCAGCTTCATCATCAATTCGTGATCTGCTTTACCAAGCTGAAAAGAGTAGTCGTATGTATGCTCGCAGTCATATCCGGCACAATTTTTACAGCCAATACCATCATCGCCGCCCTTGCATATACCGCTGTCGGACTTATCCCAACTGTTCATCGGATTCCGCATACCTCTGATCACATGCTCCCACCCCATAACTTCAACATTTTCAACTTTAATCATTATCGTTCTCTCCTCACTACGCTTCTTGAAATTATGCCTTTATCATCCAATTTTCTTTTTATATCAATAAGTTCATGCTGACAAAAGTCCTCCATGTAATTTCTAGGTCGTTCCAAATATATTGGCGCTGATATGCGCTCTCCTACCAATTTTCTAAGCATGTCGGCAGTTGTATATCCAGAGCGTCTATATCCTAACCCCATAATATATGATTTCTGCCAAATAAAGAGTTTAAAGCCAAGAGCCTCTTCGATGCGTTCGAATAGACTATCCCATAATGGATCGTTTACTGGTCCATAAATCCACTCTGGAAATTCACACTGTTTAATTTCCGCCATTCAAATTTCTCCTTTCTCGATCCAGCTTTACATCAATCGCCTTCTGCAAATCTTCTTCTTTGACATCAAAAATAGACTCTAGAAATCGAAGACAAATATAAGCATCTGCCATCTCTTCCAAGAGTCCAATTCTGTCGCCGTATCCACGGATCTGCTTACTGATTTGCTGCTGCAACTCTGCAAATTCTTCCATCGCTACAGTACATTTCAGTTTCCACGGATACTTCTGAAGGCTTTTTCGAATGATACGTCGCCTCTCTTTATCAGAGAGCTGTGTGTCGCTCTTTAGTCCTTGAATAAATCTACTCCGATTCATACCGGTCTTTCCTCCTCGCAGCGTTGACAACTATCATCCGAAGCTCCAAAGCAGCCGTGACAATCCTTTTTCAAATTGTTTGTTAATTTTTCTAAACGTTCCTCATGCATTTTCCGACGCATTTCATATTCGCAGGAAGCAATTTCGATGAAATCGTCCTCACCCTCTTTGAAGAATCGGTTAATCTCTACACGTTCTCCATCCGGCTTGATCACATACAGAATTCCAACAGTATCAAAATCTCCATTTTTCGGATCTGTAAGAAATTCTTCACAATGTACCATAAAAGGTTTACTTTCCGGGAAATATGGCATAGTGATCGGATACATCTCATTGATGAGGTTACTAACCAGCCCGCTGTGATAAGACACATTTGGATTATCCACATTTATGCAACAGATACGATCGTTATCATGATACTTTACGTTTCCGTCAGGATAAACGTCTTTAAACAATGAAGACATCCGTTTGCACTGATATGAATCAATCATTTTACGATAAGAGCGGTCGGTCCAAACATCCTCAGTATCCTCAATAGGCGTAAGTGGCTTACCTTCAATCAGCCGGTTCAGAATATGCTTTGTCATTCCGATACTGAATCCAGAGTGTCCATCTTCTAAAAGGCTGCTAAAAGCTTTCAGTGCACTATCATAGCAGGCGCAGCCATAATCCCATTCTCCGGACTTTCTATCCGGATTCTCATGTTCGCAGGCAATCTCAATTTCTCGTTCCGCCCATAATTGCATATTGGACTTTTCCCGACAAACTGATAATGAAACATTCCTGTCATCCAGATACTCATTTGCAAATATCTTTCGAGCATCGGAGCCGAAAGACTCAATGATTTCCGGAAGATTCTCATTGACCGCATCAAACCCAAGTCCATGTTCAGCGCACCATGTCACCGCTTTTTCAAGCATTTCTCCAACACGGCATGTCCAAAGAATGAGTTTGGCTCCCTGCTCCTTCTCTTTCAGAAGATAAGTAATCGTCCCAAACTTTGGTTCCCCGATCTCAGGCCAGTTGTTCTCACATAAAGTTCCATCAAAATCCACTGCAATAATTTTGTTCTCCATCTCTTTCTTCTCCTTTTTTTACTCAAGCCACTCATTATCAATATAATAAAAACCGTAGACACAGGCTCCGATTAAAACTACCCAAATAATCCAAAACAACCAAATAGCAAAATCGGATTCCAAATGTTCTACAGTTTCATCAATCGTCATGTTTTCATAAAATGGCGAATTATCAGTTATCGTTTTGTCGGACAGCTCTGTAAATATAGTTCCGGTATATTTCAAACCTACTCCATAATACTTATAGCGGACATGACTTGATTCTTTAATTGTGTCAATATACTCTTCTCCAGGTAAATCAATTTTACTAACTGGAAAAATATGTTCCAAAAACAGCACCTCATTACATGTTTGATCTTCACTGCCAGCATAATCCCATGTCCAATATGTCTCTGTAGTATAGTAAGTATGAGTTTTACCGTTCACCGTTGTTGTATGCGCAACCTGACGAGTATGCATTGTATATTTTTCTTTAACCTTCTCAATATACATATACGCTCCGCCAATTTCCGGATATGTGACCGCATCAACAGCCTCAAGATCGCCGTATACAAAAGCATTTCCTGCATCCGTTCGCATACCATACTCAAACAATTCCTGCTTTTCTATTTTTACTGCTTTGTTGTATTCTTCGTTCTTATCTAATTGATAATCTGAAATTTTCCCGGCAATAAGAATCCCAATCAGCAGCATAATAGCAATGATTGATATGCTTGCTAATATTTCACGTTTTGTGATCTCGAAATTTCCGTATTTTCCCATAAGTTCTACTCCCCAAACAAATTTTGTGGAGCGTCAACTGGCGCATCATAGTTGAGATAGGAATAGGTCTGAACCTCATATCCAAGAATATCCAGAAAAGCTCTTGTTGGAAATTTTCGTACATATCGGTTGTATTCTTTGACCTGCTTATTATAATTACTCCTATATTCAGCGATCAGATTTTCTGTAATCGAAAGTTCGTTCATCAATTCCCTATAATTTTCATTGGATTTTAATTCGGGATATGCTTCTGACACGGCCGCAATAGCTGTAGTAACATTTTCAATGTCACCAGTGGAGCCTCTGCCTTCAACAATTGCAGTCAATGTTTCGGCTTCATGTTTGTCGTACTGTTTAACACAATCGGCAAGATTATAAACCAAATCTACACGCCGTTTTTCCTGGACTTTAATGTCCGAATCAGCAGTATTAACCTGCTCTTCCAGAGAAAATGCTCTATTCTGAGAGTTCTGTACTCCTAACACACATAATAAAATAACAGCTATGATACCGGCTGCTACGATCAAAACTACTTTCCAACTATTTTTCATGATAACTTTCTCCTTTCGTTTCTTTCACGTCATAGATTCTACTTAAAGCCACTTTTTCAATTTTCCCATCATTTTGTACCATGGCATAATCACCACTCCAAAATCCAGTTCCAATTTGCAGAAGCTCATAAGTCTTATTACCCAAACCACATTTTTCACAATCCAGAACCGAATTGTTTGAAATTTGAATATCCAAACAAGCGCAACACTGATTGTGATTCGGTCTTACTTTACATATTTTCATCTCAACCTCCTTCTGAACTTGTCTATACTCTTCATTGTGCCGGTTTTCTTATGAATTATCTTGTAATAAAACTCAGTTTCCTCAACCAGCATCCAATCTTTAACGTTTAAATAATGTGCAGAGACACACCGTTTCTGTTCTCTGGTAAGTCTTTTCGGCTGCTTCATTCTTTTCTCCTTTCTTCCCTCCGAGTTTCAAAATAATAGCTATCCATCCACCATTTTTCCCTACTGAATATCAGCGTCAATCCAAGCGGAACGGTAAATAGTGCAACAGTCGCATCCCCTTCCAACAATTTCAACACAAAGATTGTCAGAACCAAAAGAAAAACGCCTATTACTTTCTGTTTAAGAAAATATAATAGACGTCTCTTTTTACGTATTTTCAGTTGTTTTCGTTCTCTCGCTCTTTTTTTATAGTCAAGTCTGCAAGCCTGATAACCCTCGTCAAAACTTATAGCCTCTGCCTCTGAATATCCAGCAGCGTAACCGGCCTCATAAGACTGCGAATCGATAATGTCAATTACTTTCCTCGCAGATGTACCACCATTCATTGATTTTCTCCTATTCTATAACTTCGATTGATTTAATTTCTGGTGCGGTGAATTCCACTGGGTTTCTATATTTATACCCATCTGATTTTCTGGTCGGATAATCAAGCACAATCGCCTCTATCTCTTCGGGAACATTGTCTTCTGCAAATATATAATCGGCTGCATAACCTTCAAAGATTTCTCCATCTGTATCGGTTAATCTTACATTTTTTCCCTCATAAGTTCTTAAATTCATATTATTTTCTCTCCTTTCTCGGATAAACATGTGTTCCAGTTTTCGAATAGGAAATAATGCCCTTGTTTGTTCTGGTTTCTGATCCGTCAGTATCCACATGAGTCCCTATTATCTCGGAATCATCAAATTTTTCTTTATTAGTCCAATTTCCATGTCTATCCATGATTGCTTCGCCTTTTCCGCTGTATTTATCTACCAACTCCTGAGCATACTCAAGGTCTCCATCCAGATAACTTCTCCCTGGAGTATGACCGCTTTTCGTATGACGCATCTGTTTCTCACGGTTGATTTTCTTAGAAACTTCGCCCGACTCAATAGCATTTTTCACTATTGTACCACGTCCGGATGATTTATCAATAGGATACGGCGGACCGTTTTTTACGCCCCACTTCTGTCCTTTAATTCCGTGATGCTCCAGTATCGACTCGTTAGCTGTTAGAGCTATTTCATCCAACTTATTTTTCATCCTCGCCAGAATCTCTTCAACGTTTTTCCGGGTCTTTGGATGCAGCTTCATATACTTGGAATGTTCATCGTACCAACTGAATATCTCATCCAACTTTCCTTTCTGCCAACTGAATGCCCACCAATCACAAATCATCTCGATGACATAGTTGTATGGCATCCCCAGAATAATTTCTCCTTCTTCGGGATCGTCGTTAATCAGAATCCAGTGCTGCCAGTGATGAGGATTTCTATGTAAATGCAGCAACCACGCCTTTCGATAATTCTGCACAACCGCATAAGAGCGGTTTCCGCCATAAAAATACGCGTCGTAAGCCTCGTACTCGTCCGACCCATCTTTAGATTTATCATGTGCAAACTCGATCTGCCAACCATAGTCAAATCCATCGACCAGTAATTCCGGCAGATTATCAGCAATCCAGTCAAATCCTCTTTTTACATTGGAGCGGTGTTGTGTTAAATACTGATCATACTGAAAACTCATTCCTTTACACCTCCACAAAACTGCCCGGCTGATTTTTCTTCTTAACTGTGAGTCTACAATATAGTTCGTATGCCTCCTCACCCTGGTAAGCATTGATAACTTCTACTTTTCCATTCACCTGCTTCCCAACAAGCAAAACGCCTACATCTTTTCCGTGTGAGAAATCCCAGCTCACAATTACGCTACCTACAGATTTCATTTTTCTTTTTCCTCCCAATTTATAGGCACATGAGAACCAGTATTCACCGGCTCGCTTAAGCATTCATTACATGGATCAAATTTTTCTTCCAATTTTTCATGTTTACAGGTTTTACAATACTTGTCGAAATATACTTCCTTATAATTTTCATCCATAAAATATCACGCCCCTTTCACCATTTCACATACCTTGATTCATTAAAATCCTTCTTATCCTTCAGAGCCCGACTGATTGCTAAATCAATACCTGAACGCGATTTCAAGTGATAATAATACAAATCCTTATACGGCGTATTTAATCGGTCAATCCGTCCGGCTGACTGCTGCATGATTTTGTAGGAGTAATTCTGAGAAAAGAAGATAATGGTATCCGTCTTAATACAGTTCCATCCTTCCGCTCCAGCATTATACTGTACCAGGTATGCCCACCTCTTGCCGTTATCAGGCACAGGCTGATGTTTATGTCCGTTCCATTCAGCAACCTCGTAACCATTTTCAGCGCATACCTCCTTCAAAATCTCCAACTCGTAATCAAAGTTGTAAAATATGATTGCTTTTGGATGTTTCTCCAATATCTGCAACAGTGCTACCTGACGGGATTCGTCCATATTTACAAGCTTTCTCCATACATAACAAAGACCTGCCGCATTCACAATCGGCTCATTTTTAAAAGGATCCCACCTTGTCCTCCCGGTGTCCTTATACTTTGAAATATCATACTTAACGAACACGTCCTCGTGATGCGATACTGTCTGCCGCCTGAAATCCATATTAACAAGGATACTATTGCGAAACCGAATCAATTTCCCAGTATTGATATATTTATCAATCTTCGGATACTTCGCAGCTCGATTGTAAACAACGTGCTCTCGTATGAATTCCGTCCGATTCTTATAGAAGCCATTAGCAACAAATACGGGAATATAATCTTCCCACGTATCGCCCGGTGTCGCAGACAACAGAATCCAATCATTACTCTTTGCAATTTTCAGAAATGCTTTTACCCACGCTCCAGAACCTATTACTCTTTGCTCGTCAAATATAAAAAAAGCATCTTTTACCTCTGCATATTTTTTTATATTGTTCCACGAATCAACCACTACTATATGTTCAAAGTAAAGGTTAAGATAATCGTGAGTAGAAAGAAGGAAGGGAGAGAGTTCACCCTCCCATTCCAACGTATCTCTTTTTCTTGCAGTTGTAATAATGTATAAATCTTTTGGTGGATCATCCATGGGAATATAATTCTCAAGCCCCTTTAGAGATGCTACCGCACCGCCATTTTGCAGGTAATAGTAAGCTAAAGCAGTTCGAGATTTTCCACTTCCAACCCCGCCGCAAAGGATACAACCATTCTTCATTTTTTCAACCGCAGCAAGTTGGTAGTCATATAACTCTACTCCAGCCATGATTAACGAATCCTATCAATAGCTCTTTGTGCAGCACCAATGCCGTTATCGCGATCATATAGGTATTCTTCAAATCCTTCGTCAGAAGAAAGATCTACTTTCATTACACGACCTTTTAAGTAATCAAAATAGGTACTCTTCTTTAATAATTCTGCCGCTTCACTTTCTGACATATTTCCAGGAACGTATTGAAGAATCCCCATGCCCAAAGGTTTTGAAGAATTATATAATTCTGCAAGAACTTTTGCTTTATTTAATCCTTTAATGTTTATCATCGTTTTCTCCTTTCGTCAAATCATTCACTCTATGAAATATCCTACGCATTGTCCAAACGTCGGAATAATACATCATGGTGAACCAGTAGTTATCCAGAGTATCATTTTCCGCCATCGGATCGGTCAAGGTATCACCAACTTTGACATACGTTGCAACGCCGAGAAGGAAAAGCTGGATATAACACATCAGCGCAACAATCTCGTCAATATCCTGAGCCGCCACAAGTACATGGTTCTGAAAATTCAAGCCAACCTTTTCTAATTGTCTTTTCGCATTATGGACTCCGGCAATTAACGTAGCGCCTGCTCCACAGCATGAATCGTGTATCGTTACATATCCGTTCTTTGCCACTTGTGCAGCAACATCGTCCATTGTAATATCCGCCATTAACTGACATACATGATACGGGGTGAAGAATTGACCTCCCGATTCATTTCCAAGTTTTAATTCCATAAAAATGCTGCCCAGAAAGTCTTGTTCCGGATTATTCTCCAAAGCCATGACTGTATGAGCAGCTAATTCGGGAAATAATGTTTGTTCCTGTTTGTTGTATTTTTTGATATTGCGCAAATATCTTTTTTCACGTTCATCGTAGTGCGCTTTATCCATTGAATTAGATAAAGAACACGCAAACATAATGATGAAATCTCGCCAAATATCCCACGCCCTATGCTGATATGTAAGTTTCTGAAATACATTCAGAAATTCTTTACGATAATCTGAACACTTTTCAATCGGCTTTGTTTCTGGAATTTTCTCATCCGGCGATTTTATCGAAACATCATCTGGTTTTTTATCTGGCATGGGAATCGTAGTCAGCCATGTTGGCGGTTTATATTCCAATTTTGGTTTCATAGAAGCGACATTTGTTTTCTTTCTGGCTGTGGTCTGCCGCTTTCGTTTTTTCTTCCAAAATGCCATACACTTTCTCCTTTCAGAATATAAGGCTGTTTCCTCTTATCGTCACGAATATGCATCTTCAATCAAGACCTTACTGGACATTTAACCTGACATGTAATAAGTCAGCACCTTAAAATATAATCTTTAATAAAATGGGACTTCATCTGGCCCTTCGTTTTCAGCGTATTTATCAGCGAACTCGTCTTCCTCAATTGTGACATACATGGTTTTCAAATATGCCTTGACTCCGGTCTTACCATTTACTTCCCAATTATACGGTCTGATCGTCAAATCAACATTACGGATCTCTGCAAAGTCAAGCGTATCAATGGACTCCTCGTCTAAAGGCGTCTTCACCTTCCTTGTGATCATGAACACCTTCGGCGGAATGTTTTTAAAGCTTACGGCAACCTGAATATAATGTCTCGGCTCATCATCTGCATCCCTCGGAGTCAGAATCCGCACATTCCATCCATCCTCAGCCAACTGCTGCGCCTGCTCAGGGTCTTCGATAATAACGCAGAAATTTCTGTTGCCTGCCCGATTATACTTGTCCTCTTCACCTCTGAAATTACGGAAGATAATACGAGCGTTCTCAATAATAATGTTATCAACATTTTTGTATGACATAGTAATTCTCCTTTGCTTTTAGTTGTTTTCCGGCGGGTTCATAACCCGTCTCATAATAATACTTGAAATATCGTATCCAAGCCCGCATGTCATATGGCTCTGGTCATCACTGAAACACGGGCAATCATAACAGGTTGCATATTTTTCCTCCCCGCAAGGCATTGCCCATGGAGGACCGCAATCTACATCTGCATCGTTTGCTCCCAGTTCTTTTATATAAGGATCATCAGAAACAAACCACTCAAAATCACCGTATTGTGAAATGGTCTTTACTGCCTCGTCAACAAGATTGTCATAATACTTCCGGTCAATATCGTTTTCCTTACCGAGTTCTTTTACCATCTCTGATTCTAACCAGCGATATCCCTTTGATCCTGTTGCAGCATAATACTTTCCATCTTTTTCACGCGTCAGCAAACCGCCTCCGGCACCGTCCTTAATCGGGCAGAATTGTCCTACTTTTCCGATGAAACGATAGTTATGTCCTTTTGAAATGGGCTCTGACAGTTCTGTACAAGTTGACTCAAAAGTCGTATCAGAAAGCAATCCTTTTTTGTAATCGCTCTCTGCTTTTGACAATTTCTTTTCATACTCGGATACATCCGGCAGTCCCTCATTCATGTCCAAATATAAAGCGCTGCTCACAGATTTTGTTTCACACATATCCTCAAATACGATTTCTTCTCTGCTAAACAGCTTCTTGAACACATAAGGAATCTGGAACTGAGTACCGGTAGCCGTCCACTCGCCGCTGTCCTTATACTTCGCAATATAAACTGCATCGTTTACCAGGCACATCCGCTCGTATGTAGCCTCATGTTCAAAGGTATAGCCATATCTTTTTCCGAAATCCATAACAAACTGAATAATCTCCGGTGTAGCATTCGGAATCTTGATCGAGTCTGTCTTAATATGTGCAACAGTAAAGCCCCGTTTCTGTACCTCGTTTTTAAGGTCAATCATAAACAGAGCTCCACGCTTAGCAACAATATTATCTTTATTTCTCGGATCACGGAACGGATTATCGAAGGATGCAGATGTCAGACCATAAACAGAATTGATTGCCGTTTTCAAAGCATTTGCTAAATCTTTAGATGTCAATTCGCCGTCAATTACTTTCTGAATATAAGGTGTCAGTTTTCCATCCAGCATTGTATTTACAATGTCCCATGCCTCATGTTTAATGCTGACACGTCCTTCCACAATCTCCCGGAATGCGGTTGTGAATCTTACTCCAAAGAGAACTTCTGCGATTGCACTGTGCGGATGCATAGATGCAATATCAAGCAACGCCACATCAACGTACATACCAGGCTCGGAATATACATATCCACCTTCTCCAACTTCTTCTCCTCGATACATTGATTTTCCATGATCGAACGTGTATCCAGGAAAATATGGAAGAAGGCTTCCATCCTCGCCATGCGTTTTCTCCATCATTTCGGGGCATGCTTCAGCTAAGAATGCATATGTTTCCTCATCCATATCATAAACGGGATCCGCCAGATTTCGATAATGGAACTCACTCTGCGGCTTACGATTATTCCCAAATATAATTCTCTGTGTAAGAGTATTGGTAGTATCGTTCACTGTCATGCCAGCTAAATCCGCCAGAATCTGTCTTGCCGTCCAATCTGCTTTCAGATAATGGAATGCTGCCTCTGTTGCAATTACATCGTTATCACAATACTCAGCAACTTTCGTCCATAATTCTTCTGGCACAGGCTGATCCCATGGCAGTCCTAACTCCTGATGATGGATTCCCATCTCAATTTCAAGCTTCTTCAGGCTCTTCTTATTTTCAGCAGATGCAAAGTCATATACATCCGTATAGGAAACATTATAAGCTTCCCCAAAAAAACAGTTCGGTTCACCATTGATAATTTTCTGCGACAGACGATACAACTGCTCATTCGTATAGCCCATAAGTCTCGCATACAAAATATGATTGTCGTATCTCCGGCAGTTAAACCCTACAAGACGAAATCGCATCAAATCTTCAATTTCGCCTGGAGACGGGTTAATCATTCTTACAACGGGCTTTTCCTTCCCTTCAATCTTCCAATTCACAAGGAACAGGTTAGGAAAAACCTCAATATCGTAAAATACAAGCTTCGCCCCATCGTTCTTCGTTGCTGTGGACGCATCTTCCGACTTAAACTGCATTTTATTTACCAGTTTAATACAATAATCAGATTGATGCGTGCTGTTTGCTGCAAATGCCAACACATTGTTTCGCATGTCTGTCACATCATAGTTTAGATCACTGGCATATGCGTCTTCGAGTATCTTGTAAATAAAGTCTACGCTCGGCTTAGTACCTGGGTGAATCTCTTTATTAAGATTCCGCTTAATCAGTGTCCTAAGCCCTTTTTCGCTTTGAACCGCTTCAAAATTTACCATTTTGCTTTCTCCTTTCAGTGGTAAACCAGAGCTAATTGTCGCGATGGGCAAATCGTTGCACTGTGACAGCTTCCGCCGTAATGAACTTTTACCTGTGAACACTTTAACTTCAATATGGTCGTCATATATACGGCTCAGTTGTGCGGGATCTCCTGTATAAATATAATGAAGATGTACTCCGCATCCGCTTTTACTAAGCTCTGCATATGTAGGCGGCCATTTACTGGCTTCTTCGACATTCTTTTCAAATGATTTATTTCCATTCTCATCTGGAATATCGAAATCAATTACAATATGATTCTCTGGAACTTTTACATAATGAGTTTTTGATGTGTCAAGATCTGATAATTTTGTTTTTACGTTCTCCCATTTTTTTGCTGGTGTTTCCTTCGCTGTAGCATATTGAGCAAAACAATCAGAACACATCTGATCAAATATAGATGGCACACCTTCCTCAAATTTAATCTTCCTGACATCGGTATGATGCTTTGCCTGCACATCTATTGTCTGATCTTCAAATTTTTCAGTTCTAAATCCGATATAATAACTACGAACTCTTGAACCGTCATCAAGATTAAAGCGTTCCTGGAAATCACGAAAATAGTTCCTTAATTCTTCTTTAAATACCCGCTGCGAAAATGGAAACGCGACCTTCGCTTCTTCACAATAGGTTTTGTACATTTCCCACGCAGCCTTTAACGTTGTTCCGTCTTCTTTCTTAAACACATGGTACGAATCAATAATAAAATTGTAGAAATCATTCGATGCCCCAAGCATGGTTAGCGGAATATAGTCGTCATATTTTCCAGGGTTATCCAAATATACTTCCTGGCAATGATACGCAATCGCTCCCAATTCAAATCCAACCTGCTTTACTGTATCCTTGTATTCTCTCGGATTCAGTTTATTTCCAGATGGAGATACATCAATCAGCCTTCGGATCAAGCCTGATTTAGCATCCGTAATCTTTACTGGTTTATTGGTACCCATAAAAAGAAAACATTTAAAGCGATTGGAATAGGTTGATTTAAACTTCTCATTCACAGTCATCAATTCGTGCGAAACCAGACTATTCAGTCTTGTGTTGTCCTCGATCCTGGATAAATCCCCATCATGTTGAATGGCTACCAATGGATTATTCTTAAACGCCTCCAAGGCAAAAGAATTTGTTGACGAACCAAGAGCTTTCGCATCAAATACGGAATAATATCCTTCAAAAAGCTGCTGAATAATATTAAGCACCGTGGATTTTCCTGTTCCGGCAGCGCCATACAGAACCATAAATTTTTGCAGCTTTGTAGATTCTCCAGATACAATAGCGCCAATCGCCCATTCAAGTTTGTGTCGTTCTTCTTCGGAATATAAGGTGGACATCAACTTGTCATAGGCAGACAAATCACCAGCTTCAAGCGGATAATTCAGCTTTTTACTGGCGTAGTCTTTTTTATTGGTTTCTGTATTGGAAAATATAAGTTTGTCATCCAACGTATGAAAATTATCTCTCATTTGTTTCTGACAATATTTATGCCAGGAATCGATCATCCCGGATTCAGCATCCCACATATGCAGGACTTTTATATCAGAGTCAAAACGCTGGCGGTTTTCCTTTGCGTATCTATCCAGTTCATAGTCAATAAGCTGCAAAGCATCCTGTTCGTCCGTAGACCATAAACCACGTTCTTCAATCCAGATAGCATAGAAATCACCACCTCGAATCATCAGATCAGAACTTTTTTTTATAATGAACTTTGGATAGATTTCTATTATGCCACGCTTCGTACTACGTGTTGAAATCACCATAAAGTCGATCATTGCATTTTTTACTCCCCTTCCGAGCGCTTCAGTTCCTCAATTTCTTTGCTCAGCCTTTTTATTTCTTTTTCCTGTCTGCGGCGATCCCGTTCTGACAGAACCGCATAGGTTGTCATGGCAACAGAAAATATCATCACCTCATTATTCAGTTTTGACTGATTTCGGAGAACTTTATTGATGTTTTTCAATGCCATCTCTGTACTTTTCATGCTGCCGAAAATATAGTTCAGTATCTCGCCCATATAGTTTTTCCTCCTACAAATTTTCATCCAAATACCAACACATCTGATACCAGATTTCAACCGACCGCATATCAATTCGGATGTGTTTTACAGTAAACAGACCGCCTTCACCATTCCGCTTATATTCGTGATTTAAAAACTTATGAATGATCTTCTCCACTTGGTCTATGTCAAAGTTCGTATCACTCATAGAGCCAAGTCCTAAGTTGACAATCATATTCCAAAACCACTGTCCTGTTCTATCGCCAATATCCGGATCGTCCATAATATGTTCTTCACAACGAATAGCAAGCGCTACCATCATCTCCAGTACGCTGCATGGCTGGTCATCCAAATAAGTTGCAATCATGGAACTCTCATATGCATTCTCATAGCCAAATCTATATCTGAGATCTGTTCCATCCTCCGCTCGATTTCCATCCATCGGAATCGTATAAGTGAATTCCATATCATGAAGTAAATATAAAAGTTTTCGATAAAACAGTCTCTTAGAATGCTGTTCACCGCATACAAGTTGATACATCCACTCAAAATATGCATTATTCAAC
Organism: Lachnospiraceae bacterium; assembly: GCA_021771755.1. GTDB lineage: Bacteria > Bacillota > Clostridia > Lachnospirales > Lachnospiraceae > Blautia_A. Next base: position 188,402 of record JAETOL010000003.1, on the reverse strand, counting down.
TCGTCTCTTGTCATTCTTCCTCCATCCGATGCGGTATTTTACTGACAACTTCGGAATACGATCTCTGATCCAGAAGAATCTCATAATCACACCTCCGCGCATCATTTCTGACAAATACGGAATCGTCCTCATATTCTCCAAAGTGAGTCAGCGATTCAACTCCAACAGTTTCCTCCACATCTTCTATCACTTCATCATTTTCATCAGCCAGAACGTGATTGCTATAGTACGTCAGGCTGATTTTTTCATATTCGTCAAACTCCCCGAACTCTTCCGGCGAAATAACATAGGGGACGTTTTTCTCTGTTTTAGCATCCTTCTTTTCAGAATCATTGCTAAAATACTGTCTATATCCCTCTTTTTCCAGTCTTGCCGTATACTCAGCAATATCTTTTTCGCTTGTTTTACTTTCACCATTTTCGTAACAAGCTGCAATCTTAGGATATAAGCTCGGTTCATCATCTGTTTTTGGATTCATTTCCGCTTCCCGTTTCAAAAACACTTCTTTTACAGAATCGATTTCTTCCTGCGCAATCTGTTCATAAATATCTTTGACATGACGCCAGGTTATGAATGAACCGGCGGCTGCACCAAGAACAAATGCCAGAAAAGTTACTGCTTTATTATTCATCCTCTTCCTCCTCGTCGTTTATTGTCATAACCGTGAGCGCCAACCCACCAAAAAGAAGAGAGGCACTCAAAAGAATACCCCCCGTGATATGCCTTTTCCGTTTTGTATCCAGCACATAATCAAGCATGGATATAAGGTTTCCGATTCCATCCATAGCTCAATTCTCCTTCCCACCCGATAACACGGCGATGCCACCTACAAAACAGATCCCAGCCATAGCCGCTAACGTATAAGATACAAATGATAAAATACTATTCATAATGTAAATCCTCCTGTTCCAAATTTTACAACTACATCAGATCCCAGATGTTTCCGTCAACGTTGAAGTCAAGCAAAATCGCGGAATTATCTTCAGTATCGGAATATACCGGATTATCCTCATGAAGACCAAAATCAATATAATTGTCCCCGATTGGATTTTCTTCGTCATATACCCAACCGACAATCTGTCCTGCTTTCGTACGAGGGAAGCCAAGTGCTTCATAAACCTCATTCAGAAATACACGTTTTTTAGCTATCAAAAGATCGTTGGCAAATTTTTCCTGAGCTTTAAGAAACATCAGATTGTAATCATTGTTGCTTTCCCAGTTCCGATTTAAAATGGTTGTCCCATCTTCGTCGGTTGTGTACTGCTCAAAGAAACGGGCATATCCGCTGATATCAGACGGATTCGCTACTAATTTCTGTTTTTTAACTTTTTTCTCTTTTCCGGTTTCCGGATCAGTTTCAATCGCATCAACCTTTTTTGCTTTCACACCGTTTTTCAATTCCCGGTCAACGCCCTCGCCAAAGCGTTCAATCACTCGTCCCCGATAATCCTTAAAACCTTTGTCTACAGTCGCATATGCTGCTGCCAGTGCGGCATTTCTTTTACGGAGAATATTATCTGACGCAATAATACTCGTAAGTGAAAGCGTACCCATAATAACAGACGGTGCATAAAGCTTTACAAATTCAAAGCCGGTACGAGCATATACAATAGCCAAATCTTTTTTTGAATCATCCTCGTTATACGTTTCGCCGGCATTGGTGACACCGGCCTCGGCCGCTTTGTGGATCTCGTCTAAGTCATCCTTCGTCTTTTCTACGATTTCTCCTACTTTGGTTGTAGCTTTACAAGCCATTACCGCACTCGCCACTGTACCGATGACGCCAGCCACAATAAGAATCTCCGGGCTGTGTTTTTTCATCTGAAAACCAACCTTACCAAAGGTCGTGCTTACCTTTTTCATAATCTCTGTTTTTTTCATAATCAATTATTCTCCTTTTCAAGTTTTCTCAAATGATCAATCAGATGCTGTGTATACCACATAATCTTCTCTAAATCCTGTATACCGTTTTTGTTCTTCCAACGGCAGGCATACTTAATGATGTTTCCGGTATCCGTCGCCTCAATACCTTTTAAATCGAACGTAAACGCTTCGATGACATCGATAACTTCTAACCCGGTTTCTGACTGATAATGAGCCGGATGCGATACTAATTTATCTTTTGATTCGTACATTGTTATCCCCCATCTAATTCAGCGGTAAAGCCTTCGGAAGTTTAATCATATAGCCATCTCTGACCCGAATTACGGAAGCACTTCGAATATTCGACCATCCGTATTTATTATCTGTGTAATTTCCGCTGACACCAACAAGATCATAAAAATCTGCCACGCTGACCAAACCATAGGTATCAATCAACTCGTCCATTCTTGCCAGAACATCCTCCGCTTCCCCACGGTTATCCAAAATAATATCGTCAAAATCATAACCCGTCCGGATTCTCGTCGCATTAGAATCTCTTCTGTTATCTTTATCGTAATAGCTTCTATATGCCACTTTAGACGCATTTGAATTTCTTCCCGATTTTTTATCAATACCGAGAAAAGCTCTGACCGTATCCAAAATAATATCTTTTACCGCAGGAACAATAACATCTTCAAAGACATATGTTTTCACGTTATCCACATCTTCGGGGATAAACACATCTGTTATTTTCTGAATTCCATTTTTCTTTTTCGATTTAACGGAACCGCTGACTATCTTCTCCACCTTCTTTTCTGGCAGAGATGCCTCGCGTTCTTCTTTTAATTTGTGAGAATTAGGTTTGTAATCCTCCATCTCACGACCTCCCTTCATTTATCATAATAACCTTCCCTGGAAGCGTGATTTTTGTCCCGGGAACTCTGTTGTGCCTTTTTTTAAACTGATATGTGAGATTGCTTCTTGCCTTATTTTCAGATACTGCATATGTGGAAGCTTTCCATCTTGTCGCAACGCAGGTACCAAATTCCATAACAGGTCCGTCATATGCATACTGGTTCATAATATCCCTCCATACATCAAAAGAAAAAGGGAAAGCACCTTGTCACAGATGCCCTCCCTTGTCTAAATTTTTTACTGCCTATTCTTCGGAGTCTTTCTCTTCTTCCTCGAAATCTTCGTCAGAGTCACATTCCGAATCTGCCTGAGAACAAATTGTTACTTTGCGACTCGCTCTCCAGGTTTTAAACCTTTCCAACGCAGGCTCCACTACGAATTTGCAAGCCAGTCCGCCGGCAATCATAGCTAACCCAATCGTTGTCGCTGTTTTCAAACCGCTACGAGAAGTCGCTTTCACGATTTCCTCAGTTGTTTCCTCGATAACTTCCTCGTTGTTCATAATTTCGTTAGTTTCCATTTTGCTTTCTCCTTTCAGAATAAAATAGGTAATCTTTCCATAATAGACATTGTATTTTTTGCGAACCATTAACCATTACGATAATCGTATCTTGGACCGACAAGATAGCTGATAACCAGACAAGGTTTACCATCCTCCGCCAGTTGAGAACTGAAATGCGGCTCAATATAACCATTGTCAATGTTCCAACCAAGATCATCACCAATACCGATACCGCTCAGACCAATTTCATAATAGAACTCGTTCAGTGAAATATACATCTCATCCCGCATCTGACGGTTAAGCTCGTTCACGGCTTTTTTTAATTTTTCAATGTCAGACTTAAAATACCGTCCGGATACTGCATCAAAGCAGAGAGTATCGCCCTTGTCCGTAATGATAACCTCACGGCTCATTACAGGATTCTGCTCCAGCTTATCTTTCGCAATAGCATCTCGCACCGACTGTTCTTTCTTTTCACCAATTGTTTCGACGACTTTCTCCTGATATTCTTTAAGCGCGGATTCGGATAATGTGTATGCGGTGGCAAGCGCCGCATTTCTTCGAGCATTTACAGAATTGGCACCAATCAAGCAAGCAATCGACACACCGCCTGTTATTACCGCAGGAAGGTAACATATCCACGTCGTTTTTATAATTTCAACGGGTTTTAAACGATCTACCCTGGCAAACTCTTCATAACCCTCTGCTTTTGCCTCATCAAAAAACCGTTGATTGATTCTCTTTTTTTCATTATCAATCAGAATTAACGCTTTGGGGGTAGCCTGAACAGCCATCACGGTTGTCACAATCATTCCGGCAATACCGATGCCTGTTAGGATTTCAGGACTGTGTTTTGCCACGGATGTCCGAATTGATGACAACGCTTTTGATATGTTTGATTTCTTCATTATCGCATTCCTCCAAGCACTGTAATAAGCATCGATTTAACCATATCAAATGCCTGGTCATCGGAAAAACCAGCACGAACAAAGCTATCCATAATCACTTTGGTTTCTGCTGTTGCTTCATCGTACTGCTTATATTTCTCCAACTTTTCGATCTCTTTCTTCAGAATTTCCATCCTTAACACTGATTCTTCTGTAATTTTTACATCGTTCTGACAATAACGCAAAATGTCCTCCATACCGAAATCAAAACCCCACGGAAAACGATCGGACTTACGGGGCACAGGGCCCCTGGATTTATCCTTAACCAGCCAGAAAGCCGGACGAACCCCAACAGAGTTCGAAGCGCTGTCGTAGTACGCATCGCCATAGGAGGACACACAGGCGAAGCAAGCCGAAGACCAATCTTTCTTGGTAGCATTCTGTACCCAGTACCATGAGAAATCATCCTCAAACAACGCTATACGATGTTTTCGATCTTTCATAAGCGGAAGCTGTTCATCTCTGTCTCCTTCAAAATGTTCGTTATCCCATTCGTCACTGTGTCCAACAATCTGACCGACAGTCGGAATTGTCAGTTCAGAAATCATAGAGCGCAAGTGTTCGGGAAATGCCGGCAACAAAGTATTCTGCAACCACTTGTAAAGTTGGGATTCTTTGAACCCACCCTCGTTGGTATTAGTCTCGTTCATCGGCTTTCTGGCAACAATATCATCAAAGATGAACAAAACAGAATCGTTTGTTACCTTCTCGGCAGTAGCCATAAATACGCCAAATCCCTTAACCGGAATCTTAATCTGATCACCAATCCGAATGTTAGATTCTGCAACATCATCATAAGTAGCTTTTCTCGTTATGTTCAACATAGTATTTTCTCCTTTCGACTTAAAAAATTTTAATAAATATAAACAGGGGCACAAGGCCCCATGATCTCACCTAACCAACCAGAATTCCGGACGAACCCCACAAGAGCTCGAAGCGTCGAGGCAGCTCGCACCGCCAATGCCGTACACAATGGCGAAGGAAGCCGAAGAATATTCCTGTTTCATTGCATTTCTAAGCCATCCCCACTCTAACTCATTCTTAAAATAGGCACTCCTGTTTTTGCACTCTTTCATTAACGGAAGCTGCTGATCAAAATCCTTTTCAAAATGTTCTCTATTCCAATCATCATTCCAGCCAATAACTTCTCCTACTGTAGGAATTGTCAGACCATAAATTCTTGATTTGATCCAATCCGGAAAAGAAGCAAGAAGTTCTGTGTCCATCCATCGCTTCAAATCGGACTCTTCAAATCCTCCATTGTTGGTGTTTTTCTCATTCATTGGTCTTTTCGCAACGTATCCGTCAAAAATGAACATCGCACCATTATTGGTCACTTTGTGCGCTGTAGCCAGAAACGTTCCGAATCCTTTTAACGGAATAGCGATTTGATCCCCAACTTTGATATTGGAAATCGGAATTCTTGTTTTCTGCCTTCTGGAAACGGTGACACCATTAGGAATACCAAAAAGCTGGTTGATAGCTTCTTGTGTTGCCTCAACATCGGCTTCGCAATACCTCACAATGTCATCCGTCCAATCGAACGAATTATACTTTTCTGCCAATGCTTTAACGTCGTTTTTCTGCGCAGCATCATTAAGTCGAATGTTTGCGGCATCAAAATCAATTGCTGCTTCAAAATAAGTGACAACTTTAAGCAATTCCTCATCAGTCGCCCCACGTTTAATCATCTGTTTCATGAGATTACAAACCGCTGTTGTTTCCAATCCTCTGTAGTTGTTAAATTTTCTTTCCATATTCTTGTTTCTCCTTTCAAATTAAAGTTTTGTGGTTATAAAATAAGACCGAGAAGATTCTCGGCCGTATTTTCAGCAATTGTGAATATAGTATTTGCTGTCGCATTTTCTGAAATATGTAGTAAATATTCGATTTTGATAATAAAGTTTTCTACAATCAGTTCCGGTTCTGTAAAAGGATGATCCATGATAGATATTAGTATCTCATCAACGGTCCATCTCGCATAAGCTTGTTTCCGAATGTTTTCTTTTGACCAACACGAGTAAGGTTCAAACAAAAACTCTTTTTCATAATTCAGAATTTTTTGGATTGCGTCTTCGTTCATAGGCTTGTCCTCAAAAGTAAAAAGAAAGAGCCCTTGTTAGGACTCCTCCCCATCTTTTCTGTCTCTGACAGCCAATGCTTCATTGATCTTTTCCTCAATTTTCTCATCCATCTTCTTTTCACTCACCCAGTCGGTAATAAGATTTGCTCCCACACCGGCTATCGTTGCAATTAATCCAATGACTTTAATAATCTTTCCATTCATAAAGCATATAGCCTCCTTTCATAATAGCGTTTGTGAATTTTGCGAATCAATCAAACTCGGTTGCCAGCCTCGGAGTAAAAACAAATTCGATCACATATATCTCAAGACCGTCATCCAATACTGTTTTATGATGATTGAAATCTACCCAATTAATTCCATCTTCCGGAAACCAGCTAAGTTCATCGCCCCCATCAATGCCGTCCAGACCGAGTAATTCATAAAAATCATTAAGGCAAATCCCAGCTCCTAACCACCAATTACGATTCAGGTGGTATTCTGCTTCAATAACTCGAATAATGGAGCTTTCAAAATATCTTTTTGAAAATGAATCGTAAAATAATCGGTTATCTTCTGGATCATGATCATCAAAATCCAAAGAACTACTATTGAAAATCCCCGGTGAGGAAATATAGACATCCTTACACCTGTCTTTCGCAATAGAATCTACAATTCTTTGATGTGTTTCTTCGCCGTATAATTCTTTTACCTTGCTGCGATATTCCTGATAGGCATTATTAACCAACGCATATGCGCTTGTCAGTGCTGCCTGTTGATGATGTTTTAGAACATTCGCCCCAAATATACATACGATTGTAGACGTTCCGATTAGGACAGACGGAATATAACATTTCCATGCTGATCGAATAGCTTCAGTTTTTGTGTATGCGTAAGGATCTCCATTGTGTTCTATCCGGCTATTCTTATGAATCAGCTTAAGTGCCTTTGGTGTAGCATGAACGGCCATAGCTGAAGTGGCAACAACACCGATGGCACCAATACAGGTCAAAATAGTCGGTGAACCTCGTTTTAGATATAACATTATTGCATCTTTGTTTCTCATGATCTTCCCCTTTCAATTTGCGTTTTATTTCATAGCCCGAAGCATATCCTGAATGTCAGCAACTGTATTTCGTGCTATTGAAAACATCCTGCTATTGGCAGAGTTAATTGTAGAATAATAATCCATTTTCCCGATAAACTTTTCTGCCATATTAATAAACTCATCAATTGTTCCTTCCGTTCTTGGATAGAGTGACCGTACAAGATAATTTCCGAATTCACTAATCGCCCATTGCGAATAGCTGCTTTTAGCAAATTCATACTTATCAAAGACAGGATTCGGCATCCATGCATCCATCTGATACATATCGCACATAATCAACTCAAATTGCTCAATGCTCATATCATTTTCGTTTTCTCCTTTCGACTTGAATAAAAATAAAAGAGAGCCAGTATCGGAATCGAACCGATGACTTCCACAGAAGCGCGGTGCTCTACCAACTGAGCTAACTGTCTCTCCATAATAGACATTGTATTTTTTGCGAAGAAAAAGAAAGAGCCGCTGTCGGCTCAATCTCTTAATTCAAACCAATGTTTTTCAGGATCTTAACAAGTTCGTCCTTATCCAATTCCGCATCTATATCCAGATGAACATGTGTTTTTCCGTCCATAATAGTGACGTTCACCCCATTCAGTTGAATATCAACATTATACCCAAGCTTTTTATGTAGCATCGCCTTTATTAGCTTGGAAATCACACTCCTCGTGAATTTAGATACAATTTTCACTTCGTCCATGCTCCTTTGCTCCTTTCAAATCCATATAGGTTTCATAATAGACGATGGAATTTATGCGAAGAAAAAAGAAAGAGCCCCGTTAGGACTCCTTCACATATCGCATTTTTTGTAATGATATACGCATTTTCGTTAATTCGTTTCTTAGAGTTTCAATTTCATAGTTGTTTTTGCTACGCAATAGCATGTCCTCAAACATACGAATCTTGTTGCTTAAATGTCTTTCTGTTGTACTCATAAATTTTCTCCTTCCGTAAAAACGTATATTTTTCATAAAAGGAGTTGTAGATTTTGCGTCTAAATATCTCGTCTGTCAAAAACGGTTTCCCATCGTTCTCTTTTAATGGGCTTCATTTTCAATGCCCACATAATTTGCCGGACTGTAACCGTTGGATATAATCCGTCCGTACACGTTCCGGCACGCCTATCAAAATATTGCTTAAATTGGGGGTGCAAATATAAATCATCGGTCAGCCATGGATCCACCTCTCCCCACCAGGTGCTTTTTGTGTCCACATCAAATCTTTGCTGTATAACAGCCAGTCCTTTATCTCCAATTTCAAATAATGTACAGCTATTGTAAACCGGATGCTCACAAATATAAATTCTGCCGTACATCGATAAGTAAATTCCCGGTTTCTTATAATGGTATCTCATAATCTGCTCCTGGACAAAAAAGAAAGAGCCTCAGATTTCTCCAAGACCCTTTCCCTTAGCTTATGTTTTTAATTATCTAACTTTCTGCAAACTTATTATTCCTCGTCAGCACTTCCCAATACTTCTTCTCGTGTAGGATATAAGTTCTCATATTCTTCATCATTTTCACAGCCATATCTATCTAACTCTACACTATGACCGCAATGGGGACAAACTAACGCGTCTTCCCATTCATCCTCAAACTCCATAATCCTTCCGCATTCACGACAGATATACTCTCTACTGAACATTGCTTTAATTTGCTCTTCGTTAAAAATACTCATAGCTAAATATCTCCTTTCTACTGTCCAGCTTATATACATATTGTACACAAACTGGTAACTTCAGTTCAAGAGATAAAGCTTTATTCTCTCATAAAAAGCAATGTATTATTGGCGAAGAAAAACGAAGAGGCAATGCAATTCGCACGCCTCCCGTTCAGAATCTCAATATTTACTTTTTTGTCGGTCTAAAACGATTGAACAATCCTCTGAATGTTGTTGAAGTATACGTTCCTGTTTCCTCAAACTTAAATCCCTTTTTCATCCATACGCCGTAGAACATCAACGGTATCATAAGTTCTGCCGCAGCTATACCCAGTCTGAAATATCGATCCTTGACCTGTTCCGCAATCTGGACACGCTTCACTTCATCATCTCGTACGTTGGATTCATCTTCCATCACACGACGATTATACTTTTCATCAGCGTCCCATTCGCTCTTGTTTTCCTCGATTCTCAGTTTATACAGCTTCGTCAAATCATCAATCGCTGTTGATTTTTCTTTACTTCCGGATGCCAGAGTAGATAAAGCCTGAATCTCCTCAGCAATCTCTACACTCAACAATTCCTTAATATTGTTTTCATCCATTTTGTTTCTCCTTTCAAATAATCTATTTTCGGATTCCATAAAAGGATTTGTTATTCATGCGGAATATAACTTTTCAGATTAACCTCAAACAACACATATTTTTTCTTTTTTATTGTTTCCATACCACCATGTGTAAGCTCCAGAAACAAATATGGTCCGCTGTCCGGATCTGATCTATCGACCCGAAGTGTACCGACAATCTTCTTTGGAATGAATCTTGATAAGATACATCCGACCACAATCCCGATTGCTAAGAAAATAATAGCTTGCATTTTATTCCTTCTCCTTTCAAAAAGTTTTCATAAATTCCCTCTCGGGCAATTTTTCAAATATCAAAATAGCATGTTTTTCCGTAACCTCCGTACGATTTCTAATCTAGGATAAAAAGAAAGAGCCCTTGTTAGGACTCTTTCTCGTTGCTAAAGACCATTTCTCTACAGCTTTTACCATTATAAGTATGCGTATTATAAACATGTTCTGGGGCATATTTTTTATGGATTGACTGGGTGATTTTAAACGACAAATCACTTAACAGCCAAGCGAATTTAATTACAACTCTCTCCAAAATGTTTAATTTTACTTTCATAATTTTACCTCCTGCAAAGTATGTTTTTCTTCCATAATAGGAGATGTAATTATTGCGTTTTCTCGCCCTCGTAAATAATCTTCTTTCGCAAATCAGACCATGTTATGTAACGATCTCTTCTGCAAACGGGGCAGAAGAATTTGCTTACCTTACCACCGATATCGACCAGTTCCTGGCTCTCCGCTTCAAGCCGGCTCTGACAATTTGGACAGTTGAACCGATATACTTTCTTTACAGCTCTATCTACAATCTTCATATCATTTTCGCTCCTTACTCAATAACCAGAAAAAACGTCTGTACAATTCGTAATAGGTATCCTTACAGCACGGAATTTCTAATCTAGCTTTAAGGATATCGTATGACCATCCTTCTACGATAGCATTCAAAATATAATCTGCTAGAACCGGATCGGTTTTCTCAGCAACTCTTTTAACCATATTTATTCGCTCTGAGTAAAATGCCTTCGCTATTGCACATTTAGCAGTCGGATCACTCAATGTATTGGTTACTACAGACATTGCTAAATCCGCCGGACGAGTAGCAAGACTATCTAAAGATGAATAAGCTTTCCTCCAGATAGGGTATTGTAGGCAAAAATGCTTTAATTCATAGTACCGATGTTTTTCAAGCCAATAAGGATTCTTTTCGGATAATTCCGGGCGTATTGTTGTTCCCATAAGTTTGCCCTCCTTTCACTGGCTATTCTAGGTTAGAAATAAGTAATAGTAAAAACAACCTCGGTGGTATTTATGTAAAAAGAAAGAGCCGTTGCCGGCTCAATCCTTTAAATATCCAATTCTGTATAAAATACGACCAATCAAAGTCCAAATATATTGCTTGATCTTTACCCTTTTCTTAATCTTCATTTTATCACGCTCCTTTCATAAAAGCATTTGTAATTCCTGCGAAGATTTCCAGCGGAGCATTGTCATCTCACAGGGGTAATCCTCATATCCGATGGTCTCACACGTAATGAAACCTTCTAGCACACCTCGAATAATCTCCGCTTCATATTGCTTGTACGGAAAAATATAATCTGGTAAACTTCTATGTATGCCGCCACAATAAGGACAACGAAAACGCTGAATTTTTACTTGCTGAGTTTGTCGCCCTTTAGTTCGTACAAGCCTTGGAACACTGTCATAATACTTTAACGGTTTTCCACATTCTGAACATATTACTTCTCTTTCATCATTCATTTTTCATTTCCTCTTTTCCTGTAGGGTAATTATACATCACTCAAGATAATATTAGGAAAAAATGCAGTATCAATATATTTTTATTTACAAATAAAAAGAGCACCAACAGATTATTGGTTGTCTAACCTGCTGATGCTCACAATTTAATTATCTTTTTTTAGGATGATACATTCGAGGCAATATAATTCGTAAATAATTCGTAAAATGTTTATATTCTGTGAAATATAACGCTACAGATGACGTATTTACTGAGGTTCTGAATTCGTGATAGCTATCATAATCTATAATCCCAATCATATGCTGTCCCCTTTTTTCCTAAGATATGTCGATTATACTCCAAAAAAAGGCAGATGCAAAGGGATTTCTTTACATCTGCCGATTTTCGTCTTAATTCACACTCTTTGTGTCCAGGGTAAACCAGAATTCGACACCATTGTCATAATTGCAAACACCATATTCCTGGTGATGACTTTCCATGATCGCTTTCACAATGGAAAGGCCGATTCCGCTTCCACCATATTCTCTGGTTCTTGCCTTATCCACCTTATAGAATTTTTTCCAGAGGTTGGGAATGTCTGCCTCCGGGATCGGAGCGCCTGTATTGAAAACAGTGATCCTTACCTGGTTTCCTTCCGGAATCACACAGATCTCAATCTCTTTTTCTCCCTCCAGATGGTTCAGGGCATTACTGGTATAGTTGGTGACCACCTCTTCGATCTTGAATTCGTCTGCCCACACATATACCGGTTCCGGCGCCTGGAAAGAAACCTTTGCTTCTTTTTGCTGAATCATGATATCCATGGACTGGAGAACACCCCGGATCAGACTGACTATATCAAACCGTTCCATTGCCAGTTCATCCCTTCCCTCCTCCAGATGGTTCAGGGTCAGGAGATTTCTCACCAGCTTATTCATCTTGGCAGCCTCATCCATGATCACATCACAGTAAAACTCTCTGCTCTCCGGGTCATCTGATATATTTTCTTTCAGTCCCTCTGCGTATCCCTGTACAAGAGCGATCGGTGTTTTCAGTTCATGAGAAACATTATTCAAAAACTCCTGCCGCTGCTGATCGATCCGGATCTTACTTTCAATATCCTTCTGCAGCTGGTTATTCGCAGCCTTTAATTCCGAAATTGTTTTTTCCAGTTCCTCAGACATACGGTTGAAATTTTCTCCCAGTTCATCGATTTCGTTTCCTGCCTGGCTTCTGTATTTAGCCTCAAAATCCAGGCTGCTCATCCTTCTGGAAAGTACGGTCAGTTCACTGATCGGATTTGTGATCCGACGGGTGATCACCCAGAGAACCAGAGCGCTGACTGTAATAATAAAAATACCCACTACAAAATAAAAGCTGTTGGATATCGAAACGCTTTCGCGGATGCTTTCCAGCGGAGTCCGGATCAAAAAGAAATATCCATTATCCAGATTTCCCCAGCTTTCCAGATAATCCATACCTGCAAACCGGTCATTAACCTGCTGGATCACATAGCTGTCTGTTTCTTCCAGAACCTTACACTTCATATGTTTTTTATCCAGATCATAGGCATATCCGATCAGTCTTGCCTGAAGCATTCCTTCATTTCCGCCTATGGAAGCTACTTTTTGTCCATCAGCCGTAATGATCATCCAGGAAAGGTTATTCTCCGAGCACTCTCTTCTTAATTCATCTGAGATTTCTGCTGTCCGGTTTCCTTCCTCATCGGTGACCGGCTCCAATTGCTGCAGGTTATTCACCGCACTTTTTAAAACTTCCGTTTTTTTCGTTATATAGTAGTGTTCCAAAAACAGCATATTGATAAGAGTAATCGAGCAGATGGAAAGCACCAGCAGCCCTATAAAGAGAACCTCCAGCTGTCTTTTTAAGGGATGAAACTTTCTCTTTTTCTCTTTCTTTTTTAAAGAAGGCTGCTTCATGACGGCTCTACCTCAAATTTATATCCCATACCCCATACCGTTTTAATATATTCTCCCTTGTCTCCCATCTTGCTTCTCAGCTTCTTTACATGGGTGTCGATCGTCCGGGCATCTCCGAAATAATCATAATTCCATACAGAATTCAGGATTTTTTCTCTGGAAAGTGCAATTCCTTCATTTTCCAGGAAATACGTAAGCAGTTCAAATTCCTTAAAGCTCAATTCCATCGTTTCCCCGTCTACAGAAGCCTGATGAGCCGCTTTATCGATCACAATGCCTCCTGCAGAAAGAATATTCTCTGCAGCATCCTGTCCGGTTCTTCTTAAGATCGCCTCCACTCTGGCAACCAGGATCTTCGGGCTGAAAGGCTTGGAAATATATTCATCCACTCCGAGATCAAATCCCAGAAGTTCATCTCTCTCATCGCCTCTTGCTGTCAGCATGATGATCGGAACCTTGGAATTTTTGCGAACTTCACGGCATACCTCCCAACCATCCATTTTTGGCATCATCACGTCCAGAATGATCAGTGCAATATCTTTTTCTTTATAAAAAATATCCATGGCTTCTTCGCCATCTCCCGCTTCCAGTACCTGAAAATTTTTCTTGGTCAGGAAGTCCTTTACCAGCTTTCTCATACGGCTTTCATCATCTACGACAAGTATTTTCAGGGCATCCATATCCATACCTCCTGTTTTTCTATATAATCATGATAAGTGAATGCACACAGCACTCCTTATACTTCTTTCTATATTCCTTTTTATCGTATCAAAAATTTATGTTAGATTTGTGAACGAAAAAGAATTAAAAAAAATTATTTTTTTGAATCCTTTTCTACCTTCCAGACGTCTAATAGATAGAAACACAAAAACACAGGCGCTTACAGCACCCCAGACATTGACCGGTCCATTTACCAAAGGGAGGAACCATATGACAGAGCATTTACTGCGAAAGGCAAAAAGGGGAGATGCCGATGCCTTCTGCAGTCTCATGGATATGCAGACACAGAGTATGTACAAAATCGCACGCTCTTATCTGAAAAATGACGAAGACGCTGCAGATGCTATACAGGATACTATTTTATCCTGCTATGAAAATCTTCCAAATCTGAAAAACAACAAATATTTCAAAACCTGGCTTACCAGGATCCTGATCAACAAGTGCAAGGATATCCTTCACCGTAAGAAGCTGACCCTGTATACCGATCAGCTTCCGGACACACCTTTTTATGAAGAAGATTTTGAAACCAGTGAATGGAACCAGCTTCTGGCTCCCCTGGATGAAAAATACCGGAGCATCCTTCTTCTTTATTATATGGAAGGCTTCAACACCACCGATATCAGCCAGATCCTGAATATGAAAGAAAGCACCGTAAAAACCCGTTTGCAGAGAGGCCGGCGCATACTTGCCCAGGCTTATCAGTACCATATCAAGGAGGAACACGCATGATGACATTTGATAATAATGAAAAAAAATTAAAAGAAGAACTGAATAAAGACGTGGAGATCCCTGTGATCGTCCATGAAAAAATAAACCGTGCCTACCGCATGATCGAAGATCACACCGTTATCCAGAAAACACCTCAGAAGGATCCTTACCGGTGGATGAAAACCGGCGCAAAAATCGCCGGGGGCATGGCTGCCGCAATGGCTGTGGGATTTGTCTTCTGTGCCGCCAATCCGGTTATGGCAAGAGAGCTTCCCCTGGTAGGTGGACTCTTTGAACAGCTCCAGGAAAACGTAAGCTTCTTTGGAAACTTTGCAGATAAAGCCACTGTCCTCGAAGAACCGTCACAGCAGGCTGCAGACTCCTCTGACTCTCAGACAGCCGCACCGGAAGAAAACTCCGCGCCGTCTGAATCAGTTTACACCAAAACAGCAGACGGACTTACCATTACTTTTTCTGAAATTTATGCCAACGATCAGGCTGTTTATCTTTCCATGCAGGCAGTCAGTGAAGAGCCATTCCCTGAAACCATGATGGATCAGGAAGACCAGCCTGTGATCTCCATGATCACAGATGTCAGCTACAGCTTCCTGGAAGAAGATCAGGCAGAACTGAATCCCGGTACCCAGTATATGAATCCGGAAGGAAAATTTCTGGACGACCACACCTATGCCTGTATTCTCCGTTTAAACACCAAACTTGAGGATACCACCGAGTATCAGAAAAAACACGAGGAAATGACACAGGCTGTTCTGGATGAAATGGGAATTACCCACGAAGATCTGAATGACGAAACAGAAGAAGGCTATGCACTTCTGGAAGAGTTTAACGACAAAGTCAGCGCTCAGGCCGGTTCTCTCTCCTCTCAGTATATCAAAGCGATCACCGTCCCGGAAGTTTATGAACTCCATCTGTCTATCAGTGAATTTACCGGTACTAAAGCAGAGCCGGAATACTGGGACAGCGGCTATTCCCAAGAAGAACTGGAAAATATGTCTGACGAAGAATTCCGTGAAGTCATGAATCAGATTCCTGCAGAATACAGCCAGCATCCCAATGAGCACGAAAATTACTGGTTTGAAGGGGACTGGAGCTTCGATATTCCTGTTACCGTTGATAATTCCCTGACAGAAACCATTGAGATCAGCGAAACAAATGACGATGGCATCGGACTGGCTTCCATAGTAAAAACTCCTTATGAACTCACCGTCAATCCACTTTACAAAGAAGGCTCCGATTCCGACTGCTTTGTTGTCGCTCTTGATGCTGACGGAAACATGATGCCCTACAACGATTCTGACGGCAGCGTAAACAACTATGCCATCCAGGATCGAAACGTATCCTCCATTGACGTTTATCTGGTTGATTATATCCAGTATATGGATGACCTGAAGGTCCGTTACTATAACGAAGAGCTGGAAAACGAGGAGTGGAAGGCTCTTTTGGATGAAAATGCCAGATACCATAAGACCGTGGTACTTAAACAGTAAACCATTCTTGTTTGTGGGAAAGGACGGAACATTCATTTTTGCCTGTAAATGACATGCAGGATCAGAGAAATCTGTCACAGAAACTGGTTCGGGATTTGGAAAGTTCTATGCTTCTGCTTCTTTGCAAAATACACTTCCCCGAATACCGAACTCGTCTGCGACTCAGACAGCAGTATCCGGGGAAGTAAAGCAAAGTCGCAGAAGACAAGTACTTTTGACCAAATCCCTCAAGGTTTCTGAATCAGATTGCTCTGATCCTGCATTGTATTTTCCAGACAGCAAATTGATATTCCTGCAGTTTTTTTGTTTCTGGGCAGGGCAATCGCAGAGAGCAGAATAACTAGCCAGCCTGCGGCTGGCAACCGGCCAGAGGCCGGAAGTTACCGAAAGGTTTTCTGTTTGGCTGTTGCCCATATTCAGATGCAAAGAGAAAAAGCCAGATCATGGTGCCTTGCAAGGCTTCCGTCGGTAAGCCTGTGTTAGCTGCTGCCACCGAGCACGCTGCCTGAGCCGTCAGGCGAGTTCGTGCGAATGGCAGCAAATCAGCGCACAGGTTTACCAGGAAACGCAGCATAGCACTATGATCTGCCTTTTTTTCATATGCATCGTCTGTGGGGAATAAAAAACAAAATCCACCAGTTCCCACAATCAGGACATCTGATAGTAATGGGCATAAATTCCATTTCTGGCAAGGAGTTCCTCATGGGTTCCTCTTTCTGCAATCCCGTTATCTGCCACGACCAGAATCTCATCCGCATTTCGGATGGTGGAAAGCCGGTGCGCTATGGTGATGGTCGTTCTGTTTTTTGAAAGCTCTTCCAGGCTTTTCTGAATCCAGCGCTCGCTTTCGTTATCCAAAGCACTGGTAGCTTCATCCAGGATCAGGATCGGAGGATTTTTCAGAAATACTCTGGCAATGGAGATCCTTTGCTTCTGTCCGCCGGAAAGACGGGTTCCACGTTCTCCTACAAAAGTATCGTACCCATCCGGAAGAGACAGGATGAAATCGTGGATATTTGCTTTTTTTGCGGCTTCAATGATTTCTTCCATAGAGGCGGAAGGTTTTCCATAGGCAATGTTTTCTTTGATGCTTCCTCCAAAAAGATAAATATCCTGCTGTACAAGACCGATCTGATTTCTCAGACTTTCCAGTGTCAGTTTTCTTACATCCTGACCATCCACAGTGATCCTGCCTCCTGTAGCATCATAAAACCTTGGAAGCAGGGAGCAGATTGTTGTTTTTCCACTTCCGGACGGGCCTACCAATGCAATCGATCTTCCGGCCGGAATCTTAAAGGAAATGTGATCCAGCACCGGAGTCTCGTCATCACTGTAATGGAAGGATACGTCTTCGTAGGAAACCTCTCCTTTTACATTTTTCAACGGCTCTGCATCCGGTGCATTTACGATCTCCGGCTCTGTTTCCATTACTTCGAGGAAACGGCGGAAACCGGAAAATCCCTTCTGCATCATCTCGATCAGTTCCACCAGTATCTGGATCGGGCTTACAAATATTCCGATATAGAGCGCATACATGGCAAGATCTCCGGCATTCATTTTCCCTCTGGCGATCAGCCAGCCTCCAAATACCAGAGTAACCAGATACATCATTCCCTGAAAGAATCGGTTCCAGCCCATAAAATTACCCATACAGCTGTAATTTGCATTTTTAGAGCGAAGAAAAGCATGATTGCTTTTTCCAAATTTCTCACGCTCTACATTTTCATTGGCAAAGGACTGCACCACACGGATTCCTGCCAGTGTATCCTGCAGACTGGAATTCACATCCCCGATCTTCCTGCGGTTATCCATAAAGGTTTCCTGCATTCTTTTATTCTGTTTCATGGAAAACAGCAGCATCACAAAAACAAGGAGCAGAAGCGGGATTGCAAGTCTCCAGTTGATCAGAAACAAAAATACAAAAGATCCCACGATTTTAATGAGGGAAATAAAAAGATTCTCCGGACCATGGTGTGCAAATTCCGAAATATCAAAAAGATCCGATACCAGTTTGCTCATCATCTGACCGGAATTATTCTGATCGTAATAGGAAAAGGACAGCTTTTCATAGTGGTCAAACAACTGCCGGCGCATATCCCGTTCCATTTTTGCTCCCATCATGTGTCCCTGATAGCCAACATAGTAGACACAGAAGCTCTGGATCAGATACATGGCAAGAAGCGCGGCTCCAATAGGAAGAAGAGCTTTCAGGATTCTGGAAGGTTCTTCCGTAAAAATTGTTGCTGTCAGTATTCTCAGGATCTGAGGAAATGCGAGATCCACCATACTGATGATTGCCGCGCAAAAAAGATCCAGAAAAAACACCGTCTTATAAGGTCCGTAATAACGGATAAATTTTTTCAGCGTGTACATCATTCTTTCTCATCCTTTCGCAATATTCCTCTGCTATTATAGACTCTATTTTTCCCAAATACAATGCTGTAACTGCTCTTTTTCTCTCTATTCCGCCGGAAAACGTATCCCCACATCATAAGTTCCTGTTTCACGTCTGAGAAATTCCATATTTCCTCCATGAGCCCGTGCAATCTGTCGTGCAAGCCGAAGTCCCATAATATGGATCTTTTCTGTCTGTGTATCCATGTTTTCTACTACAACCTGCGGAATTCCCGTTCCGGAATCTGTTATACAAAAGCATGCCATTCCGTCCTTTTCATAAAGACGGATCCTGATCTGACATCCCTGGGGATTATGGCGCACACTGTTCCCGATCAGATTGCGGAGCGCACGTTTGACCAGATTTCCATCTGCAAAAACAACTGCTTTTTCCATTTCCGGAGAAATATCCAGTTCCACCTCTGTCTGCCCGTTTTCGCTTTCCAGTTCTTCATTGTAAAGATCTGCCGTACATTCTCTTAACAGCAGCGCCGGAGAACACTTTTCAAGATGCAGCGGCTGCGCATCATAGGCAAGCTTTGAAGTAAGATTCAGATCCGAAACCAGCTGACTGATCAACTGGCTTTGCCTGCATATGGTATCCGTGATTCTTTTTTCCTCTTCTGTCAGATTTGAACTCTTTGCCAGCCTGTCTGTATATCCTACGATCAGAGCCAGAGGAGTACGGATATCGTGAGAAACTCCGGAAATCCATTCGGTTCTGGCCTGATCCCTTTTATTCAGCCGCTGTTTCTGTTCCTGAAGGATTTCTGATGTATGATTGATCTGAAGTGCCAGATCACGGGTCATGCCTTTTTCTTTCAGCCGTACCGGCTCCTGTCTGGACAGTTTTTCCACACCGGTTCCCAGCGGCTTTAATGCCAGATAAAAACGATATCCAAGAAGGAAGACAAAAAACAGAATCACCACAGCATTGACCAGAAAGATTATTTTCAGGTACTGGGGAATCACAGCGATATCATTCAAAGGAAAAATTTCGCTGTATCTGGCAAAAAAATCCGGATCCAGTCCCACTACAAGAAGAAGCTTTCCTGTATCCCACACTGCTACAGGATAATCATTGAGATACCATCTGCTGAATTTTGCCACCTCTGCATTACTGTAGGAACGGTCAAAATGAGCAGGCAGTCTCCACTCCCAGACTACCTGTCCGTTATTATCAAGTCCCATACACCATTGAAGATCCGAATCATTCAGTTCCTGAATCCCTTTGTCTCCCAGTTTCCATTCTCCATTTTCCCAAAAAAGTGCATCGCTGATCGCTTCCAGTGTACTTCTTCGGAAATCCTGTCTCCTGGACACCTGCATTTTTTGATATCCCAGGGCAAAAAAAGCAATCATATTACTGAGCAGGATCACGCAGATGATGGCTCCTGCTGTAAAAGAATAGCGTCTGATGATCCGAAAGAGGCTTCTCATACACGCCCTCCCCGGTCAGCTGCCAGCCGATACCCCAGTCCCCGGGCGGTCAGAAGCCACTGGGGATGGGAGGGATCCTCTTCAATTTTTTCTCTTAAATGCCGGATATGAACCATAAGCGTATTCTCATATCCGTAATATCCATCTCCCCAGGCGGCATTGCACAACGCGTCAAAGGTGACGATCCTGCCTCTGTTCTCATTGAGTTTTTTCAAAAGGATCAGCTCCTTGGCTGTAAAAGGAGTCTCTTCTCCCCTGTACCGGACAATCCCGTAATCAAAAAGAATCTCATGGTTTCCCAGACATAAACAGTTCTCCTCGTTCTTATCCGGCTCTTCCTGTCGATAGCTTCTTTTCAAAATGGCACCCACTCTCAGCACCAGCTCCGGAGGAAGAAACGGCTTGGTAATATAGTCGTCCGCCCCCAGTCCCAGCCCGAAAAGCCGATCCCTGTCTTCGTCTTTTGCAGAAAGAAATAAAATAGGAATATCCGACTGCTCTCTCATTCTCTGGAACAAACGAAATCCGTCCCCGTCCGGAAGCATCACATCCAGAACTGCCATATCCGGTTTTTCTCTCTGAAACACTTCCAGCGCTTCATGGACGCTTCCTGCCTTTACTATATTTTTATAACCGCCCTGCTTCAGAATATCTGCGATCATTTCTACCAATTCCCGATTATCATCCACCAACAGGATCTTACGTTCATATAATTCCATAAAAACCTCCCGATTTTATGTTTCCGATTTCTTTTCCTATTATAATTTATTTTTTATCTCATTCCAACTGCTGCCGAAAAAGTTAAGGTAAAAATAAGGTTCAGTTAAGCCTCACCTAAGCCTGATCTTTTATACTTGTTTCAGATCAGAAAAAAACTCAAGGAGGTATTTGATATGGGACCTGTGATTGTTACAGATTCTCTCACAAAAAAATATAAAGCAAAAGCCGTGGTAGATCAGCTTGATCTCCGTGTACCGGGAGGAAGTATTTATGGCTTTCTCGGTCCTAACGGCGCCGGAAAATCCACCACACTGAAAATGCTTCTTGGCTTGGTCAGACCTACCGAAGGACACATTCAGATTCTGGGAAAAGATCTGGATTCCCGAAATCGCTTAAATATCCTTTCCGAAACAGGCTCACTGATCGAAGCGCCTGCCTATTATGGACATTTAAGCGGAAAAGAGAATCTTCAGATTGTCTGTACTTTAAAAAATGTACCGGAAAAGGAAATCCAGAGAGTGCTTCATGTTGTCCGTATGGAGGGACAGCAGAACAAAAAAGTCAGCCAGTATTCCCTTGGCATGAAGCAGCGGCTTGGACTTGCCGCTGCCCTTCTTGGAAATCCCAAGCTTCTTCTGCTGGACGAACCTACAAACGGGCTGGATCCTGCCGGAATTCAGGAAATGCGTGAGCTGATCTGTTCTCTTCCTGCAGCTTTCGGAATCACCGTACTGATTTCCAGCCATCTTCTTTCTGAAATGGATCAGATGGCCACCCATGTAGGAATCATCAATCAGGGACAGCTGATTTTTCAGGACAGCTTAAGTGTCCTGCACGAACACAGCCGGGGGCGTCTTTACCTGCACACCTCAGATGATCAGACAGCTCTCCTGGTGCTGAAAAATTCCGGTATTCCTGCTCAATGGAGAGACGGACGTCTCAGCCTGAAACTGATGGAAGACAGTAAGGTCATGCATGCAGCAGCGCTGGCACACGAAAGCGCTTCTTGTTCCCCTTGGTTTTCTGGGCTTTTACTTTCTGTGGACCATGTGGCAGATCAGTTCCATGAAGCCAGATGAATTCCCGACCGGATATGCCATGCTGTTTTATCAGCTTCCTGTCATGAATGCGATCCTTCTTCCCCTGATGATCTCCGTGATCGCCAGCCGGATCTGTGATATGGAAGTCAAAGGAGATACTTTGAAGCTTCTCTATACCATACAGAAGCCTGGCAGTTTTTTCGACTGCAAATACCTGAACAGCTTCCGATATCTGGTATTTTTCACCATCGGGCAGGGACTGCTGATCCTGTTTTTCGGCAGCCTAAAAAAATTTGGCGGTTTCCGGTCAGAAGATTATTTCCTTTATCTCCTCACTGTCCTTATCGTCAGTGCAGTGATACTTGTGATTCAACAGACCCTGTCTCTTCTTTCAGAAAACCAGCTTTTTCCTCTGGGAGTCGGAATTGCCGGAAGTTTTCTTGGACTTTTTTCCATGTTTTTCCCTGTCCCTGTGGCAAGATTTGTCCTCTGGGGATACTATGCCGCTTTTTCTACCGTGGGAATGGACTGGAATAAAGACACAAGGATTATCCATTATTATGAAATTCCCTTCCCCACTCATAAATTTATCCTGTTTCTGGCCTTTGGAGTTTTAATATTCCTGCTGTGCCGGACTGTTTTCAGCAAAAAGGAGGTATAGATCATGCTGATCCAATGTATTCGTGCAGAAAAACAGAAGCTGCGCCACTCTCTTATCCTTCCTGCCTGTCTTTTTATTCCGGTAATCCCTGCTGTTATGGGAACCTTCAACTATATGCAGAATCTTGGAATACTGAAATCTCAGTGGTATTCTCTGTGGACACAGCATACACTGTTTTATGCCAGTTTTTTCTTTGCCCCTCTGATCGGTCTGTACTGCTCTTATATCTGGAGGCTGGAGCACAGACACAACAACTGGAACAGGATCATGACCGCCCCGGTTCCGGTCTCTGACCTGTTTTTCGGAAAACTGGTCTGGATCCTGCTTATTACCCTTCTGACCCAGCTTTGGACCGGAATTCTTTATCTGATCAGTGGTAAGCTTGCCGGTCTTCCGGGAATTTTCCCTCCGGAAATTATAATCTGGATTTTAAGAGGGACTCTGGGTGCCATACCCATCTGCTGCCTTCAGTTATTTCTATCCATGAGAATACGAAGTTTTTCCATTCCGGTAGGAATCGGGCTGATCGGAAGTGTGCTTGGCGTATTATTTAATAATGAGGGAATCGGCATTTTCTGGCCATACAGCCTGATGCTTCTGGGAATGAACTCCAATGGCACAAATGAATCGATTTTAAAAGATTTCCTTCCATTTCTTCTGTCTGTAACTGTTTTTTCGGCATTCTTTTGCCTGGCAGCCATATGGAATCTGAAACACCGGGATGTAAAAGCCTAAAATGAAAGCATCTTCCCCTTGACAGATGCTGATATTTCTTCTAATATATAAAGACAGAAAAGCTTATGTTCGTCTGTATACCAGTCATTATCTTATCATGTAAGGGCTTGTACTGGTTTCGACGGGGGCTTTGAAGTTGAGGAAGCCATCCGCAGACTCCTGGACTGCGTATCAACCGGGAACCTAAATATAAACGCAAACGAACAGTACGCGTTAGCAGCCTAATTGCTGCTCGTCAGCCCTGATGCACTCACACATCAGGAATCTGGCGTCGACTATGTGAGAAACCTTGCCGGGTAAGCTTTGCCCCGGTAGATGTATCATGAAGCTACTAAAGCGGTAAGCCTGTCGGTGGGCGTGCCGCCAAGGGAATGTTAAATCAGCGACTGTGATGGGAGATGCCGCAAGGGATAGGCTTTCGGACGCGGGTTCAATTCCCGCCAGGTCCATTAAAAAACCCAGTAAGTACAGGTTCACCTGTGTTTACCGGGTTTTTAACATAAAAACAAACATCTTTCATTACATAAAATTTGCAAAAACAGACGCACCAACTACTGTACAAAGGCCGCATACCACAATCGCCAGGCTGCTCATAGCGCCTTCTACCTCGCCCATTTCCATTGCTTTGGCGGTTCCCACCGCATGGGCGGCAGTTCCAATAGCCAGTCCCCTGGATACCGCATGGCGGATCCGGAAAAATTTACATACCGATTCTGCCGCAATATTTCCAAGCACACCGGTAATGATAATGGTTGCCACCGAAATGGTCACATATCCTCCCAGTTCCTCAGATACTCCCATACCGATCGCTGTTGTAATGGATTTTGGGAGAAGTGTCACATATTCTCTATGACTGAGTCCGAAAGCCATGGCCATGGCAAAAATACTTCCCAGACTTGCCAATACACCGGACAGGATTCCTGTCATAATGGCAACTACATTCTTTTTGAGAACTTCCAGCTGTATATACAGCGGAATCGCCAGACAGACGGTTGCCGGAGTTAAAAGATAGCTTAAATACTGCGCGCTTGCATTATAACTGTCATAATCCACATGAAAGAATACCAGAACACCTATCACCAGCAAGATAGAAATTAAAAGTGGATTCAAAATTGCCTTTTTCCATTTTCTCTGAGCAGCAAGCCCGATTTCATAAGCCAGAAGACTGATTACAAATCCCAGCGTCGCTGAATTTAGTACTATATTTTCCATTTTAGTTCTCTTCCTCCTCTTTTTTCCCCTTACGATCCATCATAAAATCGGTCACCTTTCCGGTCACAAACATCACGATAAAGGTTGTCGTAACTGTGATCACAAGAAGTGGAACAAGAAATTCCTGAAGTTCTCCCCAGGAGGCCATCAGTCCCACACCGGCAGGAATAAACATCAGAGGCATGATCTCGATCAGAAATTCTCCTACCTCTTTTACATGCTCTACCTTGATCACTCTGGCAAGAAGCAAAACAAACATCAGCAAAAGTCCGTAAATACTTCCCGGAATCGGCAGCGGAAGGAAATATTTCATCAGTTCTCCTGCGCAGGTAACTCCCAGAATGATTCCGAATTGTCTCATATACTTCATCTTTTTCCTCCAGACATCATTTGATCCATTGAAATACAGCATGATTTTAATACTGTACTGTGCAATAACGTTTTTCATTATATCACAGAACAATTTTTTTATACAAGAGAAAAACTGCCTGATATCCAACGATTTCTCTTCATTAAAATTTGTAAATATGTCCAAATCGGTCTGACCAATCATTATCACACATAAAAAATAGTTTTTTAATGGATAATGTTTTGAATTCCTTGCATTTTTTTATGGTTTCCTGACTGTTTCCATGATACAATAGGTGTATTGTTACTTTATGGAGGAAATTAAATATGAAAAAAGGAAACTGGAAGGCGCTCCTTCCAATCGCAGTGTTTCTGGTCATGTATCTGGGACTTGGAATCCTCTTCGAATATGTTTTGAAGATTCCTATGGGATTTTATAATATCCCCATTGTAGTTTCATTTCTGACCGCTCTTCTGGTTGCATGCATCCAGAATCCCAAACTGAGTTTTGACGAAAAACTGGCCGTCATGGCTCAGGGTGTCGGTGACAAAAATATCGTGACTATGATCCTCATCTTTATGGTTGCCGGTATTTTTGTAGGTGTTGTTGGAAGAGAAAGTGCAGAAAGTGTTGCTTACTTCCTGCTGTCTATCATTCCGGCACGTTTTGCAGTGATCGTACTTTTTGTGGTAAGCTGTTTTGTATCTCTTGCCATGGGTACTTCCGTAGGAACCATTACCCTGATCACACCTATTGCCCTTGCAGTATCTACCGGCTCCGGCTTTTCCGCACCTCTTTGTATCGGTGCAGTCATGGGCGGCGCTATGTTTGGAGATAATCTTTCCTTTATCTCTGATACCACAATTGCTGCATGTAACGGACAGGGCTGTGCAATGAAAGACAAATTCCGTGCCAACTTTAAGATTGCCCTTCCGGCTGCTCTGGTCACACTGGCGATCATTTTTGTCCGCACTTCCGGCGGAGCAGACAGTGCTGCCATCATCAAAGACTATAACCTGATCCGTATTATTCCGTATCTTCTTGTACTGATCGGCGGAATTATCGGAATCAACGTATTTGTAGTCCTGCTGATCGGAATCCTTTCCGGTTCCATAATCGTGCTTGCAACAGGCGCCACCCCTGCAACAGAGCTTCTGGCAAATATGGGAGCCGGTGCTGCCGGCATGTACGAAACGACCATGGTTGCAATCCTTGTTTCTGCAATCTGTGCTCTGATCCAGAAATATGACGGATTTACAGCTCTTCTGAACTTTATCCGCCGTATTTTCAAGACCCAAAAAGGCGGCAAGCTTGGAATGGGACTTCTGGTTGGCGCTATGGACATTGCCACTGCAAACAATACCGTTGCAATTGTTATGGCAAACCCGATCGCAAAAGAAATGGCAGAGGAATATGATGTAACACCTCAGACAACAGCTTCTATTCTGGACACTTTTTCCTGTGTATTCCAGGGTGTGATTCCTTACGGTGCCCAGATGCTGATTGCCATTTCCACTGCTGCCGAACTTGGATTTGAGGTTTCTGCTTTTGACATCATGCCGAATCTCTACTATCCATACATACTTCTGATCAGTGCACTGTTCTATATGTTCCTTGCACCGAAAAAGAAAACAAAATAAAAAAAGGCTGACGACAGAATTTTGTAATCAAAGATCTCTGTTGTCAGCTTTTTTCTTATTTAAATTTTTTTATTCGCCCATATCCTCAGCACATTTTTTCAGTTTTTCACGGATTGGAAGGTGATAAGGACATCTTTTTTCACATTCTCCGCAGCCAATGCAGGCAGATGCCTTAACCGCAAGGGAACTGTAGCGGTCTTTTGCCCAGTCAGCCAGATTGTATCTCTGAAGATATCCGGCAAACAAAAACACACTTGGGATATTGATGCCGACTGTACATGGCGCGCAGTAGTTGCAGCGACGGCAGAAATCAGTTCCCAGCTGTTTTTTCACCTCTTCAATCTTCTGCTGTTCTTCGGCTGTAAGAGGTGTCTCATCCTCGCAGGCTCTGATGTTCTGATCCAGTTCCTCCGGTTCTGCCATTCCCGGAATTACGACCGTAACATCCTTATTTGCGCAGATATAACGAAGTGCAAGAGAGGCATCCTCAATGGCTCCTCCTGCAAGAGGCTTCATATCAATAAATCCGATATTTTTCTCTGTACATTTTCGAATCAGTTCCTCACCCTGATTTTCAACAATGTTATAAGGAAACATAATCGTTTCCACCCAGTCCAGTTCCAGAGCTTTTTCAAACACATGAACCGAATGGCAGGTCAGCCCTATATGACCGATTTTTCCAGCTTCTCTTGCCTCCATAAGAGCCTCCAGAGCGCCATCCTTTCCAGTTACCTGTTCCAACTGTTCCATGCTGGGGTTATGTACCTGGTAAAGATCAATGTAATCTGTCCGGAGATTGCAAAGACTGGTCTCAATATCTCCTGCCATAGCCGCTTTTGTCCTTGCCATGGATTTCGTGGCTACCACAAATCTGTCACGGATTCCTTCCATTGCATAGCCGAGATATTCTTCACTGACTGTGTATCCTCTGGCTGTGTCAATATAGTTGATGCCTCTTTCTGCCATTTCATGCAGGAGCTTTCTGGTTCCTTCTGCGTCGATCCTCTGAATCGGGATCCCGCCAAATCCCATCCGGGAAATGGTAAGTCCTGTTTTGCCTAATTTTCTGTATTCCATATAAATTCCCCTTCTCTTTTCATTTTTCTGCCACTATACAAAGAATACCGCCGGCAGATACCGACGGTATAAAACTCTGAATAAAATCAGACTCTGGACAGATATTCACCTGTTCTTGTATCGATTTTTAATTTGTCTCCCTGGTTTACAAACAGCGGAACCTGAACCTGTGCACCAGTTTCAACGATTGCCGGTTTTGTAGCACCCTGTGCTGTATTTCCTGCAAATCCCGGTTCTGTTTCTGTAACCTCCAGCTCTACAAAGAGAGGCGGCTCAATTGCAAATACGTTTCCGTTATGGGAACAGATCTTAACGATCTCGTTTTCCTTAACGAATTTCAGGGAATCTCCAACCTGATCTGCGGTAAGAGCGATCTGATCGTAGGTTTCTACGTTCATGAAGTTGTAAAGCTCTCCATCATTGTACAGATAGCTCATATCCACACGCTCAATACGTGCCTGCGGGAACTTCTCTGTCGGGCGGAAAGATTTCTCCAGTACAGCTCCTGTAATAACGTTTTTATATTTTGTTCTGACAAATGCAGCGCCCTTTCCAGGTTTTACATGCTGAAATTCAACAATCTGACATACATTTCCCTCAATTTCAAGTGTGATACCGTTTTTGAAATCACCTGCTGAAATCATAGTTAAATCCTCCTTCTAGTAATCTTCACTACTCAACATTCTATAATACCATAACAGTTTTTTCAACTGTTTTTTTCGTAAGCTGCCAATTTTTCCTCAATTTCTTTTACAAGTTCCTCAAATGGCTTCTCTCCGGTTATCACCTGGATATCTGCAAACTTCTGATATACCGGGTCTCTCTGCTTCAGAAGCTTCTTGATCTTTTCATCTCTGTCATCTCCATCCAGCAGCGGATCTTTTCTGGAACCCTCCAGTCTCTTTTTCAGAGTTTCCAGAGAGCCTTTCAGATATACTACTGTACCAAGTTCCTTCAGGTATTTCTGGTTCTGTTCCTGAAGAGGCAGTCCGGATCCCAAAGAGAGCACCTTTTTTTCTTTATCATTGATCAGTTCTTTCAGTGCCATTGTTTCCAGAGCACGGAAAAAAGGCTCTCCGAATTTTTCAAATATCTCTCTGACAGACAGATTCATTTTTTTTACAATTAATTTTTCAAGATCCACAAAAGGCAGTCCCAAATCTCTGGAAAGCTGTTTGCCTACTCTCGTCTTACCTGAACCCATAAACCCGATGATCACCACATGGTTCATAAAGTTCCCTCCTCTTTCCTGTAAAAATAAAGTACGATTCTCTCCAGATATCGTTTCAAAACGATCTGAATCTCTTCTTTCGGATGAATCGGCTTCACAAGGATATTACGGATGCCGGTTCTTTTGGCCCCATAAATATCTGTAAAAAGCTGATCTCCGATAAAAACTGTGTTAGAACAGTCAGTACCCAGCAGTTCCATGGCTTTTTTGTAATTTCCCACTGCCGGCTTATGTGCATTTTCTATAAATTGCTCCCCGATCTTTTCATTAAAGGAAGCAACTCTCTGGATCTGGTTATTTGATAAAAAGCAGCTCTTAAATCCAATCCTGCGAAGGCGTTCAAAAAGCGCAGCTGCCCGTTCATCCGCCGGTGCCCCGTGAGGCACCAGCGTATTATCGATATCGAACAGAAGACCTCTGTAGCCTTCCTGATATAACTTTTCGTAATCTACTGCATACGCAGATTCCAGATACTCATCCGGAAAAAAACATCGAAACATTTTTCTCTCCTGCAACTAATATTTTCAGCGCTGATCAAGGGGAACATACTCTGCCGGTGCCAGCACATTTTTGTATGCGGGACGGATGATCTTGTCTGTATTGATCAGCTCTTCCATACGGTGAGCGCTCCATCCGACAATACGTGCAACTGCAAACATCGGTGTATAAAGTTCCAGAGGAAGATCCAGCATACTGTACACAAATCCACTATAGAAGTCCACATTGGCGCTGACACCTTTGTAGATTCTTCTTTCTTCTGCAATGACTTCCGGAGCCATTTTTTCTACCATGGAGTACAGATTGTAATCCTTCATGCGCCCTTTTTCCTTTGCAAGACTTTCCACAAAGCCTTTCAGAACCTCTGCTCTCGGGTCTGATACAGAATAGATCGCATGTCCCATACCATAGATCAGTCCTCTTCTGTCAAAGGCTTCCTTATGAAGAAGACGTTTCAGATACTTACGTACCTCATCTTCGTCCTCCCAGTCATGGACTTCTTTTTTCATATCCTCAAACATCCGGATTACCTTAATATTCGCACCGCCGTGCTTCGGTCCTTTCAGAGAACCAAGAGCCGCTGCAATAGCTGAATACGTATCTGTTCCGGAAGAAGATACTACATGGGTCGTAAATGTGGAGTTATTACCACCACCATGCTCCATATGGAGGATCAGGGCAAGATCCAGGATTTTTGCTTCCAGATCTGTATACTTCTTATCCGGTCTCAGGATCCGGAGGATGTTTTCTGCTGTGGAAAGCTCTTTTTTCGGATTATGGATATAAAGGCTTTTTCCTCTGATATAATGGTTATATGCCTGATATCCGTATACGGATAAAAGCGGAAATACACTGATAAGATTTAAACATTGACGAAGAACATTCGGAAGAGAAATATCATCCGGGTTATTGTCGTAAGAATAAAGTGTCAGCACACTTCTGGAAAGCGCGTTCATAATATCTCTTCCCGGCGCTTTCATCACAACATCGCGCACAAAATTCCGTGGAAGTGAACGCTGATTGGCAAGAAGCTGTCTGAAGTCTTCCAGCTGTTTCTGATCCGGCAGTCTGCCAAACAGAAGAAGATATGTAGTCTCCTCAAAACCAAAACGGTTATCCTTTACAAAACCGGCTGTCAGATCCTTGATATTATACCCTCTGTAGTACAGACTTCCTGCACAGGGAACTTCTTTTCCATCCACTACCTTCACTGCCTGAACGTTAGACACCTGAGTCAGACCCGCAAGCACGCCCTTACCATTGATATCACGAAGACCACGCTTTACGTCATATTTCCCATAGAGAGACAGATCAATGCTGGTATTCTCTTTGCACAGTTCTGTCAGATTCTCAATCTCCGGTGTTACCTTCATGTTAAATCCTGTCATACATAATATCTCCTTTCACATTGCACTTCTATCCGATCAAGGTCCCTCCTCATCCCTTTCTCTTAGCTGTTTTCACATAGTTTCTGTTCCAACATTAGTTACAGTATAGCATTTTTTTTTATTTTGGTCTACATAATTCCATTGTTTCTATTCAATCCCGTTTGATTTACAGAAAATTTTCACAATAAACAGCTGTTTTCCCCCTTAAATTTTTATTTTTTCATCAGAACTTTTTTTTGTCACTGTCTTGTATACGCTACCACTTTAGTGTATAATAGTTGCAGCGCTGAGGCATCTCAGACGAAAGAAATAGGATAAAAATGGATGAGGAGGAAATTATTATGTCCTACACAGAAGAAGTATACGAGAGAGTCGTAGCACAGAATCCAGGCGAGCCGGAATTTCATCAGGCAGTAAAAGAAGTGCTTGATTCCCTGAAAGTAGTCATTGACAAAAATGAAGAAGAATACCGCAGACTTTCCATCCTGGAACGTCTTGTTGAGCCGGAAAGAATCATCTCCTTCCGTGTTCCGTGGGTAGATGACAACGGCAAAGTACAGGTAAACAAAGGATATCGTGTGCAGTTCAACAGTGCCATCGGACCGTACAAGGGCGGACTCCGTTTCCATCCTTCTGTTAACCAGAGCATCCTGAAATTCCTGGGATTTGAGCAGATTTTCAAAAACTCTCTGACCGGACTTCCCATCGGCGGCGGCAAGGGTGGTTCCAACTTTGATCCCAAAGGTAAATCTGACAGAGAAGTTATGGCTTTCTGCCAGAGCTTTATGACGGAACTTTGTAAATATATCGGAGCAGATACCGATGTACCGGCCGGCGATATCGGTGTTGGTGCACGTGAAATCGGCTACCTGTTCGGACAGTACAAACGTGTCCGTGATCTCTATGAAGGTGTCCTGACCGGAAAAGGTCTTACCTATGGTGGTTCTCTTGTCCGTACACAGGCAACCGGCTATGGAGTTGTATATATCCTGAACGAGCTTCTGAATGCCCACAATGATCAGCTTGCAGGCAAGACTGTAATCGTTACCGGTTCCGGAAACGTAGCGATCTATGCGGTAGAAAAAGCCACACAGCTTGGTGCAAAGGTTGTTGCAATGTGCGATTCCAACGGATATATCTATGATCCGGAAGGCATCAAACTGGATATCGTTAAAGACATCAAAGAAGTAAAACGCGGACGTATCAAAGAATATGCAGATCGTGTAGCGGGTGCTACTTTTACAGAAGGCGTTGGCATCTGGAATATCAAATGTGATATCTATCTTCCATGTGCAACACAGAACGAGCTTGGTCTTGACGCTGTAAAAACCCTGATTTCTAACGGCTGCAAATATATTGTAGAGGGCGCTAACATGCCGACCACTATGGAAGCAACCGAATACGCAATGGAAAACGGTGTTCTCTTCCTGCCGGGCAAAGCTGCCAATGCAGGCGGTGTTGCTACCTCTGCTCTTGAGATGAGCCAGAACTCCATGAGACTTTCCTGGTCTGCAGAAGAAGTAGACGAAAAGCTTCATGGCATCATGAAAGATATCTACAAAAAAATCGATGATGCAGCACAGCGCTACGACATGAAGGACAACTTTGTAGTAGGCGCTAACATTGCCGGTTTTGAAAAAGTAGTGGAAGCCATGAAAGCACAGGGAATCGTCTGATCCTCCTGACAGAAAATAAATTCTGAAAAACGACGCTGTGAAAGTATATCCCACTTTCACAGCGTCATCTTTTTTTGCAGATTATGAACTCAGAAAATTTTTCATACTTTTCAAAGCTGTTTTCTCCAGACGGCTGACCTGCGCCTGGGAGATTCCTACCTCCTCCGCCACCTCCATCTGGGTTTTTCCCTCATAAAAACGCATTTCTATAATGTGACGTTCCCTGCTGGAAAGCCTCTGCATGGCCTCTCGAAGAGATAGATTTTCTATCCATCTTTCCTCCCGGTTCTTTTTATCACTGATCTGATCCATCACATAAAGTGTATCTCCTCCTTCTGTGTATACCGGTTCAAAAAGGCTGACCGGATTCTGTATGGCATCCATGGCATAGACGATCATCTCTTTATCGATACCCGTTTCCTCTGCGATTTCTGCAATGGTCGGCTCCCTTAAATGCTCTTTTGTATAATTTTCTCTGGCATAAATGGCCTTGTATGCAATATCTTTCAGAGACCGGCTGACACGGATGCTGTTATTATCCCGAAGATATCTGCGGATCTCACCGATGATCATTGGCACTGCATAAGTGGAAAATTTCACCTGGAGCGTAGTATCAAAATTATCGATTGCCTTCATCAGTCCTATGCAGCCGATCTGGAACAGATCGTCCGCATTTTCATTACTGTTCTGAAAGCGCCTGATAACACTTAATACAAGCCTTAGATTTCCTTTGATGTAACGTTCTCTTGCCTCTTTATCCCCTTCCTTGATCCTCAGAAACAATTCTTCCTTTTCCTCCGACTTTAAAACCGGAAGCTCCGAAGTATTAACTCCGCAGATCTCAACCTTATTAAGCGCCATCGAAACATCCTCCTTCTCTCTTTTGCTCACTAAAAAGCTTTCTCAAAGAGAAGGATAAATATACTTTTTTCAGAAAAATATAAAAAATATAAGCCCTTGACAGTTCAGCCCTGCCGGTCTTTGCGAAGACATTTTTCTTCTTTTATCTCAACCAGAATAATATCATCTCCGATCTGGCAGATACAGTTCCAGGGAATCACATATTCACTTTCTCTGCCAAAAAAACTGCAGAATCTGCCTGGTCCGGGAACAATCAGCGCCGTAATCCTTCCTGTAGCACAGTCAAATTCTACATCCATAGGAGAACCCAGGCAGCGACAGGTACAGGTATTGATGATCTCCTTTTGTTTCAGTTCACATAACCGCATGATCACACCTGTTTTTTCATAATTATATGTAAAAAAAACATTGAATATGCTTTTCCATTTGTTGACATAAAAAGTATAATTATAGTATAATGTGCACATAAATATGGGAGAAAGGGGAAAATACCATGAAATGTCCGTTTTGCGGAGAGGATAATACCAGAGTCGTAGATTCACGTCCTGTGGAAGATACCAATTCCATCAGAAGGAGACGGATGTGTGAATCCTGTGGAAAACGATTCACCACCTACGAAAAAGTAGAGACCATTCCTTTAAGCGTCATAAAAAAAGATCAAAACCGTGAACCATACAGTCGCAGCAAGGTTCAGGATGGGATTCTCCGCGCCTGCTATAAACGCCCGATCCCTGTAGAAAAAATCGAAGAAGTTATGGATTCCATAGAAGGCGAGATTTTTGACCGGGCAGACCGTGAGATTTCCAGCAGTCAGATCGGAGAGATCGTCATGGAGCATCTCCAGTCTCTGGATGCGGTTGCTTATGTTCGCTTCGCCTCCGTTTACAGAGAATTTAAAGATGTCAGCACCTTTATGGAAGAACTGAAAAAATTTATGGAGCCGTAAACAAAAGGCCCTTAATCCAGGGCCTTTTCCAATTCTTTTATTACAATTTTCAGAGCTTTGATCCGGGCATATTTTTTGTCTACAGATTCCAGAATATGCCAGGGAGCAAACGTTGTACTTGTCTTTTTCAGCATTTCGTTCACAGCGTCCTCATAAAGATCCCATTTTTCCCGGTTACGCCAGTCCTCATCTGTAATCTTCCACTGCTTTTCCGGATTGTTCTGCCGTTCTGTAAACCGGGCAAGCTGCGTATCCTTGTCGATCTGTACCCAGAATTTAATGATCACAGCACCCCAGTCAGAAAGTTCTTTTTCAAACTCATTGATCTCATTATAGGCGCGTTTCCAGTCGTTTTCTGTACAGAAGCCTTCCAGCCTCTCTACCATGACACGGCCATACCAGGTGCGGTCAAAAACAGCAATATGCCCGTCTTTTGGAAGCCTTGTCCAGAATCTCCAAAGGTAATGGCGGGACTTTTCGTGGGGCTCCGGACTGGCGATGGGATGAACCTCATAGCCTCTTGGATCTAATGCACCTGTGATCCTTTTAATATTTCCACCCTTTCCTGCTGCATCCCAGCCTTCATAGGTAATGATCACCGGAACCCTCTTCCGGTAAAGGCGGTTATGCAGTTCTCCCAGACGTTTCTGAAGACTCTTCAGCTCACTTCTGTACTCCTCATCACTGATCTCCTTATCCTGAAGCTCCACCTCTGCCAGTTTGGGCATTTTTACCAGAGGAAAAACATTCTGAAGAATAGGAGAAGAATGTTTCCGGTTCTGCATGGCAACCTCAATGCTGCTGATCAGGATATCCATGATCTGAAGCTCCGCCCATTTCCGATTCCGGGCGTCTATGATATACCAGGGAGCAGAAGGAAGATTTGTATCCTTCATATAACGGTCAAAAACTTTCCGGCATTTGCCGTAGTGCTCATTCTGCCAGCGATCAAATTTTGTCACTCTCCAGCTGGTATCTTCCTCTTCCAGCAGTTTTTTCAGACGGGTATCCTGCTCTTCTTTTTCAATATGCATAAAAAACTTCAGCACCAGGTATCCGTTATCTGTCAGCTGCCGCTCAAATCGACGGATACTCTCAATCCGTTTCTCATACTCTGAATCCGAGATCTCTTTTTTCAGGATTTCGCCTGTAATCTGCTCCATCCAGCCGGAATCCAGAAAGGTAAATTTCCCCTCTTCCGGAATCTGTTTCATATAGCGGTAAAGAAACGGTTTTCTC
This sequence comes from Lachnospiraceae bacterium, assembly GCA_021771755.1. Classification (GTDB taxonomy): domain Bacteria; phylum Bacillota; class Clostridia; order Lachnospirales; family Lachnospiraceae; genus Blautia_A. The sequence continues at coordinate 153,003 of JAETOL010000003.1, read as the reverse complement.
AGCTCCTCTTCCGACGGTGCAGACATGGTCGCCACCTTAAAAAATCTGGGATCGATGTTTTTAATCACCTTTCCAATGGTACTTCCCTTTCCTGCCGCTGCCCATCCTTCAAACAGCACCAGTACCGGAACCTTGTATTCCTTGATCTTCATCTGAAGTTCATAAAGCTTATCCCTGTCCCGGTCAAGCTGCATTTCCAGTTCTTCTTTTTCCGGAATCTCCGCCGGTGTCCATTCTTTCAGCATAATTTCACCCCTTTTCTGTCTTTTTATGTCGCACTTTAAATCAGTTAAGTAACCTTATTATACCACGGTTTTTATTATATTTTACAAAAAAAACAGAGAAATATCAGAAAAAAAAGGATTCTTTTTTACATCAGATGATGCTCCTGAAAGGATTTCCAGAGACCGTCCTCTGTCACTGGCGGACAGATCTCATCTGCGATTTTTTTTACTGCTTCGCTTCCGTTTTCCATACAGATGCTAAGACCGACTGTCTCCAGCATCTCCTTATCGTTCATACTGTCACCAAACCCTACCGAATCGCTGATCGGAATCTGATAATGTTCACAGACACGCTGCACGCCCGTACCCTTATTGAATTTCCGGTTAATGATCTCACAGTTTACAAATCCTTTGGAATCGTCCTGAATACAGAACTGAAATTCCTTATCCAAAACTGTTTTGGACTGGTTCAGATTTTCCATAGAAGGACTCATTACTACGAATTTGTATACCGGCTGCCCTGCATATTCTTCCATAGGCTGAATATGAAAGGATTTTTTTATCATTTCTCTCCAGCGCAGCAGTTCGCTGCTTCCATTTTTTCCAAAACTATCTTTCAGAAAATCCTCAAGACCTTCATCGGCATAAGCTCCTTCTACACATTCTGCCGTACGGTACACTCCATTTTCTTTCAGAGTTTCCATGACTTTTTCTTTCTGGATGTCTGTCATAGGACAGTCATAGATCACCTGATCTCCACATACGATATAACCGCCTGCACTGGCTACCGCACCGTCAAATCCATACTTCAGAAGAGAGGTAAGCATCCCATAGTTTCTTCCACTGCACAAAAATACCAGATTTCCTGCTTCCTGTGCCTTTTTTACTGCTTCCAGAGCAGAAGCCGGGGGCACATTGCTCCCCGGCTCTGTCAGTGTTCCGTCTATGTCAAGAAAAATAATTTTTTTACGCATCTTCTAGTATCCTCCAAAAATCTATCCATTGTGGAATCGTTCTCATCCTTCCCATTATATTTTAGATTTTTTGGATTGTAAACTGGCATTTTTTATAAAAAACAGCTGCAAAAAAGATGTTTCTCAGTCATCCTCCTCCTCATCGTCCTCTGCTTCCGGAGCTTCATATTCCGGTTCCGGCGCCTCATACTCCGGCTCCGGGGCTTCATATTCCGGTTCCGGTGCCTCATACTCCGGTTCTTCCGGCTCTGGAGCTTCGTATTCCGGTTCTTCTGCTTCCGGTCTCCTTACCGGAGATACCGAGGTTTCATTTCTCTCTGAAGAACCATTCGCAGGAATCCTTCCCTGACTCCTGTCATCTTCGGAATCATCGTCTTCCTCTTCCGGTTCCAGATTATACCCGTTTCCGGTATAGTTGGCATATTCTCTTAAATCTATCCCTTCCTGGTTCAGCCTTGCCACCAGATCTTTGATCGGCAGGACTGCCAGTTCTGCATAGTTCAGCTTTGGATTTTCTGAGGTCAGTTTCCGTATCAGCTCCGCCTTACCTGGTGTGATCTCATACTGTTCTGCCATAGCTTTTAACTCGTCATCCACATACACATCCTGATCAAAAACAGAAGCTGATCCCACCATGGAATCCAGACAGCTGCTGATTTCTTCAGAGATCTCTGTACGAAGTTTTTCACTTTTGCTCCGATCACTGCTGTCCACAGAAAGCAGTACCATATCTTCTGCCTGGCTCAGATATCCATGCTTGACCATAGAGCCGAGAATTGCATTTACTGCAACATCCAGATCTGTATGCTTCAGATCCATATCTTCGAGGATGGTTTCTCCATCCTGATTGGCTGCTTCCGCAGAGATCACCGCTTCTCTGCTGTTCAGTTCAAACTGGATACTGGGGTTTACATCCAGATACACCGTTGCCTGCGAATGAAGCACGATCATATAATAAGAAAACATCCCAACCACCAGACAGGCAGCTGCTGCAGACACGATCTTTATGACCTTTGCGGCAGTGTGAAGATGTCTGTCCAGACCATCCAGAAACCATTCGTCACCAGAAGCCTTTTTCACCGGCTGAGCCCATATTTCCTCTGCCTTATCCGGTAAAAGCTGCTCTACTGCACTTTTCAGGTGCTCCTTCAGATAAGACTCTGTTACATTTTTCATAATAATCCCTCCAGCTTCCATTCCAGTTTTCCATTCTGTGAACCATTAACTGTTCCACATCAAAAGAATTGTGCTCTTTTTTGTAAATGTTTCCATATTTTGAAAAAGAAACCGGGTAAATGGACAGATCCGATAAAATCTCTGTAAACCAGAGAGGAGCCGCACCCATAATCTTACTTTCCATCAGATAATAGCCTTCCGGCAGGAGCTTTTCTCCGGCATCTCCGTTTTCCAGCCCCATTGCCACATGACGGCTTCGTATATTCTGATCAAATGTCACTCGAAAAGACGCATCCTGTTTTCCGAACAGTGCGATCCGGTCGTATGCCAGGTACAAGCCTTTTACCAGCGGATAGCGCTGCAGAAAAAAATCGATCTCGTGAAGGATCTGGCTGTCCTGCTCCGGACGTATTCCCCGCTCTATGTAATCATAAGCTTCCTTCAAAGTAAGCTGAATTCTCCGTTTATTGACTACCTTCCGGTATTTTTTCTTGATCTCCAGGAATACTTTGGAATCCAGTGCAGGAATCCCATAGCTTCTCAGCCTGAGTTTTTCCTTGTAAACCGGATGTTCAATGGACCGGCGTATCAGATAAGAATCCCTGGTGTCATAATAAATATTGCATATCGTGTGAAGCCCATATTCGTCTTCCTGCATATAAGGTGTCAGCCGTTTTCTCAGCTCCAGATATACCGGCTCCGGCATCAGATAATTTTTTTCATAACGGTTAAAAACTGACTGTGCCATACGTTCTCCTTCCTAGTGTTCCAGATCCTGTTTCATTTCCAGAGATGTTCCATCACTGATCACGGTGATATTTCCATCCTTTGTCTGAAACACATGCGTGTTATATTTTTTTAATAATTCAATCGTCTGGGGATCTGCGGGATTTTTATTTGAGGAGCAAATTACTGCATACTCCGGCGCCACCGTTTCAAACAGTTCCTGCAGTGCCGTATTATAAACACCGTGATGAGGAACCTTCAAAAAATCACAGGGAGATACGTTCCCCTCTTTCATCCACTGTCTGATCCTCTGTTTTTCTGCATCTCCGGTAAACAGAAGCCTGTTTTTTCCATGAGTCACTGTCGTAATGATCGAAAAATTATTATCTACTTCCGCTTCTCCGTTTTTGATCTCGCAGGAAACAGGCGGCTCTACAAGAACTTTCGCACTGCCCAGTTCAAACTCTTCTGCTTTTTTCAGACGTTCTGCCGTCATTCCCTTTTCTTCCAGTGTGATCATAAAATCCTGATATTCTGTGGACGTTCCTTCATAATCCGGAACCAGTACTCTTTCTACATCCATGGATTCGATCAGTGTATCTGCCCCGCCTACATGATCCTGGTCAAAATGTGTGATCAGAAGCGTATCCACCTGCGTGATTCCCTGATTTTTCAGATAAAATACCAGTTCCTCTCCGTCCTCCTCTTCCCCGGTATCGATCACCATGGTATTTTTTTCTGTCTGTATGGCAATGGCATCTGCCTTTCCTACCTTCAAAAGAGTCACCTTCAAAGGCTCTGTCTCTGCTGCTCCCTTCACGATGCAGCCTCCAGCTCCGGTCAAAATACCTCCCGTCAGCCCCAGAAGGATCATTGCCGCTGTTATTTTGTTTTTCTTTATCATAAAAAAACACCTCCTTTACATGTACAATGCAAAAGAAGTGTTTTTTATCGCATATTATTTAAAATTTTTTATTTTATTTTGCATAGCGCTTCAAAATCCCCAGCATGACCTGAACAGCCATATCCATTCCCTCTGCGGTAATGTGCTCATAAGGACCATGGAAAGCATAACCGCCTGTTCCCAGATTCGGACAGGGCAGACCCCGGAAGCTGAGCTGGGATCCGTCTGTACCGCCACGGATCGGATCGGTATCCGGCTCCATTCCCAGTTCACGGATCGCGTCCTTGGCATGATCTACCAGATGCATGCACGGTTCTATTTTTTCGATCATATTCCGGTACTGCTCTGTGATCTCCAGGCTGACTGTCCCCTCTCCGTATTTCTCATTCATAAGCTTTGTAATGTGTTCCAGGGTTTTCTCTCTTGCCTCAAAGCAGGCTGCACTGTGATCCCGGATGATGTACACAAGTCTTGCCTGTTCTACCGTTCCCTGCATCTCGCAAAGATGGAAAAAGCCCTCATATAATTCTGTATGAGCCGGAGTTTCCAGAGACGGCAGCATGCTGTTGATCTCCATTGCCACCAGAGCCGCATTGACCATGGTATTTTTTGCTTCTCCCGGATGGATGTTAAAGCCCCGGATCTCAAGGATAGCCTCACTGGCATTAAAGTTTTCGTATACGATCTCATTTTCACGTCCGCCGTCTGCTGTATAGGCATACTGAGCACTCAGTCCCGGAATATCCAGCTTGCCGGCTCCGCTTCCCACTTCCTCATCCGGTGTAAAGGCAAGGCACACTTTTCCATGAGCCATGGTTCCTTTAAGAAGTTCTTCCGCAACCGTCATAATTTCCGCAACACCGGCTTTGTCATCCGCACCCAAAAGAGTGGTTCCATCTGTAGTGATCAGTGTTCTTCCCTTCAGATCTTTCAGATGTGGGAACTTTTTGACAGAAAGAATCTTTCCGCTGTCTCCCAAAGGAAGATCTTCTCCATTGTAATTTTCATGGATCTGCGGATTCACATTTTCCCCGCAGAAATCCGGCGCGGTGTCCAGATGCGCAATCAGCCCGATTGCCGGTCTGTCCTCGTATCCCGGGGTGGCAGGAATCTCACCATACACATAACAGTTTTCATCTACCCTGGCATTTTTGACTCCCAGTTCCTTCATTTCCTTTACCAAAAGCTCTGCCAGATCAAACTGACGGGCCGTGGTAGGTGTTGTATTGCTGTTTTCATCACTGGTCGTATGAATCTTTACATAATTTAATAAACGTTCGTATGCTCTCATAATCTGCTCCTGTTCTATTCTTATTCCCAAAGGAATTTTTCCGTGTCTTCATTATAATATAGAAGATATGAAAAAACAATGTGGGAAACAGTAACGTTTGTCATTCCCCTTTCCTTATGGTATACTGGTAATCAGAAATTTATCCTATCAATATCCCAATCGGAGGTACAAAATGGCAAAGAAAAATCTGATCGTCGGACAGTCCGGCGGACCTACAGCAGTGATCAACAGCAGCCTTTATGGAGTTGTGGCAGAGGGAATCGCACATGATCAGGAGATCGGTGAAGTTTATGGAATGGTAAACGGTATCGAAGGTTTTCTGGATAACCGGATCCTGAATTTCCGGGAAGCTCTTCCGGGAGAAAGGCTGGAGTACCTGAAGCATACACCGGGCGCATATCTTGGCTCCTGCCGCTACAAGCTTCCGGAATCTCTGGAAGATCCGATCTATCCTCTTCTTTTCCGTAAATTTGAAGAACTGAATATCGGCTGGTTCTTCTATATCGGCGGCAATGATTCCATGGATACTGTAAGCAAGCTTTCCCGCTACGCAGCCCGGATCGGAAGTTCCATCCGTGTGATCGGAGAACCTAAGACCATTGACAATGACCTGGTGCATACGGATCATACCCCCGGTTACGGAAGCGCCGCCAAATATGTGGCATCTACCGTTCGCGAGATCACTCTGGATGCCAGTGTTTATGAAAAAAAATCTGTGACCATCATTGAGATCATGGGACGCCATGCAGGCTGGCTTACTGCAGCCGGCGCTCTTGCCCGCAAATATAAAGGAGACAATCCTCTCTTCATCTATCTTCCGGAAAGCAGCTTTGACACAGAACAGTTCCTCTCTGACGTAGAAAAAGCCTTTGAGAAAAACTGCAATGTCGTTGTCTGTGTATCCGAAGGAATTCATGATGCAGAGGGAACCTTTATCTGCGAATATGACAGTTCTGTAGGAACTGACAACTTTGGTCACAAAATGCTTGCCGGCTGTGGAAAATATCTGGAGAATCTGGTAAGAAGCCGTCTTGGAGTAAAAGCCCGCTCTGTAGAGCTGAACGTCAGCCAGCGCTGCAGCGCTTCTCTGATTTCCAAAACAGACCAGTCTGAGGCAGTGGCTGCCGGACGATTCGGTGTTCAGGCTGCTCTGAATGGAGAAACCGGAAAAATGGTTTCCTTTATCCGCCGAGAAAGCGAAGACGGTTCTTATCTGATGGAATGTGGTCTGGAAGATGTCAATCTCATCTGCAATGAAGAAAAGGGAGTTCCCACTCAGTGGATCACCGAAAACGGATCCGATGTATCCGAAGATTTCATAAAATATGTGACACCTCTGGTACAGGGAAATATCTCTGTTCCTGCAGGCGACGATGGACTGCCTGTTTTTGTCTACAGAAAATAAACCGTGTAAAAAAATGGCGCAGACGAAAGTCTGCGCCATTTTTTTTACTGAAATTCTTCCCGGTCTTTCTTCAGTTGTTCCTCAACCTGTTTTTTTTTGATATCTTCCTCTTTTTTTTCATCACGGCTTTTGGGCAGAATGATATTCAAAAGCACCGCAATTATCGTAGCAAGAACTACAGGGGATTTTCCAAAAATAGTAGTAACCCATGCCGGGAAAGTTGCAAGCGCTGCAGTTGCCTGAGACACACCCATTCCCAGTGCTGCCGCCAGACCTACAATAGAAGAATTGCGATAATCCATCTCTGCAGAAGCAACAAGCTTCATACCTGTCATTGCAATAGATGCAAAAACAGAAACCGTTGCTCCTCCCAGTACACACTGAGGAATGGTTGTCAGCAATGCAGAAAACTTCGGTACGATTCCTGCTACTGCCAGAATCACAGCAGCCAGTCCCAGTACGCATCGGTTAATAACCTTTGTAGTGGTCACAATACCTACGTTCTGGCTGTATGTAGCGGTTGGAAGACAGCCGAACATAGCGCTGACCACATTGCTGAGACCATAAGCCACGATACCGTTCTGAAGCTCTCTGTCTTTTGGTGTACGGTTCATGGAGCCGATAGTGGTAGCTGAATAATCTCCAATAGCCTGTACAGAATTGATGGCAAACAGAATACCAATGGCCACACAGGAAGAGATTTCAAACTCTACACCAAAATGCATAAACTGCGGAAGCTGAAACACACCTGCTTCCCCTACGCTGGAAAGATCCACCATTCCAAAAGGTATGGACACAATATATCCTGCAATAATTCCAATCAGGATGGAAGCCAGTTTACAGATTCCCTTTCCGAAATGGTTCAGGGCAGTTACCACACCCAGGGTGAAAAAGGCTACCAGCCAGTTCTGCCAGGCACCATAGTTCTCACTTCCCACACCTCCAGCCATATAGTTAATAGCTGTGGGATAGAGAGAAAGACCGATAGTAAATACAACCGTACCTGTGATCAAAGGTGGAAAGAACACCCGGATCTGCCGGACCAGAAGCCCCATTACAAGGGCTACAATACCGCCTACGATCTGAGCGCCAAAAATAGCCGCCACACCATAGCCTTCTGCAATTGCCTGCATACTTGGCACATAGGCAAAGCTGACACCCATGATCATAGGAAGACCAGAGCCAATGGCAAAGCCAGCTTTTTTTCCTATCGGAAACAGCTGGATCAAAGTGGCAAGAGCAGACATCACCAGAGATGCCTGAATCAGAATAACCCGATCCTCTGGTTTTAATCCACCATCGCCCACCGCGCCTGCAACAATAATTGCAGGCGTTACGCAGCCAACGATCATTGCCACTACATGCTGAAGAGCAAGCGGAGCAGCTTCCCGCAGACGCGGAATGCCGTCCAACTCAAAAATACTTCCTCGTTTCATAATACCCTCCCTTTTCTTTTGTTTCTGCTTATGCTTTTTCTGCCAGGTTTTATTATACCAAACAAAATGCATAAAAACAATTAGCCTACCTAAAAATTTTTGTATAAATATTACACAAAAAATTATGTTCTTTTTTGTGGACTTTTATGTGAGCAATTCAAACGTATGATAAAGATTGATCCTTCCATACCCCCATTCTTTATTTGGATATGTCATATTTTCCTCTCTGACAGCCCCTCTCCTCAGATAGTTCTTTACGCTGTTTCCAAAAAAGAACGGCTCGTTTCCCCGGATATTTGCCCATTCAAACAGAAGCGCCGCAGCCCCTGCGGTCTGTGCTGCCGCAAGACTTGTTCCGGATGCTGTTCCATAACCGCCCAAAGGGCCTGCCAGCGGCACTTTTATATCCACTCCCGGAGCAGCAAAATCCGGTTTGACCAGATTATCCGTATTATATCCTCTGCTGGCCCGTATGTAGAGGCTGTTGTCCCGATACTGATACGCAGTAGCTGTCATACCATTGGGGGCATCCCCCGGTGCCGTAATGGTATAATCCGGAGAAGCTTCCAGAAAATATGTTTCCTCTGATATCATTCCCTGCACCGGAAGCCAGACATGAAACATGGCCGGACTGTTAAGCCGGCTTTCTGTCTCCAGCTTCCAGATTCCTTCCGCCGGATGAAGAAAGCGGAAAAAGATCAGTGTATTTCCCGATCGCCTCTCTATGGGAATATAATTTACCAGCACCTTTGTTTCCACAAACACAAAGGAAAGCTCCTGCGTACTGTTTTTCAGAGCAGAGCTTACCGGCAGCCGCTCTCCGGTGGGCGACTGAATGACAACGTTATAAAAATCCGGAGATTCTCCCCAAAACTCCATAGAAAATCCATATAAGGATTCCGGCTTCCCTACCCTCAGTTCCAGGATATCCCGGGGATTGGTCTCATTTATCATTCCCATATAGTGATGTCTGGCAAGTCCTTCATTACCTGCGGCAACTGCTACTGCATTCTGAGTAAAATTGGCAACACTGCCCACATACTGGCTGAGAGGTCCTTCCCCTCTGTGGGCTCCCAGGCTGCTTCCCAGTCCAATGCACACAGACAGAGGTTTCTGATATCGGAACGCCGTCTTTACCACATAAGAGATCGCCAGCATTATATCATCCTCCTGAAACACCTCTGCGGAAGGAGGAATCAGGTAAAGTTCCCTGAGGTATTTTTTTGCCTGCTTTAATTTTACCACCACCAGCTCTGCTTCCGGTGCAGCACCGGAAAATCCCTGCTCCGGAATCATATTTCCTGCTGCGGTTCCTGCCAGCATTGTTCCATGGCCATTTTCATCCAGAGGCGGAAGTTCTTCCACATCATCCGGAGATGTCAGGGCACGGTTGATTTCCTCTCTGGTAAAGACTCGCCCATACGGAACTCCTTCCGACGGTGTGCCGGAAGCATTCTGATCCCAGATGCAGAGGATTTTTGTACGGTTTCCGTTTCGGAACGCCTCATGTCTCCAGTCTATTCCCGAATCGATCACTGCAATAAGATTCCCGACTCCCCGAAGCTTCAGATAAGGATGGTCATGGAGCCTTGTGATCCCAGATGCCCCAAGGCTTCCCTGGTCCATGTAGGTATAGCATTTTGGCACAGAAAAATAAGAATAGCTGCTGATCAGTGGTTCCGGGATCTGTGACGGAGGCACATAAATCACCCCAAAGAGTTCATCAATGATCTGAAAATATCTGTTGGATTCATGTCTGGCTGTACCGTTTACACTTTGATTATATCGGACAATATAATTACGGAAATTTTCATCCTGAGCCGGAAGGATCTGATCTTCGTCCGTTCCTTCCTGACTGACCGTGACTTCTGCTTCTTTTTTTATAAAACTTTCCAGCCCCGGTTCATAATCTTCTTTTTCCAGCATGGCCTCACCATAATTTCATTTTTTATCAGCCTATGCTTTCCCGCTGTCTCTGATTCCTGTCAAAAAAAGCTTTCGCATTCCACAGATTTCTCTGTTTCCTGCGAAAGCTTTTATTTTTGCTTTATCAGCCCTGACTCAGTACAGAGCGGACATGATCAACTTCCTCTCTAGTGGCTTTTGCTGCCGGAACATAATATCCTCTTGCCCGGGCAATACGGTAAATTTCTTCCTGAGACATTTCACACTGATTGCGAATCTGTTTCAGAGTCTGTTTCAGCTGTGCATTTTCTGTCTGGGGGATCATCTCTCCATAACGCACAAGCTCACCGTTAATACCTGCCAGTGTGTCTGCTACCATTGTCTTTTCATTCATCTTCGGCACCTCCTACTGTAAAAACTGCATCAGCTGCTGTTTAGTCTGCTGTGCGGACTGGGCGGATTTCTGGAAAAACTGCTTTACTTCCATATCCTCTGTCTTTTGTGCATAGTCCTGCATCTTACAGTGTGTGGTGTCAAAGCCGCCGATCAGATGGCGCAGGTTCTGAAGATCAAGTTCTGAAATCTCTGTCATGATACTACCTCCTCAATGATATTTTACAAAAGGTAGTATGTCAGAAAACAGATTTTTTATTCACCGATCAGCCAGTTGTACATTTCTTCGTACTGTCTTGCAGAATTTCCCCAGGAGAAATCAGCTGCCATGGCACGGTCTACCATCTTGTTCCACTCGCGCTTGTTGTCGTAGAATACACGCTCTGCATTCCGTACCGTAGCCATCATCTCGTGTGCATTGTAATTGGTAAAGCTAAAGCCTGTTCCGGTTCCTTCAAACTCGTTATAAGGCTGTACAGTATCCTTCAGACCGCCTGTCTCACGAACGATCGGAAGGGTTCCATAGCGAAGGCTCATCAGCTGGCTCAGTCCGCACGGCTCAAAGAGAGACGGCATCAGGAATGCATCTGAAGCTGCATAGATTCTGTGAGACATCGGCTCATCATAATAAATCTGGGCAGAAACCTTGCCATGATATTTCCAGTCAAAGTGACGGAACATATTCTCATAACGTTCATCACCGGTTCCCAGGATTACAAACTGAACCGCATCCTGGCACATTTCATCCATCACATAAGCGATCAGATCAAAACCTTTCTGGTCAGTCAGGCGGGATACGATACCGATCATCATAGCCTTCGGATCAACTTCAAGACCCAGATCCTTCTGGAGCTGAAGTTTATTTTTTACTTTTTCTTTACGGAAGGTCTTTGCATTATAATTCTGTGTAATAAACGGATCCGTTTCCGGATTAAATACATCATAATCGATTCCGTTTACGATTCCGCGGAGACTGTTGGAGCGGGCACACATCAGACCATCCAGCTTTTCTCCGTAGAACGGAGTCTTGATCTCTTCTGCATATGTATTACTTACAGTGGTAACCGCGTCGGCAAATACGATACCGCCCTTCAGGAAGTTGGCGTCCTTATAAGCCTCAAGCTTATCCGGTGCAAAGTAATAATCAGACAGTCCTGTGATTTCTTTTACTGTTTTTACATCCCATACACCCTGGAATTTCAGATTATGGATAGTCATAACTGTCTTGATACCCCAGAAGAAATCATTCTGCTGGAAGGAATCATGAAGATATACAGGAACAAGACCGGTCTGCCAGTCATGACAGTGGATCACATCTGGGCGGAAACCGATCACCGGAAGTACGGAAAGCACTGCCTTGGAGAAAAATGCAAATTTTTCCAGGTCCCATGGTGCGCTGTCATAAGGCTTCGGACCGCTGAAATAATATTCATTGTCAATAAAATAAAACTGAATTCCTTCATACTGCATCTGCATGATGCCTACATAGCAGTTTTTGTACCCAAGATCCATATAAAAATGGGTCACATACTCCATTTTATCTTTCCATTCCTGTTTCATGCAGGCATATTTTGGGAGGATAACACGGATATCAAAATAACGTTTATCGAAATATTTCGGAAGCGCTCCGGCTACGTCTGCCAATCCTCCTGTCTTGATAAACGGCACTGCTTCTGATGTTGCAAATAAAATCCTTTTCATCTGTAAATACCCCTCCTTAGTGTGGCTTAAAGATATTTTTATTATACTCCAAATAACCTCTATTGGAAAGAGTGTTTTTTGTATTCCAGGCGAATCTTATCCGCAATCAGCGCAATAAATTCTGAATTTGTAGGTTTTCCCTTTCCTGTGCTGACCGTATATCCAAAAAGCTCATCAATGGTGTCCATCTTGCCTCTGCTCCATGCCACCTCTATGGCATGACGGATGGCTCTTTCCACACGGCTGGGTGTTGTCTGGTGCTTTTTGGCTATGGTAGGATAAAGCACCTTGGTAATGGAGTTCAGCATCTCGATATCGTTGACTGCCAGAATAATAGCGTCTCTTAAATACTGATATCCTTTAATATGTGCAGGTACTCCGATTTCATGGATGATATTTGTCACATCAGATTCCAGATCCCGTGCGCCATACTCTGCTTTCTGTTCCTGAACACCAGCCGGACGCAGCATAGGTTCCCTGTTTTTTCGATCTCCAGATCTCCTCAGATGCTTGATTCGGTTCAAAAGCACCTGATTGTCAAATGGTTTCAGCATATAATAATCAGCTCCCAGGCTGAAGGCATCTTCTGTGATTCTTTCCTGCCCCACCGCAGAAACAACAATAAAAGAAGGCTGTTTCTTTACTGCCATATCATGACTGCAGTGTTCCATAACTGACAGCCCGTCCATTTTCGGCATAATGATATCCAGAATCACCACATCCGGCTGTTTTTCTTTGATAATATTACAGATTTCCTCTCCATTATGTGCTTTGCCGACCAGTGTCAGATCCTTGTCTTCTTCAATCATCCGCCCCAGTATTTCTACCATCTTCTCGTTATCATCTGCAACTGCTACATTTAATTTTTCCATCAGACCAGTTTCCTCCTCATTTTTGACAGCCTGCCTGCAAAAAGCTGTGTTGAAATTTCATTTACTCATATGTCACAGATATTATAGAGGAAGCACCTGCGCGAAATCAAGCCGAAAGAGGCTGAAATATCTGTTTTTCTTTCGCTTTATTTCGAGTTTTACAGACATTTATCCCAATAAATCGCGGAAATGATTTCTGCCAAAACGGGATATCCTGCAGTTTTATGCGGTTTTACGCTGTTCCCGCTTTTTTTACTTTTTTCTACATATCCATCCGGATCACTCCATACAAAGCCATTCTACAAAACCAGATCCTCCTGAAAACCATTCAATTATCATCTGGCGAATCTTTTCTCTTCCATAATAAAAGAAAATACCAGGAGTACCCATTCCTTCCAGTCTTCCAAATGAATGTCTGTCAATTCCTGTATTCTCCTTAATCGATAAAAGAATGTAGTTCTGTGAATATGAAGCTTTTCTGCTGCCTCAGCTGCATTAAACCGGCATTTGATATATTCATAAAGGGTCAGGACCAAATGTGAATCCGGATGGCTCCGATCATATTCTTTTAAGATCACTAATGCCTGATGACATAGATCATGAACCGGTAATTCCTCCGTCAGCTTACCGACCATATATTCCAGACGATAATCTCCAAATTCATAGATCCAAAAACTTGGATTTTTCTTTTGCCCCAGCTTTAACGCTATCTCTGCTTCTCTTATGTAAAAATCCAGATCAAAAAAATCGGAAAAGGGACAACTGATTCCAGCAATTAACAGGTTTTCCCGTAAAAACACGGATATGTTTGTTCTATGAATATCTTTATTTTCCTGCATTGACAAATTCCAAAGCGCATAGATTGCTTTACCATTTTCTGCCGCATAGGTATTTGGAAACGTATTTTCAAATTGTGTACAGAAAAACTTTAACGTCTGAGATGAATTTCCATAACCGTTAGGCTGTAGTTTCACTACCAGAAATGCATCACGAGAGTCCCATCCAATTCCCTTTAAAGCTTTTGCCGCTTCTGCCCGTGTATATGGCTTTCCTGCTGCTGCATCCGACCAAAAGCTCCGAAAAATAGATTCATTGGGATTCTTCAAAGACTCTTTATAATTATGGATATAACATCGTTTCAGACAAACACATAAATATTCCAAAAGCTGCTGAAGCGGCAGCGGCTTTTCTGTTTCCTCTACTTCTATCAAAAGTCTGCACAAATATGTATGACAATAAAAAATATTGTAATAATATGTTCTAACTCCCGGTCTGTCCATATAGGGGTAAAAAATCAGTCCGTTTTCGTCAAATGTTTCGTCAAAAGCAGGATTTTCTATATATAAGTTCTGAATAGAAGGTACCGTCATTTCTCCCTGTTCATTCAGTACCTCGTTCCAGGAAGCAGAAATATCAGAAAGCACCTGATACTCTACCTGATACACCCTGTTGACCAGCGACAAACTCACATTCAAAAAATGTGCAGCAGAGTTCAAGACTCGCTCGATTGAATACTCATAAAAAGCCGCGTTATCCATTTCATAAACCCATTCTCTATACTCAAGATACAAATTCAAGACAGCATTTTCTGTATGATCCAGTTCCTCTTTCTTACAAAAAATAAAGTATCCCTTTTTCCCGTTTAATTTCTCTCGCAGTGTTTCCGGTACAATTCTCAGATATGTTTCATTTCCAGTCCATGCTTCCAGCGTATTCAGATCCCGGCAGATATCCACATACAGGACATCCGTCTCCTCAGTGGTTGGTTTGCCTCTATATATTCTTCTTATAACCCTTTCTCCATGCCAGTTTCCAAAATGTTCCGCCTCATATCTGCGTTTCAAAAGATAATCAAATATATCCCACGTAAGCTTCATAGCCCCCCTCCTATTTGCTACATATAGTAGCAATCCTTTTCATATCTGTCAACCATATAAGCATAGAATCATTTGATTTTACATGATAAAATCAGTTCAACAATCAGTCATACATATATAGGAGGAACCGTTATGTCAGTTATACCTTTTCATGAATCAGAGTTGAACATTAAAAAAATGCACAAATGCGGCGGGCTTGAGATGATGAGAGCCATGGGAATTTCCGATTTTCCTGAAATGGAACCTATTTTTCAAAGACCTGTTCCTGAAAAAGAAAATTTAAAACTATGGTTTGACCGTAAACAGCCCTGTTATCTCCCCACTGTTGGCTGGGTAATGTGTGATGTAAATGTTTTTCGCCCAAGAATACATCCCGATAATGTAGCCTGTCATCTTATTTTTGATGGAGAGCCTTTATATGAATATACCACTAATCAAATGCCAGGTTTTTTTGATCTGAACTGGGTGTATGTTCCTGTGGCAGGCGGGTCTACTGTCGCTCCCGGCAAACCCAAAATTGAAGATATGAGTGAATGGGAAAAATATATTTCCATGCCAGATCTTGATGCTCTGGACTGGGATAGATGTGAAAACAACAATAAAGATTATCTGGATACCCCTCAGCACAATCAGCTTGGTATTCTGAGCGGCTTTTGGGAAAGATTAATGTCCCTTATGGACGTAGAAGGGGCAGCTGTTGCTCTGATTGATGAAGATCAGTCCGAAGGTCTTCATCGCTTTTTTGATCAGTATGCCGATTTTCTCATTGATTATATTACCCGTATGAAAAAAATATGCGATATTGACGGTGTCCTGATTCATGATGACTGGGGACACCAAAATGGGGCTTTTTTCTCGCTGGATACTGCAATGGAAATGTTTGTTCCTTACCTAAAACGTGTTACAGATGCCGTTCACAAGCTGGGTATGTACTTTGAACTGCACAGCTGCGGCAAAAATGAAACTTTAGTTCCTGCCTATATTGCAGCTGGAGTAGATCTCTGGTGTCCACAGGTTATCAACGATGTAAAAATGCTTGCCGAAAAATATAAGGATGCTCCTATCACCTTTGGCATGCAGGGCATTGATGTATCTGCTGATGCAGCAGAAGAAGAGCAGAGACAGGCAGCTGTCAGTTGGTTTGAAACATATAAGGACTACCGGGTCGTTCCCGCTTTTATGAATTCCACCCCGACGATAGCTGCAACTCTTTATAAACTCAGCAGAGAATATTATAACCGGAAAAATCAAATGTCAGAATTTTAAATATACTCTGCCCAATCCAAAGTGTCGCTCTGACACTTTGGATTGACCTTGAGAAAAGATTTATATATCTTCATCTGGCAATATACCATTCAAGAAATTCCCTGATATATCGTTTGTGTGGTGTAATGACTTCGATATCGACTGCCGGATTTTGTTCTGTCCTTTCCTGCATTGCAGAAATAAAGGACATTGGAATCAGCTGTCAGCAAAAAATCAATCAGATCATCAAATTCTTCATCAACCATATTCATATACGACTTGGATACATCATCCATCTTGAACGGCACCTGATCTCCGCCTGCAACAGGATAAATATAATAAGAAAAACGACTATCGTCTATTAATGAACATTGCTTTTTCTGATGTTCTTTCTCCGTCCTAAGATCAATGACGGTAGTTATATGATTCAATAACATCCAATTCTTTTCATTCTCCGAAATCTTGGTTGGAACATCACTGCGAATATATTTTATACTATTTTTTAATATTGGACGGGTATTTAATGTACTTTCAAAAATTATATTTTTTCTTTTTTGTATAAACCAAATCCGTCATACCATTGTAGGACTGTGTTTTGAGCAGCCTCAGCTTAATTTCATGATCAGTCTTTTCAAAAAGACGAATACCTGATCCCAGAATCGTCGGAATCACTGTAATATAATAACAGTCAATTATATCTTCCCTGACCAATTGCTGGATCAGAGCAGCCCCTCCACATATCCAAATACCTTTTCCATTTTCTTCTCGTAATCTTTTTAACAGAACAGCAGGACTTTCACTGGTAAATCGAATCTTATCAGAAGATGGTTTCGGCTGATGTGTTATAACATAGGTTGTAAAATTGTTATAAACCCACTCATCTGGTGAAAGCTCTGTAACGATCTGATGATACGTATTCCACCCCATGATCACAGTATCCATATCTTTCACGAATTCAGAATATACATCCTTATTATCCTCGTCATTGCCCTGTCCGCCCAGCCAGTCAACACTGCCTTTCCTATCTGCAATATAACCATCAAGACTCATTGCTATAAACAAGCTGATTTTTTTCACAAAATCCCCCCTTTTTTCATAAAAACTCCATTAATGGAATTAAATACTTTTTATCTGTCCAGTCGCAATCTTGCCCTGCCGCACACATAAGAGCTTTCATCCATGGTTCGTATGTATTTGGGTCTTTTTTTGCTACGGATTTTTGTAACATTTTACATAAAGTTCTATCCATAAATTTCATTTTACTTTCGTTCCATGCACCTCGCCCATAAAAAAGTGGAATATCTCTTAAATCACCTGTCAGGTTATGCTCTTTAATTGTTGCAAATGCGCCCTCATCATAAGGAGAAGCACCTACACAGAATATCGCCAGCTTTTTGCTTTTCAGCTTATCCATATTCCTTTTCAAAAACGATAATCCTGCTATTCCAGAAGCATATATGCCACCGCACAATATGATTGTTTCGTACCGTGCTGCTTCATTTACCGTTGTTTTAGCTATTTCTACACAATGATAACCCGTCATTGCCTGAAGCCACTCTGCATATTTTTTTGTTGCCCCATATTTCGACTGATAAACAATAATTCCTTTTGCCATAATGTTTTCCTTTCCGGGTAAAACTTATATTTTTATAGTACAGTTACTGTTCACAGCAGCTCCAATGCCTGTTTCAAAAATGCTTCATAAGCAATTTCCTGTTGTGTATATATTTCCTCTGTTGAAATTCCCGGTGTTGTTACTGAAAAAACAGTACCAATGCCAATCGTATAAATCAGCATATTTAAATGCAACTGTTTCGCCCGCTCTACACTAATGTTTAAATTCCTGGCAATCGCTTCAGCAGTATGTGGATTAGTTTCTGACTGATATAAATCATTCAGCGAAGAAATTCCCTTACGCTGATGTAAAATAAAAATCCTGAATAAATGAGGTTCCTCTTGTGCGAATTGAATATAAGATCTGCCCGTACTGCGAAACAGATCATCCTTACTGATATGACTCGCGACATACTCTTGTATAAAACGATTGACTTGCTCGATTACATCTTGTCGTAAACCGTCCATATTTTTGCAATAGCTGTAAATCGGTTGTACGGAACATCCTATTTTATCTGCAATATTTTTTACCAGAACCTGTTCCATACCACTGTTTCTTGCAATTTCAAAAGCGGCATCCACAACCATTTCCTTTGTGATTCTTTGTTTTGGCATTGTGTTCCTCCTTATAACCATTTTATATAAATCATTTATATAAATTGATTATAAATTTCACAATAGATTTTGTCAATCACTATAAAATAAAATGAGGCAAAGATTTCTCTCCGCCCCTTTTTCCTCTATTATGATATGTCGAATATTCCGGCAAATGCTTATAACAAACCACTATATATTTCAAAATCCTCATCCTTAAATACATTGAAAACCACTTTTTTGATTCTGTTATCTTTATTGATAAATTGCTTTACTGTTTCTGAAGCAATTTCAGCAGCTCTTTGCTGTGGGAAACGAAATACACCTGTAGACAGACAACAAAATGCAATAGATTCCACACCTGTATCAGCAGCAAGTTTCAGACACTCTCTATAACAGCTTGCAAGCAGTTCTTCATCTTCTTTTGTAACGTCCCATTGTATAACAGGTCCTACCGTATGGAGAATATATTTTGCCGGAAGATTATGTCCAAGAGTAATCTTGGCCTTTCCTGTCTCTTCTTCATGTTCCTGCTTTGTCATAATCTCATACATTTTCAGACGAAGCTCCACTCCTGCATAAGTATGAATAAAATTATCAATACAGGCATGCATTGGTGAAAAGCATCCAAGCATCTGCGAGTTGCAGGCATTTACAATGGCATCACATTTCAGCGTTGTGATATCGCCCTGCCAGATATATAATCTCGAATCCGATTTTACAGGGGTAAGATCCTTAATATCTGTAATACCACGCTCCTTATTTCTTTCCGTGAGATATTCGTCCTGAATTTTCAGGAACTCTTCACTGACCGGTCCCGGTTGTCTGACATTCATAAGTGAACGAAGCAGATTTTGCTGTTCCTGCTTATCTGCCGGAATCGTCTGTCTGCCAGACCAGATTTTTTCTTTTAAAAGATACTTGATCAGATACACTCTTCGATCGTCCTGTGTCATGAAATCTCCCTCCTTATATCTGTAATTGCCCCTGCCATATCGCCGCTGATTCCTATTGCCCGATTTCCAAAGCTTTCAGGAACCACTGCTTCATCCATATTGAGACGGATCAAAACGTAAGAATTATTTTCACGCACCATCTTTTCAAAAGGAAAACGTATGATAATCGGAGTATTAAATCCAACTCCCAGTTCAAGAAGCACAACATTTTTGCCTTTATTCTGCTCCAGAAAATCTGCATATCTGTCCGCTGCCTCATGCCATGCTCCGTCTTCCACAAAATAATTATCGCAGCGAAGGTGCATAGCCATCCTGCCGCCGCATACCGGGCATTTTGGCACGAGCTCAGATGGAATCAGACAGTCTTTTCTTGCCTCATCCATCTTTTTGAATAACGCTTCCGAAGCATATACCTTTTGATGACATCCTCTCTGACACTGAATCTCTCCATAATCTCCCTGGGTTGCAAATATCCTCTCAGGTTCAAATCCTGCTTTATAAAACTGATGGTCTACATTGGTTGTCAGTACAAAATATTCTTTGTCCTTTACAATATCATGAAGTTCTCTGTAAAGCGGCAGCGCCGGTGGGTCAAACCGATTCATTAATGCATGCTTTGACCAGTATCCCCACTTTGCCTCTTCTGATGGATATGGATAAAAACCGGCCGCATACATATCTGTCATATACTGTCCGCCGTATTTTTCTATAAATTCTACAAAATTATCTGTAAACCTTTTACCGCCATACTGTATTCCTGCTGCTGTCGATATACCGGCACCTGCTCCTATGATTACGGAATCCGCATCTTTTATAAATTCTGCTGATCTGTTAATCTGATCTTCATATGCATCCTTTTGAAACACATAATCCCTTGCCGGAGTATCACATAAAAAGTCTCGCCAGTCAGCATGACCTTTTCTGATTTTTTTAAAAAGCATACTTACCCTCTTTTCTCAATACACTTCTGTGGACATGCAGAAAGACATAATTTGCATCCAATACATTCCTTACCAACATAATACCCCATCTGGATAATCTCTGCATCACCGATTTTGATGGTATCCCTCACAATATTGGAGAGATTACTGATATCGAAACCATCTTCTTTGTTTTTTGGTAAATCTCCTTTTGCGAGATATGTCCGAATTTAAAACAGCCCACAGGATGGGATTTCCTGCGGGACTTGTTTTATCATATGTATCATCTGTAATTAGAACTCATACGGTGGATTTTCTGAAAAATCAGCAATCGCTCCATGAGGATTATCAAGATAGAACACCTCAAAAACAGGATTATCTGCTGTCTGATACTGTCCCTTAACGATAGGATTATTCATGCAGCCTTCCTTTACGCTCATGTTGTTCTCAAATACTGCCTTGCCATGAAGGCGAATCCACGCATATTCCGGAGAAGAAACGGAAACTTCTACCTCCGGATTTTCTAACATATCTTTGTAAACTTCCTTTGTGTTGTTCGTACAGAACCAGAGCTTTCCCTCCTGCTCGAAGCAGAACATAAATGGACGGCATTTAGCCTTTCCATCTCTTCCAACTGTTGCTAAATACTGAACCGGGTTTTTCTGTAAAAACTCTACTACTTTCTGCATGTAAAGTACCTCCTTGAATTTGTTGTAACTTTTATTATTACATCTTGCACTTGTACTATAGCACCCAATTGATGTAATGTCAATAGTTACATCAAAATTTTTGTTTATCCGGCTGCTTTCCTTATAAATAAAATAAAAAGGCTCCGGAATCACACCCGAAGCCCTGTCAGCTACTCTTTTTCTATATATACAGCAATTTCTTTTTTCACATCAGCCAATGTCATTTCAGAAAGCTTTGCCTCCATTGCCCTTTGTACTTCTAACAATCTCTTGTCAAGGACATGATGAATATTCTTTCCCACCGGGCATCTCTGATTTGGCTTCTCATGAAAATGGAACAGTTCTTCATCCGGTGCACATTCCACTGCTTTATACACATCAAGAAACGTGATCCGGTCAAGCGGTCTGGTAATCGTAACACCGCCTGTTCCTCTTGCGACTTCAATCAGTCCTGCAGCCTTCAGCTGCTGTAGTATTTTTCGGACAATAACAGGATTGGTTCCGATACTTGCTGCCATAAAATCACTCGTCATCTTTTGATCTGAAAATGTATCTATACAGGCAAACATATGAATTGCCATCGTAAATCTGCTGGAAATCTGCATTATAAGCACCTCTCTTCAGCAATAAGAATATCAGAAACCTGGTGTAGTTTCAATGGTTACATTCTTTTTCTCAATCAAACATATTCTGCCTGGTTTTTCATAGCGTTTTCTATTCGCTCATGTATCATCCCATGCGTCTGAATTCTCTAACGATAAAGAAAATACAAAGTACCGCTGCGATCCCATCTGCCACAGGCGCTGAGAACATTACCCCTTCAATTCCCATAAACAGGGGAAGAATCAGCAATAGTGGAAGTAAGAAGATGATCTGTCTGGTAAGGGATAAAAACACACCATATCCAGCCTTTCCGATGGAGGTAAAAGTATTTGCTGTAATCGGCTGGATTCCATTGATAAAGGTAAAAAACATATAAATACGGAAAAATTTTTCGGCAAAAAGGAAATATTCTTCACTTCCTGAACCAAAAATACCGATGATCTGTCTTGGAAACAGCTGGAACAGCAGAAATGCAACAATCGAGATCCCAACCGCTGCCGTCACTGCTTTTTTATAAGTCTGTTTCACACGGTCATAATTCTCGGCGCCGTAATTATAGCTGATGATCGGCTGGATTCCCTGAGAAATACCGATCACGATCGCAAAAAAGATCATTCCTACTTTTGAAATGATACCAGCACATGCCAGAGGAATGTCACTTCCGTAAGAAGACTGTGCTCCGTAATAGGTCAGCGTATTATTCATAACGATCTGTACGATCATCATCGCAAACTGGTTAAAAAACGGAGCGATTCCCAGAGAAATCACAGGCAGCCATGCAGCCCTGGAGGGAATCAGGCTTTTTAACGGAATATGTACGGTCTTAAATCTGGATAAATATCCAAGCACCATCACACCCGAAACCACCTGTCCGATGATCGTCGCCCATGCGGCGCCTGCGATCCCCATGTCCAGCCCAAAAATAAACAGCGGATCCAGTATCGTATTGATAACTGCTCCCACCAATGTGCAGATCATAGAGAATTTCGGACTTCCATCTGCACGGATCAGATTACTTCCACCTGTTGTTACGATCAAAAAAGGAAATCCCAAAACCGTAATTCCGGTATAAATCAGCGTATATTCCAGAATCTGATCCGTAGCGCCAAATGCTCTGACCATCGGCTCCAGAAAAATCTCTGCCAGAATACAGAGCACAACGCCAAGCGTCAGCATCATTCCAATGGCGCCGCCGGCAAATTTTACTGCTTTTTCTCTCTGCTTCCTTCCCATGGAAAGATTAAAATTCGCAGCTCCTCCAATTCCGCACAAAAGCGAAATTGCCGTGCAGGTGATCGTAAGAGGAAATGCTACGTTCGTTGCTGCATTTCCCAACATTCCAACGCTTCTTCCAATAAAAAACTGGTCTACAATATTATATAAAGAGCTCACCAGCATTGCGATGATACTGGGAATCGCAAATCTGGCAAGCAGGGTTCCTATGGGTTCTGTCCCAAGTGGATTCTTCTGTTGCTCGTCCATGACCTTCCTCCTGTTGTTTTTCAGCGGGGTACTTCCCATGTGTTTGGAAAAACCTCCTGTCCTGTTTTCTGATAAGATAATTATAGGGAGCAAAAATACACCTGTCAAGATTCCGAAAAAGTATCTCCGGCAAGGCTCAGAACAGGTCTAACATATTATCCAGATATATTTTTTCTCTGACATGAATATGATACTCCGGTTTTGTCATATAATAAAGTAAAAACTCCAGAACCAACGCACTGCCAAGCCCCCTGCCTTCAATCTTAAAATTAGTAAATCCCATTGGCAGATAGGTGTTTTTAATATCCTCTATGCTGATAAAGCCAGGATTTGTCATTGCTTTTGAAAACTGATATCCATGCCCGGCATCCGGTGCCGCACAATGATGCTCCGATCCGTCTTCGCCCAGATTTTTACGGCTGACTGCTTCGTAGCAGTGTTTTCTGTCCCTGCAGCCAAACCAGCAGCATTCGTTGCACAGAAATTCTACTTTTTCTTTCTGAGTCATGGGCAGTTTTTTCCATTTGTCAAACATCTTATTCAGCCGGAAATCCGGAACCACATACCGAAAATCCTCTCTCCTGAGTTCTTCCATAAACTGAGTAAATTCCGTCAGCACTTTTGTGGTGGAAGAAACAAAATACAGTCCCGGAGCCTTGATTTTGAGATGCTCTAACAATAACTCTGAAGCAATAATGACGCCATTTTGTTTTTTTTCGCTTTTTTCAAACAATATACACAGCTCATTGCACTTCCGGTCCTCAAGATGTTCCTCTCTAAGCAGAGAATTGCTGAATGTCAGCCTGGCAGAAATCCCATACTCTTCCATCAGAGCCAGAACTTCCTCCGGATTTGCCTCTCCATATTCCACGCGTCCTCCACCCCAGATACATTCTGCCGGAGCGCCGTATATCGAACCAATCTCACACCAGTCATAAAAATATTCTCTGTGCTCCCGGAATAATGGCAGAAACACGCGATACAATTCATAAAACTCAAACAATCCGGGAAGGTGGTAATATGCAGTATTTATTTTCTGTTCATTTTTTTTTAATTTCACCAAACATCGCTCCTCCAATAATCAGCATAGCGCCAACAATCTGTACAGGCGTCATTACCTCATGCAGCAGAAATGCCGAAAATAGAAGCGCCGACACCGGATCAAGATAGCTGAGCAGGGCAACAGACTGACCAGACAGCTTCTGTAAACCAGAAAAATACAGCAAATATGCAAGCCCCGTATTAAGAAAACCGATTGCTGCAATATAAGGCAGGTCATTTCCTGTCAAATGCGGAATACCGGAAGTACATAGATTGTATATCAGTACAACAACGAACGCTGTATCCAATTCAATGGCTGCGGTCTGCATCCCGCCTGTATGAGAAATCTGTTTGTTTATAACAATCAATGCAGCATAAAAAAGTGCCGAAACCGCTGCTGACAGCAATCCCAATGAATTCATTCCGGTCACTACAATACTTCCGCTTATGCAGATAAAACCAATCGCTACAATCATAACAGAAAGCAGCTTTCTCTTCGTAAGCTTTTCACGAAAAAAAACTGGCGAAAACAAAAGCACAAGAATTGGTCCCACATAATAAATCAAGGTTGCAAGACTGACATTCAAAGCCCTGTAGGCCTCAAAAAGTGTGACCCAATTCAGACCAAGTGCAGCTCCGCCCAGCAAAAGAGGCATACGCTCTTTTTTCACACTGTCTTTGTCAAATCCTCCGCAAAACAAGACCAGACAAGTCAGCATGATACCGCCAATGAATGTACGCAGCAGCACAATCTGACTGCCGGTTAACGATATATGTGAGACAAAAATACCATTTGTGCCAAAAATCAATAATGCCAGTATGTACATACCATATGCCAGAAATCTTTTATCATGGCTCTTCTTTTCCATCATTTCCCTTCCTCGCAATTCCCTGATGCCTGTCATTCAAATTTTTCTAATCTCATTTTAGCATAAGCACTATGAAGTTGCATCTTCTATTTTCTATTGGCGGTCTACAAACAAAGCCTCCTGTTGATTTCGCAGGATTCCTCGGTATTTGGCTTTCGCCAAATTGTCCACTCGCAATCAGGAGACACTTACAAGAAAGCTTGCAGCGTCTCCTGATTGCTCCTGTACAGCTTGGACTCAATGCTCCAGCATATTTTCAATAAAAATCCCATATCCTCTTGTCGGATCATTGACCAGCACATGTGTCACTGCCCCCACGATCTTTCCATCCTGAAGGATAGGCGAACCTGACATTCCCTGAACAATACCGCCTGTTTCCGACAAAAGCTCCGAATCTGTTACATGTATCACAAAACTTTTATTTGTATCCTCATGATTCATGTCGATTCTGGTGATCTCTGCCTGGTATTCCTGCACGGTTCCATTTATGCAGCATAAAAGAGAGGCCGGACCTGTTTTCAGCTCCTGTTTATATGCCACAGGCATTTTTTTCAGGAATATTCCGCCTTTTTCTGCAGATATTTGTCCATAAATTCCATTTTTACTGTTTATACCAATATTTCCAAGAATTTTTCCCGGCTCATAGCGAATCATACCAGAAAGTTCTCCCGGACTTCCGCTTTCTCCTTTTTGTATTCCCAGAACCTCTGCCTGATAAAGCGTTCCATTACTGATATGAAGCAGTTCTCCTGTATCTACATCACTGATCCCGTGTCCCAGCGCCCCATAATTTCCCTGTCCGTCTACAAAAGTCAATGTACCGATTCCCTGCGTATTATCTCTTACCCAAATTCCAAGCTTATAATCTCCATTTGTATCTTTCACTGGTGTCAGCGAAACCGGAATCTCCTGTCCTTCTCTTCGTATCTCAAGGGTCACATCCTCGCCATTTAAAAGTGAAATGTCATTGATCAGTTCCTGTTTGCTTGTGATCTTTTGTTCATTAAAAGCCACTATATAATCTCCTGCCTTTACAATATTTTTTGCAGGATCCTGAGATACCCCCTGTTCTGTCAGAATCTCTCCTGTATCAATGATCAGGACGCCTTCTGTCTCCATATAAATTCCCACTGTATTCCCACTTACATATACATATCCGCTTTCTGCCGGAGTTACCTTTATATTTTTGAAAGGAAGAAATCCCAGCAGCTTACATGGAAGAAGATAACTGCCTTCTCCCGATACCTCTATTGCATCCTCAAATTTCAAAAGAGGATGCTCCAGAAGCTGTGTTACCTTCTGGTTTTCTCCTTCTGACACCTGTATCTCATCAGGAATCTTTCGGTCCATATAACAATATCCCAGCCATCCCATGGCAAGGATATCCAGTCCCAGACACCACAGAAGAAATCTTCTGTATGTTCTTCTGTTCATTCTGTCACATCCTTTCCGCATAATATAAAAGAGAGGATAACGTCTCCTGTTATCCTCTCTTATTATGCGGTAAAACATTTTATTTCAGTCTTGTATTTTTATGTACCTGTGCCAATTCTTTCATTTCTTTTGCATTATGGAATACAGCCTCTGTAATCTCTGCTCCGCCGAGAAGCCTTGCAAGCTCACGGATGGCTGCATCTCCTTCTAATGGATGGATTTCCGTGATCGTTTCCGTTCCTTTTTGATGCTTTTCAATCTCAAAATGTGTATCTGCCATTGCCGCGATCTGCGGAAGATGCGTGATACACAAAACCTGATGGCAGGCTCCGATCACAGCCATTTTTTCTGATACCTTCTGCGCAGTCCTTCCACTGATACCCGTGTCGATCTCATCAAAGATCAACGTCTCAATCTGATCCCGGTCAGCAAGGATTGCCTTAATCGCCAGCATGATCCTGGACAGCTCACCTCCGGAAACAATCCTTCCCAATGGTTTTACATCCTCTCCTGGATTGGTAGAAATTTCATATTCTATGTCATCTGTTCCATTATCAGAAAATTCTTTTTTTCTCTGAAAATCAATACGGAATTTCACATCCAGGAAATTCATGTCGCGAAGACCTTCTATGATTTTTTCTGTCAGTGCTTTGCTATATTCTTTCCTGATTTCTGACAAAACATGCGATGCTTTTTCAAGCTGATGCTCTGTTTTTTTCAGTTCCTCTTTTGCTTTCAGGAAATTTTCTTCATATTTTGAAAGATCTTCCAGTTTTTTCTGCTGCCTCTCCTGATAAGCAAGGATATCTTCTATCGTGCGTCCATATTTTGCCTTCAGTCCATTGATCAGATCCAGGCGCCTTTCTGTCTCATAGAATGTTTCATCATCAAAACTCAGATCTTCCACATAGGAAGAAAGTTCTCTGTTAAAATCATTCAGCAAGGCATCGATTTCCTGAAGGGACTGTGACATGGTTTCCAATTGAGGATCATATTCTGTCACCTTGGACAATTCTCTTGCGGCAGTACCAACTGCATCCCCCGCACCCTGATCATATCCGGTCAGCCCATGAACCGCCTGAAGTGTTTCAAGTATCAGCTTTCCATTATTCAGCTTGCGGTATAAAGTTTCCAGTTCTTCATCCTCTCCGGATACCAGATGCGCTTTTTCAATCTCTTCTATTTCGAATTCCAGAAAAGCTTTTTCTCTGTTTCGCTGTTCTTCGTCTGTATCCAGTTCTTTCAGCCGCTGGACACATCTGCGATAAGAATCATAGATTTCCTTTACCTGATCTTTTGCAGGCTGTATTTTTTCTTTACCGTATGCATCCAGGATTTCCAGCTGTTTATCCTGATACAGAAGAGACTGATGCTCGTGCTGTCCATGGATGTCCAGAAGACAGGATGCTGCGGCCTTCATCTGGCTTACTGTGCAGGTTTCCCCATTGATTTTGTTGATGCTTCTTCCATCTGTGATCTTTCGTGAAAGAAGGATCTGTCCGTCCTCCAGTTCAATCCCCAGATGTTTTAAAGAATCCTCCGCTTTCCGG
The DNA here is from genome assembly GCA_021771755.1 of Lachnospiraceae bacterium. Lineage (GTDB taxonomy): Bacteria > Bacillota > Clostridia > Lachnospirales > Lachnospiraceae > Blautia_A. The sequence continues at coordinate 125,122 of JAETOL010000003.1, read as the reverse complement.
TTTTCTACCTGAAAAAGAAGTTCTACCAATGCATAAGGTGCCCCTGCCCGTATCATATCTTTTGCGATCCTTCCTCCCAGGATCAACTGCATGGAGCCAAGAAGAATTGATTTTCCCGCTCCGGTCTCTCCTGTAAGGATATTCAGCCCCGGTCCAAATTCTACTTCGATGTCCTGGATCAGTGCAAGATTTTTTACATGCAGATGAACTAACATTTTATCGCCTTTCTACTATCTCTGCAGAATGCTCTTCAGACGTTTTACCACGCCGGAGGCTTCTTCCGTTGTCCGCGCCACACACATTACCGTATCGTCACCGGCAATACATCCCAGGATTTCTTCCCATTCCAGGGCGTCCAGCGCTGCCGCCACTCCCATGGCCATACCCGGGACAGTCCTTATTACTACAAGGTTCTGTCCTTGATCAATCGTAAGAAGTGCGTCATGGAGCACTCTGGTATATTTATCACCTAATCCGGAGGGTATTTCCTGAAGGATGGCATAGCGGGATCTTCCCTCACCATCGGCTACCTTTGTCATTTTCAGTGCACGGATATCTCTGGATACCGTTGCCTGAGTTACCTTAAATCCGGCTTCATTCAGCCGTGCTGCCAGTTCCTCCTGCGTATCAATATCGTACTGCCGAATCAGTTCCTTTATTTTTTCATGTCTTGCTACCTTCACAATAAAACCTCCGTCCGGTGCTTAATTATCTCGCATTTTCTGCCTGAGCACCTCTACAAAGCTCAAATGATTCAATTTCAGTATCCGGCAGCTGACTGCTGCTTTTCTGATCGTAATCCTGTCACCTGTGACCATCGGTATCACGGTATCCCCATCAAAGGAGGCCAGTCCCTTCTCCTGATCCTGTCTTCTTCCTTCTCCAAGCTCTACAGTGATCACATCTTCTGCCGGAAAAATAATACTTCTGGTATTCATAGTATGGGGTGCAACCGGTGTCATCAGCGTCATAGATGCATTCGGTGAGATCACCGGACCTCCACAGGAAAGGCTGTAGCCTGTAGAGCCTGTGGGGGTGGAAATAATGATCCCATCTGCATTATAAGAATTCAGATATTCATTATTTACATAGTTTCTAAACCGCACCACTCTAAGGGGACCGTCTCTGGAGATCACAATATCATTTAAAGCAACATCCTCTCCAATCAGGCTTTCCCCTCTCCACACACTGCCGGTCAGCATCATACGTTCTTCAATCTCATAATCATCTGCCATCAGCTGATCCAGAGAAGGATAAATCGAATACCGGTCCACTTCCGCCAGGAATCCCAAAGTACCCAGATTCATTCCCAAAAGAGGAATTTCTCTGTGCACCACATCTCTTGCCGCCTGCAGCAGCGTTCCATCGCCTCCCAGAACAAGAATACACTGTGTCCCTTCCGGGATCAGGTCCGGATTGGTATAATGATAACTGCCTTCCAGCTTCCGCTCAGCCTGCTGCACCAGACATTCTCTTCCATGATTTCTAAGGTAGGAAACAATCTCTCCTGTCAGTTTCAGATCCTTGTCTTTGGCGCTGTTTGTGATTATATAAAACCTGTCCATATCAAACCTTTCTTAATCCAGCTGGGCGTGTGCATCCCGAACCACTTCTTCCGGCTGTGTTTCCAGACAGGAAACTACGGCTGTGCCTTCAGGACGTTTTTTCAGGTGAAGGAGATATTCAATATTCCCCTCAGGCCCTTTGATCGGCGAAAAAGAAAGATGTGCCGGTTCCAATGAAATAGACATTGCATATTCCATGACTTTTTCGATCACTTCCAGATGCACTGCGGGATCCCGGACCACGCCTTTTTTTCCAACCTTTTTTCTTCCAGCTTCAAACTGAGGCTTGATCAGACAAACGATCTCTCCTGTCCCGGTCAAAAGTTCTCTTACCGGAAGCAGGACTTTTGTAAGTGATATAAATGATACATCTATAGATGAAAAATCTGCAGCTTCCTGAATATCATCAGGAACTACATATCTGATATTTGTCTTTTCCATGCAGACTACCCGCGGATCATTCCGCAGTTTCCAGTCAAGCTGTCCATATCCCACATCAATAGAATAAACTTTCACTGCACCGTTTTGCAGCATACAGTCTGTAAATCCCCCTGTAGAAGCGCCTACGTCCATACAGACTTTTCCATCCAGGGCAACGCCGAAATGGTTCATTGCTTTTTCCAGTTTCAGTCCGCCGCGGCTTACATAGGGAAGTGTGTTTCCCCGTACTTCAATCTTTACAGTTTCCGGAAACATGGTTCCTGCTTTATCTTCCTTCTGTCCGTCTACGTAAACATCTCCGGACATAATATATGCCTTTGCTTTTTCTCTGGAGGGGGCAAGCGCCCTCTCCATCATCAAAAGATCCAGTCTTTTTTTCATTTTATTTCCTCATACCCATTTTCTTCTGATAATTCATTGTCTATGGCACTGAGGATCTCTACAGGTGAAAGTCCTACTCTGGCTCTCAGACTGTCAACTTCTCCGTGCTCCACAAAACGGTTCCAGATCGCAAGAGAAAGAACTCTTGCCTGTGGGTGACAGGCTTCCATATAGGATGCCACATGTTCCCCAAAACCGCCATTTTTTACATTTTCTTCCACAGTCACAAAAAGGCTGTGGTCTTTTGCCAGCTCATCCAGAAGAGCTGTATCCAGAGGTTTCACAAATCTTGCATTTACAAAAGTCGGATTCTCTCCTCTTGCTTTCATTTCGTGAAAAACCTGTTCGCAGACAGCCGTCATGCTTCCCACTGACAGAATCACCGTTTTACTGCCTCTGGAAATCACTTCACTTTTCCCGTACTGGATCGGTCCGTTAAATTCCTTCAGCCCCTGATAGGCATTGCCTCTGGGATAACGGATCGCACATGGTCCTGCTGCACATACAGCAAATTCCAGCATTTTTTCCAGTTCCCATTGATTTTTAGGCGCCATTACAGTCATATTCGGCATCATGGTCAGATAGGAAAGGTCAAAGCATCCCTGATGCGTTTCACCGTCAGCCCCCACCAGACCGGCACGGTCAATGGCAAAGACCACATGGAGATTCTGCATACAGACATCATGAAGGATCTGGTCTACAGCCCTCTGAAGAAATGATGAATAAATCGCAACTACAGGCGTCACTCCGCCCAATGCAAGACCAGCTGCAAAGGACACTGCATGTTCCTCCGCGATTCCCACATCAAACAGACGCTCCGGAAACAGTTTTCCGAATTTTTTAAGTCCGGTTCCATCCGGCATTGCTGCCGTGATCCCCACCAGTTTCTTCTGCTCTTTTCCAAGAGCCGCCATCGTCTCAGAAAAAACATCCGTATAGGTAGGAACTTTTTTTTCTGATAATGATCGGCCTGTTTTTATATCAAAAGGACCTGTTCCATGGAATCTGTCCGGATGGACACAAGCCGGAGTATATCCCCGCCCCTTCTCTGTCAATACATGAACAAGTACCGGTCCTTCTACTCTTTTTGCCTCATTAAAAAGACGCATCATCTGACGCATATTATGACCGTCTACCGGCCCCAGATAGGTAATCCCCATATTTTCAAAAAACATTCCCGGAATAATCAGCTGTTTGATACTGCTTTTGGTCTTTCGCATAGTATCTACAATCGCAGGTCCCACCTTTGGGATCTTTTTCAATGCCTTGGTGGTGTTCATTTTCATTCCGGTGTAGGCTTCAGCAGTCCTCAGGGCGCTCAGATAAGAAGAAATCCCTCCCACGTTTTTTGAGATGGACATATTATTGTCATTCAGTACAATAATAAAATTTGTCTTCAGCTCTGCCGCATTATTCATCGCCTCATAAGCCATGCCGCCTGTCAGGGAACCATCCCCGATCACAGAAACCACACGATAATTTTGTCCCTGAAGGTCTCTTGCACGTACATACCCAAGACCTGCAGAAATGGAATTGGAACTGTGTCCTGCGTCAAAAGAATCACAGTCGCTTTCCTTTCTTTTGGGAAATCCGCTCATGCCGCCTTCTTTTCGGAGATTGACAAAGCCCTCTTTCCTTCCGGTAAGTATCTTATGCGTATAGGCCTGATGCCCTACATCCCAGATAATCTTATCCTGTGGAAGATCCAGAACATTATGAAGGGCAAGCGTCAGCTCTACAACCCCCAGATTTGATGCCAGATGACCACCTGTATGGCTCACAGACTGAATCAGAAACTGCCGGATCTCTGCTGCCAGTTCAGGAAAATCTGCCAGTGCGATCTTATGAATGTCATTTGGCTTTTTGATCTTTTCCAACATCCTCCGTATTCCTCTCTTACTTCCTTCGGCCTGCCATCTCCTTTATGAGGGCCATCAGGAATTCATTCTTTCTGTTCAGCTTTTCCAGAGATGAGACCGCCTGTGCAGAAAGCGCTTCTGCCTGACGGGCCGCCTCCTCTATCCCAAGAAGCGTCACATATGTAACTTTATGGTTCTTTTCATCACTGTGTACCGGCTTTCCAAGCTCCTGGCTTGTCGCTGTTACATCCAGGATATCATCACGGATCTGAAATGCCAGTCCAATATTGGAAGCTGCATTTTCTACAAGTGCAAGCTCCTCTTTTTCGGCACCTCCCAGCACGGCTCCGGTCATCATAGACGCTTCCAGAAGAGCTGCTGTCTTATGTTCATAAATATAATCCAACAATTCTTTGGTCAATGGTTTCCCATCATTTTCCACATCCACACTCTGACCGCCAAGCATACCGTATATTCCTGTTTTTTCTGCCATGATACGTGCCGCCCGGATCACACATTCATTTCCCGGTGCCAGTTCAAAAGCCCGGAACATCGTTTCATATGCATAGTTTAAAAGAGCTGCTCCGCCCAAAATCCCCATGGCTTCTCCATACACCTTGTGCGTAGTCAGGCGGCCTCTCCTGTAATCGTCATTATCAATAGCCGGAAGATCGTCATGGATCAGGGAATGTGTGTGGATCATTTCTATCCCCGCCATAAACGGTTCCGCCAGTTTTTCATCTCCGCCAAAAAGACGAAGAGTCTCAAGAAGGAGTACCGGTCTCAGACGTTTTCCTCCGGCACACATGCTGTAATTCATGGCTTCTGCCATGGTCTTTGCAAATCCTTCTTCCTTTGGAAGCCATAAACGGATCACCTTTTCTGCATGATCAGTCCTTTGCTTCAGTTCTTCCTTAAAATTCCCGTAACGTTCCATCTTCATCCATCTGGAGCATCTTTTTTTCTACTGTATCCAGCTTTTGGCTGCAGTACTTCAAAAGCTCCATTCCCTTTTTATAAAAACGGAAGGAATCCTCCAGGGAAGTCTCACTGTCCTCAAGCTTCTGCGCCAGCTCCTCAAGTTTTGCAAAAGCTTCCTCCAGTGTCTGCTCCTCCTGCAGCATTCTTTCCTGATCAGCTGTATCTGTCATATATCCCATTTTTCCTTTCTGGTTCCTGTGATCCGGGCTTCGATCACCCCGTCCGTCACAGAAATATCCAGCAATTCCCCAGGACTTGCCTGTGAAACAGACCTCATGGCACATCCCTTTTTGTCTGCGACAAAGGAATATCCCTGATTTAATTTTCCAAGAGGGGAAAGTCCTTTATATCTCTCCAAAAAAATCCCAAGACTGTGTCTCTTCTCTGTGATCTTCCATTCCATTGCTCCGCGAAGAACATTTTCACAGTCCAGAAGCATCTGACGTTTTTCTCTCAAACGACTTTCCGGACTGAGATACTGAAACCGCATCTTTGCCTGTTTCAGCCGGAGCGTATCCAGATCGATCCTGGCCTGCATGCCTCTTCTGAGACGTTCCCGGTATCCATCTGCTGTCTCCATTATCTTTCTGCGGTTTTCTACTGCCAGTTCCGCTGCGGCAGAAGGCGTTGGCGCCCTCAGATCAGCCACGAAATCGGCAATGGTAAAATCTGTCTCATGCCCCACAGCAGAAATCACCGGAGTCCTGCATTCAAAAATAGCTCTGGCAACTTTTTCTTCATTAAAAGCCCAGAGGTCTTCCATAGAGCCTCCGCCTCTGCCGGCAATGATCACATCCACTCCATAGCGGTCCAGCATCTGGATTCCCTTTATAATGCTGTCGGCAGCTCCCTCTCCCTGTACCAGGGCCGGATAAAGAATGATCTGGAGATAAGGATCTCTTCTGAGCGCGATATTCCGTATATCCTGGATCGCAGCTCCTGTAGGAGCCGTTACCACACCCAGTTTTTTTATGAATCTGGGAATGGGCTGTTTATACTCCTGGGCAAACATCCCCATTTCTTCCAGTTCATTCTTAAGGGCAAGAAAGCGTTCATAGAGAACGCCTGATCCTTCCTGAGTGATCTCCCTGGCGTAGAGCTGATAACGTCCGTCTCTTTCATAAACATCAACCGCTCCGCCTGCCACCACCTGGTCACCATCTTTCATCCGAAAAGCCAGTCCTCTTCTGTGACCGGCAAACATCACGCAGGACAGCACTCCTGTCTCATCTTTCAGAGAAAAATAAATATGACCGCTGGGATGATATTTACAGTTGGACACTTCCCCTTTCACATATACCTTCTTCAGTACAAAATCCTGAAGAAACATATTTTTCACATACCGGTTTACCTGTCCTACTGAATATACTGTTTTCATTTTTAGTTCTTACTTTCTTCAGATCCCTGTGTATCTTTTTTCTTCTGATCTTTTTTTGACAAAATGATATGCTTTGCCTGATGAGCCGGACGCTGTGGTCTTTTCACTGCACCAGGGGTCTTATTTCCGCTTGCGATTCTGCCAAGCACACCGTTTACAAAAGAACCGGAGTCCTCTCCGCCAAAAAGTTTGGCGATCTCCACTGCTTCGTTGATCGCAACGCCTACCGGAATATCATCATCAAATTTCATTTCATAAAATGCCAGACGAAGAGCTGTCAGATCCACTCTGTTCATACGTGTAGTCTTCCATCCCTGGCTGTATTCATTCAGTTCCTGATCGATCTCAGGAAGTTTTTCGAGGATATGATCATATTTCTGCTTCATCGCATTCTGCTCGTCCTCAGTCATTTCCTCCAGACTGTCAAAATAAAGGGAAAGCTGCTCCGGCATCTCTCCTTCTTCATTAAACTGTGTCATAAACAACAGTTTAAAGATATGCTCTCTCTGCTCGTGTCTTCGCATAATTCCTCCTCATAAAGAAAAAAGGAAAGGTTTACTTTCCTTTTTCGTTCTCCATATCTACGCCTGCAATGCGGATATTTACATCTGCAACCTCAAGGCCTGTCATATTTTCAATAGATGTCTTTACTTTATCCTGAACTTTTCTGCTGACATCCAGGATATTCTTGCCAAAATCAATATTCAGTGTCAGATCCACGGAAACAACACCTTCCAGGATCGTAACCTTCACACCCTTGGACAGATTCTTCATTCCCAGCTTGCCTACCAGTTCATTGGTGATATTGCCGCCCATGGAAGCAACACCTTCCACCTCAGTAGCTGCCAGACCTGCAATGATCGTTACCACTTCATCTGCGATCTTCACTTCACCGATTCCTCCGACATCCTGTATTTTATAGGTTGTTCTCTTTTCTGCCATATTAACTCCTCCTAAGGATCTAGAATCTGATTCGTTGTTACTGTTCACTCCGTTCACAGTAACGATTCGCTGCTCTTATTATGGACATCTCTGCTTTCAGAAAGCCGTCCACATTCATAGGATTAGTATATCAAATTTTCACAGAAAATAAAAGTATTTTATTTACTGAATTCAGTCAGTACCAGGTCCGGGTTACGATCCTGGGTCATGCCTACGCTCCATGCATTAACAAACAGAAGCAATGGATTTCCCTTAAGGTCTGTCACCTTCTTCATATCTGAAGTACCGGTGATCTTGGCTACATCTACTTCTTCCTTATTGGCGATCCAGCGGATATGCTCATACGGCAGATTTTCCAGACGGATCTCTACGTTGTATTCATTTTCCAGACGGTATTTCAAAACATCAAACTGCAGGACGCCTACAACGCCTACGATGATCTCTTCCATACCGGTATTAAATTCCTGGAAGATCTGAATCGCACCCTCCTGCGCGATCTGGTTGATTCCTTTTACAAACTGTTTACGCTTCATGGTGTCGAGCTGACGGACTCTTGCAAAATGTTCCGGAGCAAAAGTCGGAATTCCCTCAAAGGCAAACTTATTTCCCGGAGAACAGATCGTATCTCCTATCGAAAAGATTCCCGGGTCAAATACACCGATGATATCACCTGCATAAGCCTCATCCACAACATGACGGGATTCTGCCATCATCTGCTGTGGCTGGAGAAGACGCATTTTTTTGTCTCCCTGTACATGATACACCTCCTGAGAGGCATCAAATTTTCCAGAGCAGATACGCATAAAGGCAATTCTGTCGCGATGCGCTTTATTCATATTTGCCTGGATCTTAAATACAAAAGCAGAAAAATCATCTGACATCGGATCGATTTCCTTGTCCTCTGCTTTTCGCGGCAGCGGGGAAGAGGTCATGGAAAGGAAATGCTCCAGGAAAGTTTCCACACCAAAGTTCGTAAGAGCAGAACCGAAAAATACCGGAGTCAGTTCTCCCTTGCTTACCAGTTCCTGATCGAAATCTGCGCTGGCGCCGTCCAACAGCTCGATTTCTTCCATAAGCTGTTCCTTCTGGTCTGCATCCACGATATCATCCAGACGAGGATCGTCTGTATCGATTTCTTCTATGATACCCTCTTTTGTTCCTTTCTGTGTGTCTGAAAAAGTAAGGACCTTATGGGTATTTCTGTCATAAACCCCTCGGAATTTTTTTCCGGAACCGATGGGCCAGTTGATGGGGCAGGTAGCAATTCCCAGTTCCTTCTCAATCTCATCCAGAAGATCAAAAGTATCGTTTGCATCCCTGTCCATTTTGTTGATAAAAGTAAAGATCGGAATGTGACGCATCACACAGACCTTGAACAGTTTTCGTGTCTGTGCCTCCACACCCTTACTTCCGTCAATTACCATGACTGCGGAATCCGCCGCCATTAATGTACGATAGGTATCCTCAGAGAAGTCCTGATGTCCCGGCGTATCCAGGATATTGATACAGTAGCCGTCATAATGGAACTGAAGCACAGAAGAGGTAACAGAAATACCTCTCTCCTTTTCAATCTCCATCCAGTCAGAAACCGCATGACGGGCAGTTGCCTTTCCCTTTACACTTCCTGCCAGGTTGATCGCTCCTCCATAAAGAAGGAATTTCTCTGTAAGAGTAGTCTTACCAGCATCCGGGTGGGAAATGATGGCAAAGGTTCTTCTTTTTTCTATCTCTTTCGCATACTTGGACACGTTAAAGCCTCCTGTTATCTTTTCTATTTCATTTTAATTTACGTTCTTTTGCACAACAAACACATTCTAGTATAGAAGAGGAGGCAATGTCAAGAGGAGGGAGGCGAAAAACACTGCCTCCCTCCAAAAATCCTTCGACTGCTTTCTCTTTCTTACTAATGGTCTGCCATTCCGGGACAGTCAGTCATAAATCCCTTCTGTTTCAATCATCGGCTCTTCCATGGAAGAAGCTGCAGTTTCTTCCGAGTCATTCTCTGCTTCTCCTGCCTCCTCAGAAATTTCTTCCGAAGATCCGTTCAGTGGTGTGATCACAATGTTTTCTGCAGCGATTCCTGTTTTGCGTTTCACAATATCTTCAATCTGAGCTCGTCTGGAATCTTCAAGATCTGCATCCGGTACGACTACATCTGCCGTTTCCCCGGTCAGGTTCACGATCACGTTTTCAAATCCTTTTGCCTCAAGAAGCAGCTCTGCCGCAGCCTCTTTTTCCGTCAGTTCCGTCATAGACACCATCGTGCTGATAGCTTCCTGCTTTTTTTCTTCGCTGATATCTGCATTCCCTATGATTTCCTGCAGATCCGCCTTGTTCTGGGAACGGACCTGTTCTCTGGACAGTCTTGCCTGAGCGGCAAAGTCAGAGGCCCCTGTAAGTACGGCTTCCCCGGGAGTTCCTGTAGTTTCAAGCTCCTCAGCGCCATCTGCCCTGTTCTCATCCAGAAGGGCTGTTTCATCTGTAATATCATATTCTGTTTCTTCCAGGATACTGCTGCTGTCTGTGCTGGTCTCCTGATCCTTAAATCCCAGATCCACATCTGCAAAATTCAGATATCCGGCTACTGCGATCAGGATTGCCAGCGAGGTGATGATCACCTGATTTTTCTTCATGATCTTTTTCACTTTACTCTCCTCATTTCATTTTCATTATTTTTATTTTATGGGCTTCGATCTGAAATAATGCCATAACCGCCTGCTGAATATTCCGTACTGTAACCGGGTCATCCGCTCCTTCTGCAGAAATGAGCACCCCTGTAACCTGTGTGGATCCGGAGCTGTAAAATCCCTGTTCCTGTCCAGTCATAAGAAGTACCTGTACCTTTCCTGCTCCCTCTGTATTTTCCAGGATAGACTCCAGTTTTGCTTCCAGTGTGGTTTTTTCTGCCTCTGGATCTTTTGCATCCTCCAATATTCCACTTCTTGTTTTTTTCTCCTTTTTACTGTCTGATACCGGAAGAGAGATCACTGTCAGAAGAAGTCCCAGAAGAAGAAGCACCATCCACTGCTGACCTGACATCCCCTTCAAAAAAGATCTGACAGTTTTTTTCTGCGATCCCGAAGTTCTCCCGGAGTTCATCGCAGATCCCTCCTTCCTGCTTCTCCGTCAGTTTCTGGCTGACAGTCAGATTTAAAAATATCTGCTCCCCTTCTATATCTACGACTGCCTGTGCCTGATTTATTCCTGTTTTTTTCAAATACCGGAGAATTTCTGTTTCCAGTTCTTTTTCATATGCCTGCTCCAGATAAAATGCCTGAAGTTCGTTTGTTTCTAATTGTTCCATAACCTTTCGTTCCTTTTGAAAATACTCTTCAAAATTTTTCAGCAGTTCCGCACTTTTTCCAAATACAGTAAATACCGGTACACAGATCATATAAATAAGAAGAAGCCCCATAAAAGACCGCACATAGCGTTCATATTTTTTATCCGGTATCAAATGAAGTATCGAAGAAAAGATCAGGTAAAATACCGCAATATTTCTTGTCCACTGACAGATCTGTTCTTTCATATACCGCCTCCCCGTACTCCTGCCATAACAATCAAAAATGTCAGAATGCAAAGGACCTCTGCTGTAAAAAGAACCTTCAGAAGAAGTCCATATCCTTCTCCCATTGTAGACAGACATTCTACAATACGCCTGTCCGACACAGGCTGGGCAGCCGCCGCCAGAAAGCGATAGACAAAGGACAGAATCCCATAGTGGATCACGGGCCCTGCACCTGCCATCAGCAAGACGATCAGGATCACGATTCCCAGACAGTTTCTTACAAGCACTGCGCTTGCAAGTACCAGTTCCGTTACTGTATTTACGGCATTCCCCACTGCCGGAAGGGAACTGGCCGCACGTCCGATCAGACTTCTTTTTAAGGAATCCATTGCCGGAGCCGTCAGACTTCTGACAATCTGAAGTCCTGCAGCTGTTCCCAGGAGCGTTTTCAGGCCCCAGCCAGTCATCACAGCCAGAAGATCTGAAAGTTTCCCAAGCATTTCCTCTCGTGAAATGTGGTTGACAAGACAAAGCAATATATAAAGATTCACTGCCGGCAGGATCACATTCAGAAGAATCCATTGAAACAGCCATACCAGAAGAAGAACTCCCTCATAAAAAGCTGCTGCCGAAGCTGTTCCGGAAGCTGCCGCCACTGTAATAAAGTATGCCGGAGCCAGAGCCTTCATAAACTCCATCATCCAGGAAATCGTCTGATACAAGGTATTTCCCGCATCAAAAAAAGAGTCTGCCAAAAGTGTAAACAGGAGCAGGTATATCAGATAAAAGCTAATATCCCCTGCCTGTCCATTTTCAAAAACAGAAGTAAAATTCATCAGAAGCGCAGCGGCCAATACAAGAAGGATCAATTTTACAAACAGATCTCTCTCCTGTTGGATCCCAGAAAAAAAGAGACTTTGCAGGAAACTTCCTACGGTCTCTTTCGATAGCGCCTCTTCTCCCTGGAGCAGCTTTTTCAAAGACTCTCCAACGGAAAAACAGTCCTCACCCAGTATTTCATCTACCATTTTCTGCATTTTTTCTAGATCAAGCTTTAATAAAAGATCCCCCTGTATCTTTTCTGCTGTTTCTTTTCCTTCTGCTTCTTCTGCCGACGATGCCCGGACTGTATTTACACTGCTCAGAATCCACATCAGCAGACACAGCCATATTCCTGTAGTCTTCATGACCCGTCTCATGCAAAAAACTTCTGGATCGTATCCAGCAAGGCAAGAAGTACCGGAAGACTCAGTACCATAATGGAAAGCCTGCAGAATAATTCAATCTGCCCTGCGGTTGCCTGATGACCGGCATCTCTGCAGATTCCTGCAGAAAACTGGCCGATATAAGTGATTCCCAGCATTTTGATCAAAGATTCCAGATAACTTTTTTCCAGTCCGATACTTTCCCGGAGCTTTTCTATTGCCTCATAAATATATCTGATTTTTCCTGCGGCAAGCCCCAAGATCACAATTCCGATCCCCATTGTCACAAAAGCAGCATACTCTGGTTTTGTTCCTTTTAATAAAAACCCGAGAATCACACCACAAATTCCAAGAAGAGAAATTTTTATAATATCCATCTTGTCCTCCGGTACCGGCCGGATGTTACGGCCTGCAGACTACATAACAAACAGCGACTGTATACTTTCAAACAAATCATAAATGTAGGGTACGATCCAGAACAATACGATCAGCAACCCTGCCAGACTTACCAGAAATGCCTGCTCGTCCCTTCCACTGTGCTTCAATATCTGGGAAAGAACGGAGACCAGGATTCCCACTGCTGCAATCTTAAATATAATACTGACCTCCAATTCCTCCTCCTTTCCGGTATTTTACCACAACAACACTCCCAGAAGGATACCGCCCAGAATCCCCATACTCCTGCACAGTTTTTTCTTTTCCGGAAGCTCTTTTTTCAGATGCTCCAACGCTTCTGACAATTCCATCTCAAACATTTCTATCTGACGAAGCTGCATTTCTCTGTCCAGATATCCCAGTCGGCAGCCAAAAGAAAAGACGATTTCTTTTTCCTCTGCAGAAAGAGCCGTTCCTTCCAGATTTTTTTCAGCGCAGTCCCGAAAAATACTTCCGCAAGTCCTTCCGTTTGCCATTTTCAGACATTCTGATACTTCCATAAGAAATTTCCGGTATACACCTTCGACTTTACAGGCTGTTTCCAGAAAAGCTTCCGGAAGAGATGCATTTCCGCATCTGACTGCTCCTTTCAGATACAATGCAATCTGAAGAAACATTCTCAGTTCCTGCTCTCTCCTTGTAAACTCCATGCTTTTTGAGAAACCTATACCTGTTCCTGCCATAAAAATCAAAAAAATCCCTGCCGCCTTCAGCATGGATTTCCTCTTTCGTCATAAATTCCCCGGATTGTTCCGGCTCTCTGTTCTTTTCCCAGAAGGATATACCGTTCGAATACCTTCATTTTTCTCAGCCTTCCAAAAAACGGCGTGGAAAAAATCTCCTCCAGGCTTGCACCGTGAGCAGTAGCAATCAGCTTACATCCACTGTAGATCACTGATTCCACTGCTTTAAAATCCTCTTCTCTTCCCAGTTCATCTACTGCAACGACAGACGGGGACATGGAGCGGATCAGCATCTGCATACCATGAGCTTTTGGGCATCCGTCCAGTACATCTGTCCGAATTCCAAGATCATTCTGAGGAATTCCCTGATAACAGCCTGCCAGTTCACTTCTCTCGTCCACCACTCCTACCGTCACACCCGGAATCTTTCCAAATCCATTACTCAGCTGCCGGATCATGTCGCGGAGAAGTGTTGTCTTTCCGCATCTGGGCGGAGAGATCAAAAGAGTATGGGCTGTCCAGTTTTCCTTCCTGATATACCCCATAACCGGATCTGCACAGCCACGGATTTCATGGGCAAGCCGGAGATTGATACAGGAAATATATTTCATTCCCCTGATCTGGTCACCATCCAGGATCACCTTTCCGGTCACCCCTACCCGATGCCCTCCCTGTACGCTCATATATCCCTGCCGGATCTCATCTTCGTATGCGTACAAAGAATATCCGCTGACATATTCCAGAGTCTCTTTCAGATCCTCTCTGGTCACCAGATATGGTTCCTGCCCTCTGGTGCGCAAAAAACATTCTCCTCCATCGTAGATCAAAAACATCGGCCGTCCTGCCCGCAGGCGGATCTCGTACAGCTTTTCATAATCCAGATCCGCCTGGATCAAAAGCCTTCGAATATTTCCGGAAAACAGATCCTGAATCTGATTTGTCTCTATGGTCCTCACCCCTCTTTACACATAGTATATGTGGGCAGTCCCAATTTAGTACAAAATTTTACGGAAGGCTTATCTCCACCTTTTCCCAGCGGATCTCCAGCGGATCGGCAGACCACAATGCTCCGCTGTACCCGGACACCATATCCAGGATTTCGTAATGTCCCTTCTCCATAGGTATTTTGCGAAAATCCTTATAAAATCCTTCGCCGGTCCATTTTGTATAGGCCTCTCTCAGAACCCACTGCCGAAAGAAAGCTTCTGGAACATCCTCTGCCTCAAGGATCTCCGGAATCATTTCCGAAGGCACCAGCTTCAACAGCATTTTTTCATAAGGAACTTCTTTATGCTTCTGAATATCAATTCCTACTTCCTGTCCTGCCAAAACACATACCACATATTTTCCGGAATGGCTGATATTATAATGAAGCTTCGGACGTAAAGTAAAAAAAGGCTTCCCATGCTCTCCTTTTGCCCTGGGTTCGAAGGCAAGCTTCAGTCCATATTCTCTGTGCAAGGCTTCCTCCAAAAGCTTCTCCCCTGTCATATGCTCCATATTCTTTTGTTCATACTGTTCTGGTATTTCCGTTATATAGATCACTGCTTCCATCTTCCTGCCTCCTTTAAAAATCGTGACGGTTCCCGTTCTTTTTCGTATTGCTGTTTCAGCCAGCAGAGACTCAGCTGTTTCCGGGCACGTGTCATGCCTACGTAAAACAATCTCCGCTCCTCCTCAAGCGCTGATTCCAGAACTGCTTTTTTATAAGGAATACTGCCTTCATTCACATTCAGAATATAAACCTTATCATATTCAAGTCCTTTCACCCCATGCATCGTGGAGATCAGGATCCCTTCCTGTTCTCTGGACTGTTTTTTTGCCTGTTCATTGAGTCTTCTGGTGTAATCTTCTATATAGTCTTCCCACTCCTTAAGGCTGTTCATACCCTTTGCACTTTCTGACAGACGGTCCAGGATCTCCAGCAGTTCTTCTGGTTTTATTTTACGATACTGTGCATATTCATGCAAGTATTCTTCGTACCCCATACCCTTTCGAATGAAATTCATGGCAGCAAAGGGCGGCAGGCCTTTCAAGATCCTTAAATGTGTCTCCAACGTAGTAATCCTGTCACACATCCAGTCCTTATCCTTATAGAATTCCTTCAGCTGTGGAAAAGACAGCTCATAGGATATTGCAAGCGCATCCCGGGAAATATAACGATTTGGCCGGTTCATGATCTCCAGAAAATTCTTCCTGCTGTTTTCGCCTGCTGCAAGTTTCATATATGCAATCATGTTTCTGCAGATCCAGTGACGGAACAGATTCGGAAGTGTTTCCTTCATCGTAAAAGGAACCTGTCTTTCCATCAGAGCGCCGACCAGCCCTTCTGCCTCCTGATTGGTGCGGAGCAGTACAGCGGTATCTCTGATATCCTCTCCCTTATCTATCCTGTTTTTCAGTTCTCCGGCAATGGTCATATATTCTTCTCGTGGATTAGGAAATTCCCGGAACTCTACCGGAATCCCCTCTTCATTTGGCGTGGACAGATTTTTCTGAAAACGTGTCTTATTATTTTCTATCACTTTCATGGCTGAAGACAGGATTCTCTTCGTACAGCGATAGTTGATATTCAGAACCACGGTTTCTGCTTTGGGATAGTCCTTTGTGAAATTCAGCATGATCTCCGGTCTGGCTCCCCGGAAATGATAAATAGACTGGTCATCGTCCCCGACAATGAAAAGATTTTCCTCTGGCTTAGCCAGAAGTTTCACAATATCATACTGAAGCTGATTGATATCCTGAAATTCATCTACCAGGATATAGCGGAATTTTTTCTGCCAGGCAGCCAGGATATCCGGCCTTTTTACAAAAAGATCATAACAATATAGAATCATATCATCAAAATCCAGTTTTCTCCTGGCGGTACAGATGCTTCGATATCCCTGATAGATACGCCGGAATATCTCATCCGGACAACTGGAGGAATAATAATGTTCCAGTGAAATCCGGTTTCCTTTTACCACACTGATCTCTTTGGCGATCTCTTCTGAAAAATCCCCTTCTTCTGCCAGTTCCCCTCCATGGTCCAGGATAAGCTCTTTCAAAATACCGTATTTTTCTTCTTCAGAAAGTATATTTTCTGCGGTAAATCCATACGCCTGCTTCAGGATTGCATAAAATACGCCATGAAAAGTCCCGAAAGTCACCGGTGTCCGCTCCTGACCGGTAAACTTCAAAAATCTTTCTTTCATTTCCCGGGCTGCTGCCCTGGAAAAAGTCACAACAAGAACAGAGGCCGGTGATATCCCGCCTTTTTCAGTCATATATGCAGTTCTTTCTACGATTACTGAGGTTTTCCCCGATCCGGGGCCTGCCAGGACCATCATAGGGCCTGACAGGTGGGCGATCGCCCGTTTTTGAGATGGGTTACGTTCCATATAAGTCCGTTCTTAGCTAAGTTTTTCGATTGCTGCTTTTACGCGTTTGATAGTTTCTTCTTTACCAATGATCTCCATGATCTCTGTTGCGCCTGCAGGAGTCATCTGTTTACCGGATACTGCAGTACGCAGCGGCCACATTACATATCCGTTTTTATATCCTTTTTCTTTTACAAATGCGCTTAAAGATGCAAACAGAGGATCGTTTTTGTAATCTTCCTGGGCTTCCAGAACCGGAAGAACCTCCTTAAGAACTGCAAGAGCAGTTTCCTCTGTTGTTTTCATCTTCTTGTGACAATACATAGCGGCATCATACTCCGGAACCTCTTCAAAGAAATCGATCAGAGCCGGAATATCCGGGAATACCTCGATCCTGGTCTGTACCATTCCTGCAATCTTGCGGAAATCATACTCTTTTTTCAGAACTTCCTTCATGTATGGCAGAGCTTTTTCGTAAAAAGCTTCCGGATCCATTTTTTTGATATACTCTCCGTTCATCCAGCGCAGCTTCTGAATATCAAAGACTGCCGGGGATTTGCTGATATGATGATAATCAAATGCCTCCACCAGTTCCTCAAGAGAAAAGATCTCTCTGTTTTCCTGGGGACTCCATCCCAGAAGTGCCACAAAGTTTACAATTGCCTCTGTCAAAAATCCCTGATCCAGAAGATCCTCATAGGAAGAATGTCCGGAACGTTTACTGAGTTTCTGATGTTCTTCATTGGTGATCAGCGGGCAGTGTACATATACCGGAATATCCCATCCGAATGCCTCATAAATGCGGTTGTATTTCGGCGCAGAGGAAAGATATTCGTTTCCACGTACCACATGAGTGATACCCATCAGATGATCGTCTACAACATTGGCAAAATTGTACGTAGGATAACCGTCAGATTTGATCAGGATCAGATCTTCCATTTCTTCGTTGTTTACTGTGATATCTCCATAGATCACATCATGAAAGGTAGTGGTTCCTTCCACAGGCATATTAAAGCGGATTACATGAGGTTCTCCTGCTGCCAGACGTCTTTCTACTTCTTCCTTCGGAAGGTTCAGACAACGTTTGTCGTAGATAGAAATCTCTTTTCCTGCAACCACACGTTTCATAGATTCCAGCTCTTCCTGACCACAGAAGCAGTAATAAGCATCTCCCTGCTGGATCAGCTGCTCTGCATATTTCAGATAAAGTCCGGATGCCTGACGCTCACTCTGCACATAAGGTCCTACTCCGCCGTCCTTATCTGGTCCCTCGTCATGAAGCAGACCTGTTTTTTCCATAGTACGGTAGATAATGTCTACGGCTTCCTCCATGTAACGTTCCTGATCCGTGTCCTCGATGCGAAGGATAAAGTCTCCGCCCTCATGCTTGGTGATCAGATATGCGTAAAGTGCTGTACGCAGATTTCCTACATGCATCCTTCCTGTCGGACTGGGTGCAAATCTTGTTCTTAACTTAGTCATGCTGTTTCTCCTGTTCCCATTTATTTTTGTCTTATCAATGAAAGACCCTGAGACATCTCTGCCTCAGGGAATTTTTCTCAATTATGCTTCGATGCCACGGTTTTTCAGATATTCGATCACATCGCCAACGGTAGCCAGATCTGCAAGCTCTTCTGCAGGGATCTCGATGTTGTACTCGTCCTCCAGAGCCATTACCAGCTCAAAAAGATCCAGGGAATCTGCTCCAAGATCATCCTTAAAAGAAGTATCTGCTGTAATTTCATTTTCATCACAGCTTAACTGCTCTGCGATCATTTTTCTCATTTCTTCTAACATTGCTCTCTTCTCCTTTTATCAAACATGATACTTTGATGTGGAAAGTATATATTCTGCAGAACTTTTTGTCAATAGATTTCCGGGATTTTCTCCCTTTCCTGTCCACCTTTGTACATGATTGTTTCCTTCATTCACAATACTCTTTATACGTCCTGAAAACGTATCTGACGCGCGACACTTAAAGCCAGTCCCATCTCCGCCATCAAAAACATGATAGACGTACCTCCATAGCTGATAAACGGAAGCGTGACGCCCGTATTCGGCATCATATTTGCCACCACCGCAATGTTAAAGATCACCTGAAGCGCAATGTGGATAAAAACCCCGCTCACCATCAGAGATCCAAACAGATCCGGCGCATTCTGCGCAATAAAGAACAATCTGTAAAGGAGGTAGGAAAACAAAAGCAGCACCATGATTCCGCCTGCGATTCCAAGCTCTTCGCACACAATAGAAAAAATCATATCGTTCTGAGCTTCCGGAACACTTCCCAGCTTCTGTATACTGTTTCCAAGACCTCTTCCGAGAAATCCTCCGGAGCCGATTGCATAAAGCGCCTGAAGTGTCTGATATCCGTCTCCATCGGCAAAATCCTCCGGGTGCAGCCATACAAGAATACGGCCGATACGGAAGTTCTCATTTGTTTCCGGATCCACAGTTGCATACAAAAACAATACCAGGCCCGCTATAAGCACCACCCCCACCGCGCCTATGACCAAAAACGGTTTTAATTTCGGATGTGCTACAAAAATCAGTCCTGCCGTGATCCCGAAAATAATGATCGCAGTACTCAGGTTATCTGTAAAAATGTACGCTCCGCCTGCCAGAACTCCGCCTGCCAGTCCCAGTATCATACACGCTTTCAAGGTCTGTACCTGACGCCCCATTTTGATGATCATATAAGGGAGACAGACAATCACCGCGATTTTTGCAATCTCGGAAGGCTGGAACTGAATCCCGAGCTTCAGCCATCTTTTGGCACCGTTTACTCTGACTCCCAGAGGGGTAAAGCGTACCATCGCCATCAGAATAAAGGCGGCTGCATACAGGATCGTTACAAACTTCGTAAGAATGTGATAATCGATCTTGGATATCAGGATCATAACTACAATACACACGGCACTGATGAATGCCTGCTTCTTAAAAAAGTACATATCATCCCCATATTTTATCTGCGCCATATAAGCACTGGTACTATACAGCATGATAAGACCGAAGCAGGTCAGAAGGATTACCACTGCCAGAAGACTGTAATCATAATAATCCACCCGTTTTCTGCCTGCGGATTTCTTTTTTCTTTTTTTCTTTCCAGCCAGCTTTTTCTGCTGTACTGCATCTGCCATGAAAACACCTGTTTCTTTCTATAAAACTCTCTGTTGCCGAAATACTGCAGAAAACAAACCTCAGAAATACCTGTGTTTGCTTCTTCTGATGTTTCATTATAACAAAATCCCCCGCTCTGTACAAGTCTGTGAGAAATTGTTCACAGTTTTGTAAAAAGCGAGGTCTGTTTCTCTCAGTCAAAATTACAAATGTATTCTATCTTATTTCCAGCTTTCCGGAAGCTTCTGCCAGTTTCATCAGCTGACGGTTTTTCTCGTTAGCAGGCCCAAATACGTCCACACAGCAGATCACACGGCTGCAGGTTTCCATCCGTTTTTTTGCTTTCTGAAAATTTTCTTCACTGATCAGGGAAAACGGCTCTTCTTCTATTACTTCTGCCGCCAGAACCTTTGCCACCTCATGATCCATATCGTTTTTATGAAGGATACCGGCTGCAAACGGGATTCCGGCACGCTGCAGTTTCCGGTAAACAGGGATTCCCCTTCCGTTTCCTCCGATCACAAAAACCTCCGGCTTCCCTTTTGGAGGATCCATTTCCAGACATCCAAAAGCGGCATTGTAGCTTCCTGTTGTGATTCCGTAAAGATGGTGCACATATTCCGAAGTAAAGATTTCCTCAGGAGAACCATATTTTTCAATCTGGTCTCCATGGACGCAGATCACATGATCGGATATCTTCTGTGCCAGATCCAGCTCATGGAGGGACATCAGCACTGCTGTTTTTTTCCGGACCACCATGTTTTTCAAAATGGCCAGAAGCTCCAGCTTATGGCGGATATCCAGAAATGAAGTGGGCTCGTCAAGAACTATGATCTCCGGCTCCTGACAGATGGCTCTTGCCAAAAGAATCCTCTGGCGCTGTCCGTCGCTGATGGCTGTAAAATCCCGGTCTTTAAAATCCAGCGCATGAACCAGTTCCATGGCCTCGTGAACCTTTTCCCAGTCTTTTTCTCCGAGGATCCCCAGGGTTCCGGTATAAGGGTAACGTCCGGTTGCCACAATATCCTCACAGGTCATCAGTTCGGGGCGGATTCTTTCAGTCATAACAACTGCCAGCTTTTTCGCCACTTCTTTTCCTGACATGCGGCTCATTTGTTCCCCGCCCAGATAAACGGTTCCTCCTACCAGCTTCAGCTGTCTTGTCATACTTTTGAGAATTGTGGACTTGCCGGCTCCGTTCGGCCCGATCAAAGTCAGGATCTCTCCTCTTTTCAGACGGATCTCGATATTCCGGATCAGAGGCTTTCCGTCATATCCTACCGTCATCTGTTCTGTATGTACATAAAATTCATTCATTGCGCAGACCTCTTTCTTCGGATCATGATATAGATAACAATCGGCGCACCAAACACCGCCGTTACGGAGCTGATACTGAGTTCCGTAGGGGCAAAGGCAGTTCTGGCGATCAGGTCACAGAACAGACAGAATACAGCGCCTCCCAGAAAACAGGCCGGTATCACCAGAAGCGGTTTTGCTGTTTTGAGAAGACTTTTTACCAGATGGGGAACAGCGATCCCTACAAAGGAGATCGGGCCTGCAAATGCGGTCACACAGGCAGAGAGGATACTGGACAGCAGGATCAGAGCCACCCGGAATACTTTAATGTTCACTCCCATATTCTGGGCATAGCCTTCTCCCAGCTGATAGGCTCCGATGGGCTTGGACATCAAAAATACGATCAGGGAGGAGAGCAGTACCACCACAGCCATCACCCTTACATTCTCCCAGCTCATTCCGGAAAAGCTTCCCATGGACCAGTTATGAAGGTTTACGATATTTGAATCATCTGCAAAAGTGATCACAAAATCCGTAATGGCAGAACAGATATATCCGATCATGATGCCGCTGATGATCAGAGCTGACATCTGCTTTACTTTCTTTGCCACAAGAAGTACAAATCCCATGGAGATCATAGAGCCTGCAAAGGCTGCCAGGATCAGGACTGCGGAAGAAGCCACCATGGATCTGCCCAGAAGAAAGATCATAACAAGAGATACCACCAGTTTTGCACCGGAAGAAATGCCAAGTACAAAGGGGCTGGCAATGGGATTCCCGAAAAAAGTCTGGAGCAGGAATCCGGATACGGACAGCGCGCCGCCAAGGATCACTGCGGAAAGGATCCTTGGAAGCCGGATCTCCCACACAATATTCCGTGCAGTTTCCTCCCCTCCTCCCAGAAACAGAATCTCTAGAATTTCCCTGACGGAAATAGGGATGCTTCCGGAATTGATGTTCCATATGATAAATAAGATCAGCATCAGAACCAGCAGCCCAAAGGACGCCCAGTATCTGATATGTAGCTTTTTATGCATGCGTTTATCCTTCCTGTGTCAATGATTTATTTCAATTTGTGCATAAAGGTCAGAGAATCCAGTTCTTTATCCTCTGAGATCAGCATGGTATGGATATCTTCGATCATGGTTCCCAGCTCCAGGGTCTCCTGAAACAGATTCTGCTCTGTACACCATACATTGCCCTCTTTTACGGCTTTAAAGTCTCCCAGAAGGGAGCTTTTTGACAAAAGCTGGGAAATGTCTGTCAATTCACCGTCAATGGTGCTGTTATAGATAATATAATCCGCATCTTTGGCAGAGGCATAAAATTCCTCCATCTGCATGTTCATGGTAGAAAGTGCATTGTCGTCTTTTCCCAGATCCTGAAAAATGTATTCTCCTCCGGCCAGATCGATCATTTTTGCCACATAATCGTTAGATTTCCGCACATTCACAGAGCCTACTGAATTGATATAAAAAAATGCCACTTTTTTTCCTGTGTTTCTGCTGTCCTCTATTTTTTCCAGCTTCTCCGCCTGCTCCTGAAACAGCTTCTCAGCTTCCTCCTCTTTATCCAGAAGCACCGCATATAGCTTCAGCCATTCTGTTCGTCCCAGCGGATGAGATTCATAGCTGGAATGTTCCACAAGAACCGGAATCCCGAACTGTTCCAGTTTTTCTTTTACCTCCGGCATATGGTAGATCATCGTTGATTCCACCGCCAGGCCACACTGTTTGTCCAGGATCAGCTCATAGTCCGGAGCGCTGTATTTTCCCGCAAATGAAATTCTTCCGTCCTCCAGCGCTTTTCTGGCGTCCTCAATATACCAGCCGTCTGCATCGGTTCCTGACAGGCTGATATGATCCAGACCGTCCAGAGCACAGAAAAGATTCATAGCAGAGGTTGCCACCAGATAGATATTTTCTACAGGTTTTTGGATCACCGTAATATTTTTGTCCAGACCTTCCGGCGCTTCTTTTCCTTCCGGGACTACCAGAAACTGTCCTTCCTCTGCAATGGTGATCAATGCATAGCCGTCCTTGTAATAGTCCACAGAAAACTGTTCCGCATAGGTAAGCTCCATGCTGTGATCAAACGTAAGTCCCTCTATTTCCGTATAAGTGTTTTCCTTTTCTTCTGCCTGGACCGGACAGGCACATACAAGCAGAAAAAAACTCATCAGCAGACAGGTCATTATTTTTTTCATATTATTTTGCCTTTTCTATGGATGCAGAGTCAAACTGCAGTGTATAGTCGATTTCATGGGGTTCGCTCATGGCAACGGTATCAGCTTTTACCGCCAGAGCAGTATCAAAAGCTGCAACCGGAATTTCAAAGGTTGAATTCCCCTCTGTGTTGGTCATCTCATATTTTTCTCCATCTACGATCATGTAATCATAGTTGGGGCTGCTCCAGATCAGTTCTGCGATTGCCTTTCCATCCCTGATTTCAAGTTTTACCGGACTTTCCACAGTTGCCTTTCCGGAACCGCCTTCCAGAGTGACCTCTGCTGTATAGTTTCCATCTTCCAGCTTCAGTTCTTCCACTGTAGTGCCGGCAGATGCTTCCTCTTTTTCTGCAGTTTCCTCTGCCGGTACCGGATCGGAGACACTTACCTTATGATCGTACCATTTGCCCTTTTTCCCAAGGAGAGCACAGTCGAACTCTTCATCCAGAGCGGGAACCGGAATGTCGAATCCAAAGACTTCCTCTTTATATCCGTCGCTGTATGTCACCTCGTCTGTGGTAGGCTCCAGGATCTCTGCGCCTTCTTTTTGTGCATCCTCTGCAGTTCCCACAAACAGATTTACAATGCTTTTCGATACCAGACTTACATGGATCGTCATTTTTCCGTCTTTGACCGTCAGTGTTCCTTTTCCGTCATTTGCCTCATTTACATGAAACATATTGCTGTCTGTGTCAAATTCTGCCGTATAGACACCGTCCTCAGGTACCGCATCTGCTGTTTCTCCGGCGGCATCCTCTTTCGCCTCTTCACTTTCCTGTGAAATTTCTGCCTTCTCTTCCTCTGCCAGTACCAGGCTGCTTCCTGCCATAGAAATCGTGCATACGGCACATAATACCATCACAAGTTTTCGTTTCATAAGAAATATCTCCTTTCCAAATAAGAAACTGCTGCAAAGCCACTGTCTCTGCAGCGCCGCTTTGCAGCAGTCCATGTTCTGTCATCCTGCCTGAATACGCAGTCTGTTTCTTACTCTTCTGCTGTTTCTGCAGCCTCTTCCTCAGCTGCATTTTCTTCTGATCCCAGAGAATCTATCGCTGCCTTTGTGTGCTCTACATAAAGATCTTTTACTGCATCGATTCTTCCCAGACCTGCGATCTGTGTGTCTACAGACTCAAAAGCACCGGATGCTTCCATCATACTCTTCCAGGAATCTTCTTCGCTGCCTGCCATATCATTATTTGCATGATCTCCTGCAACTACCATAAGCGGGCGAAGAATAACGTTCTTGTATCCGGCTTCTTTTACTTTTTCAATCACTGCTTCGCATGCGGTATCTTCCGGTTCCCCTTCAACGGTTCCGATAAATGCATTGGCGAATCCAAGTTCTTCCATCTGGGTCTGCATCTGACTGTAGCTTACCTTTGCTGTATGAGAGGTTCCATGTCCCAGGAACACAAAAGCAGTACCATCTTCTGCTGCAGCTTCCATGCTGTCAAATCCGGCATCCGCAACAGCCGCATCCGTAACAGCCTTTGCAACGGCTTCTTTGTCTGCATTGATCACAGTAGCATCGTCTCCCACATCACCAAGCATTGGTTCTGCAATAGCAACGGACTCAAATTTATCCTGATATTCTTCCAGAGCTTCTGTCATTTCATCATACTCTGCACCATGCATCAGATGCGTTGGCTGTACCACAAGATTTTTTACACCATTTTCCACTGCACGGTCAAGCGCCTGCTGCATGTTATCAATCACTTCCCCATCTCTTGCCTGTACATGATTGATAATGATCTGTGCTGTAAAGGCTCTTCTTACCGCCCAGTCCGGATAAGCCTCCTGAAGTGCATCCTCAATTCCCTTGATGTCTTCTGCACGGCTGTCATTATAAGAAGTACCAAAGCTTACCACCAGAAGCTCATTTTCACCGATCTCATCTGCATTGCGCGGATCATCAGCAGAAGCGTCTCCTGTATCCAGTCCGAAATAATCCGGGCTTGCAGACTCGCCTTCTACCATTTCCTTCTGTGCATCTGTCAGTGCATCCCATGCTTCCTTTGCAGCTTTGCAGTCCTCATCTGTGGTTTCTGTTCTTTCCTGAACATAGATCTTATCAATAAGCGCCGCCACTTGATCAGCAGCTTCCTGATCTGCATCTTCGGTTTCCGTGTCTGTACTTTCCTCTGCCGCAGCTTCTACTGCCGCATCCGCTTCTGCTTCGGAAGCAAAAATGCTTGCAGATCCCATCATAGATACCGTTGTTGCAGTCATCAGTAATACCAGTGCTTTTACCGTTTTGTTTTTCATGTTTTTTCCTCCTTATTCTTACACTGTCTAAGCAGAGCCGCCCGACTATCTGCAGTCTGCTCCAAACTGAATAAAAATGTACGGAGAAAAATTTCCTGCCTGTTTTTCACAAAAATCTTCTTTTTGCAAGAAAAAAACCTTCTACAAAAAGGTAAAAGGTCTGCGGAAATGCGCGGTACAACCAATTACTCGTGATCCGGGACTTCAGTCCCCGTACCAACAGCAGGCAGGTTTCCTGGCTTATAGATCATCATATGAAGCAGCCTTCCCGGTTTCCCAGTGACTGTATGTAGCATACACAGCTCCATACTCCTTAAATACAGTGACGAGATCGTACAGGATTCACACCTGTTTCCCTATTATCCGATTTTATTCCGGCACCTGTTGTTCTTCTTATTCAATTTGTTAAATCATATCACTTTTTTGCTGCAATTACAATAGCTTTAGCCAAAATAAGACTGATGGGAACGGTTGCCTTTGTTTCTCAGGACAATGTCTCCATCAGTCTTATACATTCCTTTTATTTCATATATGTTTTCAGCCAGGTGTAAACACATTTCTGTCTGGTGCGATAGGCGCCTACCTGATTGCCTGTATCGGTCTGCAGTGCCTTATAAATGTTGTCCAGCGTTACCGGACGGTTTGTTTTTTTAAGAACACGAGTCACCGCGCCGTAGCCGCCCTGATGGCGGATATTGATAAACATCCCTACAGATTTTGCCTCTGTAATGCCAAGCTTACGGATTTCCTTCTGCATCTCGTCGATCTGCTGATACATCAGCTGATCCTGACATTTGATGCCGTCAGCAGAACTGATCAGCTTCACAATGATCTTTGCTCTGCCTGAATTTTCATCAAGCTTATATGTACTCCAGTTTTTATTTACCACATCATTCCACACATAATTCTTCGGGTCATATTTCTTCCATGTGGCAGGATATTTTGTATGGATCAGTTTCAGAAGTCTCTGTGCTTCTGTCGCATACCACTGGCCAGCGCCAATCGTAATGGCATGCTCTGCGCTGCTGTTTGTATAGGCTTCTGTGAAATCTGCGTAATCCTGTCTGCCGTAAACCTGTCCGCCAGTCTCTACTGCGTAAAGGATTTTTTTCATAACATCTTTCTGCGCCTGTGTAAATTCTGCATAGCTGCTTCCTCCGGATACTTTTTCCGGGGTATGAATCAGGCTGCTCTGTTTAAAAGATGCCATATATTTTACATTTCCGCCTTTTTTGTAAGGGCGCACTGCATATACATATTTCGTATCTGCTTTTACCTTCTGGTCTTCATAGGAACTGCTGGATTTGGAAACATCATTTACCAGAACCCATTTCTCTCCTGCTGCTCTTCTGTAAATGCGATATCCGTCTGTTCTTAAATCTTTGCTCCAGGTTATATCTACCTGACTGCTGGATACTGCCTTTGCCTTCACTGTTGTTGCCTGAGGACGGGTTGCTGCAGTCACGGCGATAAATTTACTGTATACATTCTTTTTGCCTTCTTTGCGATAAGCTCTGACCGCATACTGATAAGGCTTGCTGCTGATCAGGTTTCTGTCCAGATAAAAAGCAGCATTTTTGTTTACGACTTTCAGTCTCTGAAATGATTTTGTAAAAGATTCTCTTCTATAGATCACGTATCCATCTGCCATAGAGGTACGGTTCCAGCTGATTTTAATCGCATTCGTAGATGACGCCTTTACTTCTGCTTTTACACTGATATTTTTTACAGAAGCTGCCGCATTTACGGGAATTTCCGAACAAAGAGTCACTGCAAGCATTGCAAAAACTGCCATAAAAAATACGGTTATTCTTTTTCCTCTTCCACTTTTCTGCATTCGATCCTTCCTTTCATCAAAGCACATTTGATCTCATTCTGGCTGCTGCCTGATAGCCACGCACAGCATCTCTTCCTTTCTATCATACGAAAAGTTCAGAAAAAATGCAAGAGTTTTTTACGTTTTATTATTATTTTGTTACATTTTTATTACTATTTATCACTTCACAGTAACAAATTTATCTTGATTCTCCTACGAAAAACAATGCCAGTGTTCCCGGGCCGGAATGCGCGCCGATCACTGCACCAACATAATGAATGATCTCTGTCTTGACCGGATATTTTGCTTTTATTTTCTCAGACAGATATTCTGCATCCTCCAGGCAGTCTCCATGGCTGATAAAAATCGTATCGCAGGTATCTTTATAGCTTCCCAGCTTCTGATCCATAAGGGCAGCCAGTTCCAGAATGGATTTTTTACGGCCCCTTACTTTTCCGATCGGAATCAGTTTTCCCTCTTCATCTACATGAAGAACCGGTTTGATATTCAGCATACCACCAAGAACAGCCGTTGTCCTGGACACCCTTCCGCCTCGATAAAGGTGGTTCAGATCATCCACAGTAAAAAGATGGACAATATGGCTGCGATGGGATTCTGTCCACTCTGTCACCGTCTGCATATCTGCGCCTTCTTCTTTCATCTTCTGAGCAAAATATACCAGGAGTCCCTGTCCAAGAGAAGCAGCAAGAGAATCAACAATCGTGATGATCCGGTCAGGATACTCCTCCTGAAGTTCTTCTGCCGCAATCCGACAGCTGTTATAAGTTCCGCTTAATCCAGAAGAAAATGCGATGTGAAGAATGTCTTTTCCTTCTTTGAGATACGGCTCAAACAAAAGTCTGGCTTCCTGCGGATTTACCTGAGCTGTCGTCGGCATAGATCCTGCCCTCATTTTTTCGTAAAACTCACTTTCCGGCATAAAGGATCCCTGTTCATAATGTATCCCGTCCATAGTATAGCTGAGATACATGCAGCCTACCTGATGTTCTCTGTAATATTCTTCCGGAAGATCTGCATTATTATCTGTTGTGATCACATATTCTCTCATACGCTGTCCTTTCTCAACATGCTGCAAAGGCCATGCTGTCTCAAACTTTTTTGTTCTTATCATAACACTGCAGTTCGTCTCGTGCAACAAAAATGACAGGGAAAATTTCGACAGCTTTTGCTTCTACATTTACTTTTCTTTTGCCAAAACCTTCAATGCTTCCTGCAGCTGATTGTCTTCCTCATGAGAAATCTCCTCCTGGTTCAAAAGATCCGGATCCAGTTTTACCTCTACATCCGGCTTGATTCCCGTTTCATTAATAGAGTTTCCCTTTGGAGTATAATAATTCGATATGGTCAGTTTTATCGCACTGCCGTCTCTTAATGGAAGCAGTTCCTGTACAACTCCTTTTCCATAAGTAGTCGTTCCTACGATAGTTCCAATTCCATGATCCTGAACTGCTCCTGCAAAAATTTCCGATGCACTGGCACTGTTTTCATTGACCAGAACTGCCAGAGGAATCTCCAAAGGAGTTTTCCCTTCCGATTTCTGTTCCTGACGCTCTCCATATTTATCTTCTGTATATACGATCAGACCTTCTGGAAGGATTTCATTTAAGATGCTGCACACAGAGCTCAGAAGCCCTCCTGGATTTCCCCGCAGGTCAACAACAAGTTTTTTCATTCCCTGTTCTTCCAGACTGGAAAATGCCTCACTGAACTGATCTGGTGTCACATCGGTGAATTCAGATATCCGAATATATCCTATCTGATCCGGAAGCATCTCCTCAAATACGGACGGCAGTGTTACATCGGTAATCTCGACTGTTATTTTCATAGGATTTTCCACATTTTGTCTGTGTATCGTCAAAACTGCCTGTTTTTTATTTCCTTCCCGAATCATATCTGCCACATCAGAAACATCCATATCCGTAATGTCTGTACCATCAATATCACTGATGATATCTCCTGCCTTTACTCCGGCATGATCTGCAGGTCCTCCCTCGTAGCATTCCACGATTTCCACGCCGCCCTCCTTGTTTTTCTGCATAGTTACACCGATACCTACATAGGCTCCCATTGTTGCCGAATTTTCCTGTTTATATTCTTCTGCTGTATAATATCTGGAATAGACATCCCCTAATCCAGATACCAGACCTGCATACAGACCCTCTGCCAGCTGATCTTCATCTATTTCTCCCAGATAATCTCGTTGGATCAGTGCTTCCAGCGCCTTGATCTTCTGTACATGATCAGCCTCTGAAAGAACACCTTTATCCTGAATCCGATACCCTGCATATCCACCTGCCGCAACGGCAAGAGAAGCAGTAACCCCCACTGCAATTCCCTTTACAAACTCTTTCTTCATGTTGTCTCCGCCTCCTGAAACAGATAAACGGCACAATGTCCTGCCTTTTCCAGACAGGACCTTATGCCGTATATGCTTTCCATTATTATTTTTTCAGACTCTCAAATGCTTCCTTGTTGTCCAGAAGCTTCCGATCAAACCGATTCCGATTCCCAGCGCCAGTCCCAGAGGAAGTAAGGTCTGATAAATTTCATAAACCGGGATAAATGCAACGACGCCTGTAAGCACATTAAATTTAGTCAGTACATATTCTACCGCTGAATTATACAGAAAATATAAAGCAGTCAGTGGAATAGCCGCGCCGATCACTCCCAGCACGATACCTTCCATTACAAAAGGTGCTCTGACAAATCCATCTGTTGCACCAATATATTTCATAATCCCAATTTCTTCCTTACGGACAGAAACACCTACAGAAATTGTATTATGGATCAGGAAAATGGAGATCAGAACCAAAAGTCCGATCACTACCATAGACGCCACAGACACCAGGCGATTAAAGCTTCCCAAAGTTTTTGCCGCCTGTTCTGACTGCTCAACTTCTCGTACATGCTCCAGTCCCTGAATATAGGAAACCAGATCAGACTGCATTTCAATCTGATTCATATAAACCTGATAATTGGCAGAGTTTACAAGAGGATTGTCATCCTTAAAGCCTTCTGCCGCCTCTGAACCCTGAAAATACTGGTCTTTAAAATCATTCCATGCTTCTTCAGCAGATTTAAAGACGATATTCTCTACCTCAGGACGCTGTCTGATCTGCTCGCCGATCACATCGATCTGCTCCTGAGTTGTTCCTTCTTCAAAAAATACGGTAATAGGAACTTCCTGTTCTACCTTATGCGCAATGTTATCTACATTATTCACAATAGAATAAAAGACTCCTACCAGAAAAATACAGGCAGCCATCGTCAGGATAGATGCCAGAGAAAACATCCAGTTTCTTTTTATATTTTTGACACCCTGTTTCAGAGTGAACCATATTGTACTAGGCCTCATGATATCCTCCTTCTTTTTCATCGCTGACAATGACGCCTTCATGCATGGTAACTACCCTTTTTTTCATTGCATTTACGATATCTTTGTTATGAGTTACCACCAGTACCGTTGTACCGCGCTCATTGATTTCTGCAAGAAGGTTCATGATCTCCTCTGCTGTCTGAGGATCCAGGTTTCCAGTCGGCTCGTCTGCCAGAAGGATATCCGGACGATTTACCAGTGCCCTGGCAAGAGCAACTCTCTGCTGTTCACCTCCGGAAAGCTCATCCGGATAAGATTTATCTTTTCCGGCAAGGCCGACTTCCTGAAGCACTTCCGGAACTCTCCTGCGGATCACCTTGCCTGGTCTTCCGACAACTCTCTGGGCAAAAGCAACGTTCTCATAAACATTACGGTCTTTCAGAAGTCGGAAATCCTGAAACACAACGCCCAGCTTTCTGCGATATTTCGCAACACGGCGGTGTTTCATGGTCTCCAGTCTCTCACCGCTTACGATCAGCTGTCCGCTGGTAGTATCAAGCTCTTTCATCAGAAGCTTGATCAGCGTAGATTTACCTGACCCACTGCTTCCGACCACAAATACAAATTCTCCTTTATCTACATGTAAGTTTGCATGGTTGACAGCCAGACTGCCTTTCACGTATGACTTACTTACATCGATCAAATCTATCATATGTTCCTCCTTCTTATACAGAATAAACATTTTAACGCTTTTGTAACAATGTTGTAACATAATTTTTCTGGAATTTCAAGTGTTTTTTTGAAATACCGAAAAATTTCATCAATATTTTATAGTTTCCGCAGCAGCACAGGTCTTTTTGAAGAAAAACGCCTGTCTGCATACCGGATTTTATTGTACAAGAAACATCCAGTGAATTCAAGACAAAACCTATTTACAGCTGTAATATTATTATCTCAATTAGTAAAAATAGCGTAACAGCCGTAATGCTGCTACGCTATTTTTACATGAAGCGCTCTCATTTACACTTGTCTTCTTTGCACCATAAGTATCAAGATTGCAGTTCCCCCTGTAACAATCAGCATCCAGAGAGAATTTCTGATCCCGCCAACATCCATTAACTTACCAAATACGACTGGCCAAAGAGTATTAATGTTTCTGCAATTTTGCCATCCAAATAGTA
The DNA here is from genome assembly GCA_021771755.1 of Lachnospiraceae bacterium. Taxonomy (GTDB): domain Bacteria; phylum Bacillota; class Clostridia; order Lachnospirales; family Lachnospiraceae; genus Blautia_A. Next base: position 93,140 of record JAETOL010000003.1, on the reverse strand, counting down.
ATATCAATATGCTTACAAAACAGATCACTAAAGCTTTATTGGCTTTTTTCGCGATCTTCCCGCAAAATATTCTTCCCGGAATCATAAATAGCCAAAACGAAGCTAATATTTTAGATGAACTGGAAGGAGCATTCAATTCCAGATTCAAAAACGAATCTAAAAAATATGCGATTCCTGTTTCGATGCCCACATAACAGATCATAAGAACAAAGCACGGAATTACAGAATTTGGTGCATATTTAAGAACATTATCCACCATCGATCTACATGTCAGCCCCTTTAATGTTCTTATTCCCCATTTTTTTCTTATACGTAACTCCTGCTGTTTCATTGGAAGTTTAAAAAGTAATACACCATTTACAGCATAGCAACCTGCCATTAGGTAAAAAACATTTCTCCAATCACCAATTCCACATTTTATCATAAGATCACATATAAGTGGACCAGTTACTGCACCTATGGAAAAACAGCATTGTGTCCATCCTGCATAAGAAGTTCCTTTTTGAGGATATTCATCAAATAAACTTGCTGTTAAAACACTTTCACATACACTATATCCAGAACCTATGCAAAATATCCCTAATACAATACCAATATAAGATGGAGCCACTATTGTTGCTATACAGCCAACTGTAAATATCTGAGAAAACCACAGCAGTATCTTTTTCTTACCAACGATATCTGCTAAAGCTCCAAAAATCACCGGCATAGTCATCATTGCAAGGAATTGTACTGAAACCAATCCCCCCATTTCTGTATTTGTAATATCAAATTCTCTTGCAATTTTTAATAACGCTAATTGAAAGCCTCCCGACTCAAATCCAAGAAGAAAAATCATCCAACAACTTAATTTCAAAAAGCGCAGATCCGAATCACGATTTCCAGACCTGCGCTTCTGAAACATTTTCTGTTTATCTGTCAATCTCTATAACCTCTCGACGATAGTCTGAAAATGATTCTGTTCCTTCAACTGTTACCATAAAGCCATCTTCTATACGAAGACCTACTTCATTTTTATCATCACCAAGATAGACACATGTACAGAATGTCATATTTTCTTCTAAAAGATAATCGGAATTTGATTCGATCCATGGATACTCACCTTCCATTAAACCAGTACCATGACATGGGCCATAAAGAATACAAGAATCATATCCTAACTCTTTTAATGTCTCATAATGTACTCTGCTGACTTCTGATGCGTTTACGCCTGCCTTAGCAGTATTAAGAATGGCTTTTTGTGCTGCAAGGGCTGCCTCAATCATGCCTTTCTGCTCTTCTGTTGCTTTACCCATGACGATGGCTCTTCCCATTGTAGAAGCATATCCTTCATATCTTGCTCCTACCTGTACCTGGATCATATCACCTTTTTCAATAACCTTATTCCGGCATCGACTGATCGCCTGATTAGAATTTTTTCCAGTAAGGATCCAGAATGGATAGGCTTCTCCCTCTCCACCTTCCTTATAAATCACAGACATTGCAATTCCTTTTAGCTGATTTTCAGTCATTCCCACATGAACATTTTCAACAACCGCTTTCATTGCAGCCTGTGTGATACGATATGCCTCTCTGAGACATGCGATCTCTGCCGGAGACTTATCTGCACGAAGCTTAGCTACGAGCATATCAGCCTTTACTAATTCAGGATTTCCCAATTCTGGTAAACTTGAAAGTAATGCTTCATAGATCACATGGGTCACAAGGCATCCTCCTGCCACACCGATCTTAGAAACAGGTTTATTTCCGCTTGCTTCTTTGATCACAGATGCGAATGTTTCTAATTTTGCCCCCGGATACTCAGGTTCAGAGGATTCACGGAACACCAGCACTTTTCTGATCTTTTTGATCCTTGAAACATGACTGGAAAAAGTCTCACTTTCTGGTCCGATGATCAAAATAGCTTCTCCTTCTGCTGGAATCAATACACCTGCCGACTCAAAAGAAGGCCAATAATCACTGTAATAACGTACGTATTGTGGTTCCGCTTCATTGCCATAAGCAAATAAAATATCAAGACCTTCCTTTTTCATTTCATTCTGTGTTTTAATGATTCTTTCCTGAAATTCTCTATCTTCAATCCTTATCTTCACTTTAACATACCTTCCATTCTTCACAACATTGATTGATAAACGGAGACAATGATTCTGCTCCATTCTCTGTAATTACAAAACCTTCCTCTATACGGTTGGAGCCGCCTGGTAATCCAAATAAACTAATATCTGTATTTACCGTCATCCCAGCTTTAAATACTTCTTCTGTTTCAGCATCAGGATATGGGGACTCTGCTTCTGCACATCCAATCCCATGTAATGGAGGATAAACATCATACTCAGAAAGATTTTCTTCATAGAATACCTGTTTTACAGCTTGTACAAACTGTTTCATAGGAACACCAGCTTTTAAATAAGGCTGGCCAGCCTTTAATGCCCGAACCAATACATCGATCACGTATTTGGTCTCCTCACTGTATTCCCCAACTGCAAACGGCATTTCACAGGTTGCAACATATCCCTCATACTGGACAGCCAACGCACACATGATCATATCACCATTTTCAATAATCTTGTTTGTAGGACGTCCAACAATCCTGTCCGTCCTCTTTCCACTTCCATAGATCTGAAAAATAATATGCTCTGCACCTTCAGCTCTTGCAGCTGCTTCCGCAATCCCTGCTGCCTCCAACTCTGTCTTTCCTATAAGCTCCGACTGCATCATAGCCTTAAATCCTGCATCTGCGATCCTTGCAGCTTCACGTAGACATTCTACTTCCTCTGCACTTTTTTCCCGGCGAAGATCAAATAAAAGTCCATTACAATCGATCAGTTCTGTATCGAAACCTGATTTAATTTTTTCATACAGGTCTACAGACATTGCATCTTTTCCTACAATACCAAGTTTTTCAAGCTTTTCTTTTTCACGCAGTTCATCTGCCAAAGAAGAAAAACTTGTATACTGTGCTAATGGATAATCAATTTCATCCGGCACTGTCACGCACAAAAAATCTGGTGAGAGACGGATGTCTGACCATACACTCATTTCCTCTGCTACCTTTTGTCCCTCTGGAGCACACAGCACAATCGGATCTAAAGTCCTTCCCAAAAGCATTGCTCCGCGTTCGAATATCGGCCAGTAATTTGATACATATCTTAAATTTTCTTTTCTATACTCATCTCCGTATACTAAAATCGCATCTATATCATTTGCTTCCATGTACTTACGCATCTTTAATATACGGTTTTGAAATTCCTGTTTTGAAATCCTAGGTTTCATATCTCCTCCTAACCAGTATGGGACCGTCCTAAAATCCGGACAGCCCCATGCTTTTCATTCATGCAGACAATCACATATTTTAGAAGTCAAAATCATCTACATTTTCTGTTGTGATATCCAGCAATTCTGTCATAATGATCTGATCGTCTTTTACTTCTACAACACCAACTTCCGGTACATCCATACCATCTGTGATCTCTCCACCATCCAAAAGTGTCTTAGCGGTATAAACTGCTAAATAACCAAGTTTTCCCGGATGCCAGATATTTGCTTCCTGCATAGAACCATCTTCCAAATATGATTTGGCAGCAGATGCCTCTACAACGCCTGTAACAACGATTTCTCCATTCTTTCCAGCTTCTCCAACTGCCTGTGCTGCTGCTGGAGGCGCAGGTGTTGTTACACCTAATACACCTTTAAGCTCTGGATATGCAGTCATTAAGTTCTGAGTAATCGCATATGCTTTAGACTGATCGTCGTCACATGGCTCATAAGCAACACGTGTCATATTAGGATAATTTGCTTCCTGATACTCTGTTGCATATTTCGCCCATGCAGAACAGTTCTGTGCTGTTAAAACACTTGTAATGATAGCATATTCGCCTTCTTCTCCCATATACTCAGCAAAACGCTGCATCAAATGTTCTCCAAGCACCTTTTCAGAACAGCAGTTTACATATGCTTCTCTTAAAGAAGTATCTGTTACATCAGAATCCCATGTGATTACTTTAATACCTTCTTCTTTCGCCTGCTTTAATACCGGCTCAATAGCACTTGCATCCAATGGTGAAATTGCGATACAATCAACACCTTTAGTAATCATATCCTGGACAATATTAGCCTGTGCTGCAGCATCACCTGATGTAGGACCCGTATAGATAACCTCACAACCTAAATCTTCTCCAGCTTTTGTACCCCAAACATTAGAAGTCTCAAAATATGGGATACCTACCTGCTGCGGAATCAATGCGATGGTATATTCTTCCTCTGCATATACAGTTGTTCCCATCCCAACCATCATCGCTGCACCTAATGCAAAAAGTGCTAATCTTTTCTTCATAGTTCTTTTCCTCCTTGTTTTAAATCTTTCTCTTTTTTGTTTTATTTTGAAAAGTATCATACTTTTCTGCTCTTTACTTTATATTTCTGCATCTCAATCATACGATTGAATACAACAACCAGAACCAGAATACTTCCTGTTGCAAGCTGCTGCCAGAATGATGAAATACCTACAAGATTCATAATATTACCAATCATGGCAAAAATCATAATTCCTACAACTGTACCCACGATTCCTCCATTTCCTCCATTGATACTTGTACCTCCAAGTACAACTGCAGAAATACATGTCATCAAAAATGCAGAGCCCATATCCGCTCTGGCAGTTGCCACACGTGATACCTGGATATTACCTGCTATACAGCACATTACAGAACACATAATATATGAATAAAATAAAACATGTTTTGTACGGATACCAGAAAACAGAGCTGCCTTCATATTATTTCCTATTGCATAAATATGTTGTCCTGTCACTGTATTTCTCAACATGATCATAAGGAATATTGCCAAACCAAATAACAGCAGCATCTGAAGCGGCATTCCAAATATTTTAGCCTGTCCCAGGAAATAAAAGCTTTCCGGAATTCCGGAAATAGAATTTCCTTTACTAAGCACTAATGCAGCACCTAAAAAGAACATCTGAGTCCCTAAGGTCGCAATCATCGGAGGAATCCTTATTATTGCTACTAAAACAGCATTCATTGCTCCACATAATACGGCTACACCTAAACTAATAATCAATGAAGGAACCACACCTAATCCTTTTGTTAAACATAGCCCTGATGTTACTGCACAAAGACCCATTGTGGTACCAGCAGAAAGATCCATACCACCTGTAATAATCACGATCGTCAATCCCATTGCCATGATTCCCATTTCTGACATCTGCTGGAACAATGATAAAATATTTCTTATCGATAAGAAGTTTTCATTAGAACATGCACCAATCAGAAAAATCAGAAGAAATGCTCCTGCCAGAACCATTTCATGCAATGTGAATCTTTTTCTTAATTTTTCCATCACTTATGCCTCCTGGTCAATCTCTATCATCTGCTTTTTAGAATCTGCATAATTTCTTCTGAGTACGTCAAATGTTACAGTTGCAATTATAATCAAACCATATACAAGCTTCTGCCAATAGGTTGGGATATGTGCAACTACAAGCCCATTTTCTATAACTCCCATCATTGCAACACCAATAACAGTACCAATGACAGAACCTGATCCACCTAAAATATTTGTACCACCTATTACTGCTGCAGCAATTGCATTCATCTCCCATCCATTAGATCCAGATGGCTGGCAGTTTCCAAGAATTGCATCTAATACAAATCCTGCAAATCCACATAAAAGTCCTGAATAAAAATATGTTAAAAAAATAGTCTTTTTAATGTTTACACCTACATATCGCGCTGCATTTTCATTTCCACCTACTGCATATACAGATCTTCCAAAATATGTATGTTTTAAGATCCACGCAGTTATCATGAAAATAATGATCGCATATATGATAGGTAATGGAATGTTATAATAGGTTTTACCAAGTGCTGTAAACCATTTAGGGATATTCATGATCCATCGTCCATTTGTATAAACCAAAATGATTCCTCGATAAATACTTGCTGTTCCCAGCGTAATGATAATCGGCGGAATAGAAAATGCAGCAATCAAAAATCCATTTATCGCTCCTGTGATGGCGCCAAGCACTAATGCCAGAATCAATACAGTTACAGGATTCGCTATAGGGCTGTTCTGCGAAAAAATAGCAAGCCATGTAGCGCTGAACATCATTTGGGATGCCACTGATACATCTATTCCTGCTGTGATCAGAACTATTGTCATTCCTGCAGCCATAATACCTACCGGAACACTATTGACCAATACATTTTTTATATTTGTATACGAAAGAAAGCTTGGAGAATAAAGGCTTAGACCAAAACATAATAAAAGTAAAATTAAAAATACTCCTGTTTCTCGTTTTTCCAGTATTTTTTTCATTTAATTCCCCCCCAAAATCGCTTTTTCCATCATAAGATCCTGATTTCCAGTTGCTGTATTATCCTCATGTACAATTCTTCCATGGCGCATAACTAATACTCGATCACTAAGAGCGAATACTTCCTGCCATTCAGAAGATACCATGATAATAGCCATACCTTCTTTTGCAAGTTCCTTTAACAGCTTATGGATTTCTGTCTTAGATGCAATATCCACACCATGAGTAGGTTCATCAATAATCAAAATATCCGGCTTAGTGATCAGCCATTTCGCAACTGCTATCTTTTGCTGATTACCACCACTAAAATTACGTGCCAGCTTATTGATCTGTGATGGACGTATACTTAGCTTTTCTACATAATTCTCTGCTGATTTATCTACCTCTTTACGGTTAATAAAACGAAGCGGCGTCAATATCCTCTTTAGTATAGGCAATGTAATATTATCTTTCATGGACATTGCCAATATAAGCCCCTCTTCATGACGATCTTCTGGGATAAACGCAATCTTATTATGAATCGCCTGGGATACATTCTTAATGTCGATTTTTTTACCATTAAGATATATCTCACCAGAATCCGGTGGATTCAATCCAAACAAAGCTTTTACTGTTTCACTTCTTCCTGCACCTACAAGCCCTGTTAAGGCAAGGATCTCTCCTTTATGCAAGGCAAAGGATATATCTTTAAAATTACCTCGTTTAGAAAGATTTTTCACCTCTAAGATCTTGTTTCCTGCATAAGATACATCATTTAATGCTTTATATGCTACTGAACGTCCTACCATCATTTGTACCAGACGGTTTTCATCAAGCTCCTTGATATCCTTACAGCCAACATATTCTCCATCTTTTAAAACAGTAACTCTGTCAGAAACTTCAAATACTTCATCTAATTTATGGCTGATAAACAAAATAGCAATATTTTGTTTTTTCAGCTTTTCAATAATTGAATACAGCATTCTGACTTCACTAAAAGATAATGTTGCTGTTGGTTCATCCATGATCAATAATCTTGACTTAAATGAGATTGCTCTTGCAATCGCTACAAGCTGCTGCTTGGCAATGCTTAAATTACTAAGCTGTTCCTGTACATCCATTGTGATACCCAGAACTTCAATCGCTTCCTCTGCGATCTTTGTACACTCTTTCCAGTTTACCTTTCCATTTTTAGATCGTCCCAGATAAATATTTTCTGCTACAGATAAATTAGGAAATAAACTCAAATCCTGGTGGATTGCATTAATACCATGTTTGATACTATCACTAACACCTGAAAATTCTACCTCTTTCCCGTCCACTAATATCTTAGATCCTACATCTGGTTTCTGAACCCCTGACAATATCTTGATCAGAGTTGATTTTCCTGCTCCATTTTCCCCCATTAACGCATGTACTTCGCCTTCACGAACATCTAATCTGACATTATTCAGTGCTTTAATTCCTGGAAATGTCATACTTATATTCTCCATTTGCAGAAATACTTTTCCTGCCATGCTTTTATCCCCCTTTCTATGTACTCGAGTAACCTATGGTCTTATTCTAGTATACTCGTGTATATTTGTCAATAGTTTTTATAAAATTCTGTATTTATTATTAAAATTACACAAAAAAAAGCTGATACATATGTAATCAGCCTTTTTATCATTTTATTCAGCAAAATCTATGCTGTCAACCGGAAATTTCTGGAAATATTGTTTCAGAGTCTTCCCACATAATATGGGGAATTACCATACTTTTTGCTTTTTTATTATGAATCAAACAGGATAACTGTTTGTACGCCATACGAGCAATCTCTTTTTCGGGCCATGACGCAATCAACATACGATTCTTTTCAAGATTGGATCCTGCAAAATCATCAAACCCTGCCAGCGGTACATCAAAATGTAATTCCTGTAATGCCTGTTTAACTCCATATAATACATAATTTGTGCTTAATATAATACCATCAAAAAACACACCTTGTTCTCTCACCAGACGAAGAATACAGTCATAAGCCTGTTTCTCATTATATATATGATAACATATCTGTCTTTCTTCAAATCCACATCCAGCAGCTTCCAATGCATTGCGAAAACCACGAATTCGATAGCATATCGTATAATCCTGATCAGAAGTTGCAATATATATAGGTTTTTTTACGCCTCTTTTTATCATGCATTCTGTCATTCTCTGCGTGGCTTCTTCATTATCAGATATAATATATGGAATTTCCTTACCTTCCACTTTGCGGTCAAAGCATACAATCTTTAACCCTCTGATATCCTTTAAAGATTCTGTATAAGATATTGGTGAAATAATGATGCCATCTACCATCTTGCTACGAAGCATCGTTAAAATTTTATTTTCTTTTTCCAATTTTTCTTCAGCAATGCATATAATCAGATTATAATCGTCTTCTGCAGCTGCCTGTTCTATTTCTTTTACAATATTAATGTAATAAGGGTTGGCAAAATCTGGCACCACCACCGCAATAGTCTTTGTCACACCTGTTTTAAGAGATTGAGCAATGGTATTAGATACATATCCCATTTCATCTGCTGTTGTCAATACTAAGTCTATTGTTTCTTTCTTATAGGATTTATTTTCTAATTTACCATTTAGTATATTGGATACTGTGCATCTGGAAATATTTAATTTTTCCGCAATATCTTTCATTGTTACCATATAAATAATCACCTCACACCAATAATATACTCGAGTATATTATTGGTGTCAAGTGTTATTAATAATTTTTATGTAAGAAAGAGATCCTTATCATCAAAGGATCTCTTCACATTGCTTAATATTCCAGTGTCTCCATATACTTCATATATCTTACTACCATCAGTGCAATCTTAAATGTAATGGCATCCTCAAATACACGAAGATCCAGTCCTGTACTCTTCTGCAGCTTATCCAGACGGTATACCAGCGTATTTCTGTGGATATACAGCTGTCTGGATGTCTCAGAAACATTCAGGCTGTTTTCAAAGAATTTATCAATTGTCACCAGTGTTTCTTCGTCAAAATCATCCGGAGACTTATTTTCAAAAATTTCTTTAATGAACATCTTACACAGCGGGATCGGAAGCTGATAGATCAGTCTGCCGATTCCAAGAGAACTGTATGCGATCACATCCTTTTCTCCGAAAAAGATCTTGCCTACATCCAGTGCCATTCTCGCTTCTTTGTAGGAACGAGACACTTCTTTCAGTTCATTTACAATCGTACCATATGCAATATGTGTCTCGTTTTCCTGGCTGAATCCAAGAGTATCCAGGATTGCACGGGCCAGTTTATCCATATCGCTGTAATTCTCACCGTCTTCCAGCTGTTTTACGATAATGATGCTTCTCTCGTCTACCGCAGTGATGAAATCCTTTGTCTTTCCACCAAAAAAGCTCTTTACTGCCTCCATGGCATTATGATCTTTTTCCTGCTCAAGTTCCATGATCATAACCACACGGCGCACATCTGCATCAATATGAAGTTTCTTGGCACGATTATAAATATCTACCAGAAGCAGGTTATCCAACAGAAGATTTTTGATAAAACTATCCTTATCAAAACGCTCCTTATAGGCAACGATCAGATTCTGGATCTGGAACGCTGCAAGCTTACCTACCATATAGGTGTCCTCATCGTCCCCATGTGCCACCAGAACATATTCCAGCTGATAATCATCGCTTACCTTAAAATACTGATATCCCTTCACAAGCTGGCTTTCTGCCGGAGACTCTACAAAAGCCTGGACATCTCCCGGCTGAACCGAGAAATCTGAAAATGTAGATGCCAGAACCTTTCCTTCGGTATCTATAACACAAAACTCGATTCTGGATATTTCTTTTAACCCTTCCAGGGTATTCTGAAGTACCTGATTTGATATCATCTGCTAACATCCCTTCTCACGCATTCTGCATGTTTCTTCTCTTTTCCCATAAAGAAAACCTGTACATAAAGCTATTTTAATACAATATCACCAAAAATAAAAGAGGAAATCCAAAATTTGTTACAATTTTTTGTGTGATTTTTGTATATTTTTCCTATCTTTCTATAAAACCTTCTCCATGTACCTCTCTGGCATCCCCTACGATCACAAATGCTTTGGGATCGATCTCATCAATATTTTCTTTCAGCTGAACCAGTTCCTTCTTTCCTACCACACAGTAAAGCATCAGTTTTTCCTGACCGGAATACATACCTTTTGCACTGATGCCGGTTACCCCACGATCCATATCCTCTATGATCATACGGGAAACTGCCTCCGGCTTGTCCGTAATGATATGCACGGCTTTTGAAAACTTCAGGCCTTCGATCAGTCCGTCTGAAACCTTTGTGACCAGATATACGGCAATGATCGCATACAGCCCCTTGCGGATTCCAAAGACATACATTCCCACCAATACAATGGCCCCGTCTATAAACTGCATGATCTGTGCAATTGAATAATGTCTCATATACTTCTGAATGATAGCTGCCAGCATATCTGTTCCGCCTGTGGTTCCGCCGCCCAGAAATACAAGGCCGATTCCCACGCCAAGAATGATTCCTCCATAGACAGAGGAAAGAAGAAGATCATCGGAAAGTTCCCATGCCGGAAGTACAGCCAGCCACATGGTCAGTGACATATCTCCGATCAGCGCCTTTTTTACAAATGAAAATCCTTTGATCTTTGTGGCAAGTATGAAAAGAGGGATATTCAGACTCAGATTTGTGATCCACAAGGGAACTCCGTTTTTGATGATTCCTCTGGTCCATTCCTTGACCAGAATCGAAACTCCGGAAAAACCCCCGGTTACCAGTCCGGCGGCATCGAAGCAGGAGGTGATCGCAGCTGCCATCAGTCCTGTTCCTATAAAAATGACCATATATTCCAGAAGCAAAGATCGTTTTCCTGCAAGTTTCATAAACAAGCCTCCTCCTGTAGTTATAACTCTAATGTGATAAAGTGTCCCGTATCCTAAAAGAACGGGAGACGGCACAGGCCGCTTCCCGCTCTTAGTCTGCCCTATTTTTCAGGCATATTTACAAATCTGATAAAATGATAGCTCTCAACAATCTGGAAATATTTGATAATTCTGGGATACAGAGGTTCGGCTGCCTCCCCGAATTGTTCCTTTACCAGCAAAGCAATGTCCGCCACTGTACGTTTTCCGTCGATCAGAGGCCAGATAAAACTTCCGTTGGCATCCAGATGCACCTTGGTAAAACGTGGTTTATTGAACAGACTCTGTGCGATCTTATTCATGATCCCGGTGTTTTCCACCTCAAGGATCACCCGCTCCTTCAGATCTGTATGCCATTTCAGTGAACTGCTTTTTTCCGGAATCAGATCCAGATAATTGATATCTGCTGTTTTTTTCTTAGATTTTTTTTTCATCAGTCTTTTCTTTTATTCCATAAGGAGAATTTCAGCAGGCAGAGGATCATAAGGATCATGATCACAACACCACCGATGTTTCCAAAGCTGATGAAGGATGGGATCGTTACTCCCGCTACCGCCAGGATCGCAAGGAAAATACCTACAAGACCTTCTCCGGCGATCATACCTGCACAGTACAGAGTACCGTCGGTAACCTGTCTTTCTTTTGTTTTTGCGTCTACCTTCTTGCGTCCGTCCATGAACATGCGCACTACGCCGCCGATCATGATGGTTGCATTCAGATAGATCGGAAGGTAAAGACCAATCGCAAACGGCATAACCGGAATTCTTAAGATCTCCAGACCAATTGCAAGGCATACGCCTACAAATACAAGAGTCCAGGGAAGATTTCCACCCATGATACCTTCTACGATCATCTTCATAAGTCCCGCCTGAGGAGCCGGAACTTCTGCTGTACCATATCCCCATGCTGCATCCAGAAGATAAAGCACACCGCCGATTGCAAGACCGGAAACAATAACACCGATCAGCTCACCGATCTGCTGTGTCTTCGGAGTTGCACCAAGCAGATATCCTGTCTTAAGGTCCTGTGAAGTATCGCCTGCAATGGCAGCAATGATACAGATAACAGAACCAATGGCAATGGCACCTGTCATTCCATTAATACCAGTCTCACCGGTTGCCTTGATGGCAAAAGTAGCAATCAGAAGGGTAGCGATTGCCATACCGGATACCGGGTTATTGGAGGAACCGATCATACCTACCATACGGGAGGAAACGGTTGCAAAGAAGAAACCGAATACTACGATCAGAAGCGCTCCAAGGAAGTTTACCGGGATTGCCGGTACAAACCAGATGATAAATACCATTGCAAGGATACCGACAAGAATCACGCTCATCGGAAGATCTCTGTCTGTTCTTAAAGTGCTGTTCGCCTGGGATCCTTTCATACTCTTCATGGAATCACGGAAAGTAGAAATGATCAGCGGCAGAGACTTGATCAGAGAAATGATACCGCCGGTAGCGATCGCGCCTGCACCGATATATTTTACATAGTTTGACCAGATCGCAGCTGCACCGCCCTCTGCATAAAGCTGAGAAATTGTCACACCTGCTGCTGCCGGATACATAGATGTTTCCGGTCCGAACAGGCAGATCAGCGGAATGATTACCAGCCATCCTACAATAGAACCTACAAACATAAAGGATGCGATTCTCGGTCCTACGATATAGCCAACACCAAGAAGCGCCGGATATACTTCCATACCGATCTCGCCCTTAAAGGACTTAAATGCTACGGCAACGTCTGCCGGAACTGCTTTCAGTCCGTCTACGACAAACTTAAATGCCGCTGCGATTCCCATACCGGAAAATACAGTAGCTGCATTAGATCCGCCCTCTTCACCTGCAAGAAGAACGTCTGCACATGCAGTTCCTTCCGGATAAAGAAGTGTAGCATGCTCTTTTACGATCAGTGCGTTACGAAGCGGTACCATAAAAAGTACACCCAGAACACCGCCGCAAAGTGCGATCAGAGTAATTTCTACCAGACTCGGTTTCTCGCAAAGGCCTTCCTCTGCCCAGAGAAACAGCGCCGGCATAGTAAAGATAGCTCCAGCTGCAAGAGACTCACCTGCAGAACCGATGGTCTGTACCAGGTTGCTCTCAAGAATGGAGTTTTTCTTCATGATCACACGGATAACACCCATGGAAATAACTGCTGCCGGAATAGAAGCAGATACTGTCATACCAACGCGAAGGCCAAGATAAGCATTGGCTGCGCCAAATACAACTGCCAGGATCATACCCATGATCACAGAGGTCACCGTCATTTCAGCAGTTACTTTTTCTGCCGGAACATATGGTTTAAACTCTTTGTTGTTCATTGATTTCCTCTCCCTTTTATATGATTTTTACGAACCTACCCTCTATTATACTAATTTACCGCTTCATATGCAAGATATTTTCCCTTTAATCTTATAAAGGAATAAAAAAATGCATCAAAAAAGAAGCAGCACCTTCCTTTCTTATTATAGAAAAGAAAGCACTGCCTCTCTGTAATCAGATCAGATCATCCGAACGATATCTTATCTACCGAACTGCATATCGTTGTTTCCGGACTCTGTTTCCCACATTTCAAGCATGTTGATCGGGTCGTTGTAATCTGCAAGCCATCCCTCACGGCAGAAGTCGAATTTACCCTGTTTTCTCTCGTCAAGGAATACAGACCACTCACGTGTCTCAACAGTTACGTTGATACCAATTGCTGCAAAATCCTGCTGGATGGACTCACCGATCTTAACGTTTCCTTCGGAATCGTTTGTCAGGTATGTCATGCTGATCGGAGTATCTGCAGAAAGCATTCCGCTCTCATCAAACTGATATCCAGCGCCCTCAAGAAGTTTTCTTGCTTCTTCCAGGTTTGCTTCATAAGCGTCTACGCTTGGATCGAAGTATCCAACTACATCTTCCATTGGATATGTGTAAGCGTCATCATTTACACGGAACTCGCCGCCGTTGCCGTCAAACATACCAGTCGGGATGAATGTGTTGGCAATTTCCTGATCAGCCTGTGCGATTGTGTCAACAATGTACTGACGGTCGATAAGAAGTGTCATAGCTTTTCTCATGTCAGCAGCCTGCTGTACTGTTTTGCCTGCAAACAGCTCGCTGTTTACGTTAAATCCAGCATAGTAGGTTCCCAGTGTCGGGATGTTGTGATACTCTTCTTTTTCTTTTGCTGTTGCCATCATATCTGTTGCAATTGTATCGATGAACTGAAGGGAGCCATCCTCAAATGCATTCCAGATTGCTGTATCATCAGAACTTAACATGAACTGGATTTTTTCCAGAGATACTTCGTCTGCTCTGAAGTAGTTCGGGTTTTTCTCATAAGTCATAGACTCATTGTGTTTCCACTCTGTACAGGTCATCGGACCGGAAGTAACGAATCCGGACTCTACGCACCATGCTCCTGGGTTCTCAGCAGCGCCTTCTGCAGACTCTACGTTCTGCTGCGGTACCGGGTAGAATGCAGGGAATGCACACAGGTCAAGGAAGTATGCACATGGAGCATTCAGATTTACTGTAAATGTTTTGCCGTCCTCGGAAGCCTCGATATCAAGAGTTCCGTCTTCTTTTGTTGCGATTGCGCTTGTAAGGTAAGCATAATCAGCACCTGTTTCCGGGTTTGCAAGACGATTCCAGCTGTATACAACGTCTTCTGCATTCAGGTCTTCACCGTCGGACCATTTCAGACCGTCTCTTAAAGTAAAGGTATAGGTCATGCCGTCTTCGCTCATTTCGTAGCTTTCTGCAAGCTCAGGAACAAGCTGTCCCTCTGCATCATAAGTAACCAGACCGGAGAATGCAAGGATTGCAAGGCATGCGCCGTCTACAGTGGAGTTCAGAGCCGGGTCAAGCTTGTTCGGCTCAGAAGCGATCTGAAGGCTTAAAGTGTTGTCCGGAGTTTTTGCATATCCGAAGTACTTAAATCCGAACAGGTTGGCATAGATGTTCTCTACATCTGTTTTCTGCATGTACACATCGTTGTAGTAGTACAGCGGAACAACTGCCCATGTACTCATAAGCTCGTCCTCTGCCTCATGCATCAGAGCTTCACGCTTAGCCAGATCTGTCTCTGTTCTGATCTCAGCGATACGTGCATTGTAAGCCTCCCATGCCGGAGCTGCTTCGCTGGACGGACCATGTTCTTCAGAAGCGTATACGGTTGTCCCCCCTAATGTGGTGACTGCCATGGCTGCTGCCAGAGCAAGTGCTACGTGTTTCTTTCTCATTAAATTTTCCTCCTTTAATGGATTTTTTACAGCTTTCACTGTTATTTATTCTACAAACACCTCACAGAATACTGCACGGTAATTGTATTCTCTCCGCTATGGTTTTATGCCATACTTTTTATTTATTGAAGCAGGCTACCATATGTCCATTGCCTCTGTCTGTCAGTGTCGGACATTCCTGTGCACAGCGTTCGGTAGCATATTTGCAGCGTGTACGGAATGCGCATCCCTTCGGCATGTTCAAAGGACTTGGCACATCTCCCTCAAGAATGATACGCTGGCGTTCTTTTGCCATTTTCGGATCCGGATACGGAACCGCACTTAACAGAGACTGTGTATACGGATGGATCGGTGCCGCATTCAGATCGTCTGCATCTGCGATCTCCACAATGCGTCCCAGGTACATAACCGCAATACGATCGGAAATATGATGCACTACCAGAAGATCATGGGCGATAAAGAGATATGCTACCCCAAGCTTCTCCTGAAGTTCCTCAAACATATTGATGACCTGAGCCTGAATGGAAACGTCCAGAGCGCTGACTGCCTCATCACAGACAATAAAGCGCGGATTGGTTGCCAGAGCTCTGGCAATACCGATACGCTGACGCTGACCGCCGCTGAACTCATGCGCATAACGGGTCGCATGCTCCGCGTTCAGACCTACCAGTTCCATCAGCTCCAGGATACGGTCACGTCGCTCCCCTTTTCCGGAATACAGCTTATGTACATCCAGAGGCTCTCCGATGATATCCTCGACTGTCATACGTGGGTTCAGTGAAGAATATGGATCCTGGAATACCATCTGCATCTGCTTACGCATATGTCCGATGCTGTTTTTATCTACTCTTTCTCCGTCAAAAAATACGTCTCCGGAGGTAGGTGTGTATAATCTCAGAAGAGAACGTCCTACGGTTGTCTTTCCGCAGCCGGACTCTCCTACAAGACCAAGTGTCTCTCCGGCTTTAATGCTGAAAGATACACCATCCACTGCTTTCAGCGGAGTCGTCTGCATAAAACCGGTTTTTATAGGAAAATACTGTTTCAGGTTATTGACCTCAACCAGATATTCACTTTTTTTCTTCATTTCACTCATTACTCTGTGCCTCCATCTGTTTCTTCACATTCATCCAGCAGGAAGCGAAATGACCATCCGGCATCTGCATTTCCGGAGGGATCTCCTCAATACAGATCTTCATGGCATTTTCGCAGCGCGGGCAGAATGCACAGCCCTTAGGCATATTCAAAAGGTTGATGGGTGTTCCCGGAATCGGAACAAGCTTCTCTCCCATACGGTCTACACTTGGGATGGATTTCAGAAGTCCCTTTGTGTATTCATGAGAAGGACGGTAGAAGATATCCTCTGCGGTTCCCCTCTCACAGACACGACCGCCATACATAACGATGATCTCATCACACATATCTGCGATTACACCAAGGTCATGAGTAACCATAATGATCGCCATTCCCAGTTTTTTCTGGAGACTCTGCATCAGTTCCAGAATCTGTGCCTGAATGGTAACGTCAAGAGCTGTAGTCGGTTCGTCTGCGATCAGGATATCCGGCTCGCATGCCAGGGCCATAGCGATCATCACACGCTGGCGCATACCGCCGGACAGCTCATAAGGATACTGTTTCACACGTTTTTCCGGCTCGTTCACACCTACAAGAGTCAGCATCTCCACAGCGCGCTCCATAGCTTCCTTGCCTTTACGCGGTGTGTGAAGCTCAATGGCTTCTTTTAACTGATTACCGATGGTGAACACCGGGTTCAGACTGGTCATCGGATCCTGGAAAATAATAGAACAGCATTTTCCACGGAATTCCCGCATCTGTTTTTCTGTGAATTTTGTAATGTCCTCACCTTTATAAAGAACCTGGCCTTTTTTGATGCTTCCGTTCTTTTCAAGGATCTGCATAATGGAATAAGCGGTAACACTTTTTCCGGAACCGGACTCTCCTACAATTCCAAGGATCTTACCCCGGTCAAGATTAAAGGAAACACCGTTTACCGCCATGACCTCTCCTCTGTCTGTGCGGAAAGAGGTATTTAAGTCTACGACTGAAAGTATATTCTCACTCATCTTAGTCCCTCCTCAGTTTCGGGTCAAAGGCATCGCGGAGGCCGTCGCCCAGTAAGTTAAATGCAAGTGTGATCAGACAGATCATGATAGCAGGGAAGATCAGCTTATACGGATAAGCGGTCAGACCTGCACGGCCTGCATTTGCCAGAGAACCAAGAGAAGGCATTGGAGCCTGTACACCAAGACCGATAAAGCTCAGGAAGCTCTCGGTAAAGATAGCTGACGGAATCTGAAGCGCTCCTGCTACGATAATAACGCTGACACAGTTCGGAAGAATGTGTTTGCGGATGATACGTCCGGATTTCGCACCGCTGATCTTGGCTGCCAGAACATACTCATTCTGCTTGATGGTCAGGATCTGTCCTCGTACCATACGCGCCATACCGGTCCAGTACAGAAGACCGAACACAATGAACATGGAGATCATATTTGGTCCCAGTTTCTGAAGAAAGGCGATATTGTCTACCTTCAGAGTCTCACGGAGCACCACAGAAAGCAGGATCACCATCAGCATATCCGGGAGGGAATAAATGATATCCACAATACGCATCATTACCAGGTCCACTTTTCCACCAAAGTATCCGGAGATACTTCCATAAAGAACACCGATGATCAATACGATGATGCTGGCAAAAAGACCAACTGCCAGTGATACTCTGGTTCCATAAATAACACGGACAAAGTAGTCACGGCCCATCTCATCTGTTCCCATAATGTGAGGGAAGACCTTGCCGCCCTCTTCGATATATTTCTGCTCCAGCTGAGAATACTCAAAAGGAGCCATATTGGAAGCAGTTTTATCTCTTCTTCCGTTTACCGTAATGATCTGAGAATAAGAATACGGTACAATGTGCGGTACGATAAAGATCATGGCCACGATCAGGATCAGTACTACGATACTTCCCATAGCCAGCGGGTTTCTTCTGAGTTTTCGCAGACCATCTTTAAAGAAAGAGGTGGACTCGCTCATAACGTCCTGCTGTTTTTTCTCTTCATCTGTTGCTTTTTCAAATTTTTTCAAATCAATCTGGAAGCTCAATGGCGATTTCTTCGGCATTTCGTCCAGATTCTTACTGGTGTTATCCACGTAGTTACCTCCTTAATCCAGTTTAATTCTCGGGTCGATCATCTTGTAGACGATATCCGTGATCAGGTTCATTGTTACCATCAGAACTGCCAGGAAAATGGTAGTTCCCATGATCAGAGGATAATCTCTGTTGGTGATGGCCTCTACGAATTTTGCACCAAGTCCGCCAATGGTAAAGATTTTTTCCACTACCAGACTTCCGGTAAGGATAGATGCTGTCATCGGGCCTACATAGGTAACAACCGGGATCAGAGCATTTCTCAGTGTGTGCTTGAAGATTGTCTTCATCTGGGAGACACCCTTTGCTCTTGCAGTACGGACATAATCCTGTCCCAGTACATCCAGCATACTGCTCTTGGTAAGACGTGTGATATATGCCATCGGATAAGCAGCCAGCGCGATCACCGGAAGCAGATAGTTCTGGTTATCCGGACTCCATACAGGTACCCATTTCAAAGTAACGCAGAATACCAGCAGCAAAAGCGAGGCAAACACAAAGCTTGGAAGCGACGTAAACAGCGTCGAGAAGAAAATGATCAGCCTGTCCGGCAGACGATTTCTTGTAAGCGCCGCAAGACTTCCGAAGATCAGGCCCAGTACCAGAGCAGTCAGAATAGCCATTCCGCCCAGCTTCGCAGATACCTTAAAGGACTCAACGATCGTTGTCTTAATGTCACGTCCGGTCTTGGCAGAAACACCAAAATCTCCATGTGCAAGGTTCTTCATGTAAAGAACAAACTGCTCAGGAACCGGTTTGTCCAGATTGAATCTCTTCTCCAATGCTTCTTTTACTTCCGGAGAAAGTGCTTTCTCACCGTCAAACGGACCGCCAGGAATAGCGTTCATGGCAAAAAATGTAATGCCGCATACAATAAAAACGGTGACAATAGCAAGGAGAACTCGCTTTGTAACGTATTTTCCCACGTAAATACACTCCTTTTTTGTTTTTTCTGACAATATCAGGGAAATTTTCATTTGTTTTTTGTTTTTCGGAATTATTATAAAAAAGTATGTCTATTTCTTTATTTTATCACTTTAGTGTAAACATCTGTCCATCATATGCGGACATGACTGGTAAAAAAAATAGGACTTCTTTAGATTCCGCTTCAGCCCTTTATTGCATTTACACATTATATCCGATTTAACAAAATTATTCAATTGTTTTTTTCCTTTTTCCATATTTTTTTACAAAAAAATCGTGGATATTTATGGTATCTTCTGTTTTTTTTATCTAAAAACAACCGGATAAAAAAAGTGATCTTTCACTCTCTATCCGGCTGTTCCTATATTTCAAGCTGTCTTGTCAGATATCGTCCTACGATTTTTGAAAAATTTCGTATATCACGAATATATGCAAAATCTTTGCCAAAGATTTTCTTTTCTGTAGAAAGATCTTTTTCCTCTCCTGCAAACACGCCCAGAACACTGACGTCCAGATTTCTGAGCCGCCGCACCTCTGTGGCAGTGTCAGAGATCGCCACTGCCCCCTGATAAGGCCTGGGGTTCCTGGCATTTGGGCGGTTGACGATCACATCATAAGGACGCCCGTCGCTGAGTACGATCAGAATCTTTTTTTCTTCCTCTCTCTGAAGCAGTCCGCAGCCTGCGGTTTTCAGAGCAAGCCCGTCCCGGTTATTAGAGGAGGTCACATAGTTAAATATATTGTCGTTTGCGGTGCGGGGATCGTCATATTCGCGAAAACGGTGAAGAATGGTGTAGTCCCAGAACGTACAGAAGCTCATCACGCGATGCGGGATTTCCACATTACTGAGCGCTTCACTGATGATGTAGGCCTGAAGGACCACCTCACCCTGGCGGCTCATCTGAGAACCGCTGGCATCGATCAGCACATCCACCACAAAATCCGCCGCATCCGCTTTCAGCTCCCTCTGAAACACGGTCGCCTCACTGCTCCTTCCAATACGCCACAGTCTGGAAGGAAGGATGGTCCCTCTGTCTGAAAGCACGGTCTGCTCTTCGCTTCGCAGCACAAGAGATTTCTGCAGCATGTCTGTTAATGCCGCAATATTGCGTTTTACGATTCTGTGCTTATCATGGTACAGCCAGATATTTTTGTTACGCAGACGCGCCGCATATTCGTACTGGTAGTTTCTTTTCACAGGATTTTTCAGAATCCCCTCTGTAAAGTAAAGGCTGCAGTCTCCATGAATCCCTTTGCACATCAGATGGTTCATCCGCTTCTCTTCCTGCTCTGTAAGATAAGTTTTTCCGTAATTCAGTTCTACATAAGTATGCGCCTTTTCCAGAGCCTCCGGTGAAACCAGCGTGATTTTGTGTTTTGCCTGGCGTTTTTCTTCCATGGCGTCTGTAACAGACGTATCTTCCAGTCCGGTGATCTGGCCTGTCAGCTGTTCCACATAACTCTCCAGCGCATCTTCATACAGTTCTTCCGTGAGAAAATCCTCCCAGGAATATTCCGTCAGCTCCTTTAAGGTAACGGACAGCACCCGTTCCAGATTTCCGTGAAGCTTTTCAAACAGGGGATCTGCCAGTTCGTTATAGAGCTCGTCCACGATCCGGATCAGTTCCATGGTGTCCTGCGCTTGTCCGGCACGGGAAACCAGATCCATATATGGCTGAAGGCGCCTTTCTATCCGAAAGCTGTCCCCTTCCAGTCTTCTTCGTAGCACTGCGATCTTCAGCCTTGCCAGCAAATCTCCCGGCGCAGGCATTTCCTCAAATTCCTGATCCAGAATATCCTCAAAAGCCTGCCTCTGCATGGAACGGACGCCTGGTCTTTCCCGGCAGATTTTCTCTCCCACCGCCTCTTCAATACAGAGCTGGGCGATCAGGGTAAGTTCATTCTCTTTTGCCTGAAGAAAGACTTTTTTTACCAGATACATTCCCATACAGTCTCTGTCATAATATCTGGCAAAGGCGCCCTGCTTGATTCCGTCATAAAGAGCAATATCTCTGGATCTCAAAAACAAAGAAACATCCGGTTTTACCGAAAGTCCGTAATCCCCGCTTACGGTCCACAGAAGGTTTCGAATCCTGTTTTCCAGTTCAAAACGACGGTCATCCACCTCCAGAAGCTCTTCTTTATCCATAGACATCCTCGCTTGTCCAGTCTGTCGGGATCCTGGTACGGACTACATCCTCCACGATCTCTTTTTCAAAAACATCAAAGGTTTTGTTTACCACACCCATCTGAACCGCCTTCCAGGGAGACAATCCTGTCTCTACGATCTTCATGGCAGCCAGAAGTCCTCTCAAGTCCAGAGGCTTGGTGGAAATTTCACTGTTCAGAGCCTTCAGCTGAAGATCCAGGAAAACGCCGATAAACTGCCTGACCGCTTCCTCCCGGGCATTTGGGAACATCTGCCCGAAAATAAAGCTCAGAGACTCCTCTGTCTGTGCCGGCATCTCAATGACCAGAAAACGGGATACCAGCGCCTCATTCAGTTCCTTTGTCCCTGCATATCCGTAATTCATGGTACCAATAAATCTGGCTGCCGGATGCAGGTCGATCCTGTCGTAGCCCGGCACATCGATGGAGCGTCGGTAATCCAAAGTGGCATGAAGCACAGACACTGCATCATTTTTTGCCATATTAATCTCGTCCAGAATTCCAAAGCCGCCGTACTCCGCGCACTGGTAAATACTTCCTTTGCGGAGCTTTACCTGATTGTCCACAAACGTATCGGTGCCGATCAGATCACCGCTGTTTGTATTTACATGAAAAGAAACATTATAAGAAGGTCTTCCAAAAATATAGGCAAGGTTTTCTGCCAGGATATTTTTTCCGGTTGCCTTCGGACCTGTAAGCAGAAGGTTTTCCCCCTGGAGAAGACCTGCTATGGCCATCTCCAGAATGTCCTTTCCATAAAACGGGATAGAGGGCTTCACGATTCTGTGAAGCGCCTCCTCTGATGTTCTATATGTATTTCGGAATGTTTCCACCTGACGGATCAGTGCCGGGGAAACGTGTTGTTCCTCCAGAAATTTCAGTTCTTCCATTCTATTCTCCTGATTCTCTTATACCTCAAAGATCAAATCGCCGTAGGAAGGCATTGGCCACATTTCCTTATCCACCAGCATTTCCAGCTCGTCTACCGGTTTACGCAGTTCCTCCATGGCTTTTACCACTTTTTCCCTGCAGAACACAGCACGCTCTCTTCCTTCCGGATAATCTTCTATATGTGCAACCGCTTCTGCCAGAACGTCCATGGCTTTGTCTGTCTCTGCCAGACGGTTGGAGCATTTTTCAAGAAGGGACAGCTGAACACTGACATCCACAGCTGCCGCTGCACGGACGGTATTAATTGACTGTGCAAGGACGGTCGTATACTTGATCACCGCAGGGATGATCTGCTTGGTGGTAATGTCCAGCATGGTCTTTGCTTCAATATTAATGGCTTTTGCGTAGATCTCATACTGGATCTCTGCACGGGATTCCAGTTCTGCCCTTGTAAATACATGGAATTCTTCAAACAGACTGACTGCTTTTTCGGTAGTAAGCGCCGGAATCGCATCTACCATGGACGGAAAGTTCGGAAGGCCTCTCCGTGCCGCCTCTTCTGCCCATTCCGGAGCATAACCGTTTCCATTAAATACGATTCTCTGATGATCCGTTGCATATTCCTTGATCAGATCATGGACAGCCAGCGCAAAATCCGGGGCTGCCTCCAGACGGTCACAGGCTTCCTTGAAGGCCTGAGCCGCAATGGTGTTCAGCACCACATTGCACTCGGAAATCGAATCTCTGGATCCCACCATACGGAATTCAAATTTATTTCCGGTAAAAGCAAAAGGTGACGTCCTGTTTCTGTCTGTCGCATCCTTCATAAAGTCCGGAAGGGTTTTTACACCGGTATGGAGCTTGCTTCCTTTTTTACTGTGGGTTGCCACACCGGTACTGATCAGCTGTTCCAGCACGTCCTCCAGCTGTTCGCCGAGAAATACGGAGATCACTGCCGGCGGCGCCTCGTTGCCGCCCAGACGATAATCATTTCCAACATCTGCCGCAGACTCTCTGAGAAGATCTGCATGAAGGTCAACTGCTTTCAGAATACAGGTAAGCACCAGAAGGAACTGGATGTTCTCATGGGGAGTTTTGCCCGGTTCCAGAAGGTTGATCCCGTCGTCTGTTGTCAGGGACCAGTTATTATGCTTGCCGGAGCCATTGACACCTGCAAATGGTTTCTCATGAAGAAGGCAGCGCATTCCATGGCGGCTCGCCACTTTTTTCATAATACGCATCATCATCTGGTTATGATCGGCTGCAATATTTGCCGGCGCATAAATCGGCGCAAGCTCATGCTGTGCCGGAGCCACTTCATTGTGCTGTGTCTTGGCTGTGATCCCCAGTTTCCAGCATTCTTCATTTACTTCTTTCATATATGCAGAGACTCTCTGCCGGATGGTTCCCAGATAATGGTCATCCATTTCCTGACCTTTTGGAGGCATTGCGCCAAAAAGAGTTCTGCCGGTATAGGTAAGGTCTTTTCTCTGCAGCCATTTTTCTTTGTCAATAAGGAAGTATTCCTGTTCAGCTCCTACGGATGGAGTGACTCTCCTGGAGGTTGTGTTTCCAAAAAGACGGATCAGGCGGAGAGCCTGTTTGTTCACTGCCTCCATGGAACGAAGAAGAGGTGTTTTCTGATCCAGAGCCTCTCCTGTATAGGAACAGAAGGCTGTGGGGATACAAAGCGTTCCGCCGGCTGCATCATGACGTACAAACGCCGGAGAGGTACAGTCCCAGGTGGTATAGCCTCTGGCCTCAAAGGTAGCACGAAGACCGCCGGAAGGGAAAGAAGACGCATCCGGTTCGCCTTTGATCAGCTCTTTTCCGGAAAAGCTTAAGAGAACCTTACCGTTTTCCATAGGGGCAGTAATAAAAGCGTCGTGTTTTTCTGCTGTGACTCCTGTCAGCGGCTGGAACCAATGGCTGTAATGTGTAGCACCCTTTTCAATGGCCCACTCCTTCATTTCATGTGCCACTACATCCGCGATCTCCATAGAAAGCTCTTTTCCTTCTTCTATGGTTTTCTTCAGTTCCTTATAGACTTTCTTTGGAAGTCTTTCCTGCATAACAGAGTCATTAAATACATCACATCCAAAGAGTTCTTTTACGTTCGTATAGTCTGACATTGACGTTCTCCTTTATGTTTTGTGTTTTTCACTTAAATTTTCTTTGTGCTTTTCAAATACAGGTTCAAAGCCTTATGGAGGTTTTCAATTTCCACCCTCGTATGATTTCCTCCGAATTCTCCATCCAGAGTCCATGGCACCTGCTCCTCGGTTTCTATGGTGATCTTTCCTGTTTTAAAAGAATGGACCAGCTCCGTATTGTCCTCAGCCATTACAAGAGCGGTCATGATCTCCTGCAGTTCCAGCGGATTCTTTGGTTTGGCGATCAGTGTCACCTCAAAAAGTCCGTCGTTCATATCCACATTTTTCCCTGTCAGATTCTTAAATCCTCCCACAGACCGTGAATTCGTGATCATTCCCACCATAAAATCATCTTCTACCTGAACCTCATCCGAGGTTACCTTCATATGATAGGACTTGATATCAAACAGACGTTTTACCCCTTCCAGAACATAAGCCACATGCCCCAGAATATTCTTCAGATCCTGATCCGTCTCATAGGACACATCGGTAAAAAGACCGAAGGCAGCCACATACGCAAAGGTCTGGCTGTTAAACCTTCCGATATCACAATGATACAGTTCCTCTTCCATGATCATGGAAGCTGCCTCCGTCATACTTTTTGGCATGAAAAGGCTGTTTGCAAAATCATTGGTGCTTCCTGCCGGAATATAACCTATGGGAACATTGCTCTGCATCTCCATGATCCCTGTCACAACCTCATCCAGCGTACCATCTCCGCCGCTGCAAACGATCAGGTCTACCTGATCTGCATATTCTCTGGCTTTTTCATAAGCGTCCTTTGGTTTCTGTGTGGAATGAATCAGTACTTCATAATCATTTTTATTA
Source organism: Lachnospiraceae bacterium (assembly GCA_021771755.1). Lineage (GTDB taxonomy): Bacteria > Bacillota > Clostridia > Lachnospirales > Lachnospiraceae > Blautia_A. The sequence goes on along the minus strand of JAETOL010000003.1, from coordinate 67,513 downwards.
AAGATATCAATAATGTCAAGCAGGTGTCCCTTGATCTTTCCTTTCCCTGCCTTAGGGTTAAAAACAAAGAGCATTCTCTTTCTCACAGTTCCATCCCCTTTCGATCATTGTAATGCCTGTCAGAACAGGCAGATTTGTTTATTATGATACAACAAAAAAGGAAAAATGCCTAGAGCAAAATTTGCGGCAGGATTCCGAGGCTGTCGCCGGTCATTATCCCTTCCGGTGTTCTTTAAAATAACTTCTCAGCACCTCTGTGCTTTCTTCTCTGAGGATTCCGGATGTCACCTGCGGTTTCCATGGCGATCTTTCAAATATAAGATCCGTACATGCATTTCCTTCCTCTCCCAGTATTTCACAAAGATCCCTGTCAGAAGCTCCATATACCAGTCTTCCCAGTTTTACCCATACCATAGCGCCGCAGCACATAAAACACGGTTCACAGCTGGAGTACATCGTATAGTCACTCAGATCTGTGATTCCTGTTTCCTTACAGAATCTCCGGATCAGCCCTGCTTCCGCATGAAAGGTAGGATCCGTGGCTGTATAGATCTGATTTTCATTGGTATACACTACTTCCCCGTCCTTTACCAGAACTGCGCCAAAGGGTTCGTTCCCATGCTCCACTGCAAGAGAAGCCAGCTCAATGGCCTTTTTCATAAATTTTTCATCTGATGTCATTTCTTTCTCTCCTCTGGAAATAATAAACACATGTATTTTACCATAGGAAGAATAAACTTACTAACTAAATACTTTTTAGCTGTTCTAAAAGCCTTTGTATATACTGTAAATTCCCGAAAAAATAAAAATAATTTTTTTTAAAAAAAGTGTTGACAATTGGATCTATATATTATATACTAACGAAGTCGGTTGAGGGAAACACAAAAAACTCCTGAGACAGACAACAGATATGGGGTCTTAGCTCAGCTGGGAGAGCATCTGCCTTACAAGCAGAGGGTCATAGGTTCGAGCCCTATAGGCCCCATAGATAACCAAATATCAGACATGGCGAGATAGCTCAGTTGGCTAGAGCATACGGTTCATACCCGTAGTGTCGAGGGTTCGAATCCCCCTCTCGCTACTAAATCCGAAAACTCAGTTTTTCGGATTTTTTTATTATCCAGACCTATATGTTCTGAATCTTCGTTTTATTCCAAATTTTATTTATATTTCCTTTCTTTTTTTGGCACTTTTCACAATTTACCCAAAGTTTTTTCGTATATATTAGAATATTTCAAATTTGTACAAATTATGCTAAAATAATAATAGATTTTACTTCATGTACCGAATGAAAAAGAAGCACCAAAGATATTTGATGTAAGCTCTGCGGAACGTGCAATCTTCTATGTATTTCAGCTTCCGTATTCCGGGAACACTTCTTTTTCCCAGTGCCAAAGATAAGGTAAAATCTTCCAAAAAGGACATTACAAAGTACATCCTTTAAAAATGTATTTTGCAATGTCCTTTTTCTGCCATTATCTTAATCTTATTTTCTCTTTTTTCCTGTTGGCTTCCCGAAAGGCTCTTGGAGTCATATGATAGCGTTCCCGAAATACTCTGTGAAAATAGCTGCTGTTTTCATAGCCCACTGCTGCGATCACGTCACTGATGGGAAGGTCCGTTTCGCACATCAGTTCCACCGCCTTGTTCAGCCGCTTTCTCTGGAGCAGTTCCTTAAAATTTGATCCGGTGTTTTTTTTGATCATCTTACTGAGCACATGCATAGGAAGATGCAGTTGTGTACAAAGTTCTGTCAAAGTCGCGCTTTTGTATTTCTGCTCAATATAATCAAGTGTTGTCATAGCCACCATATTTTCATACTGATTCGGCACCCTCATTTCCACATACTGAACAGAATCCAGCAAATACAAAAAAATAAGCCCCATAGTCGTCTGGTTGATCCGGTTCTGCTCTCCCCTTCCGGTTACAAGAGAATAGATCATATTTTCCAGGAGATTCTGTATCTGCAAAACCTCCGACACACGAAAATGCAGATATTCTCCTCGTTCCTGGTCCTGGCGCAGCACATTTACCAAAAAATCAGCCAGCACATTATGACTGCCCGTCATCGTATAGGCAACATCAAAAAACTCCGGCAGCACCATAAAATTAATCACAATATCATCTTTTCCCGCAGGGAGTATCTCGTGTCTGGTAAACTGATTTAAAAAAAGCAGTTCTCCTTTTTGAATCACTACTTTTTTGTCTCCGATGATATTTGTCACAGATCCCTCGCAGACATACAGTACCTCAATAAAATTATGTCTGTGAGAAGGAAAATGCACAAAACGGGTATGGGTCCGTACGGCGATCAGTTTTCCCTCCTGAAGCATCTTTGCACTGTCTACAATAAAATCCCGTCCGGAAGTATAAAGATCCCTGTCTACCTCTGCCACTCCGTCCAGAATTCTTTGTTCCTCTTCTGTAATGACTCTCAAATGATCCAAAAGTTCCTGATGCATATGTGCCCCCCTTTCTGTATCCATCTTATCACAGTCGCTTTGCTTATGCAAAGAAAAAGAGGACACCGAAGTGTCCCCCCTTCCCATATTATAAAATTAAAGGATTCAAATGAAGAAATTGATGATTCATGAATAAAATCAGTACAGTTCTGCGTACTCTTCAATATTTTCAGGTGTGAACTGAAGCGGCTCGCCAAGAACGATTTCTGTACCGCCGTCATCTGCTTCTGTAATAGTAAAGTCACCAAGATCGCCTGCGGTAAAGGATTCGTCAAGAGCGCCTGTGATATCGCCTTTTACAAGAGACATAGTGGTGTAAGCACTGAGTTTTCCAAGACCCTGCATATCCCACAGATAGAAGTACGGGCAGGAATGTGCATCGTCGTCGCCTGTGTACTCAAGCATCTCAGACGGAAGTCCAAGACCGGTCAGTTTGCATGCAGATTCATTGTCCTGAAGGTATTTTGCTGCTGCAGCAATACCTACTGTAGTAGGAGCACAGATTACTTTCAGGTCAGGATAATTCTGAAGAAGAGCCGCTGTCTGATCAGTAGATTTCTGAGGCTCATCATCGCCGTAAGCAACCTCTACCAGTTCCATTTTGCTGTATTTGTCATCTTCTTCCATAATTTTCTTCATAGCATTGATCCATGCATTCTGGTTTGCTGCCTGAGAAGTAGCGGAAAGAATCGCAAACTGTCCCTCTCCTCCTGCAATATCAAGAACGGCATCCATCAGAGCCTGTCCAACAGCAACGGTACCTGCCTGGTTTACGAATACCTGACGGCTGTCTTTGTTTGGAGCAGAGTCGAAGGAAGATACTTTGATTCCCGCGTCCATAGCCTCTGTCAGTTTTGCCTGAAGCGCATTTACGTCATTTGCTGCAATACAGATTGCATCGAAATCCTGAGAGATCAGGTTATCCAGAACCTTGATCTGAGCATCGGCAGTTGCTGTCTCCGGATAAACAACCTCTACTTTTCCGCCTTCTGCTTCTACAGTTTCTTTAAAAGAAGCTGCTGCGATCTCAAAGAATGCGTTACCTGCTGATTTTCCAACAAGTGCAATCTTCTGTCCGTCTCCTGCGCCCTCAGCCAGGACCGGAGTAGCTGCACCAAGAACCATTGCTCCACAAAGAAGTGCGCTGATAACTTTTTTGTTCATTTTGTTTTCCTCCCTTGGAATAATATAGTTTTTATTTGGAACTGCCTTCCGCTCAGGAAAAGCAGCGTCCTTCCTGTTCATGTTATTTTGTTTTTACTGCTCTTCTCACCTGTCCGATGATATTTGGAAGCGCAACTGCTGCAATCAGAAGTACACCAATGATCAGAAGAATCACCTGGGCATGTACATTCTGCTGTCCCAGGCCAACCCGGAGACAGACAATGATAAATGCTGCGATTACACCTCCGGCAATATTTCCCTTACCGCCGGTAGAGGAGATACCTCCAAATACTGCCATTGCAATAGCGTCCATTTCAAATCCGTTTCCTGTGGTCGTATTTGCGCCAAAAGAAGAGGACAAAAGGAAAATCGCACAGAGACCGGAAACCGTTCCCATAACCGTATAGATGATCATACGGATCTTCTGTACATGAACGCCGGAATAATATGCAGTAAGACGATTGGTTCCAATGGCGTAAACTCTTCGTCCAAAAGTACTCTTGCCAAGGATAATGGCAAAGACCACTGCAAGGATCACAACCAGAAACAGAATATACGGAACCTGACCTACCTTTCCTCCAATGGCGTTAAATCCATCAAGATTTGACATTGTGATACTTCCGCCGCTTCCCAGTGTGATCTCTGCAATACCACGGAAAATGATCTGTGTCGCCAGAGTCACGATCATTGGAGGAAGCTCTGTAAATTTTGTAAGAATAAATCCGTTGACCGCACCGCAGGCAGTTCCGACAAGAAGTCCGGTAAGTACCACTACGATAAACGGAGCGTTCATATTACATACAATACAGCATACAGTTGCAGACAGACACACGATGGAGCCAACGGAAATGTCGATTTCGCCAAGAACCAGAATATAGGCCATCGGCAGCATCAGGAATACTTCCGCAAGATAAACCGGCATCTGACGGAGCAGACTGCTCACATTATAAAATTCCGAAAACATTGCACAGAAAATATTTACCGCAATAAAGATCAGGATCAGGATTCCCTCCCAGGAGAAGATCATCCGCTTTATTGAACTTTCTGGCACATTATTAATACTTCTTCCAGATTTTCCAGCCATGATTACATCTCCCTTCCTTTCAGTGCATTTTTGTCGGCTATACGCTGAAGAACCACATTCATAACTACTACTACAAGAATAATCACGCCCTTAATGGTATTCAGCCATAACTGATCGAAGAACGGGATCAGCGGAAGGGCTTTTGCGATCGTTGCAAGAATCAGGGAACCCAGAAGAGCACCCAGGACACTTCCGCGTCCGCCGCTCATGCTGACACCACCGATCACGCAGGCTGCTATGACATCCATCTCTCCGCCATACTGCATATCCGGCATGGCCGATGCGTAAACAGACACCTGAAGAGCGCCGCCCAGACCAGAAAGAAGTCCCATGATCACATAAACAAGAAGCTTAATATTTTTTACATTGATACCGGAAACCTGCGCTGCACTCGGATTGCTTCCTACCGCATAGATCATTCGTCCGGTTCTGGTCCATTTCATAAACCAGAAGAAGAACGCATAACAAAGGATTACAACCCAGATCACACAGTTAATACCCAGGAATTTTGTAGTTGCAAACTTTTTAAAATCACCAAGTGCTGCCGCACCTGCCCACTGTCCTCCATTGGAAACCAGATACCCCATGGCACGGAACACATACATAAATCCCATTGTCGCAATGATAGGCGGTACATCTGCTCTGGAGATCACCAGACCAACTGCCAGTCCACAGCAAATACCAATGGCAATGGCAATCAAAAATGCCAGTGGAGTGCTTGCGATCACATCATTTTTCAGCAGCATACCAATGGACATACCGGATAATGCCAGTGTGGACATAATGGATATATCAATTCCGCCTACCAGCATCACACACAGCATTCCCAGCGCCATAACCATGGTTACAGCATTATTTTTCAGCATATCCATCAAAGATTTCACAGTCAGAAACGATGGATTGATAATCGTGACAACTATAAAAAGTACAAGAAGAACCGCTGCAAGCAGAGCCTCTCGAGAGCCTGTCAGCTTCTTAATAAATGATTTCTTTTCCATTATTCAGAAGCCTCCTTTCCGCCGCTTTTTTCCATGGCAAGCTCAAGAATTCTTTCCTGAGATGCCTCTTCTCTTCCAAGCTCACCTGTTTTTCTTCCATTACACATAACAACAATACGGTCTGCCATACCAAGAATCTCCGGCATTTCGGAGGAAATCAGGATAATCGCATAACCTTTCTTTGCAAGATCTCCCATGATCGCGTAGATTTCTGCTTTTGCCCCTACGTCAACACCTTTTGTCGGTTCGTCCATGATAACAACCTTCATTTCCTGGCTTAACGCTTTGGCCACTACCACTTTCTGCTGATTTCCGCCAGACAGAGAACTTGCCGGCTGAAAGATATCCACTGCCTTGGTATCTACTTCCTCAAGAAGTTTCTTTGCAAGGTCTCTTTCTGTTTTTTCATCATTCAGCCCGGTCTTCGCATATTTGCTGATAGTCGGAAGGGTTACATTTCTTCCCAGTCCCCAGCTCATGATCAGACCTTCTTTCTGACGGTCTTCCGGAAGAAGGATAATTCCTTTTTCCATTGCATCAGACGGCTGTTTGATATGGATCTCCTTCCCTTCCAGATAAACCTTTCCGGAGTCCGGACGGGTAATTCCGCATACTGCCTCTACTACTTCTGTACGGCCTGCGCCGACCAGACCGGTAAGTCCAAGGATTTCTCCCGCTTTTATATGGAAAGAAATATCCTTAAAATATCCTAGTCTGGAAAGATTTTCTACCCGGAGCATTTCCTGCCCCAGTTTTACTTCCGGCTTCGGAAACAGATCTTTGATCTCACGGCCTACCATAGCTTTGATCAGGTCCGCATTTGTAATTTCATTTACATCATAGGTTCCAATATACTGTGAATCGCGGAATACCGTAACTCTGGAAGCCAGACGGTACATATCCTCAAAACGATGAGATATGAAGATAATGGAAACGCCCTCTTCTTTTAATTTATCTACCAGGGTATACAGTTTTTCCGATTCCGATCTTGTCAGCGCTGCAGTAGGCTCATCCAGAATGATGATCTTTGCATTGGTGGACATGGCTTTGGCAATCTCTACCATCTGCTGCTGCGCGACACTTAAAGTACCCATTTCTGCAGTTGCATCAAAATCTGCATCCAGCTGTGCAAGAAGCTTATTTGCCTCTGTATTCATCGCTTTCCACTGGATCATCTTATGTTTGATAATCTCATGTCCCATAAAAATATTTTCTGCAACCGTCAGATGCGGATAAGAGGTAGGGTGCTGATATACGGCTGCAATCCCTGCTGCCTGCGCATCCTTTGGTCCCTTAAAATCCACTTTCTGTCCGTTTAGGAACATTTCGCCTTCTTCTGCTTTATGTACACCGGTGATAACCTTGATAAAAGTTGACTTTCCGGCACCATTTTCGCCCATCAGCGCATGGACTTCGCCGGGTTTCAACTGAAACTGTACATTATTTAATGCCTTTACGCCCGGGAAAATCTTAGTAATGCCTTTTAATTCAAGAACATATTCAGACACGGCTCTTTCTCCTCCCTTTTCTTTGAACTGTCCTTATTGTATCATCGGTCATTCTATAAAAAAACCGCAATATATTTGGAATCAGGGTAAAATATTTTCCATTTTTCTGCACAAAAACGATTTTATTTATCCTCGTATTCCTGTGGAAAATATGGTAAACTGTAAATAGTTTCGATTCACAATGTCAACATAAAGGAGAATCCTATGAAATTACTGATCGTAGATGACGAAGAGCTGACAAGGACCGGTCTTATGACTTCCATAGACTGGGCGACTCTGGGAATCGAAGAAATTTTCCAGGCAGATGACGGAGTAAACGGTCTGGAACAGGCCAGACTCCACAGACCGGAGATCATTCTCTGTGATGTACGGATGCCTCGCATGGACGGAATCACTATGCTGGAGCGTCTGGAAAAACTTCTTCCGGATTCTGTTCCTATTTTTATGAGCGGCTATTCTGATAAAGAATATCTAAAAGCAGCCATTCGCCTAAAAGCAGTCAATTATATCGAAAAACCTCTGAATCCTTCTGAAGTTTCTGAAGCAGTCCGCGAGGCAGGAAATCTTTACATCCAAAAGCTCCACTCCAAAAGAGGAGAAGCTTTAAAGTCCATGGAAATCTCTTCCCGCATGGCTCTGCTCCTGACACTTCCTGCTTTTCCGGATTTAAAAACCGTCCAGGATTTTTCTCAGGAACTGGGATTTTCTATCAAAAGCTCTTCCTGTTTTCTATCCTTTATCATACGGATGCATCTGTTTCCGGAACTTCCCATCCTGGAAGAATTTCACAGAGAACTTTCCGATTTTTTGAAAAAGCGAAAAATGTCTTTTGTCCACACTGACAAAAAACAACAGAATCTGATCTGCTTTTTATTCAGTGACAGAAAGCCTTCCGCTCAGACTTTACATGAGCTGAAAGAATTTCTTTCCCAAAAGCTTTCTGTTCTTGGCAAGTATTCCATTGCTTTTGGAGATATTGTCACAGGTATTTCCAAAGCTTATCAGTCTTACGCCTCTGCCGTAATCCTCCTGCAGAGCAGTTTCTTTTTTCCGGAAAACATGATCCTGACACCAGGTTCTGCTGATTCCTCTGCGGAAGCTTTTGATTTTTCTTCTGCTTCTCCCGAAACAGATTTTAAAGAAGCTTTGGAAAACGGAAACCGTACTGCAGCAGAAGAACTTCTGGAACAGTTAAAAAAATGCTTTTACAAAAGCACCTGTTATTTTCAAAATTCTGTAAAAGACCTTTATTATAAGCTTTTTCTTTCCATAGAAAATGCACGTAAACGCAATCTGGTTTCAGAGGCTCCGGTCATGGAAAGCATTGCAGATACTATCAACCAATGTTTTACTTTTTCAGAACTTCACGAAGCACTTGTCCGGCAGACAGAAGATTTTTTTAAGAACTCCCGCGAAAGCGTCCAGGAGCACCCTACGATTCATCTGATCCGCAGCTATATCAGCCAGCATTACATGGATGACACTCTCTCGGTAAAGGATATCAGCGAACATGTATTCCTATCCACTTCCTATGTATGTACATTTTTTAAAAATGAAACCGGACAGACTCTGAATCAGTACCTGACCGAATACCGGATGGAAAAAGCCAAGCTGCTCCTGAAGGATGCCAGATACCGGATCACAGATATTTCTTCCAGAGTAGGATACAGTGACGGCAACTACTTTGGAAAAAGTTTCAAAAAGCACTGTGGTCTTTCCCCCTCAGAATATCGGGAACAGAATCTGAAATGATCATTCTGTTAAAAAAACTCCGTCAGTCTTATGGGGATCTGAAGCTTCAGACCAAGATCACCATCGTACTGATGATCGCCGTCACCGTTCCAGCTTTGATGATCGCTATTCTTTTTTATGGCCGTTTTTATAACATGGTTATTTCTGATACCATACGTCAGGAACAGGATGCTTCTGCACAGACTGCTCCTTTGATCGAAAATAATATCCAAAAGATTCTGGATACTTATAAGCAGATCACAGAACTGGACTTTTACAAAACGCTGTTCCACAAACCAGTAAACTCTCCGTCCCAGTTTTTTCTCGCCCCTGCTGAGGCAAGAGAATTCTGCGAAAAAACAGCCTCTCTTATTGATGGGAACACGATCACCGGACTTCAGATTTACATGGACTTCCCTTCTGATTCCTTCAGTCTGTTCCAGGATGAACTGACCAACGATTATTTTGTTCCCATGAGTCTGGCCCAGGGAACCTACTGGTACGGTATTTTTCAGGGAACCGGAAACGCAGAGCTTTACTGCCCTCCTTTTTATCTTGGAGAGCGTGAAAAAAACACCTTCGGGGATATGGCATATATCACATCCACAACTTTTTATTACCATGGAACAGCCTATCCTGCCTATATCGCACTCTACTCCTCCACCAATCATCTTACAGAGGTGCTCAAAGATAATCTTACGATAAAAGGAAGTATTTCCTATATTATCAATGACCGTGAAGCGATCGTTGCTTCCTCTGACAGCTCTGGTGCAGGCGTTTATTATCTGGATTACGCTGTGATCCAGGATTCCTTTATGGCCTCCAACGGATTTATCGAAAGAGAAATCCTTGGTCAGAAATTTTATGCAGGCTTTTATAATATCCGGCATCCCGGCTGGTTTATGGTAACTGTGCTCCCTGCTGATGCGCTGATCCATCAGGGAAACCTTCTGATGCTGCAGTACATCCTGGTCTATCTTGGAATGTTGTTCCTTACTTTCCTTATGGCACATTCCCTGGCGCATTCCGTAACCAATCGCTTATCTTCTATCATCAGCCAGATGAATCAGATCCGACATGGAACTCCGATTCCCATGGACAGTCCTATTTATCATGACGAGGTAGGTGATCTGATCGATACCTACAACTATATGACCCGAAAAATGGAACAGTTGATGGAAGATCAGAGAAAATCTGCTGAGGAGCTTCGGATCGCAGAATTTAATTCTCTCCAGGCACAGATCAATCCTCATTTTCTTTATAACACCATGGATATGATCAACTGGATGGCTCTTCAGGGACAGACTTCTGAAATTTCAAGCGCTGTCCAAAAATTGTCACGTTTTTATAAACTGACATTAAGCCGAAAAAACAGTATCAGTACCATTGGAGATGAAGAAGAGCATGTTTCAATCTATCTTCAGATCCAGAATATGCGTTACCACGACAATATTTCTTTCATTTCAGATATTCCAGATGAACTGACCGAATATCAGATTCCAAAACTGACCCTGCAGCCGGTGATCGAGAATTCTGTTCTTCACGGAATCCTGGAAAAAGACAGCAAATCCGGAACTATCGTACTGACAGGATGGATGGAGGATCAGGATGTTGTTCTACTGATCTCCGATGATGGAGTAGGAATCCCTCCGGACAAGCTTTCTGATATCATATCCGGTTCAGGAGCTGGTTCAGGAAAAGGAACAAATATCGCCGTATACAACACACACCGCAGACTTCAGATCCTTTATGGCAGCAGCTACGGACTTTCTTATACCAGTCAGCAGGGACAGGGAACCGAAGTACAGATCCGCCTCCCTGCAAGAAAATAACATCCAGATGGCATGGTTCTTTGAAACAAAATAACATTCTATAAAAAACAGGAGGAATTGTTATGGATACTATGAATTTTTTAAATTTGGACACTTCTATTCCCGGAGGGTATCCCCCTCCCCCCGTAATTCTTCTTTATAATTTTCAAAATGAGGAACGTACCCATAAAATTCGCAGATATCTGCAAAAAAGCGGCGTGGATATACGTGAAGTAACACCTGTAGATTTTCTTCATCCGCTGGGATATCTTTTTGGTCTGCCCGGCTTCGAGCCCTGTCCTCGTTTTAATATGGGAGAAAGCTTTTCTGATGAAATGATGGTGATGAAAGATTTTTCCAGTACACAGCTGAATGCCTTCCTGCAGTTCTTCCGGGATAATGGTCTGGAATCAGTGGCCTTAAAGTCTGTTCTGACTCCTGTCACCACTCATTGGAATTCCCTGGAACTTCACAAAGAACTGACAGCCGAACATCAGGCAATGAAAAAAGACTGAACCATTTTTCTTTAGAAAAACACTCCGAAACCACAAAGGGTTCCGGAGTGTTTTTTTTGAATATGTATAAATTTATAAAACTGACAATTTACATCCCTTTATCTTGTTACAATTTCAACCGGTACGTTGAAAATTTTTGCAACTTTCAGGATTGTATCAATATGTCTGCCTGTAGCAGCTGCCATATGATGAGTAGGGCCGGCTTCGCTCCAGCGGTTTACAAATTCTCTTGCGCCACAGGTAAACCGTGTTCTCATGTTGGTATCTCCAAAGGAAAGAATCGGACCTTCTTCATTCACACCTTCCGCCACTACAAACTTAAAGTGACCATCTTTATCCTGTGTGATTGCAAGATAAGTAACCGGGCCAGTATAAGGATAAAACTGAGTCAGATATCCGCCTCCTGTTTTTCCATGGAATACTTTTACAATCTTCATGGTAGGCTTCTTGTCAGAGATGTCTGCATCTCCGCTTCCTGAATGACCAATGATACAGATATCATCATTGAAATCAATGGAATACATCTCAGAAAGCTGTCCCGTTCCGGAAATTGTCTTCAGGATACTCATTGCCATGGCAACCTTCATATCTCCTTCTACCGCACATGCAGTTCCCTGTTTGATCAGCATGGAAAATGCCGGTATCAGCATGCTGTCAAGGACACCCGCCTTACCCTGGGCAAATCCATCATAGTGAGAAGCAATCATTCCCAGCTTTTCATCTTTGACCCACTGCTCAAAGGCAACTACATATTTTGCCATATCCCATACTTTTTCAATCGTGCCGCCGCCTTCAATCTCAAATGTATCCAGAATATCCTGTGCTTTTGCACGGATAGCCTCTTCATCTGTGATATCATCTGCAATCGCCCACATTTTTTCCCAGTCAAACTGTTTTGTATAAAGGAACATTCTGTTGTAGAGGTTTGTCTCATCAATATACAGATCCATCATACCTGGATAAGGTCTGCCGATCTGCGCAATATTCGTATCACGAAATCTTCTTCTGACCTGAGCCGCTTTGCACCAGTCTTCGATCTCTGCCTGAACAGCCGGATCTCCGCCTTCTACCACACCGGTGATTACTGCATGTCTCTTTCCGGCTCTCTCAAGATCTGCCACTGCCTCGCCTACGGCGCCGCATGCATATCCTTCTCCCAGCCAGGAGGCAATGTCGGTATGTTCATAGTCAAGAGCTTTCAGTTTCTGAACATTTACCAGTACTACCGGCACATCCAGATCTCGAATCGCCGGAAGCATGTTGTATGAGGTTGCATAAGTCAGCATCTGCAGAAATACAAGATCTACATCTGCGGAACGAAATTTATCCCCAGCTTCCATTGCCTGCTCTTTGGTTGTAACCATTCCGCCGTCAACAATCTCTACTGTATCCGGAATTGTTTTTTTGAATGCATCATACTGCGCTTCAAATTCCGGTACCAGAGATGGAAACTGCGGAAGATATGCTCCCAATGCAATTGAAAATACACCAACTTTTGCCTTTGTGTTTACTAACATGATAAAACCTCCAATTAATGTAAATTATGCGTGATAAATTTTAATATTGAAGGACTCGTGGATTACTGTTCTCGCTTCTTCGATTGTTTTAAATTCCTTTGCCTTCAACATCTGGGCAGTGATATTACCAATAGCAGTTGCTTCTCCCGGGCCTGCATGAACCTCTTTGCCGGTAGCCTTTGCAGTAAGCTCATTGAGGTATCCTGCATTGGAACCGCCGCCTACCACATGAATGCGGCTATAGGTTCTTCCTGTGATCTCCTCCAGTTCTTTTGCAGTTTTTGCATAACATTCTGCAAGGCTGGTATAAATCACAGTTGCAATCTCACCGAGAGTCTCCGGAACCTTCTGTCCGGTTCTGCGGCAATAATCTTTCACTTCCTCAGTCATATTTGCCGGTGCCAGGAAGCACTCGTCATTTGCATCTACTCTGGATGGGAAATCCTTTGCTTCCTCTGCCATTGCGCAGATTTCCGCAAATCCGTATTTGTCATTGATCTCATGACGTACAGACTGGATCATCCAAAGTCCCATGATATTTTTCAGATAACGGAAACGGCCTGCATATCCACCTTCATTTGTAAGGTTCAGTGCACAGCTCTCTTTGGAGCAGTCTGCAGTTTCTCTTTCCAGACCCATCAGGGACCATGTTCCAGAACTGATATAGATAAAGTCATCATCGTTTGCCGGTACTGCAAGAACAGCAGAACCAGTATCATGAGTTGCCGGAGCAACTACTTCAAGATCAAATCCTACTTCATTTTTCACAGCCTCAGAGAAATGTCCGATGCTTGTTCCAGGCATGATCAGTTTCTGGAAAATTTTTCTTGGATATCCAAGCTTGTCGATCAGTTCAAAATCCCAGTCCTTTGTAGCAGGGCTTACCAGCTGACTTGTAGTTGCTTCTGTGTATTCACAGGATTTTACGCCGGTAAGGAGATAATGGAAATAATCCGGTACATGAAGAAGAGTTTCTGCCTGCTCCAGATATTCCGGATGTTTTGTCTTAACAGACATCAGCTGATAGATCGTGTTGTAGATTGCCTTCTGAATACCAGTTCTTGCATAGAGATCTTCCTGAGAGATTACTTTGTAAACTTCTTGATCCATGCCTTCTGTACGGCTGTCACGATATCCTACGGTATTTCCAAGAACGTTGCCGTCTTTGTCCAGAAGAACAAAGTCAACACCCCAGGTATCCACACCCATGCTTACCGGAATTTTACCGATCTCTTTGCATTTTTTCAGTCCATTGATCACCTCTTTAAACAGGCGGTCAAATTCCCAGCAAAGCTCATCTCCTTTTTTTACCATTCCATTTTCAAAACGATAAACTTCTTCCAGGATCATCTTTCCATCTTCCATATGTCCCAGAATATGACGTCCGCTGGATGCTCCGATGTCTACTGCCAGATAATATGTTGCCATTGTTAATCCTCCTAAATATGTAAGATTTTCATACAGGGATTTTTTGTGCAATCCGCTGTATTTATTGGTTCTTCCATATTTGATAATATCATATTACACGAAATCTATTCAAGTCGGAAGAACCTTGTTTGTCAAAAAAAGTGTCCTTATTTGCAGTACATGCCATTCATTCTTACTGCTAATCTAAAATATCCCCAGAGTGTTCCTCTGGGGATATAGTGAATATGTTGTAAAACTATATGGCTAAAAGATTAGTCATAAAGGTTTGGAGCGATGCTCTCGTCTTCCATGTTTGTGGAATCATACCAGTAACCAGCTGTCGGAACGTCTTCTACTTCATCGCCGTTAGCTGCTGCTGTCAGAGCGTAGATTGCATAGTATCCCATCATAAGAGGAGACTGTGTAACAGCACCAAGGAATGTGCCATCCTGTACAGCTGCTTTGATGATAGAACCAGCGTCGAAACCAACACCGATAACATCGCCTGCTGCTGCGTCAGAACCAAGAACGTTCAGGTTAGCGTTAGCTGCAAGAACACCCTCTGCTGCAACCTGGTTAGAACCGAAAACAGCGATGCAGTTTTCTTTGGAAAGAATAGCCTGAGCCTCTGTGGAGCAAAGCTCTACAGTTGTCTGTGCCGGAACTGCAACCTGGATAACAACGTCTGCATCAGCTTCTTCAGCGTCAGCACCTTCTGCTGCGTTTACATAGAACTCGTTACCTGCAACTGCTACAGTTTTGCCATCAGCTTTGATGAGTTCGATCATTTTGTTGATGAATCCAGCGCCACGAAGCTGAATGTTCTGAGCGGTAGCATCCTGGTTGATCTCACCGATGATAACCTGTCCCTCAGCGTTAGCGATAACGTCTTTGATTGCTGCATACATATTCTCAGCTGCTACAGAACCAGCCTGAGCGTTATCTGTAACAACTTCTGCTACTACAGATCCTTCCGGAGCATCAGAAACACCAGTATCAAATGTTACTACCGGGATTCCGTCATCTACACATTTCTGAAGAGCTTCTGTTACAGAAGAAGTATCGCATGCTGCAAGACCCATACCAACCGGTTTAGCTGCGATAGCTGTGTTGATCATGTTAACCTGGTCAGCGATATCAGACTCACTGTTTGGTCCCTGTGGTGTGAAAGTAACGCCCAGCTCATCAGCTGCTTTCTGCATACCTTCAACTGCTGCCTGCCAGTATGTAGACTGGAAGGATTTAACCATCATCGGGAACTCATAAGCTTCGTTTGCTTTCAGTCCCTCGAACTGAGCTGCCGGATCTGCTTCCTCTGCTGCGAAAACAGGAGCTGCTGTCATAGATGCTACCATTGCTGCGGAAAGACCTAATGCTACTAATTTTTTGATTGTCATTGTACTGCTTCCTCCTTAAAAATTATATAGTTTTTGGTTTATGATGATCCGTCAGGCGTAATCGCCTGACAGTTCTCATACTTGGATAATAAATGGATGCTTATAATGCTGCTGCTTTCTTTTCTTTGATGATGTCAATAAGAACTGCAACGATCAGAACCAGACCTGTGATGATCTGCTGCCAGTTTGCCTGAAGTCCGATATAAGGAAGACCGGTTTTCAGAAGCATGATGACAAAGATACCAACAAAGGTTCCGAGTACAGATCCATATCCACCGGTAGCCGCAACACCACCAACGAATACACCGCCGATGGCATCCATCTCAAGACCGGCACCTGTACCAGGCTGTACGGTCGGGGTTACAGCTGCGTAAGCGATAGCTGCAAGACCTGTGAAAAGACCACATACTACATATACCATTACATGGTAGAATTTAACGTTGATTCCGGAAAGAGCTGCTGCTTCTTTGTTGGAACCGATAGCGATGGTATAACGTCCGAATTTTGTATGATTCAGAACGAATTCCATCAGAAGTACCAGGATTACCATCCAGAGGAAACCGATCGGATAACGATCTGCGCTTCTTCCTGTACCGATGGTAAGCTTGAAGATAGAATGGAACCATCCACCTTCCTGTGTAAGACCCGGCCATGGTGTAGCAGTACAAAGAGATCCGGCACCACGGGTGATCATACAGGTACAAAGAGTTGCAAGGAACGGCGGCAGGTTCATCACACCGATGAGGACACCGTTTAAGGTTCCGATCAGGACTCCGAGAAGCACACAAACCAGCATAGCAACGATAACAGGCATGCCATGGCTTCTTATCAGAGTTCCGCCGATCAGTGCGTAGCATACCATACCAGTACCGATGGAAAGGTCTACACCTCCGGTAATAAGCGGGAAGGTAACACCGATTGCCATCAGAAGATCATAGTATGAAAAATCCAGCAAACTCAGCATAGTGTTATATTGTCTGAACTCCTTACTCATAAAGGAGAAAATAGCTGTCAGAGCAATAACAACCAGTAAAACAATAAATCTCTGATCACTTAATATACTTTTTTTCTTCTTAGTCATGACTGTCCTCCTTAATCAATACTGCGTGTAGCCTTATCCATGATGTTTTCCTGGGTTGCTTCAGAAATATCAATATTTCCAGTTACTTTACCCTCGCACATGATGATGATACGGTCACTCATACGGAGAACTTCTGTCATTTCAGAAGAGATCATGATAATCGATTTTCCTTCTGCTGCCAGTTTGTTCATCAGTTTATAAATTTCATTTTTTGCACCAACGTCGATACCTCTGGTCGGCTCATCGAAGATCAGGATATCACTGTCTCTTGTAAGCCATTTAGCGATAACGACTTTCTGCTGGTTACCACCGGAAAGGTTTACAACAAGCTGATCTGCAGTAGGAGTCTTTGTTGCAAGCTCTTTGATATATTTCTCAGTTACTTCTTTTTCTTTCGCTGAGTCAATCAGGAAGCCTTTTGTAAACTGCTCCATAGTTGCAAGTGTTGTATTTTCGATACAGGATTTCTGAACAACACATCCATATCTTCTTCTGTCCTCTGACAGATAACCGATACCGTATTTAACAGCATCCTGCGGGCTGTTGATCGTAACTTCACGAAGCTGTCCGTCTTTGCCCATAACGGAAATCTTTCCGCTCTGTTTCGGATCTGCGCCGAACAGTGCTCTGGCTGTCTCGGTACGTCCCGCACCCATAAGTCCGGAGAAACCAAGAATCTCACCTTTGCGGAGTTCAAAGCTTACATCCTGTACCATCTTGCCGGCATTGAGGTGTTCCACCTTAAGAACTACCGGAGCGTCTGGTGCAACCATGCTGTGCTGCTTCGGATCTTCATAAATAACACGACCAACCATCATGTTGATGATATCTTCTTTTGTACTGTCTTTTGTGATAAGAGTTCCTACATAACCACCGTCTCGCATGACAGTTACACGGTCTGTGATGACTTTGATCTCATCCATACGATGGGAAATGTAAACAATTCCCAGACCCTTTTCACGAAGGTCACGGATAATGACAAACAGGTCAGCGATTTCTTTTTCTGTCAGAGCTGCGGAAGGCTCATCAAAGATGATAACTTCTGCTTTGTGGGAAATTGCTTTTGCGATCTCACACATCTGCTGTTTACCTACTGTCAGGTTATGCATTTTTTCTCTTGGGTCGATCTCAATGTTCAGCTCCTGAAACAGCTTCTTGGATTCTTCGATCATCTTTTTGTCATCGATGCGGAATCCTTTTTTTGGCTCACGGCCAATGAAGATGTTCTGAGCAACTGTAAGATCGCCTACCATGTTCAGCTCCTGATGTACGATTACCACACCTGCATCCTGAGCTTCTCTTGTGTTATGGAACTCAGTCTCTTTTCCTTTGTAAACGATAGACCCTGAATCCTTCTGATAAATACCGGTAAGAACCTTCATAAGTGTGGACTTTCCGGCACCGTTTTCTCCCATAAGCGCATGTACTTCGCCGCGTTTCACTTCAAAATTAACGTGATCCAGAGCATGAACTCCAGGAAAGGACTTATCAATGTCCTTCATAGTTAAAATAACTTCACCCATTGTTACATCCTCCCTTCAGATCAGTTCTTTCTGCGTCTTGCAGAAACGTCAGCGTAAACAGCTACGATTACAATGATACCTGTGATGATCATCTGCTGTCCTTTACCAAGACCGAATGCCATGATTCCCTGCTGAAGAAGAGAGATGATAAACACACCGATCACAGTACCGCCGATGGAAGCAAGTCCACCAACCATGGATGTACCACCCATTACGCAGCCTGCAATTGCCTCGTTGTTATACTGATCACCATATCCGGGCTGAACAGTTGTATATGTAGCTACGAAGAACAGCGCAGCGATTCCTACCAGAGATCCGCAGATCATATATGCAAGCATACGCCATTTTCTTGTATTAACACCGGAAAGACGAACTGCTTCGCTGTTGGATCCAAGACAGAGAATATAACGTCCTGGTTTTGTTCTGTAAAGAACGATTCCACAGATAACTGCAACTGTTAAAAAGATCAGAATACCTACCGGGAATCCGTTTACAGAAACAATGTTTCTGAACCATCCGTTTACAGGGTCGCTGCTCAGCGGCCAGCTTACGGACTGAGTCTTTGTAAATACAGAAGCAAGACCCTTTGCAATGTTCATGGATGCCATAGATACGATGAATGGCGGAACAGACATATAAGATACCAGCCATCCGTTAAAAGTACCAAAGCAGAGACCGATCAGTACACAAAGTACCATAGCAACTGCACAAGGGACACCATAGCTTGTCATGCAGTAACCGGAAACAAGTGCACAACAGAACATAACCGGTCCGATGGAGAAATCAATTCCTCCGGTCGCAATTACAAAGGTAACGCCCAGTGACAAAAAGCCCAGGAAATACACATAGTTCAAAGTGGACTTGATACTGTCCCCAACTGGGAATTTACTTCCAAGAACTACTTTGAAGACTGCGAACATAAGAATCAGGATACCTACGAGCAGGATCCTGTTCAGGCCGAGCTTCTTCACGATTGGATTTTGTTTCAGCTTTTCCAATTTCTTCACCCTCCTACTATTTTTCACACTTTTGTGCTTCTTTATAAATAATAACGTGATTGCCCCTGAATTGTAATGGAATATCTTACAAAAAAAGGTTAAAAATTTACGGTGGTGTAAATTTTTAACCTTTTTATTCTTGTAATATTTACGGATATACTTCCCCTTTTTCATTTGTTTTTGGTGTTTTTAACGTATTAAATGGAAAAAGGAGTTTTTCTATTTCACTAGAATACATATTATCCGGTGTAACCAGCTGGCATCCCGAATCAATTTCCGTCTCATAGTTCTGCCCCCTTAAAAGCCGGGCGGTTTCCTCCACTCCCAGGTATCCCATCTTAAAAGCCTTCTGGACCACGATTCCTTTAAAAACGCCTTTTTCCATAAGCTGTACCGCTTCCTGTGAGCTGTCTACCCCCACTACCTGGATCTGGTTTTCTGCGCCTGCTGTTTTAACTGCTCTGGCTGCGCCTACAGAAGAATATTCGTTCATGCCTGCCACCATTTTCAGCTCCGGATACTTTTCCATAAGCTCTGTGGTCAGTTTAAAAGACTTTTCATAACTGGAATCACAGTAAACTACATCCACGATATTGTCTGCCATCTGTCCCAGTCCGTCACGAAATCCCTGTTCTCTTTCCACTGCAGTAGAAACACCTTTTACATGTGCCACGATTGCGATCTGATCATCCGGTTCTAAGATAGAAGCTGCAAATTTTCCCAGCTGCCGGCCGGCCTCTACATTATCTGTGGCGACAGTAATGTCCTGAATATTCTGTTCCGTATAAGAATCAATATAAGTGATTTTGATGCCTCTGTCTTTTGCCTCCTGGATCAGACTGTCTGATTCCGTAAAACTGGAAGGAGAAATCAAGATCGCATCCGGCTGTTTTTCCACTGCTTCCTTCAAAATACGATTCTGCCCCTCTATATCGTTTTCTTCTTCCGGAGCCATAACCTCAATTTCGGTATTATACTCTTTTGCCGCCATCTGGGTTCCCAGTATCAGCGAAGTCCAGAAATCATTGGTTCCGTCAACTACCTTTGGGATATAGATCATGGAAAGACGGCGTTCCCCTCCGGTGGCATTTCTGTAATAGATCATACCTGCAGCGGCGCCTGCGATACAGATGATAAGAAAAGCAGCGATCCACTTTCTGTATTTTCTCATTGCTGTCCCTCCTGATTTCCCGGTATGGTAATGGTTGCTGTCGTTCCTACGCCTTTTTCACTTTCATAGGTAATGCCATATTCGCTTCCATAATAAAGCTGAAGGCGTTTCTGCACATTATAGACTCCAACTCCGTTCGACTGGTAATTCACTTTATGTTTTTCGTAAATATGATCCAGCGTCTCCTGATCCATTCCGACTCCGTTATCAATCACCTGAAGCACTGCATTTCCATTTTTTCTAAAACCTTTTACCATCAAAAGCCCCTTACTTTCTTTGTATTTCAGACCATGGTAAATGGCATTCTCAATCACCGGCTGCAATACCAGCTTAATTAACGGTATATGTAATATAGAAGGATCTACATCAATCTGAAACTCCATTTTATCTTTGTAGCGCATTTTCTGAATGGTAAGGTAGCCTCTGGCATATTCCACTTCCTGGCCTATGGAAACCACTTCATCTTCATTACTGATGCTCTGCCTGAGAAGCCTTGCAAGAGAAGCCGTCATAAGAACAACCTCTTCATTCTTTTTTCCCTCTGCCATCCAGATGATCGAATCCAGCGTATTATACAAAAAGTGGGGATTGATCTGTGACTGCAGGGCTTTCAGCTCACTTTTTCTTTTTGCTTCCTGTTCCCGGATATTCTGTTCCATCAGGTCCTGGATTCTGTGTGTCATCACATTAAACGATTTTGTCAGACTTCCAATCTCATTTTTGGAATCCACAACAACATCAGAAACACTAAAGTCCCCTTCCTGCACTCTTGCCATGGAATCACACAGCTGTTGGATCGGCTGCGTAATGCTTCTGGAAATAAATCTGGAGAAAAACAAAGCAACGATCATCAGTCCCATGGCCACCAGCACATAGAGGCTCTGGGCTTTGTTACTTTTGCGAAGAAGTTCTTCCACACGGACACAGTCTACCACCGTCCATCCGGTTTTCTCAGAGCGGGAAATGGAGTAAAGCTTCTCTGCACTTCCCTTTCCTGACAGGACCGTATCCTTATCTGTCCCCATGATCAGGCTGATGTTTTCTGTCTGGAGTTCATTATAGAGCTGCTGCTGCTGCGGATGGTAAACAATATTTCCATCTGCATCCAAAATAAACGCATATCCCTGATTTCCTACCACACTCTGGTTGCAGAGTTCACTGATGGCGCTATAATTCAGGTCAATAAAAAACACGCCCTCTTTCTGGTTTTCGGACTTTGAAGATTTGTTCCGGATTCCCCGGCTCAGGGTAATTACCCAGGGACGTTCTCCGCTGATGATATGCTGAACATGAGAGGAACTAAGATAAGAACTGGCGGAACCCTCAAGTGCATTGGTATACCATTCCTGGGTGTGAATATCCAGATCCGGATTGGTCAGCCTCTGCGCATTATTGATCAGCATCCTTCCATTTTCCCCTATGATACCCAGATTCAAAATATCATTTCGGCTGTCCAGAATCGTCTTAAACTGATTCAGGATACGCCCTCTGGCTTCCGGATCTGTCTCTTCCCCAAAAAGATACGACTGTACATCTTCATTGCTGGATACCAGATAGGAAATGTTTTCCATGTAATCAATATAAGAATCAATGTTCTGATTCATCTGCTGGATGATCGTCTGCGTATACAGAGAAGAATTATCGAACACCGAAGTTCTTGTATAATTCATAGAAATCACTGTGACAATAGCCACTGCCCCCAGGAGAAGCATGGATACCATGGCAAAAATAACACTTTGAATGCTGTTAAATCTTCCCAGAAACATTGCTCCCGGACTGAATTTTTTCTTCATCGTCTCTTCTCCCTGGCATATTCAGTAGGTGTGACACCCGTCATCTTTTTAAAGGAAATACCAAAATAATGGGGATCTGAAAATCCCACTTTTTCTGCAATTTCATAATTTTTCATTGTAGTATTTTCCAACAGATCCTTTGCCTTTTCCATTCTGGTACGGATCAGTACCTCTGTAAAAGTCTCGCCTGTCATCTCTTTAAATATCGTGCTGAAGTAACTGGTGCTGATATTTAAATAAGAACAGATATCATTCAGACTGAGATCCGGATCCATATAATTTTTCTGAATATAGTCCATCGCCAGACGCGCCTGCTTCTGTCCGCTGGAACTGTTCATATCAGAAAGCATCTTAAATATCTTCAGAATATAATTTTCTACCACCCTGCAGGCACTGTCAAAGGACTTCTGCTCCGTGATCCGGTGCAAAAGTTCGTCACGCCCTTTCAGTACGCAGTCCATATCTGCTGAAACGTCCTCGCAGACTCGATCCAGAGTTCTGACAATCTGCTGCAAATACATACATGCGCGGCTTTTTTCTACCAGACTGCATTTTATAGATGCTTCCATTTCTCTGAAAATCTTCTCCACATTTTCCCGTTTTCCGTTTTTCAAAGCACAGGTCAGCTTATCCAGAAGCGCATCGATCGGAACATTCTGTCCTGTTTTCTGCTCCGACATATCGATCAGAAGTTTCCCTCCTAAAAGGTAGCGGTACTGCATGACCTGGGATGCCATGTCATGAGAAAGAATCAATTCGCCAGGAGTCTTCACCCAGGCCCCGATTCCCATAGATACATCGATTCCCATGACTTCTTTTATCTTTTCCTGGATTTCTTTGCAGATTGCTCTGGTCTTTGCCGTAAAATCACGGCTCCATTTCTCCATGAACAGAATGCAGACTCTGTTGCCGCCTTCCTGATATGCAATGCCAGCCTGTTCCCTTGTCACGATCTCATTGCTGATATTATAAAGAACAAACGCCATCAAAGCGCTTTCCTGCCTTTTTTCCATATCCACCTGATACATATCCGAATAAAGGTCTATATCAAACATGGCTACCCGATATCTTACTGCGGAAAGCTCAATTCCCATACCCTGCAGTCTTTCCACACTTTCCTCTACATTAGTGGTGCAGTTTACAAGAGCTTCAATCGCCTTGGAACGAATGACCTGCGCATTTTTACGATAGTTTTCCGAAGCCTTGGTCAGTTTTTCCATCTTTACCTTTTCTTTTCGGGTCTGATCCACTTTTTCTTTCATTTTATTGATCACAGCCGTTAATTCTACTGCCGTTACCGGCTTTAGCAAATATTCGCTGACATTATACTGAATAGCCTTTTTTGCATATTCAAATTCTCCAAATCCACTGAAGATCACGATCACAACATCCGGATAATTGTCGTGAAGAAAATGGCTTAGCTCCATGCCATCCATATAAGGCATCAGGATATCTGTCAGAACAATATCCACCGGATGCGTCTTTACAAATTCTGCAGCCTGCTGTCCGTTTTCACAGTCTCCTACCAGTTCGCAGTCCAGTCCTTTCCAGTCAATATTTTCTTTAATGGCATCCCTTACCAGAATCTCATCATCAACAAGCAGTACACGATACATAAATGTAAAAATCCCCCATTTTAGATCTTTATAAAATTTTCCTAGAATGTATCTTACCACAAATCAGCGCAATATGGAATATGTCATCTCCTGTAAAATCAATAAAAAAAATGTATTCAAAAAAGCATAATAACAGACAAAAAATCCGTCAGCCTCTCTTTTTACAAAGTCTGACGGATTCTTTCTATATTATATATATTTTTATTTCACGATTACTCCATCCTCGTCCCAGAGATCATGCCAGTCGTTGGCGCCTTCCCAGAGGAATACCTGACCTTTTACAAGGCGGTTTCCTTTTTCCAGAGTGGAGATGATTTGCATTTCCTCTTCTGTCAGAGGATCTTCTGTCACGCATTTCAGATTGGAGACAAAATTATGTACAGAGAACGGAATGGAGATTTCCCCTCTCTGATGCGCCCATTTCAGAGCAATCAGCGCCGGATGTACGCCGTGAGCCTCTGCAATGGCTTTCATTTCCGGAAGCTGAAGGTCTGCCACATCCTCCGGACAGATATCTCTTTCCGGTCTTCTCGGTGATCCAAGAGGCATGTAGCCTACCGGCTGGATATTGTGAGCCACCAGATAATCATACAGCTCCTTCTGCTGGAAGCATACGTGAAGCTCCAGTTCACAGGCTGCCGGTTTGATCTTCATAAGCGGAAGTACTGCCTCCAGCTTCGGAATGGTCATGTTGGAGATACCGATATAGCGAATCACACCTTTTTCCACAAGCTCCTCACACTGACGGTAGGTATCCATAAATTCTTCTACACTGAACGGTCTGGAATCCGGATTTCTGGAATCCACATCACATCCCGGTGCATGATAATTCGGGAACGGCCAGTGAATAAAATAAAGATCCACATAGTCGCATTTCAGATCCTCAATGCTCTTTCTGCAGGCTTTTTCTACATCTCTGTGCATGTCATTCCATACCTTTGTTATAATGAAGAGATCTTTTCTCTCCACTACGCCCTCTTCAAAAGCCTCCTGGAACACCTGACCGATTTCTGCCTCATTTCCATAGCAGGCAGCACAGTCAAACATACGGTAGCCGCACCGTACTGCACCGGCAACTGCTGCGGAAACATCTTCTGCGGAAACACGGTCGGAGCCAAAGGTTCCCATTCCCACACAGGGAACCTGCTCTCCGGAAGGAAGTGTTACCTTCGGCACAAGTGCCGGATCAATAAATTCTGCCATTTTTTCGTCTCCTTTTCTTATTTATATTTTACAGGGAATTTCTGCTCTTTGCAGGCAGATATCCATTACAGTTTCGTGATCTTAATCTCAGGAAGCAGTTTTTCCATATCCTGCATCACAAAAAAACCTGTTTCCTCCCGCATGGCAGCTGCCGCGGAAATGGCGCTTGCCTTTTTCAGCATCTCCGGAAGAGAAAGTCCTTCCTCCATTCCGACAGCAAAGCCTGCGATCATGGAATCACCGCAGCCTACTGTATTTACTGCGTCAATCTTCGGTACCTCTGCCCGGAATGTCCCCTCTTCTCCTACCGCAAGGGATCCGTCTGCGCCAAGAGATACTGCCACTATTTTCACTCCATTTTTGTGGATTTCCTTTGCGGCATCAATAATCTCCGCGATATCATTGCAGGTTTTTCCAGTGAGCATCCGGATTTCGTCAATATTTGGTTTGATCAGAGTAGGCGAAGCCTGGATTCCCATTTCCAGAAGCTTCCCGCTGGTATCCAGGATCACCTGTTTTCCTGCTTTCTTCCCGATTTTTACCAGACGCTGATAAGCGGTTCCATCCAGTCCTTTTGGTACGCTTCCGGACATTGCCACAACTTTTGCATCTGTTACAAGCGTACGGAATTTTTCCTCAAATCCCTCAAATTCCTTTTCAGTAAGGGTAAAGCCCGGTTCCAGAAATTCTGTCTGCACATGATTTACTTCATCCCAGATATTAATACAGGAACGGCTTTCTGCCTCCACATGATAGAATTCGCTTTTGATCCCGAATGGTTTCAGGGAATCCTCAATATAGTTTCCTGAATGACCGCCCACAAATCCGGTTGCCACAACCTCTGCTCCGTATATAGCCGCCGGCTTAGAAACATTCAGGCCTTTGCCGCCGGGAACGTAAGAACATTCTTTTACCCGGTTGACCTGTCCCACCTGATAACCTTCCACCACATACCGCTTATCTATGGCGGCATTTAAAGTTACTGTCAGTATCATTTCAGTTTTCCTCGTTTGATAAAAGAATCTTTCCCTTTACAAGTCCCGGTGTTTTGTAAAGCTGGAAGGCTTCCTGTGCCTGACTCATAGGAACCTTTTTGTAAATAAATCCGGGATCAAATTTCAGCTGTCCTGTTGCAAAGTAATGAGCTGTAAGCTCCCACTCTTTTCCCGGGAAAGGTGCGCTGTAGGACATCCAGGAACCGGTCAGCTTAAACTCCTTGCGGTTCATGTTCTCCCACTGTGCCGGAGTGAAGGACAGTTCCTGATGAGGCGTTCCGATAAAACATACGTGAGCTTTATTTGCCGCCAGCTCAAATGCCATATGCATGGTTGGGATCTGTCCTGCTGTCTCAAATACATAGCCATAACCTTTGTTTCCGGTATACTTCATGGCAGTTTTCATATAATCTTCTTTTGTGGTATTTACTACTTCGTCTGCACCAAGGCGTTTCGCCAGTTCCAGACGCTCGTCGCTGATATCAAAAACGACCACCTTTCTGGAACCAAAGATTTTTGCCCACTGCATGGTGAACATACCAATGGTACCGCCGCCGAGGATTGCCACACATTCACCGCCCTGATAATCGTTCTGCAGAAGACCATGAAGAGCCACGGTAGAAGGCTCAAACATTGCCCCCTGCTCATAGGGAATGGATGCGTCAAAGGGAACGGCATTCTGCTCCGGAACTACCACATAATCCGCATTGCTGCCCTGTTCTCTGGATCCGATAAAGCTGTAGTGCTTACAAAGAGAATAATTTCCTTTCTGACAGTCCTCACATTTCATACATGGAACAAGCGGTGCTCCGGATACCCGGTCTCCCACCTTTACCTTTGTAACACCCTCTCCGATCTCCACTACATCACCGGAAAATTCATGTCCCAGGACAATCGGGTAAAAATGTACACCATGATTCAGTACACGGGGAATATCTGAGCCACAGATTCCGGAATACCTGACCTTGATCTTCACATACCCCGGTTTTACCTGCGGTTCCGGGATTTCCTGATACTGCACATCTTCATTTGCCACAACAACTGCTGCTTTCATTATCCAAATACTCCTTCCATTTCTTTATGATTTTTTCATCAGACCGGATAAAGACCGGTATAATTCCAGATAGGTTTCATAATTTTTGTCATAAACTGCTTTTTTCTCCGGATCCGGATGATGGGTTCTGGTCACCTTCACCGTCTGAGAGACTGCCTCTTCATAATCCTCATAAAATCCGGTTCCCACGCCTGCCAGAAGCGCAGCTCCCAGTGTGGTGGCTGTATCTGACGCAGGAACTGCCATTGTTTTTCCGGTAATGTCTGATTTGATCTGCGTCCAGAGCAGAGAGTTGGCAGAGCCTCCCATGGCGCGGAGAATATCTGCTTCTGCGCCGGCTTTTTCTGCTGTTTCCAGATTATGGCGAAGCGAAAATGCCACTCCTTCCATACAGGCGCGCACCATATGACCTTTTGTTTTTGAAAAATCAAGTCCGTAAAACACACCTTTCGCATGCGGATCCCATATCGGAGATCGTTCTCCGGCCATATAGGGCAGAAATACCAGTCCGTCACATCCCGGATCCACTTTTTCGGCAATTTCATTCAGCTGATCCAGAGAGGAAACTCCTGTCTGTTCTTTCATCAGACGCTCGTAATCAGCAAACTCTCTCTCAAACCAGCGCATAACGCCGCCTCCGCCTGTGGTCCCTCCCTGAAGAAGCCATTTGCCCGGAATCACATGGAATCCCAGAATCAGGCGAGGATCCGCCTGATATTGTTCCATGCAGATACTCATCCCGCCAGCCTGACCGCCCTGTTCCTGCGTCTCTCCGGCATGGATCACACCTGCTCCCAGAGTACCGCAGGCAGCATCCAGACCACCTGCTGCCACAGGCGTTCCTTCTGCAAGTCCGGATTCTTCTGCTGCTTTTTTTGTCACTGTTCCTATAATCTGATCACTTGGTACGATTTCCGGAAGAAATTCTCTGGGGATTCCCAGTTTTTTACACATTTCTTCGTCCCACTGTCCGGTACGCATATCAAAACAGTGAAGTCCATAACCCTGTGAAAGATCCTGAGAGATCTGCCCGGTCAGCTTAAAGGCAATATAGCTGTTGGACTGAAGGATCTTATGGGTTTTTCTGTATACTTCCGGAAGATTCTCTTTGTACCAGAGGATTTTTGCCGTAGTATAGGAAGGCTGCAGGGAGTTGCCTGCAACACGGAAAATCTCATCTGCTCCGATTTCTTCATTGAGGCGGTCACAGATGGACTGTGCCCTGGTATCCATCCAGATGGGTGTGTTCGTAAGCACTTTTCCGTCCTTATCAATGGCAATGGCGGACCAGCTCTGACCATCAATTCCCACTCCGGCAATCTCCTCCGGACGGACATCCGCCTTTTGGAGCACCTGACGGACAGCTCCGCAGACGGCGCTCCACCATTCCTCCGGATCCTGTTCTGCCCAGCCTTCCCGGGGATAATATACCGGATAATCGCCGCTTGCGGCTGCCAGTACCTGTCCCTGCCTGTCAAAAACAGCTACTTTACAGGCACTTGTTCCTATATCGATTCCCATCAAATATGACTGTTTCATTTTTCTTTTTCTCCTCATCTGATCTGAGCAATTGATTTTCCAGGAATTATGGCTGTCTCCAGTTTTTCTGTCTGGTAAGGGGATGCGCCGTCCCTGTCTTCCAGGCGTGCCAGCATAATACCAGCTGCTTTCTCTGCAATCTTTTCCGTAGGCTGAGATACGATCGTCAGCTTAGGATTACATGCCCTGGCAAAGGGAAGGTTATCAAAACCCACCATGGAGATCTGATCTGGAATCTGTATTCCAAGTTCATTGCTTCCAATCACGGCTCCCATAGTCATCTCGTAGTTTGTTACAAAGACAGCTGTCATTTCGGGATTTTTCTCCACCAGTTCTTCCATGGCACGGACACCTCCCTGAATTGTATAATCTCCATGTACCACCAGAGATTCTCTTACAGGAATATCCAGATTTTTCAGTTCACTGAAGTAGCCTTTCATTCTCTCCTGGGCTGTGGAAATTTCTTTCGGACCACCGATGATCCCAATATTCCGATGTCCATTTTCATAAAGGAGTTTTACCGCATCTGCTGCAGCCTGCTCGTTATCCACTAAGACACTATCACAGGAAACGCCCTGTATCTTACGGTCGATCAGTACAATCGGTTTGCCTGTTTTCTGAAATGCCTTCAGGTGACCGCCTTCCGCATCTACCGGCATATTGATAATCCCATCTACTCTTTTTCGGCATAAAAACTCCACTGCTTCGCGCTCAAGTTTCTTGTCTGTACGGCAGTCGCAGATCATCGTGGCATATCCATGATTTCTGAGAATATCCTCCATCCCGGTAATGATCTCTGCACAAAAAATATTGTTCAGTTCCGGAATGACAACGCCGATCGTCTTTGTTGCATTTGTCTTTAAATTTCTGGCAACCTCATTTACTTCATAATGAAGTTCTTCAATAGCCTCTTCAATCTTTTTTCTGTTTTTTTCTCTTACATTGCCTCCGTTAAAATAAGAAGAGATTGTCGCAAGTCCTAATCCGGTAAGCTTCGCAATGTCTTTCATTGTCGCCGCCATAGAAATCACCCCTGTCAGTTACATTTTTCAGGCTTTTCCATCACATCCGCAAACCTGCATACGGTATTTTACCAGTTCCTTTACTGCCTGAATCGCAGCGCGGCCATACGTTTTTGGATCAATGGTGTTTTCTTTTTCTGCAAAGGTTGCTTTTACTGCTTTTGAATATGCTTCACGAAGTTCTGTTGCAAAATTCACCTTACAGATTCCTCGTCTGACGCAGTCCTTTACTTCTTCATCACTTAATCCGGAAGCACCATGAAGAACCAATGGAATATCTACAACCTTACGTATCTCACTGAGACGCTCTTTATCAAGCACCGGTGTTCCTACATAAAAGCCATGTGCGGTTCCGATTGCAACAGCCAGAGACGTAACTCCCGTTCTCTCAGCAAACTCCTTTGCTTCCTGCGGATCTGTATTGGTATCCGCCTCTGCTTCCAGATCATCTTCTTTTCCGCCTACTTTGCCAAGCTCTGCTTCACAGGGAATATCCAGTGCACGTGCTGCATCTGCCGTCTTCTTTGTGATCTCAATGTTTCCTTCAAAATCATATTTTGAACCATCGATCATCACAGATGTATAGCCTGCTTTCATTGCCTGTAAAGCCAGCTCAAAGCTGCTGCCATGATCCAGATGCAGACATACCGGAACACTGGCTTTTTTTGCCTCTGCTGCTACAATTGCTCCATAAGTTTCCACCGTTCCATATTTGATCGTAGATGGTGTTGTCTGGATCATTACCGGAGCCTTCAGTTCCTCCGCAGCTTCAATGATAGCTTTTACCATTTCCATATTTTCCGCATTAAAAGCGCCTACTGCATATCCGCCCTGCTGTGCTTTCAGCAGCATTTCTTTTGATGTAACAAGTGGCATGACTGTATCCTCCCCATGTAAATTATAAATGTTGTCCGCGTCTGGTTTTTAAAACCGAAACGTTTCTGTTCGTGTTTATCATACCTCTCCGAAACGTTTCTGTCAATAGTAAAATCCTGCTTCCTAAACGGAAGTATGCACTGCGTAAAATATTCATCTTTTACAGGAAAATATTCTCTTGTCATCTGTCACAGATACAGGTAAATTGTATAGTAGAAGAAAATTGATCGGAGGTATTGATATGTTAAAAGGAATTCCTGAAATTTTGTCACCGGAATTATTAAAAGTATTATGTGAAATGGGTCACAGTGATCGTCTTGTTATTGCAGACGGTAACTTCCCGGTTGAATCCATGGGAAAGAATGCCATCACAATCCGTTGCGACGGTCACGGCGTTCCGGAGATCCTGGAAGCGATCCTGAAAGTTTTCCCACTGGATACCTATGTAGAACATCCTGTAAACCTGATGGAGGTTATGCCTGGCGATAACGTGGAAACACCTATCTGGGATACTTACAAAGAGATCATCCGCAAATACGATGACAGAGGCGATGCAGTTGTAGGAAATATTGAACGTTTTAAATTCTACGACGAAGCAAAGACTTCCTACTGTATCATCTCCACCGGTGAAAAAGCGCTCTACGCAAACGTAATGCTTCAGAAGGGCGTTGTGATCAACGACTAATTGTTGAAGGTATATGACCGGTCCGCTATGGGGTGCAGCAGATCAACGTCACATGATAAATGTTCAGAACAGCATAAATTCCCTCTTTGGGATTTATGCTGTTTTTGTTTTTATCTCTCATTGACATCATTTTTAAAAGCCGCTATATTGAATATAAAGTAAGATTTGTTTCTTATAGCAGAAAACCTGGCTGTTTTTTATATTCACACCAAACGCAAAGGAGGATTCTTATGAAATTTTGCAAAAAACAGATATTTTCTCTTCTTCTGAGCACGACTCTTGTCCTAGGGTCTTCTGCAGTCTCCGCTGCAGAATTTTCCTCCGGTACAGACGCGGCAGAAACTTTTTCAGAAGAGAATTCCTCTGGGGATGATCTCATTCTCCTGGATCCGGAAGACACTTTTTCCGACCAGACCAGCCAGGAAGAGCTTCCATCTCAGGAAATCACAGAAACGCCGGCTCCATCCAATCCGGACGAAGATTCCTCACTCTCTGAAGAAGCAGAAGAAACAGCAGATTTTTCTTCCGGAGTTGAGCAGGAAGATCTTTTTTCTTCCGGAGATTCACCAGAAGCAGAAGATTACATTCTTGGACGTCCTATGACCGAAGAAGAAATCCAGGCGCAGCTGGCTCTTATGGACAATATGCCTGCAGTCTCTCCGTTGGAAGATCCGGACAGCGATCTTAGTGTACGAAAGTATGGATTGCTGCCCTCCTACTATGATTCCCGACAGTCCGGAATCATATCTTCTGTAAAAAATCAGAATCCATTTAATATCTGCTGGGCTTTCAGTCTTGCTTCCAATTTTGAAACCTCACTTCTGAAACAGGGACTGGGAAGCCGGGATTTATCAGAAGAACATCTGGCGTATTTTTTTGCCAACCGAGTCAACGATCCTCTTGGGAATACTCCGAATGACAAAATCGAACACCTGGGTAAAACTTATCATGACAGCGGGAATGGAATGGTTGCTTCTTTCTTTTTAAGCACCTGGTCCGGTATGGTATCTGAAGAAAAAGCACCCTTGCCAACAGATTCCTCACATATTTCCGACCTGTCCCAGCCACTGGATCCTTCCCTCGCCTATGACACAGATGCCTATCTGGAAGATGCTGTATTTTCCGCCTACTCAGAAGAGCGAATGAAGCAGCTGATCATGGAATACGGTTCTGTCTCTGCCATGATCCTGATGGATAATGCAGGAACTTATTATCGGGCGGAAACAGCAGCTGCCTGTTGTCCCACTTCAGGAAAGGTCAATCATGCAGTCACCATTGTAGGCTGGGATGACAGCTATTCCAAAACAAATTTTCCTGCTGCCTCCATGGTAAAAAATGACGGCGCCTGGATTGTAAAAAACAGCTATGGACCATCCTGGGGAAAAGATGGATATTTTTTCCTTTCCTACGAGGATGCTTCCATTTCCAATCTTGTGTGCAGTACAGCAATCACTGACCCACAATATCCCAACAATTACTTTTATGACGGGGCAGCTTCCGGAACCACAAGCATCACCCTGAAAAAAGGCAGTTCCATTGCCAATATCTTTCCTGTATCTGCCGGAAATGGCAACGCTGAAGAACTTGGAGAAATCGTTCTTTCCAGCAAACAGGATTTTACCAGCTACCAGATTCAGGTCTATACCAACCTTTCCGATCCCATGAACCCGGTCAGCGGAACGCCTGCTTTTCAGACTCCTCTGGAATATACCCAGCCGGTTGCTGGTATCCATACTTTAAAACTTGATACTCCGGTAAAACTTGTGCAGGGAAGTAAATATTCGATTGTCCTCACCTTCCCATATGAAACCAAATATTACGTGGAAACCAATACCACTGCAGCTTCCGGAACCTGGTTCAGAACGATTGCAGGGCTGTCTCCAGGACAAAGTTTTTCTTCTTCCAACGGGACAAAATGGACCGATTGTGCTACTTCAAAATCCAGTTTTTGTTTTTGTATCAAAGCTCATACCCGAACACTGGATGCGCCGGCTGTCATCACACCACAACCTACTGCCACTCCACGACCCACTGCCACTCCACAGCCTACTGCTACTCCACGGCCTACTGCCACTCCACGGCCTACTGCTACTCCACGGCCTACTGCTACTCCACGGCCTACTGCTACTCCACGGCCTCGAACCTATCAGGTGGTTTACAAATCCAACACCCGCCTGACAACTGGAAATATGCCTTCCGACAAAACAAAATATACCTCCGGTCAGTCCGTAAAAATAAAAAATGCACCTTACTGTACCTCCCGCTTTTTCCTTGGCTGGAACACAAAAGCAGATGGAACAGGGGTCACTTATTTTCCAGGAAAGGTAATTACCATAAAAGGAAACATCACCCTTTATGCAAAATGGGGATTCAACTGTATCCCCTCTACGAAACTGATTTATCGTGTTACAGGAAAACAAACGGTCACCTGCTATGGAACTACAAATCCAAACATAAAAAAAGTAGTAATTCCATCAAGCATCCGCTACATGGGAATTACCTATCGTGTCACCTCTGTATGGACCAACGCATTCAACGGAAAGAGCAGGCTTACCAATGCCGTTATTGGGAATCATGTTTCCGTCATTGGTTCCAAAGCTTTTTATAATTGTCGAAATCTGAATCGTATTACCATCGGTACCGGCCTGAAGCAGATCAACGCTTATGCCTTTGGAAGAGTAAAAAGCGGCTGTATCATAAAAATAAACAGCACACAATTGACCAAAATCACTGGTAAGATCGACTATGGTACCTCAAAAATGACAATTCGGGTTCCAAAACGAAAGCTCAGTCAATATCGACGGCTATTCACTGCAAGATCAAGAACAATTACTGTGAAAAGCTATTAAAAAAAGGAATGTGTCCCCTTTCAGGGATACATTCCTTTTCTCCATCCTTGAAGAATTTCGCGGATTCAAAACGAACTTGCCCGCTTAATGCTTCCATCGGTTATCTCTTTTTGTAATGATAAATCAAAAGACTTGCCACTGCAATCACCGCTATCATTGCAATCCATATAAAAGGAGCTGGAATCGAAGACTCTTTTTCTGCAGCAGATGCTGAAGCCGGTTTTTCTTCTGTAGTTACTGTGGGCTCTGCAGTGACCGAATCCGTTGCTTCCAGCTTTTCTGTAGCAGTTGGCACTGCTGTCGCGGTTGGTTCCGGTGTTCCTGTTGCAGTTGGCACTGCTGTCGCAGTTGGTTCCGGTGTTTCTGTTGCAGTTGGCACTGCTGTCGCAGTTAACTCCGGTGTTTCTGTTACCGCAGGTGTCTGCGAAGGATTTTGAGAATCTGATGTCACCATCGTTACATATTCTTCCGATGCACCAGAAGCTTTATCTGAAAACTCGCCTCTTTCTCTGGCAGCCTCTTCTGTATCATCCAGATTGACCCATCCTTGCCTGCCGTCTATCGTTGTAACACCCCAGTGACTTCCGTCTACCATTTCTGCATCCTGGGTAATGTGAAGCGTTTCTCCATTTTCGATATCACGAACACCTGGAACTGTCCCATACTTTTCTCCCGGTCCCTGATAAAGCTTTTGTTTTCCTTCACTGGTATATGCCTTTACATCATAATCTGCATTATAATTTACATGATCCCGCCCCGCAATATACAATTCAGAATCAATCGCCTCTTTTCTCGACTGTGCCGGACGGCAGTCATCTAAAGGAACATATCCATACATTCCATGATACTGCACATATCCCCAGGTTCGTGAATTTTCTTTATCCTCCACTTCCCCTTCAATATGCAGAGCTGTTCCATTGGGAATCAACTCCTCGTTTAATTTCGTGGATTCCAGATCCGGATGAGAATAAATATCTATGCCGCCCTGTTTCGATTCCACGATCATGTAGTAATCTGTTTTAATGTCAGGTTCTGTCTTTTTCTCCGACACATCTGCCCATACATTCACAGAAAAAAACATACACATCAACGCGATCAGCCAGATCATACCTGTTTTTTTCATTTTTCTATGCTCCCCTTAGTATTTTATGTAGATTTCTTATGTTTTATCATAGCACAGTTTCTTCTGTTTGATAATCCCTATTCGTTCTGTTTTTTTCCAGATATTTTGACGTAAAAAGACATTTTCTATTTCTGATCTTCCGGATTCCACCAGGGGAATTCCCGGTTCAGCCATTTTTCACAGAGACTGCTCCACTCTTCACAGGCTCTCACAATTCCCCTGCCATTCGGATTCGCCGTGAGCTCGTTTCCAAGTCCGATCCCATGGATTCCCTCCGGAAACAGATGATATTCCACAGGATTCCCATTTTTGACCATTGCCCGGACAAAACTCAGAGAGTTTTCCGGAAGTACGGTAGTGTCCTCAAATGTATGCCACAGAAACGTTCTGGGTGTATCCTGATCCACCTGGTTTTCCAGGGACATTTTTTCCTTCAGTTCCCCGTATCGTTCTCCCAGAAGATTTCGGAAGCTTTCTTCATGTCCAAACTGACCGGATGAGATCACCGGATAGCAGAGGATCATTCCATTGGGGCGTATCTCTTCTGCACGGAGCTTCAGCGCCTCTGTGATCTCTCCCTTATTCCAGAAGGTTCCAAGTGACGCTGCCAGGTGTCCTCCTGCCGAAAATCCCATGACAATGATTTTTTCCGGATCGATCAGCCACTGAGCGCTTCTGTTTCGCAGGATGCTTACCGCCTTTGCCAGCTGATGAAGGGCTGTGGGATAGACTGCCGGAGCAACACTGTAGCGAAGAACTGCCGTATGATATCCCATACTCATAAATTTCACTGCAACCGCCTCTGCCTCCCTGTCCGAGGTCATACGGTAGGCTCCTCCGGGACAGATCAGGATCACAGGACGTACCTGTCCCGGATAAAGCTCCTGTGATTCTTCCCAGAAATAGGTCATCATACAGGCTTCCGGCTGATCTTTTTTTTCTGATTCAATGATGATTTTTTCATGTATCATATATTCCGTATCCTCTTTTCCAATATAGGTTTTGTTTTTTATATTTTATCATAAGAACCTTTTCCATAACAGACCTTTTCTTTCCTGTTTTTCATTGTAAACCATCCTATGAATTGCTATAATAATGGCAGTAAAAATAACGAAAGGAAACGATTTGTCTTGAAAACACTGATCCTGAATGGTTCTCCGCGGAAAAACGGAGATACCGTAAGTCTTTTAAAAATTTTAAAGAAAAACCTCCGGGGAGAGGTCAAAATGGTAGATGCTTATTACTGCAATGTTGCTCCTTGCGTAGACTGCCGCTATTGTTGGAAAAATCCCGGCTGCTGCGTCAAAGATGAAATGCAGGAGATCTACTCCTACATTGAAGAATGTGATAATGTTCTCATTGCCTCACCCATTTATTTTTCAGAGCTGACCGGAAAGCTTCTGGATCTGGGAAGCCGCCTGCAGACCTACTTCTGCGCAAAATTTTTCCGAAAGGATATGCCCATAACAAAAGAAAAAAAAGCGGGCGTACTTCTGGTTGGAGGAGGAAAAGGCAGCATGGAAAAAGCGTTCGACACTGCACAGATTCTTCTTCGCGATATCCACGCCACAAATCTTTTTCCTCTGATTTCTTATCATGGAACAGATGATTCTGTCGTAGCCGAGGACCCTGAAATGCTGCAAAAGCTGGAAGAGCTTTGTGACTTTTTTAATTCCTGACTCCTTCGTAATCAAACATGGGGATAAAACTTTCTTCTGCAGTTTTTCCTTCCTGGATAAAAGCATTTTCCACACCCAGCTCAAGTGCATAGGAGACAAGCCTCTGATATTCTCTGCGGGTTACTTTTCGATCCAGTTCCGGAAAATCTTTCTTCACCTGCGGAAGAGGGGTATACTGATTCATAAGACTGAAATATACCCGATCTCCATAAGTTTCATAAACATACTTCACCACTGCCCGGGCATTTTTTACATGGCCGGGCAGTAATAGATGTCTTACGATCACACCGGACTTCATCATTCCTTCTTCGTCAAATTCTGCCTCTCCTGTCTGATCCACCATTTCTTCCAATGCTGCCCGGACGATTTCCGGATAATCAGGCGCCTTTGAATAACGGGCTGCCGGTTCTCTTTCCATATATTTAAAATCCGTAAGATAAATATCCACGATCCCTCTCAGCATTTTCAGAGTTTCCACTTTTTCGTAGCCACTGCAGTTATAGACAATCGGAAGTCTCAGTCCCTGCTCCTTTGCTTTTGTGACTGCCCGGACAATCTCCGGAGTATAATGTGTGGGGGTGACCAGATTGATATTATGAGCGCCTTTTTCCTGCAGTTCCAGAAAAATTTCTCCCAGACGTTTTTCACTGATCTCCATTCCCACCTCTGTATTGGCAATCCGATAGTTCTGGCAGTATACACAACGAAGCGGACAGCCGGAAAAAAACACAGTCCCGGATCCTCTTTGCCCGGAAATACAGGGTTCTTCCCAGAAATGAAGCGCTGCCCGGGCTGCCAGTATGTTTTTTCCGGATACTCCGCAGATTCCGGCTTTTCCATTTTTCCGATCCGCACCGCATTTTCGCGGGCACAAGTTACATTCTTTCACAAGATCCCCCTTTCACAGATAAAGAAGGAGCCATTGCTCCGGCAGATCATTCATCTGCCTTTGCAACAGCCCCATCTATCATGGCATTTTACAACAACCCATATAATAATTATTTGTAAAGAGGTCCGTAGTTCTTGCAAGCACGGAAATCAGCGCCCTCTTTGTCCATTCCGAATGCATTCCATGCTGCCGGACGGAAGATCTTCTCTTCCGGAACGTTGTGCATGCAAACCGGAATTCTCAGCATAGAGCACATTGTGATCAGGTCTGCACCAATGTGTCCGTAGGAGATTGCACCGTGGTTGGCACCCCAGTTGTTCATTACGCTGTAAGCATCCTTGAATGCGCCTTCTTTACCATCGCATCTTGGAGCAAACCATGTACATGGCCATGTGTAGTCTGTACGTTTCCAA
Source organism: Lachnospiraceae bacterium (assembly GCA_021771755.1). GTDB lineage: Bacteria > Bacillota > Clostridia > Lachnospirales > Lachnospiraceae > Blautia_A. The sequence continues at coordinate 29,410 of JAETOL010000003.1, read as the reverse complement.
AGAGTATCAGATACTTCTTCCGGAAGAGCTACCGTCCAGCCCTCTGCGATCTGAAGAACCGGTCCAAGGCCTTTTACAAGGTTCAGACGGATCATAGTTGCAGGCATCTGGTCTTTTGTCTCAAATCTGGAAGAGAATCCGCCGCCACGGAAGTATCCGTTGTCAGCTGCGTTCCATGTAGTTGCCTCCATGATCGCTTTCTGATCTTCTTCTGTAACATTCCACCATTCTTTCATAACAGCATTGCCGTTTTCGTCTTTTGCACCGCCGTTTGCATCAAGGCAGCAAGCGCCGGAGTTGATCAGATGGATGATTCCACCATTCTCTTTTGCAACGCCTTCAAGATCATAATCTGTTACTCTCTTAACAGCATCCGGGCTCCAGTATGTACGAACATCTGCAAACATCTGTGCACGGTTGGTAAGGAGTTTCATAAACAGCATGCCAAGACCATTGAGTACGTCGTTCTCTGTAGCCAGGATGTATGGCTCTCTTGCGCCATTCCAGTCGAAGGAAGTGTTCAGTACTGCCTCTGCAAAGTCGCCGTTCGGATAGAAGTCTGTCCACTGTCTCTGTCCCTGGAAACCAGCGGCGATCGCATTGTGACCGATTGCTTCCTCAGAGAATTTCGGATCAAGTTTGTCACAGCCATTCATCAGCTCTTTGATGATAACTGCCATCTTAACAACAAATTCAAACTGCTCTTCTTTTTTCTCTTCTGACATCTGAAGTTCTTCCGGGTTCTTGTCAAAGCCGATTGTGCAGGTCTTCTTAGCCCATGCAAGAGCTTTTTCGAACTCTTCGTGATCATAGATGCCCTCTGTCATACGACGGATGATCTCTACCTCGTCAACAGATTCTACACGCATTCCAAGATAGGACTCGATAAAGTCGGAATCTACGATAGATCCGCCGATACCCATACAAATGGAACCGATCTGCAGCCAGGATTTGCCTCTCATGGAAGCTGCTGCAACTGCTGCACGACCGAATCTGAGGATTTTTTCCTTAACGTCTTCCGGAATTGTTGTGTCATCAGCATCCTGAACTTCATGTCCGTAGATACCAAATGCCGGAAGTCCTTTCTGTGCATGTGTAGCCAGAACGGATGCAAGATAAACTGCACCAGGTCTCTCAGTTGCATTGAAGCCCCATACAGCTTTGATTGTCTGAGGATCCATATCCATTGTCTCAGAGCCGTAGCACCAGCAAGGTGTTACTGTAAGAGTAATATCAACGCCTTCTTTTCTGAATTTATCTGCACATGCTGCAGACTCACCAACACGTCCGATTGTTGTGTCAGCAATAACAACCTTAACCGGCTCACCGTTGGAATATCTTAAGTTTTCTTCTAATAATTTAGCTGCAGACTTAGCCATGTTCATGGTCTGTTCTTCCAGAGATCCTCTTACATCAAGTGCTCCTCTACGGCCATCGATCGTAGGTCTGATACCGATTACTGGGTAGCTTCCGATTAATCTGCTCTTTGCCATAATAACAAATACCTCCATTTTTATCATATTTGTTTGTCTGCTCAGGCACTTCCTGCCCTCGCCGCTCATGATTCTATTATAACAATTGCAATATGGTAAATACTTGTGATATAATGGCAAAAAATAGTATAATATTCACTTTTTCAGTATTATCTATAAAAATTCTATAAATTTAGTAAAAGGGGGGCGCCGCTTTGCATGATCTTGATCGAAATGAAAACCGAAAAAGAGGAACTTATGAATTTCCTTTTGAATTCCATCATATTGATCCCACCCATCCCCGGTATGTTATGTCTTACCACTGGCATGTAGAGTATGAACTTATGAGGATTCTGGAGGGCTCTCTTACCGTCACTTTAGACGAAAAAAGTTTCACAGCCAGAGCAGGAGATATCATTTTTGTACATAGTGGGATTCTTCACAGCGGAATGCCTCAGGATTGTGTCTATCAGTGTCTTGTATTTGACGGAAATACATTTTTAAAGCATAATTCGGTCTGTGCGGGATATATGCAGAAGATCATCCATCAGGAGATTCTGGTCTACCATCATTTTACCAGAGAGCACAGGGAGATCCAGGATACTGTAAACAGTATTTTCGATGCAGTCTGGCAGAAACCGGAAGGCTACGAACTGACTGTGATTGGACAATTTTACCACTTTTTTGGCATTGTTTTTAGTAAACATTACTATCTGAAAGGTGTCCGCAAGGCCCGGAGAGATTACAAAAGAATTCTGCAGCTGAAGCAGGTGCTGGAATTTATCGAACACAACTATGCCTCACCACTGACACTGCAGCAGTTGTCTGAGTCTGTGTCCATGTCCCCTAAATATTTCTGCAGATTTTTCTCGGAGATGACCCATCAGACTCCCATGGATTATCTGAATCATCAGCGTATCGAACAGGCCTGCTATGAACTGTCCACTACCGATGATTCCATCACAGAGATCGCCTACCGCAATGGCTTTAACGATCTCAGCTACTTTATCCGGACCTTTAAAAAATATAAGGGAATCACCCCCGGGAAATATAAGAGGATCTGAAAAAAGGGAGCATATCAGCTCCCTTCTGCTCCCCATCTTCTATTGAAATGAAATATTTTCGATATAGAAGTTAACAAAATTACTCAAAAGCTCCTTATCTGTTACCCCTTCTCCAGCTCCAATAATTAACTCCCATGGTTCTGTCACAACCTCATCCGCACACACAACCTCACGATACCAGTTTACAAATTCTACGTACAGGATATCTATCAGATTGTATGCATCGGCAACGCCTTCTACTTCAGCCGGCTCAGGCTCAGGCGTCTCACCCTCACCGTTCCCCCATATAGAAGTGATCTCCGGCACATAATACGCACCCATCAAGTTCATATTAAATGAGAACAACCATGGATCCATGAGCATACCCCAAAATGAACTTATCTCCTGTCCGGATGATGCATACAACTCCGGCAGTACAAAAGTAGCCGGATCGATACCATTTGGTTCCAGATATTCCTTCGTCACCGCTTCCTTCACATTGTCCTCAAAAATCTGAAGCTGTTCCTCTGTTATGCCATACCTGGCTTCCACGTCCTGGGAAACTGCTTCACTTTCTGCTTTTGTTTCTGTTCCCGCCTTCTCTTCCTGTGCCTGACATGGCACTGCTCCAGTTACAAGTAACCCTGCGCACAGCATACATAACAAACGCTTTTTCATAGGCATCCTTCCTCCATAAAATTTTTATGGTTTCATTATACCCCCCGGTAAATTTTTACAAGAAATTTCTGCCGTAAATTGCACTGTGAATTTCTGTCTGTGGAGGAAGTGGCTGCTCTTATTGACCGTTTCACAATATGGCATGCCGAAGCACTGATTATAAAGTAATCAACTTATAAAATTTGATTTTTTAACTCAATCAATAATTCGCTTTGCAAAACATGCTCTGCTTCTCTGGACTCCTGCTCTGCCAGCTCCGCGTCAATTGCAGATTCTTCTGCCCCCGCACCTTCCTCTTCTTCATTTCGGAAACTGGAAAATTCTTCTTCCTGTGCCCATACGGTAAATGGTACTGCCATCGCAAGCATCACAGCTGCACATACGATTTCTGCTGTTTTTTCTTTTAATCATTTTATTTCCTCCTTCACCTGCTTTTCCCTGTATAAAAAACAAAAATCAGGTGCAAGCATCACCTGATTTTTGTTTTCTTCATCTATAATACTTCATTCAAAACAGACAGTCCATACTCTGCCAGGCTGTGATCCTCTTCTCCTGTTCCTCCACTGATTCCCAGTCCGCCGATGATAGTATCACCAACTTTAAGAGGTACTCCTCCTGCAAAGATCACAATCTTTCCATTGTCCATTTTATCCACACCGTAGAAGGTACCTCCCGGCTGTGCAAGCTTCGACAATTCCATGGTAGACATTTTTACTGCCACGGAAGTATATGCTTTTTTTGTAGCCACATCAAAGCTGACCAGAAAAGCTCCATCCATCACATGGACTGCGACCGGGTTTCCTTCCGGTCCGCAGATGGCGATCACTGCCTTTTTTCCTCTGCGCCTGGCCTCTTCTTCAATCTTTTCGATCAGGCGCTTGGCACTGTCCAGAGTAATCCTGCCCTGTACGCCCATTCTTTTTAATACTTCCTGAATGACAGCCTCACTGGCTGCAGGATTCTGATTCTGTTCCATGGATTTTTCCTCTTTTCCACCATTAACAGCTTCTGAAGCTGTATTATCCACCTTCTTTTCCATCTTTGCGTCCGTATATCTTGCAAGTACATACAGATAATCTGCCAGACGGTTCATAAAGATCTTTGCACCGTTATCTGCACCAAATTTCACACTGACTGCTGCAAGGGCGCGTTCTGCTCTCCTTGAGACTGTACGGGCAATATCCAATTCTGCGGAAAGCCGGCACTGGCCGGGAAGGATAAATTCCTTCGGTCTATGGAAAAGCCCTTCCATACGGTCGATCTCCTGTTCCAGAAATTCCGCTGCATGTTCATCAAGCTTATATTCTTTGTTATAAGGATCTGCCACACCTGCCATGACCGTGATCAGAATACGCTGGATGTTTTCCAGCATACGGATGTTTTCTTCATCTTCGATCATTGTTTTTACCAGTCCCAGATGGCTTGTCAGCTCGTCAATAGTTCCTACCAGCTGAATACGGTCGTCTGACTTGGAAACATTTTTTGTGCGGACCAGACTGGTCGTGCCTCTGTCACCGCCTTTTGTATAAATGCTCATAACGACATCTCCCCATTTTCTGTATAAATCGGTTTAAACGGCATTTTCTTTACCGCTCTCGCACTGTTGCTCCCCAGATTCCTGCACTGCCAGAAACGGGGATCATTCAATTCAAATACATTTTTTCCTTTTGGAAGTCTTGCCATCTGCATGGCGATCCTCCTGCCCTCCATTCCGATCCCGGAACCCAGCATGGAATCTTTGGCTGCTTCATAAGCAAGTGTATCCATGTCTCCTTTTCCGGAATGTACTTCGTAAAGGACACCCTCTTCCTCAATTCCTGCGCAGATCTCCCGAAGAAGATCCTCATCAGGATCTCTTGTATAAATGATAACAGTTGGCTTATTTACAATCATGTTCCCTCCGTTATCTGCTGCTTAAATATGACATTAACAAACCTGTGGCAACTGCATTTCTCGGGCCCTCGGTTCCCCGGATATTTCCCCGTCCACAGACGATCCGGTACTCTGCCAGAGCTTCTGTCAGCATCTCCGGGATTTCAAAATCCTCTGCCGAACCTCCCACCAGCACCACGTTTGGTATCTTTCTTAAATCATGATCCGGAGCCACTTTTTCCAGAGCGCGGATGGCATTTCGCACAAACACCTTACGCTTGGCTTCCCTTCGCACCTCCAGGATCTTTTCCATTGGGATATCTTCCTCCACCTTCAGCATTTCGCCTGGTGCAAGAAGTACCACATGTCCATAATATCTGGGATCTATGGATTCTTCAAAAAACTGCATGGAACCATTTTCCAGTCTCATATGAAAAAGGCTTTCTACCTTTCCCATCGGATATTTCTTGATCTGTTCTGCCGTAGTACGGCTGCCCAGTCCAAGCTCCGTCTGGATCAGCATGGTCACAAGCTCTCCCGCTCCTGCCTGATGTGTCGTGCGGACACCGCCGTCTGCTTCCAGCACTGCAGCATCTGTAGATCCGCCTCCCATATCAAGGATGGCAAGAGGAAGTCTTGTTCCCGGTGTCGTCAGGGAACCTAAGGCTGCCATTACCGCTTCCACACCGGCTACCACTGCTTTTATATGAAGCTCCTGCTCCAGTCTTTCTGCGATCTTCTGCATAGGAAGATGCTTTGTTTTTACCATTGCAGCGATCCCCACTGCTTTTTCCATACAGGTCTCACCTGCCAGTGAACCTGAAATTTCTACCGGAGCCATGGTATCCACTGCCAGGATATCTGTGATCCTTGCTTCATGGTCTGCTTCCGCTGCTACATCCGTCATGCTTTTTTTGATACGGTTCAGCATATTTCCCACATTGGTGTCCTGCTGTCCGTCAATATCCCTGATCTCGCCTGCTTTTTGGAGGCTGTCCATGATCGTATCTGCTCCAGTATCGATATTCACACGGATTTCCTGCGTGCCGTGAAAATTGATCTCACCTGCAGGAAGAACGTTTTCTCTGATATTTCCATTTGGTGTGCGGATCACTACCGCACTTCTTTTTCCGATCAGACTTTTGGCAATAGGGGTAACTGCCTTTGTCTCCTCTGCATCCAGTCCCAGAAGAGTAGCAATCCCATAAGGATTGCTCAGCATACGGATCCCTGTTCCCGGAAGAGCAACCTCGATCGCTGCCAGCTTTTCCTCCGGTACCCTTTCTATATGCCGTACTTCATCAATGATCGGAATCTGCCTGTTCAGGCGATTTTCCACCAGAACAGCCTCATCTGCCTGGAGGATCAGTCCCCGGATATCCAATTCCGGAATATGCTGGTTCAGCCTGGCTGCCACTTCTTCATAGGAAAACTTATTTGCCGCCACTGCTATGTAGGGCACGCCTGGTTTTCCTTTCCAGATATTTTCCAGATGAATCAGATAACCTGCAGCCTCTCCTGCTCCTGCCGGAGTAGAAGGATTATGGCCGATCATGGAAGATTCCGTGATAATGGTTTCCGTAATGGTCTCCATTGCCGTATCACCGATTACAGGTGCAGCCTCATTTAAGCGCACTAAATCAAGGGCTTCCAAAGGCTGCCGGATTCGATCCATGGCCTCCATAAGAGCCGCTTTAATACCGTGAACATTCGGAAGTGTTCCCTTAGTTCCGGTGGTGATACGGGAAGCGGAGGAGAGGAAATGAAAGCTTCCATCCTCTCCCACGCTGCCGATACATACTTCAGTTGTGGAATTTCCTATGTCAACACCAGCAATCAGTTTCAAAGAAGAATTCCCCTTTTTTCATAAATTTCAGCCGCTTCCAAAACCAGCTTTGCACAGTGCGGTGCACTGTATTTTTCAAGAAGTTCCTGTGCCATGAGCACAAGTTCTTTTTTGGTGGAACGGTTTGGTCTCAGCTTGTTATACATTGTTAAAATCACTTCATCCGGCACATTGGCAAGTTCAGAAGCTCTCTGGAAGTTCGCCTCCATCTGAGGATTATCCGCTTCTTTTGCCACCTGTCCCTGACGTTTCAGCATTTCCGGGGATATCTTGATATCCTCGGCCTGTACGTTGCCTCTTTTTACCTCATCCAGCGTAATATCAGAAAGTTTTTTGCCAGTTTTGGAGGTAATGGTATCCGCTTCATTCTGTCCTAAAGGATAGCTGCTCATTATCTTCCCTCCCATTCGATCATGCCTTTTTCCGGATCCAGCTGCTCAGTTTCTACTATGTGCATAAGAGCTGCCTTCACCTGATATTTTGCACGTACCATAGGATCGTTGGTACACTCGATCGGAGTTACCTTCTCTCCCTTTACATATCTGGCTGCATTACGTCCGATCTTACGATAGGTTTCCAGATCCATAAGCGGTGCCTGTGGAAAAAGCTCCAGATTAGAAAGAGGATACAGATCCTTCTGATGGATCACAGTCGTCCCCTTTGACTGAATACCGATTCCGATTCCGGAACCGGAAAGCTTCGCTGCCTGAAGGGCCATAAAGCACACATCAGAGGTATCCAGCACCTTTACTACACGAGAAGTCATTCCCTCTTCCTCAATACCTGCTTTTACATTGCGAAGTACCTCATCCAGAGGAATTCCTCCCATGGTCTTATTGATCTCTGTCTGAAATGCTGCGCCCACACCGATCACGATCTCCTTGGGATCGGTTCCCTGGGCAGCCCTTGCCGCGCCCTCATAAGAATGTTTCGGACGCATTCTTGTTCTGCCTGCAAGTTCCTGTGTACCGGAAGGCTGCTGCATTTCTGCCTGTGTCTGGGGCTGTGCACCATTCTTATGCAACTGCTCCACCACTGCCTGAGTAATGGCTCGTATCAGCTGTTCATTTACTTCCATGGCGCACCTCCTAAAATTCGTTTACATTGATCCTGTGAGGAATCGCTTTGATCTCCTCCCAGCGCTTGCCGGAAACACGATACCCGGTTCCCGGTCCCATATAATCGTTCGGAGTATTTACGCCGGACATTACCTGAAAATGCTCGTCCAGGATCGCCGCTGTATGCATATAATCTCCGATCACTCTCTGTTTCAGCATGTTCAGGATGTTTTCCGCAAGCTCTGTATAACCGCTTTCTGCCAGAGCTTTTACCACATCAACTCCTGTAATGCCGCGTTTCATCATATCGTCTGCAGACATCAGATCTGCTGCCGCATCACGTTTCAGCGTATCCTTGCTTCCGTGCGCGTAGGTAACTGCCTCCACCTGTTCATCTGTCACCTCGGTAAGTCCAAGATATTTAAAGACTGCCTGAACTGCTTTTCCTGCGGTACGGCGTACACGGATCACGTCCTCTTCCGTAACCGGGCGAAGACCTCCGTCTACCTGCATATCTCTCTGCATCACATTATAGTCGTCAAAATCCTCTGCATCAAAGTTGGAGCCTGCAAACATGTTGTCATAGTTTGGCTCTGCCGCATATCCGGAGAAGATAAAATCTGTTCCCGGCATAAACTGCAGCATAGTCCTTGCAGTCCTTCTCATATCTGAGTTGGAAAAGCTCTGGTCATTGGAGGAAGCACATTCCAGACCAAGAAGAGCTGCCACAAGGTTTTCACCAATGATCTCACGGATTCCTGCAGGAACTCCGGCAGCTACACCAACGCAGCTTACAGAACCATTCTGGATTCCCTGGCTTCCTGCACCCTTGGTCACATAGAGACAGCGGCACTCAAGATAAAGCATGGATTTCATCTCACTGCTTCCCATAAGCACCTCGCTGCCTGCGCCTGAAGTAAAGCGAACCTTCAGTCCTCTGGAAGCATAAGCGGAATTCAGAAATGCTTTGGAATACGGAGTATCATCTCCGTCGATAAATACTTTTTCTGTACCATATACAGAAAGAGTTTCTGCATATGTTGTAAGACCGCGGATTCCCAGTTCCAGTTCCGTTGCTTCTTCTGCAGAGCACTGTGTAAGGACACCCGGGCGTCCAACCTGAGAGCCGATCAGAAGAGCCATTGCACTGAACGGTGCATAACGTGCCACGCCCATGGTAGTCTCTTCTTCACTGAAGCCTCTTAATGCTCCCTCTGCAGCATCTGCTGCGATCTGTACCGGATCATCTTTCAGATTGGTGATATGTGCCTGGTTGCCCGGCACCTTTCTGGCACGCATTTTCTGCATACCCATCATCATCTCCACCACGTTCAGGCAGTTGATAACTTCTGCCATCTTCGCCGGTGTGATGCCGGATACAATCTCCAGGATTTCCTTACGGGAAACATGGATATCCACAATCTTTCTGGCTATTTCCAGAGAAGAAACCGCCATAGACGCCTCTGCTCTGTCTGTACGGATCGCGTAATCTGCAATAAACTGATCCAGGAAGTCAAAGTCTTCTCTCTTCTTTCCGTCCAGTTCTGTGATCACACCATCTTCAATTTTTATGGAAGGCTCCGGATCATATGGGCTGTGCATAGCCACAAATCCCATCTCCGGCCATTCGTCAATAAAACCGTCTTTATTCACTGCCCGGCGATCCAGCGCCTCTATTCTTTTCGATCTTTTCATAGTGTCTACCTTTTCAGAAAAGTCTTTCACAGCTTCTGTTCTCCTTTATCAGAAGGACCACAGTTTTGTGTAGATCCTGATAATATCTTCCTTGGTCGGTACTCTGGGGTTCGTAGGTGTACATGCATCTGCAAGAGCTGCCTCTGCCATTTTATCTACTGCCGCAAAGTATGCATCCGGTGTAATTGTCCCGATTTCCTGAATAGTAAGAGGAATGTTCATCTCTTTCAGCATAAACTGAATCCAGTTTACAAGAGAACGGACGCTCATTACCTTATTGTAATTACTCAGTCCCAGGATATGGGCGATATTTGCATATCTCTTCACTGCCGGAAGATATTCTTTCTGACTTCTGCTGTGTTTGTTGATATTTGAGTTAAACTCTACAATATGAGGAAGCAGCATCGCATTTGCTCTTCCATGAGGAATATGGAACATCGCTCCAAGCTGATGTGCCATACTGTGCGTAATTCCAAGTCCTGCCGTATTGAAGGAAAGTCCTGCAAGGCAGGATGCCACATGCATTTTCTGACGGGCATGCATATCTGTTCCGTCCAGATAAGCTCTCAGGAGGAACACACCGCAGATCTCAATGGATTTTTCTGCCAGTGCAGAAGAAAACTCATTGTGATCAAGGCTGACATAAGATTCCAGCGCATGCGTAAACACGTCCATACCGGTATCCGCTGTAATAGAAGGCGGAACACTTTTTACCAACTCTGCGTCAAGAATTGCCTCATCTGCTGTCAGACTGTCAGAAACGAGAGGATATTTAACCTTTGCCTCCGTATCATTGACAACTGCAAAAGAAGTGACTTCCGAACCGGTACCGCTGGTCGTAGGGATTGCAATCAGTCCTACATCTGCATAGTGATTGATCTTCAGGGCAAATTCACGGATCGCCTTGGAAGAGTCAATCGCGGAACCGCCGCCTACTGCTACGACCACATCCGGCTGAAAGCTCAAAAACTTCTTAACACCGTCTGCGATCTTATCTACAGGTGCATCCGGAACTACATTATGAAAAATATCATAGTCCTTACCGCCTTTATTCAGCGGCTCTGTGATCAGATGGATCATATCGCTCTGAACCACAAAAGGATCTGTGATGATCAGAACTCTCTGATATGGAATATCTCTCAGCCTGTCCAGTGAATTCTCACCAAAATGGATGACTGTCTTCATCTCAAAAGTCTTCATATATGATGCTCCTTTTCTATGGCTGTATCTGGGGATAACGACATTCGATCCCCGCATCTGTAAAACATGCAAGCCACTTTTCAGAAGGCTTTTTGTCTGTTACAACCATATCTAAATCCCGCAGTTTTCCGGATACGGAAAAAGCGGTCTGATCAAATTTTGTACTGTCAACAACCAGAATCTTCCGGCGTCCGGAGGCAAGCATGGCTTTTTTGGTGGTGCCAAAAGCCTCCTGGGATTCCATAATCCCCCATTCCTGATCCAGCGCCTTACAGGAAAAGAACACCTTGTCCACATAATAGGACCGGATTGCTTCTTCTGTTCTGGATCCCAGAAAAGCAAGATACCCTTCCTTCATTACACCGCCTGTGGAAATTATATTCCAGCCGGATACATCGGAAAGCTCGATCAGGATCTCCATAGAATTCGTGATCACCGTCAGTCTTTCTTTTTCTTTCAGCGCCTTGGCGATAAATACTGCCGTGGTGCTTGCATCCAGAAAAATATGATCTCCGTCCTGAACCAGTGATGCAACGATCTCTGCCATTTTCTGTTTCCCGGCCACATTCTGGTTTTTTCGAATATTAAAGGGCAGGTCAATACTCACATTTTCATTAATGACAGCTCCACCGTAGCTTTTTGTGGCAAGCCCTTCTTTTTCAAGCTTATCCAGATCACGGCGTATGGTCTCCTCTGAAACATCATAGAGCTGGCTCAATTCACTGACCACCACTCTTTTTTCTGTTTGAAGCTTCTCAAGGATAAGATTCCGTCTTTCTAATGCCAGCATTTTTCCCGCCCCCTTTTGAGAACTTTATTTTTATAAATTATAAAATAGAATCGATCATGCGTCTGTCCGGATGAGCGATCACAGAAGAATCCAGATACATGCCCTTTTCGGCAACATGCTCTTTCGCCTTCTGGATGGATGCTTCCACAGCGGAAACCTCTCCGGTAATCAGCATAAAGGATTTGCCGCACATTCCTTTTGCAATGCGCAGCTCGATCACATCTACGATAGCTGTTTTTGCAGCCTGATCTGCAGCCTCAATGATAGATGCCGCATCGTAAGTCTCTAAAATACCAAGTGCGCTGATGTCCTCAATCACTGTAGTTCCGTACATTGCCGGGAACAGAGATTCATGAGGATTTCCAAGCACAAAGCTGTCAATACATTTGTCCTCGTAAGTTGTAACCGCTGCGTCAACAGCCGCCTTTACCGCACTGAGATCACCAGTGATAATTGCAATATATTTGCCCGGACATACGGTCTGCGCCTCAACGATTTCTACGTCAGAGGTTTTTACCATGGCATCTGCTGCTGTGATGCCTGTGGCAGTTGTTTTAAATTCAATCATTCCGATTGCTTTACTCATTTTCTGCACGTCCTTTCTACTTTGCTGCAATTATGATGTAGCGGTCTGTTACTTCAGTTACTTTACCACAGATACTTGCGTGGATGCCAACGCTTAATCCGTCGGCAGGTTTGGCAATCATCTGTCCTCTTGTTACTTCATCGCCTGTTTTCACAATTGCCTGTGCCGGAGCACCGATATGCTGACTCAGAAGGATCTTAACCTTCGGAATAGATACCAGAGTTTCATCCAGCGGTGCATCCTTATCGTATTTTGTAAGACCAAGGCGGGCCATCAGGCGCTCCTCCGGAACCTTACGATACTCTCTGGAAGGCTGTACCGGTACCGGCTCTACTCCCTGTGCCGGTCTGACTCCTGCTTTACGGAGTCCGTTTTTCATATCCAGAAGAAGTGTTCTGGGTGCCAGACTCTGTGGGCATGCATACATTTCACATACGCCGCAGGAACAGCAGAAATGAGAATCCAGATACGGATTCAGGTCTCTGAAATCACCATTGGCTGCCGCTCTCATGAAACGGGCCGGGTCAATGGGATGTCCCAGATTATTTCTCGGGCAGAGATCCGTACAGGAATTACACTGACAGCAGATAGATGCTGCCCTTTTTAAATCTATGGAAGAAGTTCTCTGCTTCTTCATTACAATGCAATGATCCTTCGGAAGGACCAGGATTGCATTTGTTGTCTTTGTTACAGGATCGGAACCGCTGCCGATACGGCCCATCATTGGTCCGCCGACAAAATATACGGCATCCTTTGTGGTAATTTCGCCTGCCTGTTCCACCACCTGATCCAGTGTACATCCAATCGGTACACGAACGGTTACCGGCTTGCTTACTTCCGCAACAACAGATACGTATTTATCTGTGACAGGCATCTGTTTTTCCAGGGCACGATATACATTATAGATAGTCTCTACGTTGAACACGATGACTCCCTGCTCGATGGGAAGTCCGCCTGGTCTTACCACACGTCCGGTAGCTTCATAGATCAGCACAACCTCATCACCCATAGGATAAACCTCATCAAGAAGATGGATCTTTACCTTTGGGAATTCCTCAATATGCTGCTGAAGTGCTTTGATTGTCTGCACATAAGATTTTTTGATTCCGATGATGGCATCCTGAGCACCAACAGTCTCTGCAACAAGGCTGAAGGTTTTCATGATCTCATATGCATGCTTTTCCAGTAACTGTCTGTGTAACTTCAGTAATGGTTCGCACTCTGCACAGTTCATGAGAATGGTGTCCGCTTTGTCTGTCAGCTTTGCATAGGTAGGAAATCCGGCGCCGCCGGCACCTGCCACACCATTGTCCTGCATTATTTTCTGTAATTCTTTGATTTCCATGGCGTTACTCCAATCCTGCACCGTCATCGATGATACCGACTATCGCCGCATCAATAGGTGCTGTTTCTTCGCCGCAGCCAATTCTTGCTGCGCTTCCTTGTGCCACCAATACATACTCCCCGATCCCTGCTCCGATGATATCGATCGCAACGATCTGGCTGAGGTCTGATTTCATGTGATGCACCGGCTCTACAATCATAAATTTCTGTCCGATCAATTTGTCACTTTTCCGCGTGGAAACCACGCTTCCAACTACTTTGCCTACAATCATGTGAGCCTCCGCATAAATATTCTTCTTAATCCTCCTATGGGGATGCGGCCCAATAAATCTCATAAGATCCTGTCATGTGCTGCATCCCCTGATTTTCGGAGGAATATTATTTTATAATGGTAACTGTATTGCCTGTGGCAATCTTTGCTGCATTTGCCTCATCGGTGTCAATATGCATTTCCAGTGTAAAGCTGTCATCCACGCGGATCTTTACATGATTAAAGATGGTTCCGCGCTCATTGTCCGCCTTAACAGAAACGATATCTCCATCCTTCACACCTGCAGCCTGTGCATCCTTCGGAGCCATGTGAATATGGCGCATAGCCACAATACATCCCTCTTTCAGATAAATGGCGCCCTTCGGTCCTACAATGGCAACAGGGGCACTTCCTTTTACATCTCCGGATTCACGAACCGGTACTTTCATTCCAAGCTTAATGGCATCTGTTGCTGATACCTCAACCTGGGATGCTTTACGAACCGGTCCAAGGATTCTCACGTTCTCGATTGCACGAAGTTTGAGACCGACAATGGTCACTGTTTCGTTTGATGCAAACTGACCGCCCATCAGCTCTTTCTTTTTTGTAAGCTGATATCCGGGACCGAACAATGCCTCTACATGCTCCTGTGTCAGATGGATGTGCCTTGCGGAAACTCCGATGGGGACCATAAAGCCGTCGCTTTTGTCCTCTTTCTGATTAATGGCATCAATGACCATTTTTGTGATCAGTTCAATATTATTCGTTTCCAAGATACACCTGCTTTCTGTACGAGGTACATTCTTATCTGCCGGGCAAATATGAATGTATCATACGGATACTGAATTATTTAAGAACCGGAAGGATCTTCTCAACATCTGTATGAGGTCTCGGAATTACATGTGTAGCTACCAGCTCTCCAAGTCTGGATGCTGCTGCGCTTCCGCTCTCTACTGCAGATTTAACTGCACCTACATCTCCACGTACCATAACAGTTACAAGACCGGAACCGATTTTCTCTGTTCCAACAAGAGCAACGTTAGCTGCCTTGCACATCTGGTCTGCAGCTTCGATTGCTGCTGTAAGTCCTCTGGTCTCAACCATTCCTAATGCTTCCTGTGTCATGATTTTTTCCTCCTTATATGGATAATCCTGATCCGGTGATTCTTACCGGATTATTTTTCCGGCTGTTCAGCCGCTTCGTCTGTCTGCTGAGCAGATTTCTTTTTCCATCGGCTTGCGCTGAGCTCCACAAGCTTGACGATCTCCTCGTGAGGCCGAGCGATCACTGCATAGCTTGCCGGTTTCTTAATTGCCTTGGCTGCCGCTGTTTCAACAGCTTCGGTGACAGCCGACACATCACCCTGTACAATAAGAGTTACCAGTCGCCCGCCCAGCTTACGTTCCCAGGACGCCAGCTCAACGTCTGCAGTTTTACACATAATGTCAAGGGCATCCATAGCCGCTACGACACCTGTGATTTCGATAAAACCATATGCTTTATTCACGAGCGAACTCCTTTATATTTGATGATCAGATAGTCGGCAGAATTTTTTCTACGTCTGTGTGAGGTCTCGGGATCACATGTGTAGCTACCAGCTCTCCAAGTCTGGATGCTGCTGCGCTTCCGCTTTCTACTGCTGCTTTTACAGCTCCAACATCTCCGCGAACCATAACAGTTACAAGACCGGATCCGATCTTCTCTGTTCCTACAAGTGCAACCTCTGCTGCTTTTGTCATAGCATCTGCTGCCTCGATTGCAGCGGTAAGTCCTCTTGTCTCTACCATTCCTAATGCTTCCTGTGCCATTTTATTTCTCCTCCTGAATCAAGTTTCTATCATTGGATTTATGCTTTGTCAGTCCTTATCCAGGGCACTGATCTTCAGCATTTTTTCCGTTCCCTCTTCAGGGTTCGGAATAATATAGTGCTGTACCACACCAGTCATCCGGTTCGCTACTTCCATTCCGGTTTCAACGGCTGCTGTTACATCCGTCACACTTCCGCGGAATTTAATGCATACCAGAAGCGGTACTGGCAGGCTGTCTGCATTGGCAGGCTTATTCTTATCGAAAACCTCCAGGCGGACATTGGCTGCCTTACAGCCGGCATCTGCCGCTACAAAGGCTGTGGCCAGCCCAAATACTTCCAGAATTCCTACAGCTTCTGCCATTTTGCTTCTCCTTTATTATCCGGATTATTTATTAACAATCGCAATCTTCAGACCTGTCATTGCAAGGTTTGTCTCAAGCGCTTCATTAATCTCCTCAAGAGGATATTTATGAGTGATCAGCTCAGACATCGGAAGTCCGATTGCTTTTGCTCTCTTAAGGAAATCAAATGTAGTTGCGTAATCTCTCAGGTTGTATACCCAGGAGCCAACCAGATTGATTTCTTTGGAGCAAAGGTCAAAATGCGGGTTGATCTGTGCATCTCCACCATTGATGAAGAAGCCAAGTTCACAAAGACCACCGCCGTTGCGGATAAATTTATAGATATTTGCATGTGCTTTCGGATTACCTGTGCACTGGAATGCAAAATCTGCAAGATGTCCGCCAAACGCAGCCTCTACAGCAGCTGTCAGGGCTTCAATTCCCTGATGCTCCATAAAGTTTACAGATACAGATGCGCCCATTTTCTTTGCAAATTCAAGGCGCTGCTCATTTCCGTCTACTGCACAGATATTTTCGATACCCATGGTACGGAGAACTGCAATACAGATAAGACCGATCGGTCCGCAGCCCTGAACAACAACTCTACTGTTGAATTTCAGGATACCTGTTGTTTTTGCTCTCTCTACCGCATGGATCAGAACCGCACATGGCTCGATCAGAATACGGGAATCCAGATCCAGGTCACTTACATTAAAGAAAGTAGAACCGAATTTTCCGCCTCTGATAAAGATGTAGTCAGCGAACCATCCATTGAATTTTACATCATCATCCGGAAGAAGTCCATATACATCTGCTCCGCCTACGTTTTTCTTGTTCAGGTCAAACATTGTGATCTCCGGATCATCCTTGAAGATCATGCAGGTAACAACCTTATCGCCTACCTGAACCGGTTTGCCGGCTGTATCAGCCTTGACGTTTTTACCCATTGCAACGATCTCACCTGTTCCCTCGTGTCCAAGGACTACCGGGATCAGACCAAACGGATCGTTTTTGTATTCATGAGCATCTGTTCCGCAGACACCGCATCCTTCTACTTTAACAAGGATGTCGTCGTCTCCCAGTTCCGGAAGCGGATATTCCTGAAGCTCAAAATGTTTTTTCTCGGTCATCATTGCAACTCTTGCAGTTTTCGGGATTCCGCCGTTTGCTGCCGGAGCCGCCGGAGCAGAAGCTGCTGCCGGAGCAGCTCCTTTTCCTGTCATGCCGGAAAGAACCTGTTTTACGATTTCTTCAATATTTACATTGTTCATATCCATTGTTCTATTCCTCCTGATTAACGAATGCAAAGGCTGTCAGACATTACGCAGCGTCTTCTCTTGGTGAATGTGCTTGCGCTTGTAAGACCTTCTCCTGTACGGCTTGCAATGGTAAATGTACAGTAGCCCTCTCCTCCGAATCCAAGTGCGGAATAGGACGGACCGTTCTTTACAAGGATCGCAGTGTCGATTGCTTTTGCATATTTTGTGATGTTGTCAACGTTCTTGGAGTGGATATGTGCGGAGTGGCGGTTGCCGTGCTCCAGCCATACTGCCTGCTCAACAGCGTCGTCAAAATCTTTTGCTCTTACAACACCAAGGATCGGCATCATAAGCTCTTCTGCGATCAGCGGATGCTCCTTCGGTCCCTCAAAGGTAATGCAGCGGATATTTGCCGGTACATTTACCCCGATCATGGAAAGAAGTGTTCTTGCATCCCTTCCTACACATTTACGGTTCAGTCTGCCGCCTGCCAGAACAACCTCTGTCAGTTTGTCCTGTTCTTCCTTGGAAGCCAGATAGCAGTCATTTTCTGTAACCATGTAGTGCATCAGCTCATCTACAACAGAAGATACTGCAACGATCTCTTTCTCTGCGATGCAGGGAAGATTGTTGTCAAATGTACATCCGTTTACGATGTCTCTTGCAGCCTTGCGGATATCAGCAGTCTCATCTACAAGTGCAGGAGGATTTCCTGCTCCTGCTCCGATTCCTCTCTTTCCAGAGGAAAGGACTGCTGTTACAACACCCGGACCACCTGTTGCAGCGATCAGCGGGATATCTTTATGTTTCATCATAATATCACTTGTTTCCAGAGTAGGTTTCTCTACGGTAACTGCGATATTATCCGGACCACCCACTTCCAGAGAAGCCTCATTCAGCAGGTTGATCGCATAGATTGAAGTTTTGATTGCAGCCGGATGAGGGTTGAATACAACTGTATTACCGCCAGCCAGCATACCGATGGTGTTGCAGAGAACTGTTTCACTTGGGTTTGTACATGGTGTGATCGCACCGATCACTCCGAATGGTCCCATCTCGATCAGAGTAAGACCTCTATCTCCGGACCATGCTGTAGTAGTGATGTCTTCAGTACCCGGAGTTTTGTCTGCAACAAGATGATGTTTCAGGATCTTGTCACCAACATTACCCATTCCGGTCTCTTCCACACCCATACGGGCCAGAACTTCTGCATTTTCTTTGATTTTTTTACGAATGCAGGTAATGATCTTTTCTCTCTGATCCATGGACATTTTCTTTACGATCAGTTCAGACTTCTTCGCTGCCTCGATCGCATCGTTCATATCCTTAAAAACGCCATGTTTTCCGGCCGGAGCTTCTGCAATCTGCATTTTTGCCATAACTTCCTGTACAATTTCCTGTACCATATTCTCACTTATTGGCATGAGATTGACCTCCTTAATTCATTCCGTCAAAAGATTATTTCATTCCAAGCTGTGCCATTACCTGTTTTGTGATGTTTGCGATAAGCTCAGCATCTGCTTCCTGTGCTTCCGGAGCATGTGCTACCATACATCCGCCGCAGTTGTGGCAGTTGAGGCCGTCTTTATTCAGGCACAGATCTGCCGGATGTTTGCCCGGAAGACCCATTTTTCTTCTGATCTCATACAGTTTTTCGATGGTCTCTTTGTCGAATTCCTTCGGTCCGCCAAGAAGTTTGCTCTGATACAGAAGCTGTGCGTAGAACTCAACAGATTCCATCTTCATGTAAGCAGCGTTCAGGTCTGTAGACCATGTCAGTGCACCGTGGCTCTCAAGAAGAACTGCGTCAAAGTATGGAAGGTATTTCTCAAGTCTGTCCGGAATCTCCATAGTAGAAGGTGTACCATACTCAGCGATCGGAACACATCCAAGTGCGATAACTGCCTCAGGCATGATCGGCTGTGTCAGCGGAATACCTGCAATTGCAAAAGAAGTAGCATATACAGGATGAGCATGTACAACAGATCCAACATCCGGTCTCTTCTGATATACTCTCATATGCATTTTGATCTCAGAAGATGGCTTGAATCCCGGATTTGCCTGGATCACATTACCTTCTGCGTCTACTTTACAGATGTACTCCGGTGTCATGAATCCTTTGGATACACCAGTTGGTGTGCAGAGGAATTCATTGTCATTCAGTTTTACGGAAATATTTCCGTCATTTGCAGCAACCATGTTGCGATTGTAGATACGTCTTCCGATGTCACAAATCTGTTTTTTGATTTCAAACTCGTTTACCATGCTTTTTTCCTCCTTAAGCAATTTGGTTTCTTTTTTATTTATAAGGAGATTCTACTCCTTATTCACAGGATTGTCAAGGGAATCTTGTTGATTCATGTTGTTTTTGTCGGTTTTATGTTGTTGTTTTTGTTGTGTTTCTATTTTTTGTCATTTTCTGAAAAAATATACAATTGTATAAACCCTTGTAAATGGGGGAATTCTGCGTTTTTTCTGTATTTTTAAAAACCACATTTGTATTGTGCAAAAACAGTCATCCCCCGATCTGTACCCGAAGGGAAGAGCTGCTCTCCGCCGCCATCTTCAGGGTTTTCATCTTCTCCGGCTCCGGCGGAAGGATTCCTTCCATCAGATACTCCCGTCCCAGACCTTCGTATTTATCCTGCCCCAGTCTGTGGTAAGGCAGCAAATGCAGTTCCTCCACACCCGGAAGCGTATCTGCAAATGCCGCGATCCCGCGAATTTCTTCCACGGTATCATTAAAGGAAGGGATCACCGGAACACGGATGATCAGCCTGGTCTGTCCTGACAGAGCCACCTTACGGGCGTTTTCCATCATCAGCTCGTTAGACCGGCCGGTAAACATTTTATGTTTTTCAGGATTGGTATGCTTGATATCCATAAGATAAAGATCCAGATAAGGAAGCAGCCGGCGGATTTTTTCAAAATCCGCGCAGGCCATACTTTCTATGGCAGTATTGATCCCTCTTTCCTTTGCCGCCCGGAGAAGATCTCTGGAAAACTCCGGCTGGCAGAGGCATTCCCCTCCGGAAAGAGTCATTCCTCCTCCCGATCGGTAGTAATAAGGTCTGTCCTTTTCCACCTCTGCGATCATCTCTGCCACTGTGGTATCTCTTCCGATTACTTTTTCCTCACCCATGACCTTCATGGTCTGAATCCGGTATTCCTGTGATTCCGGATTACAGCACCAGCGGCACCGGAGTACACATCCCTTCAAAAAAACAATGGTACGGATCCCCGGTCCGTCGTGAACGGAATATCTCTGGATATCAAATATCCTCCCCTTTGTATTTAAATAATCCATAGTATGCCTTTCCTGTATCAACATCTGGTCCTTTTCTTCCGTCAGCCCTGTCAGAAGCCCTGCTCGGTTCTTCTGATAATATCGTCCTGAAGAGATCTGGAAAGGGTGGTAAACAAAGCGCTGTAACCGGCCACACGGACAACCAGATGCTTATATTTCTCAGGATTCTTCTGGGCATCCAGAAGCGTATCTCTGTCAACCACGTTAAACTGTACATGCATGCCTTTCTGGTCAAAATAGGAACGGATCAGCGCCACAAATTTTTCCAGCCCCGCTCTTCCGGCAAGTGCGGAAGGATGAAATTTCTGATTGAACAGCGTTCCGTTTGACACAATAAAATGATCCAGTCTGGAAACAGAAGTCGCTGCAGCAGTCGGCCCTTTTACATCCTTGCCGGCAGATGGAGATACGCCGTCTGCTACTGGTGTATGGGCATAACGTCCGTCCGGAGTTGCTCCTGTCTGCCCGCCAAGAGGAACGTTTGCAGACACCGGATAAAGTCCCGCCTGGAACTGACCGCCTCTTGGATTTCTGTAATTCTGAAGAGGTCTGGTATATGTATAGGCCACGTCTCTGGCAAAATAATCCACCTCCGGAATATCATTTCCGAACTTCGGTACCTCATCGATCAGATGATGGATTTCCTCATATCTTGCCTTCTGCTGTTCTGTGGGTTTCATGTTCAGGACTGCCTGAAGAACAGATGCCGCTGTCTTTTCGTCGATCGCCTGGCCCTGACGCTCCATTTCCTTCAAAACAGAGGCTGTCATATCTGCCGCTGTCTGCGAATCGATGCCTTTGCCGTAATTCCATGCAAGAGCCTCCTTCAGTTCTTCCATGGATATCTTTTTGTCTCTGTATACCAGCTGGCGCACCGCATAGAGTGAATCCGCCATATTGGCGATTCCAAAGCCCTGCGGTCCGGTAAAGTTATATACGGCTCCGCCCTCCTGCACAGACAGGCCTCTCTTCATGCAGTCGTCCACCATACAGGACAGGAACGGCAGCGGACATCTTTCTGCATGCGCCACATCAATGGCATTGTCTGCATTCACAAGAAGAGAAATACAGTATTCCATTTGTTTTTTATAAGCATCATAAAATTCCTCAAAGGTCTTCATCCCGGCAACATCACCTGTCTGAACACCTACCAGTTCTCCCTTATCCATGCCATTGGAAAATACAAGTTCCAGAGGCCGGCACATATTAAAGAAGGCCGCATCATGCCATCCGTCTGTTTTTCCTGCCTTCTGCGGCTCCACGCAGCCGATGATGTTATATTCTCTGGCATCCTCCAGAGAAAGCCCCCGGTTCTGCAAAGAGGGAATGATCACCTCATCATTGTAATAAGCAGGAAGTCCGATTCCGGTTCTGGTAAGCTCTGCCGCCTTGATCAGAAACTCATGCGGTGAACCGTTCCAGACCCTTACGGAAAGAGACGGCTGCGGCAGGTGCACATGCATGGATGCCTGAATGGACATAATGGAAAGATCATTGGTCACATCTTCTCCATCCTTATTCTGTCCTCCTGCGATCAGGTTCTGAAACAGGCTGTATCCCGCAAAGCCTTCTGCCGAAGCAGCATCACGGCATTTATTCAGGTCATTAAGCTTCACCCAGATGCAGTCCATCAGCTCCTGTGCAAATTCTCTGGTGATATTTCCATTGTCCAGATCCTTCTTATAATACGGATACATATACTGGTCAAAACGTCCCGGAGAAATGGAATGTCCGCTGGATTCCAGCTGGATCAGCTGCTGGACAAACCAGAATGACTGGCATGCCTCATAAAATCCATTTGCTCCTTTTGCCGGAACACGGCTGCAGTTCAGTGCTATAATCTGCAGTTCTTCTTTTCTTACCGGATCGCTGCACTCTGCCGCCATCTTCTCAGCCAGCGCCGCATAACGCTGTGCATACTCGATCACTGCCTGACAGCTCAAGATCACTGCATTCAGAAAATGAGAACGTCTTGCATAATCGCCGTCGCCTACCTGACAATTGTCCAGCTCCGCCCGAGCCTTTGCCATAATCCCTTCATAGCCAATTGCAAGAACCTCTTCGTATTTTACTGTTACATGTCCTACACCATTATAGAAATAATTTCCCGGTGTAAAAATATTATGTTCGATCGCCCGAACAGCCTCCGGCGCCATGTAGGAAGTAGCAAGTTCACTGGTTGTTCTTCCTTTCCAGTATTTATGTACCTCTCTTAACTCCTGTTTGGTCTCTTCGGCGATGTAAAACGGGTCCGCGCTCCTCGTTTCAACCGTATCCAGTTCATCCTCCAGCCACTGATAAGAAAATTCCGGATAGGTCTGACAGCCTCTTGGCGCTATGGTACTGCTTCCCACGATCAGTTCCTCATCACGGATAATGATGGGAATATGACGCAGGATATGAGCAAATGCCTCCGCACGCCTGGTGATCATGGGCTGTCCTTCCGTTTCCTTATAGGACTCCGTAAGCAGCTTCGCTCTTGCAGATTCGATCACCGGCATTTTCTCATACAGATGGTCAACCAGTCTTGTGATCCTGGATGACTTTGGAATGTCTGTGGTATTAAACATCTCCACGCTTCTCCTTTCTCCCGGCATCTTCAGATGCCATGGTTCATATAAGCGATATTATATCGTATTTCCTGATATGTGTCAATGAAATCAACACAATCTAACATATATGCATGCGGTTTTCCTTTTGTTTTTCATGTGTTTTTTGTTGTTTTTTATTTATTGTATTTTTACAGAAACAAGAACCCATACAAAAAGGACCATCCGGATATATTCTTATCTGATGGTCCTGATCCTGTTATTTTTCAACATCGCAAAATGTCCCGGTGTCAGACTGCTACCGTCAGACACTCAATACTTTTTCCTCTGTTCCATTGACTGCAGTAGATGCTGGTACATTTCCGGAAGCGTTCAAATCTACACTTTGCCTCCTGTTCATTTCCATATACCTTCCAGCACCCGCTGCATTTGTACCCTTCGGCCCTGTTTTCAATAAATCCTTTTACATCCTCCGGAGGATATCCCAGAAACAATCCAATTTCATGAGGGAATTCTTCAGACTCCTTCAGACGTCTGCTCAGACGGACGATACATTTATCCGGGGTGTCCGAAAAGTATCCATATTGCTTCAGAATCTCTGCCGTCTCCTTTACAGCAAAGTCTTCCTTTAATTTTCCCGGTCTGTATAAATAAAGAAGCGCTGTTTTTTCTGTCACACGCAAAGGAACGATACGGACTCCCTTGGAGGCAAGTCTGCGATTCAAAGAACGAAGCGCTTTCTGCAGCTGTGTTTTCCCTGTATATGTACAGCTGAAAAGATTTCCGGTCTTCAGCCCGGCAAGTGTAGGAGAGCCGTGACAGATCACCATTTCATCAGACATAAGCCACCTCCACATTTTCTTCCAGTATATTTTTCAAAGCCGACATAGAACTGGTATTGGAACGAACCACCCGCACATTCTGCCCTTTTGTCTCATTTAAAGCATTACGCACCATTTTATGGGATACAGTTCCTGTAAAAAGCACCATCAGATCCGGACTTCCAATTCCCTTAAGGCTGCTGTTCTGTTTCGGAAATACTTTTGCATTACATCGATATGCACGGCACAGATCCTTATAACGTCGTACCATACATTCATTTCCTCCGATGATCACTACACTCATAAATACCGCTTCTTTCAAATTAGTTTCGGCTAACTTCCATTGTAAAAGAAAGCGCCTGTACGGCGCTTCATATGCTTTTGTTAGTTATATCTAACAACTATATCTTACCTGATATTTCCGAAAATGTCAATACGTTTTCACTTACTTTCTCCAACAGAAAAAATAAGTATTTTCTCTCTTTCATTCTCCCCCGGAAACAGATCTCTGCAGCTGATCATCCCCCTTGCATCAAGTTCATCCAGATCTGTCAGATACCGCACATATTCTTCTGAAGGATAATAAAAATACAAGCGTATCTCCCGCGGATTTTCATAATAGGATTCCAGAATCCGTGCCATTGCTTTTTTCAGGATTTCCACGCAAAAAGGATTGAAAAAAAGCACCTGTCAATCTCCGCCGGAACCTGGTATACAGATGCATCTGCCAGTTCAAATCTCACTTTTCGCCCGGAAACTGATTTTTCTTTATTTTTAAGAGCCATTTGATAGATTCTTTCATTGTATTCCATCCCCATTGACCTGCATCCGGTCTGATAGGATAAAAAGAAATCCACACGCCCTTTTCCACAGCCATAATCCAGAAGTGTATTCTTTTTCCCGATCTCTCCGCTGTTTCCCAGACGTTCCAGAACGGAATACGGAGTAGGCTCATAAGGGTATTTATACTGGTTTGAGCCGGTATCATCTCTGCCGAATGTACGGATTTTTAAAAGTCTGTCCCAGGCTTCTTCATTCATGCCAACCCCTCCTCATAAGAAAATGCAGGACCAAATTCTTCTGTTCCAGTCCTGCATCTCTCTTTTTTAGAAATATAGATTATTTATTTTTTTCATTCTCCAGATGCTCCTCAAGCGTTGGATTCAGATGACGAATCACAAACAGCGTAATAAGCATCAATACAATTCCCACCGGAAGCGCGATCCATGCTGTTTTTACAAATCCGGCAACCAGATATGTCACGAAAGAAACTGCGGCTGCAAGAATTGCATAGGGAAGCTGGGTGGAAACATGGTTTACATGATCGCACTGAGCACCTGCAGATGCCATGATCGTAGTATCCGAAATCGGTGAGCAGTGGTCTCCGCATACAGCGCCTGCCATACATGCAGAAATAGAAATGATCATAAGCTCAGGATCAGAGTTTTCAAATACCGCAACAACGATCGGGATCAGGATACCAAAGGTTCCCCAGGAGGTTCCTGTCGCAAAAGCAAGTCCGCATCCAACCAGGAAAATAATAGCCGGAAGAATATTCATCAGACCGCCTGCTGCAGAACGCATCGCGTTTTCTACAAAAGCTGCTGCTCCAAGGCTGTCTGTCATAGCCTTTAAAGACCATGCAAATACAAGAATCAGAATAGCCGGAACCATCGCCTTAAATCCTTCCGGAAGAGAATTCATGCACTCTCTGAAAGAAAGAACTTTTCTCAGCATATAAAAAGCAACCGTTAATACAAAGGCAAAAGCGCTTCCCAGAGTCAGGCCTACAGAGGCGTCACTCTGTGAAAAAGCGGTTACAAAATCTGTTCCACTGAAAAATCCGCCGGTGTAGATCATACCAATCACACAGAATACTACAAGACAGATGATCGGAAATACCAGGTCGATCACACGGCCTCTGGGATTTACCTTATCCTCTTTTGCTGCATCTGCATAAGGTCTTCCCGCCGTTGTATAAAGATCTCCCTTCAGCGCATTCACTTCATGAGTCCTCATACTTCCGAACTCGGTTTTCATCAGAACCATACCAACCATCATGACAATGGTAAGCAATGCATAAAAATTATACGGAATAGCACGGACAAAAATAGAAAGGCCATCCTCTCCCTCTACAAATCCACTGACAGCAGCGGCCCAGGAAGAAATCGGGGCAATGATACATACCGGAGCAGCTGTTGCGTCGATCAGATATGCAAGTTTAGCCCTTGATACATGATGCTTGTCTGTGACCGGACGCATAACGCTTCCTACCGTCAGGCAGTTAAAATAATCGTCAATAAAGATCAGCACACCCAGAACAACTGTAGCAAGCTCCGCACCAACTCTTGTTTTGATCCTTTTGCTGGCCCAGCGTCCAAATGCCGCGGAACCGCCTGCCTTGTTCATCATGCAGACCATCGCCCCCAGGATTACAAGGAAAATAAGGATTCCGACATTGTAGCTGTCAGAAAGGACACCGATGATCCCATCCTGAAAAATATGGGTAACTGTTCCTTCAAAAGCAAAGCCGGAATACAGAAGTCCTCCCATAAGAATTCCAAGGAACAGTGAACTGTACACCTCTTTTGTGATAAGAGCCAGACCAATGGCAACTACAGGCGGTACAAGCGCCCAGAAGGTTGCGTAAAGAGCCGGCTGTGCGGCTTCCTCCTCTGCTGCAAATACACACAGGGGACTTGCCAGAATTCCCAGAACTGCCATGGTCAGAATTGCCATGAACGCTCTTTTTTTGTTTCTCATTTCTTTCCTCCCTCTGATATAAAAAGAGCCATGGAATTCATCCCATTCGGGAGCCCTCCATGGCGTCTGATCTTTGTCCGATATAATTCATGTATCTGATCTGTCAGTCCTGATAGCGCTCCACATCTGTGACAGTACGCAAAATATTCTCCTGCGTCCCAGGGTCTCGCCTCCTGGCGGTGAAAACCCTTCGGCGGTTTTTCCTTTCACCGGAAACAGCCTGCCATGGCCTGACGCATACTGCGT
This sequence comes from Lachnospiraceae bacterium, assembly GCA_021771755.1. GTDB lineage: Bacteria > Bacillota > Clostridia > Lachnospirales > Lachnospiraceae > Blautia_A. The sequence continues at coordinate 2,479 of JAETOL010000003.1, read as the reverse complement.
CCGTTTCCGGGTACTGATAAAACCCGCACCTCTATCCTGTACTCTTTTGTATCTGTTTGTTCATTCTACTTTAACAGCTTTCTCCGGAAATAGCAAGCCGTTTTTATCAATTTGTGGATTTTTATATAGAATTCCTCTGTCAAAATTTCCTGATTGATATTTTACTGAATCAGTAAGACGCTCTGTTAAGAGCTTTTACAGACCCCTGCGCCAAAAAAGACACAGGGACAGAATGATTCTGGCGATACAGACAGACCGCCGTTTTCTTACTTTTTATCTTTTGTATTAAAATAAATTTCTGCCTTTTCTTCAAATGCACGCAGAGATTCTGCCTTAGCCGCTATTTTATGCAAAGCTCTCAGCTTTGTCAGATCTTCAAGATCCTCAAGCTTTGTCTGCAGGTCTTCCGGGATCTCCCCCAGATCTTCCAGAAGTTCCAAAATATTCTCTCTTGTCGCCTCAAGTCGTCCTTCCTGTTTTTCCTCACGCAGCATTTCTTCAAAGATCATATAGCGCTCTCCCATTTCCCGGTCTGTCTTGATCTCACGGATGGTTTTCTGAAATCTCCTTACCAGTTCATCCTGAAAATCCCTCTCACTTTCCTCAAGACCGGCCGTTACAAATTTTAAGAACCTGACCAGTTCCGGCGGCACCTCTGCATCATTCTTTTCCTTTGTGTTCAAAAAGATCGTACAGCTTCCGTCCTCCAGTTTTACATCCGGATTTTCGCTGCATACATTTTTAAAGGTATAGCAGTAAAGTTCCTGATCAAAAGGATCAAAGTCACATACAAAGATCACAAAAGTAAACGGAATCCCATCGTAATCTTCTCCCCTCTCCAGTGCCTCCATCACAATCTGGCTGTGGTAATACCGGCTTCTTTTCCCAAGTGCTTTTTTCCTGCGCACCTGCATTTCTACATTATAGTGAGTGTGATTGGCATCCTGCGCGTAAATATCCAGGCGGACACCTTTGTACTCCGGATGGTAGATCATACTTTTTTCTTTGCTGACCACCACACGGGCAATCGGAAAACCAAGCACCATTTCCAGAAAACCCTTACAGTTTTCTTCCACACTCATTACCGCGCCAAACATGAAATTATCCTTAATTGTCAAGTCCTGTAATGTTTTTCGTTTCTTCACTCTTCCTCCAGTTCTGCAGAGGAATCCTACAGGGCTATTATATCATGCCATTGCCTAAACTTCTATCTTTTTCATTCGACAAACTTTATGGTTCCTGGTATGCCTCGTTTAAATAAGCTTTTTCATAAACATACTTATTGCGAAAAGCCTCCTTATAGGCAGAAAAATCGTCATAAACTACGCCGTCTATCGTATCGATGCCTTCCATATATTCTACTCTTCGTAAATTGTCAAAACGGAAATTTATCATCAGGTTCAGCACCCAGTCATTTTGACTGTGTATCAAATCCTCAAATTCATATCCTGCAAAATCACAGATTTTTTTATATTCTTCATAGTTCGGAGATTCTACGAAATCTGATATATATTTTTCAGTCTCTTCTGTCAATTCCTGATCTGTGGGGTAAAACCCTTCCTTCTTTGCATAGGCATAAAGTTTTTTATTTTGATCCTTAGTAATCAGAGAACGAATTCCACCTGTACTGATATCTGCAAAAGGTGTTCCATCAGCTCTGGGATCCTCCACATGAATAATATCTGTAATAAAATCAGCATTCCTGTAAAATTCTCCATTTCCTGTTTCCATATACCATTCATTCTCTTTTTCAAAAAAATAAAATTTATCTTTCTTATTATCCTCGTAAATTAGAAGGATCGACAGAAAATCATCTCCTCTGTCCAGTTTCTCGGAAGAATCAACAGGAACTACACCTTCTAACCCTTCCAGGATTTCTTCAAGATCTTTCTTTATTACCTTTGTACGGATTGTGCCTAATTGATATTTTACAATATTCTCCGAAGCTTTAATTGTAATCCCGGTGGTACTGCCGCTGACCTTCCAGGGACTTGCCAGTAACATAAAAATACCGGCTAAAAATACACTTTTTCTCATATTCACACACCTCCCGTAAGACAGTAAATCCACCACTTTACGTTCTTCTCTGGTTATACTTCCATATCCCAATGTTGTCGCAAAGCAAATCATTTTTCTAACAAAATATATCATTCAACGCTAGATTTATTTCAGTCTCATCTACTATCACTATCCCAGTTTACTGGATAGTGATAGTAGATGTTATTGTACATTAGAAAACCTCTGTACGATATCTTTTTAGAATTTTCCTACATAAAATCAATCTACCAAAGTATGTAAATCCCCCAAATTTTTATATATGTTTTCCACTATTCAATCTCTTAGCAAAGAATAATCTTTTATATATGGAATTGTCAAGAAAAGTGTAGTCGTTAAAACTCACTAAATTCTATCAGTTCCTAAGCTGCAAGAAGATCTTCCTGCAGCAGACGATATACAGCAGGAGGATATCCTCCCGGAT
>JAETOL010000033.1 GCA_021771755.1 Lachnospiraceae bacterium | reverse complement strand
AACTGTGAATGATCTTTCAACATGACAGAACCTCCTTCCTCATGATTCTATTATAACAGGGCCACTAAAAAAAGCCCAATTCTTTTTTGGAATCAGACTTTTTCAGTGCCCTTATATGGAATTTGATTGTGTCTGTTTTTTATGAAACGATAGCCTTTATATCCGTGATAGTAGCCATAACTGATTAATTGTTGTTTTTGGTAACTGCCGCTGATTTGAATGTTGCAATCATTTCTTAAATGTCGCATTAAACCGTTTATTGTCTGTGGGGCACTCATTTAAGAACCTTCTTTCTTTGATATGTATATGAACAAAGTATAACAGTAAATTGAAAGAGCTGCAATAAAAAGTCATTAAGATAGATTGTAATTTTGAGTCGAGAAATCGGCTCTTTTTGTTTGTCAAAAATAAGGAGGTGCGGTATGGCGGCCAGCAGAATTAAAGGTATCACCATTGAAATTGGCGGCGATACCACGAAACTTCAAACTGCTCTTAAGGGTGTAAATACAGAGATCCGTTCTACGCAGAGAGAGCTGAAAGATGTTGAGAAGCTTCTGAAACTGGATCCGGGGAATACGGAACTGCTTGCCCAGAAGCATAAGCTGCTTGGACAGGCTGTGTCGGAAACAAAGGAAAAACTGGAGACTCTAAAGACTGCAGCAGAACAGGCAGAAAAGGCTCTGGAAGATGGTACGATTTCAAAGAATCAGTATGATGCTCTGCAGAGGGAGATCATTGAAACCGAACAGGAACTGAAGCGTCTGGAAGAACAGGCGAACCAGTCCGCAACAGCTATGCAGAAAATTGCTGCTGCCGGGGAGAAGTGGAAGACGGTTGGAGATAATATTTCATCGGCGGGACAGAAACTGCTGCCGGTCACCGGTATTGTGACGGCAGCTGGCACAGCTGCAGTGAAGACTGCGGCTGATTTTGAATCAGCGATTAGTAAGGTTGCGGCGGTATCCGGTGCGACTGGCTCTGACCTTGATGCTTTGACGAAGAAAGCAAGGGAGATGGGTTCCAGGACGAAATTTTCTGCCAGTGAAGCAGCTGAGGCTATGAATTACATGGCGATGGCGGGCTGGAAGACAGAGGATATGCTGAATGGTCTGGATGGTGTCATGAATCTGGCTGCAGCATCCGGGGAGAGTCTTGGTACGACTTCGGATATTGTGACGGATGCATTGACTGCTTTTGGATTGAAAGCAAAGGATTCCGGACATTTTGCAGATGTCCTGGCGGCAGCTTCTTCCAATGCCAATACCAATGTCTCCATGATGGGTGAGACCTTTAAGTACTGTGCTCCAATCGCCGGATCTCTTGGTTTTTCTGTGGAAGATACGGCTGAAGCAATCGGTCTGATGGCCAATGCCGGTATCAAGAGCACGCAGGCAGGTACTTCTCTTAGAACGATTATGACAAATCTGTCCGGAGATGTGAAAATCTGTGGTTCTGCCATTGGGGAAGTGACGGTTGCCACTGCCAATGCGGATGGCAGTATGAGGGATTTGTCTGATATCCTGGCTGGCTGCAGAGCTGCATTTGCAGGCTTATCTGAATCAGAACAGGCGGCTGCGGCGGAAGCATTGGTCGGGAAAAATGCCATGTCCGGCTTTCTGGCACTTATGAATGCCGGTGAAGGTGATATCAATAAGCTTTCAGGTGCGATTAATAACTGTGATGGTGCTGCACAGAAGATGGCAGATATCATGAATGACAACCTGGAAGGGCAGCTTACCATTTTGAAGTCGGCTTTGGAAGAGCTGGCTATTTCTTTTGGTCAGATTCTGATACCGGCACTGAAAGAGGTGGTGCAGTGGCTGCAGGGATTTGTGGGATTTTTGAATTCCCTGCCGGAGGGTGTAAAGAAGACCATTATGGTAATTGCTCTGGTGGCAGCAGCCTTGGGACCGGTATTGATCATTGTGGGAAAGGTGATTTCTTCCATCGGCACGATCATGACGATTGTTCCGAAACTGGCAGGTGTGATTGGAACGGTGCAGAAGGCATTTGCCTCTCTGAATGTGACGATGCTGGCAAACCCGATTGCTCTGATCATTGCGGCGATCACTGCTCTGGTGGCGGCTTTCATTTATCTTTGGAATACCAATGAGGAATTCCGGCAGTTCTGGATCAGCCTCTGGGAGGATGTTAAGAGAGTTGCCGTTGAAGTGTGGGAAGGAATTTTTCAGTTTATGTCCCGGACATGGGAATCAATCAGGCAGACTGCTGTGGCGGTATGGAATGGGATTGCCGGGTTCTTTGCTGTAATCTGGAATGGAATTAAGACTACGGTAACAACGGTGGCCAATACAATCAACAGCTTTCTGAATACTGCATGGAATGCGGTCAGAACGACAACAGTTACGGTGTGGACGGCAATTTCCACATTTTTCAGTACTATCTGGAATGGTATCAGGACAGTAGTTTCTACTGTGGTGAATGCGATTTCCATATTTCTGAGTACCGCATGGAATTCTATCAGGAATGTGATTGTGACGGTGATGAAAGCAATCCAGACGGTATGTTCTACGGTGTGGAATGGGATTAGGCAGACGATTACCGCGATTGTTACAGGAATCCGGAATACGGTTTCTATGGCATGGAACAGCATTAAAAATACGGTGGCTACTGTGGTAAATGCCCTGAAGTCGGCAGTGGGCGGTGCTTTTACTTCTATGTGGAATGGAATCCGAAGTACAGTTTCCGGAATCTATAATACCATCAGGAGCGGTTTTGGACAGGCAGTCAGTTATATCACTGGACTGGCTTCCAATGCTTTCCGCTGGGGTGCGGATCTGATCAATGGTATTGTGAGTGGTATCCGCAGTGCCATTGGAAATGTGGTGGGTGCGGTTCGTGATGTGGCGAATACCATTCGTTCCCACCTGCATTTTTCCGTGCCGGATGAAGGACCCCTGACTGACTATGAAAGCTGGATGCCGGATTTTATGGAAGGACTGGCACAGGGTATTGAGAAGAGTAAGGGAATGGTAAAGGAGGCGGTGAATAGCCTGGCGGCTGACATGGTAATCAGCCCGAATGTCCGGACTGCAGATATGGCTGTGGCAGGCGGTGGTTCTGTGAGCAGTGCTGATCTGAACAGTCTGATTGATGTGATTAAAGAAGCAGTTGGTGGTATTTCTGTAAATAATGGAGATATCGTGATCCCGGTTTATCTTGGCGGCACCATATTGGATGAGGTGATTGTGAATGCCCAGCAGAGGGCAAATCTTAGAAGTGGAGGGAGATAAGCGATGGCATTTTTTCAGTATCTGAAGTTTGACGGCGTGGATCTTCCTCTGCCGGTTTCTTATGAAGTGGAGCTGCATGATGTGGAGGCAGATTCTGGTGGAGAAACGGAAGCGGGTACCATGCAGAGGGATGTGGTGAGGTCTGGTGTTGTGAATATAGCGGTGACATTTCAGGTGACGCAGAAATGGTTGAAGCTGATGACCGGGTTTAAAAAGAAGGAGAAGATTTCGGTGGATTATTTTGACACGGAGACAGCAGAGATGAGGAATGCGGGGATGTATATGGATGGGTTTAAGAGCAGGTTGGAGAAGGATACAAGCTATAAGGGATTGTGGACAGTGAATTTTACACTGAAAGAATTCTAATGCGTAATAGCAAATATTCCTCATTAGATTATGCTTTGCTTTGCCCAGTGATTGTGATAGACTTGTCACAGAACAAAAATTCGGAGAGATGAAGAAAATGTTATCTATTGAAAAAAAGATTTTAAAGGTAAATATTTTTGGAATATTGTTAATTATTTTATCGGTTGCTGAATCTGAGTGTATGTTAAAACCCTTGATGTTTTTTGCTATGCTTGCATATATCTTTTTTCTAATGAATATTGTTAAGCTCATGTACAATAGAAAGAAGATTGTTGAAGAATCTAAATGTCCGATGATAGTCTTAATAACCAACGTATATACTGCAAATATTGTACATTTATCTTTGTTGGTGTGGACAATGCAACAATATCAGAAGAATAGTTTCAAGGGAATATGCTCATATTTTGATTCTTTGTATTACACGATAATAACGTTTTCTACGGTAGGATATGGAGATATAATTCCAGAAACAGTATTTGCTAAAATAGTAAGTATATTAATTATCAGCTCTAATTTTCTATTACTTGTAGTTTTTGTAAATCTCTTTGTGATAAAGTCAAAGAAAAAAGACGATTATTTAAGTATGGTCATGCATCAAATCAGTTTTTTGTTTGAAGAAATGTCTTCTTGCTGCGGTGTAGTTGATAGTACATGTAAGGAATTAAATCTTAGTTGGAGTGGATGGGTTGAAAAATACATAGACATACTAAATACTCTTGCAGAAAATTATCCTGAGAGAGTGGAAGAAAATGAAAAAATGATGTCTTCTATACGTGAACATAATAGCAAATGTTCGTTCAATGAAGACATCAAGGAAATACCTTATATGTACATAAATGGAAAAGATCAATTGTTGATTGAGAAATTTGTCTATTCCAGCAAAAAAGTTATTAATGCAATAGAATTTTTAGAGGATAACAAAATAAGTCTTTTAGAAAATGAGAATCTAACGGAGCATCATTTCTTTATTTTGAGTGACATAAAAGATGGATTTGAAATTGCAAGTCGTCATTATCGATATGGAATCAAAGATGGAAATGAAATGATGAATGCATTTAAAAAAGACTTATATAAGGACTTGAAAGAATTAGGATATCAGAGATACAACGAAGCCAAATTCTGCGGATATCAAATTGGAAAAAATAGAGAATTATCATATGCGTTGATGAAAGTTGATCTTTCAAATAAAAAAGAAGTATTTTGGTTAGGGATTCAAGGAATCTTAGATAGAATTTTAAAAATATAATCATTGATCTATCATTTGGAAGGAAAGTATCGGAGTTTTGAACCGATACTTTTTTGTATGAGGGGGTGTTTTCGTGTATCCGGTAAGTGAGGTATTCCTGCAGGCGGTGCAGGAGAACACAAGGCGGTATTATTGGACTGGAAAGATTACTACGACGAAAGGTGTGATTTATGAGTTTGGTCCGAAGGATATCGTAAAGGGCAGCGGGTATATTTCCAGTCAGTGCTGCGGCAGTACAGAGATTGAACTGGGTACAGTGTATTCGGCTGAGATGGGGGTTACGCTGCTGACGGATATTGACAGGTACACTTTGGAAGATGCCCTGGTGGAGCTGTTTTATCATCTGAGACTGGCGGATGGCAGCTATGAAGAGGTGCCGATGGGTATCTTTGAGGTGTCGGAGGCGAACCGGACAATCAAATGTCTGGAACTGAAGGCCTATGATTTCATGCTGCGGTTTGAAAAAAGTTTCAATGGCTTTGAGACGGTTGGCAATGCTTATGATTTTATGGAACTTTGCTGCAAGGCCTGTAAGGTGGAACCGGCACAGAGCCGGGAAGTGATTGAAGCAATGCCGAATGGTGCTGAGGTTCTTTCTATTTATACGGATAATGATATTGAAACCTACCGGGATGTGCTCTTTTATGTGGGGCAGGTGCTTGGCGGGTTTTTCTGTATCAACCGGTCGGGAAAGCTGGAACTGCGGAAGTATGGAAACAGTCCGGTGATGACGGTGCAGAGTAAGCACCGGTTCACAAGCAGCTTCTCTGATTTCATTACCAGGTACACGGCAGTCAGTTCAACGAATATGAAGACGCAGACGGCAGAGTATTATGCACTGGATCCGGATGACGGGCTGACCATGAACCTGGGTGTGAATCCGCTCCTGCAGTTTGGCGTTAAGGAAACCAGGGAGCAGCTTTGTACCAATATCCTGCATGATCTGGCGGTTGTGGATTATGTGCCTTTTGATTCGGATACCATCGGGAATCCGGCACTGGATCTGGGGGATGTGCTGCAGTTTACCGGCGGACAGGCGGATGCGGATCAGATTTCTGCCATTACTTCCATGACTTGTAAGATTGGCGGGAGGCATTCCCTGAAAGGTGTTGGGAAGAATCCGAGACTGGCACAGGCGAAGAGCAAGAATGATAAGAATATCTCCGGACTGCTCAACCAAATCGAAGCCGGGAAGATTGGGATCCATACGTTTACGAATGCTTCTGCTTATACAGTGGCAGAGACGGATGTGAAGATTATTTCCATCGAGTTTGCCACCAGTGAAGAGAACCATGCCCAGTTTTTTGGACAGGTGATTGTGGATGTAAAAGCGGATGCGGTGGAGAAAATGGCTTCTGCTAAAGGTGAAGTATTGATTCCGGCAGTGGCGGTGAATGGACAGGGTGAAAGTAGCGGCAGTGAGAATCTGGAAAATGTTACACAGATTGGAAATACTGTGGAGCAGACGCTCTCAGTGGAACTGCCGGTGGTGTGGTCTGAGGATGGATTGGCTCTGGTTCATTTTACTTTTGAGATGAATGATGATGTGATCCTGATTCATCAGCCTGAAGAGACCTGGTATTCAGGGAAACATACTATTCTGCTGTATTATCCAATAGAAAATGTGGTGCCGAATATTACGAATACCTTCAATGTGTATATGAGAGCAAGCGGCGGTACCTGCAGTGTGGATACAGGAAATTGTATTGCATCCATCAGCGGTCAGTCTATGGGAGCGGCTGCTGCCTGGGACGGTAAGATCGAAGCAGAGGAAACTGTGGGCCGTTTTGCACTTGGTGGTGGTCTGGCGGTCAGAGCATTTGCCGGGGAGATGAAGATGGAAACGATGGAACTGGTGATCAGGAGTTATTCGGATACGGTGGGCAGGAACGGTATTGGTGCATTCTGCAGGCCGGTAGAAATGGAGGGAAACGGATCATGAAATTGAAGGGAACGATGGTGATGGAACTGACGGATGTGAATACCGGGGAAGTCACCACGATCACAGAAGAAAATATGGTAACCAATGCGGTAAATGACATTCTTGGGACGAATCCCATGGGTGTTTTTTATTGTGAAGCGGATTATTCGACAGGCATGGTGTGGACGGGAAATCTTCTGCCCATCTGTCCCAACATGATCGGTGGGATTTTGCTTTTTTCAAAGGCACTGGAAGAGAAAGCAGATAATATTTACCCGTCATTGGACAACCTGCCGGTGGCGTATGCGTCAAACAACGTGAATTCTACGGCCAACACGGCAAGGGGGAGCCTGAATCTGACAGAGAGCAAGGCTTTGGATAATGGTTATAAGTTCGTCTGGGAGTTTACACCGAGCCAGGGGAACGGCACCATTGCCGCGGTGGCACTTACCAGCAAGCAGGGCGGTGAAAACGGACTTGGAAGCCTGATCGGGGATGCCAGTGCCTTTTTGCTTTTGAAGGAAGTGGATATTGGTTCCATGTCAAAAGCAAGGCAGCTGGTGCTTTTTGAAGCTGTAGAGATGGATTTTGAAAAGGATCTGGTGTATTCCCTGACTTTTGAGAATTCGGCAGTGAAGATCCGGAAGGTGAGGATCCCGATTTTTAGTGTGGGTTTGAATGAGAAGATCGATGACAGCACCTATGTAGTTCTGGATGATACGGCGGTCACCACAGAGACCTTCAAGTTTCTTGGTGATTATACTTTGTATGGGGAATTCATGGACGGGCATGACGGCTACTGGTATGGATTTTCTAATGTGGGCAACTCATCAGGAAGCGCCGCGATGGTGTGGGTGAAGATCAAAAAGGATGACTATTCCATGGAGGAAGGACAGTGGACGCTGTCCAATGCGAAGCTGATGCCGGTGGGGGAACGGGATCCCAGTTCCTCTTACCCGGAACGCACGATCAAATGCTGTGTACGAAACGGATATCTGTATGTCCCTGCCTATAACAAGAAGGGGATTTACAAGATCAATCTGGCGAATTCTGCAGATGTAACACTGATCGATTTTGGCTTTACTTCCAAGTGGAAGCCGCTGGGTGCGACAGGCACCTGTGAGGTGTATATGACACTGATCGGGAATATCATCGTTGGCGGTGATTTCCAGGTGTTGGCGGATGATACTATTGTTCATACCCAGGGGAGTGAAAGGCTGAATGACTCTGCTACACAGCTGTTTCAGTATAAGGAATTTTTAATCGGCTGGGGCGGCAGTTATGGTAACGAGTACCGGAATGTGTATCTGCTGACACCATATCTGGCAACGATCAATAACTTGAGTTCGGCGGTGGTGAAGACCACGGATAAGACGATGAAGATCACCTACACACTGACGGAAGAGTCATCGGTCTGATGGAAAAGAGATAACAGAAGTTTATGATTGATGGAGAGAGCAGATGTTTCTGAAAAAGTGAGAGACAGCTGCTTTTTTCATACAACAGAACACGAAAGGGAGGAATTTTCGATGAAGGAATTTTGGAACATGATTCAGGCGGTATTTACGATGGTAGGGGGATGGCTGGGATATTTTCTGGGCGGATGTGACGGCCTGTTGTTTGCACTGGTGGTGTTTGTCTCAATGGATTATATCACCGGGGTGATGTGTGCGGCGGCAGATCAGAAGCTTTCCAGTGAGGTTGGATTTAAAGGTATCTGCCGGAAGGTACTGATTTTTATGATGGTAGGTATTGCCAATGTGTTGGATGTGCAGATCATTGGGAATGGAAGTGTGCTGCGGACGGCAGTGATTTTCTTTTATCTGTCTAATGAGGGTGTGAGCCTTCTGGAAAATGCAGGGCACCTGGGACTGCCGATTCCGTCAAGGCTGAAAGCGGTTCTGGAGCAGCTGCATGACCGGGCTGAGGATGATGATCAGGAGAATGGAAAGGATGGTGAGTAAGATGAGGATTGTGGAAAGTATTTTGACCAGGAATCCATGTTATAAGGCAGGAAAAAAGATAACAGTGCAGGGGCTGATGCTGCATTCTGTGGGTTGTCCGCAGCTGAACGCATCAGTCTTTATCAACAGCTGGAATCGGGCGGATTATGGGAATGCTTGTGTGCATGGTTTTATTGATGGAATTGATGGAAAAGTGTATCAGACACTACCCTGGAATCACAGGGGATGGCACTGTGGTTCAGGGCTGAATGGTTCCGGGAATAATACACATATCGGGATTGAGATGTGTGAACCGGCATGCATTAAGTATACCGGCGGCAGTTATTTTACCTGTACTGATCTGGCAGAAGCTAAGGCAGCGGCAAAGAGAACATATGAGACAGCGGTGGAGCTGTTTGCGATGCTTTGTAAAAAGTATAAGCTGGATCCGCTGGAGGATGGTGTGGTTATTTCTCACCGGGAAGGACATGCCAGAGGAATTGCATCCAATCATGGAGATCCGGAGCATTTGTGGAATCAGTTGGGCATGGGTTACACGATGGACGGGTTCAGAAAAGATGTAAAGAAAGTTATGGGTTCCGAAGAGAAGGTTCCCACGGGTATTCAGGCTGCAGAGTTTAAGGCTTTGACGGAGGCACAGGTGGTGGACAAAGTCGGAGCCTTGTTTACTGCTGATCAGAAAAAGAGTGGAATCCTGGCATCCGTATCTATGGCTCAGTTTATTCTGGAGAGCGGGTATGGTAAGAGCGAACTGGCTCAGAATGCGAATAATTGTTTTGGGATGAAGAAGAGTCTGTCTGGAAACGGCTGGAATGGTTCTGCCTGGGATGGTGTTTCTGTTTATACTAAGAAGACTAAGGAGCAGAATCCGGATGGAAGCTATGAAACTATTACGGCTGATTTCAGAAAGTATCCGGGAGTGGCTGAATCTATTGCAGATCATAGTGCATACCTGCTTGGGGCAATGAAAGGCAGCAGGAAAAGATATGAAGGGATTAAGGGCTGCATGGATTATAAAAAGGCTGCTCAGATCATTAAGAATGGCGGGTATGCTACCAGTCTGACTTATGTGGAGAAGATTTGTGAGATTATCGAAAGGTGGAATCTGACACAGTTTGATGTGGAGGAGAGTGCATATGCTCCTGTGGCAGAGGAAAAGTATTACCGTGTGAGGCAGTCATGGGCAGATGCTGCTTCCCAGCTGGGGGCATATACTGTGCTGGAGAATGCGAAAGCTGAGGCTGATAAGCATCCGGGGTATACAGTGTTTGACTGGGATGGTGAGGCTGTGTATCCGGTGAGTGATACAGGAAATGGCATAACGAATGGGGAGTGTCCTTTTATGGTGAGAGTGAGCATTCCTGATCTGAATATCAGGAAGGGTGCCGGGACGAATACAGCAAAGACCGGGAAGTATACTGGTGTTGGAAGTTTTACCATCGTGGAAATCAGAGCGGGGAACGGCGCTGATAAAGGATGGGGAAGGTTGAAGTCCGGGGCCGGATGGATATCGCTGGACTTTGCGGAAAGAGTGTAATCGAATAAGATTCGGCAGAATGGAGAATTGCCGTAAGTGGTTGATGCCTGCAGAGCATTTGCATACGCAGATGTTTTGTAGGCTTATTTTTTATAGAAAAGCAGGATACTTTGATAGAAGAGTTCGATGAGGGTATTTGGAGCAGCCTTGTTCAGAAAGTGGTCATTAAGACAAAGGGTGATATTACCTTCTTTTTTAAGAATGGATTTGAAGTAGGAGTATAAAACGGAAATATGAAAATTGAATGAAAGTGTGGAAAAATCTATTGACAAAGCGGTAACAAGTTACTATACTGTGGAAGACAGTAACAAGTTACTATTCAGATTGGAGGACAGACAGATGAAAATGGATGAAATTTTTGAAGAATACGGCAGCGATACCGAACACAGGGTACAGGCGATATTTTCAAGTATCTTTGTTCTACAAAACCGTATGCAGACAGCGGGAGAAAAACTCCAGACACAAATATCCATGAAGCAATGGTTGTTACTTGCAATGACAGCTTGCTGCCCGGAGCCGCGTACATTAACGAATGTCGGAAACCTTATGGGATGTTCAAGACAGAACATAAAAAAATTAGCTTTAGCTCTTGAAAAGAAAGGATTTGTCTGTTTACTGTCAGGGGAGAATAATTCTGTCCGCATTGAGCTAACCGATAAAGCAGATCAATATGCCGAAGAAATGGGGGAGCGACATTTACAGTCTTTGAAATTACTATTTTCAGATTTTAGTGAGGACGAAATAAAGCAGCTTTTCTGTCTTTACGCTAAATTATTTGCAGGTATGGAACGAGTGGAAAAATATGCGGAGGAATTAGACCGATGAAGAAAGTGAGGAAAAGAAAAATGTTTACTGCATTGTGCGTACTGCTTTTTATTGTCGGAGCAATGCTGATATGGTTTAACATTTCTTATTCACCTGTCAAAAAACAATTTCAAAATGATATAGCTGCGCTTTTGGCTGAAAACCAGCTATCGGTTGATAATGAAATATTTACAGAAAAGGATTTTTCACATTTGCCGACTGCCATTCAAAAATACATTGAAAATTGCGGATATATCGGGACACAGAAAATGTCATATCTAAAAATGGAATACAACAATGTTGATTTTTTACAGGGAAGAAATGGTCCTGCTCTGACGATCGATTATACACAGTACAACTTTATAAATGAGCCTTGCAGAATGGCACTCATTGACAGCAGTATGTTCGGTATTCCTTTTGAGGGTTACGACTATTATCAAAATGGAACCGGAGGCATGAAAGGCGTGATCGCAAAAGCGATTACATTGTTCGACCAAACAGGCGCAGATATGGATAAGGCTTGTCTTGCGACTTTTCTTGCAGAAAGTTTATTTGCCCCTACTGTTCTATTGCAGGACTATATCACTTTTGAGGAAATAAGCGAATTTGAGGTACGGGCAACAATCAGCTGCGAAGGACAAACGGCAAGTGGTATATTTACCTTTAATAAACAGTACGAAATGATTTCTTTTTCCACAAATGACGGGGCGGCCCGGGGAACAGATGGGAGTATGGAATATATACCGTGGTCTGCATTGTGCAGTGATTATCTGCTTTCCGGAAACGGTATTAAGTACCCTACAAGATTTCAAGCTGTTTGGAATTATCCCGATGGGGATTTTGTTTACTTTGACGGTGTTATCAGCGAGATATCTTATGGGTATGAACAATAGAACAGAATGGGGACACACAAGTAGCAGTTATTAAAGAGCTTGAAGATTATTGGTGTCCTGACAAAGCGGTATTGGCACCATCATAATGAAATAGATATTGAGTGGGATATTTGTGTAATGCAGATATTTCACTTTTTTTTGCCTTCGTGTTGGTCAAATGACAGCTAACTTTCCTTACATCCATAGGAGACAGTGTCTCACTACATTTTGGGAGGTAAGCACTATGGTTGTAACGGTAGAAGAGCTGCAGAGATTAGAGGATACAGACATCCGTGAACTGAAACGAGAGAATCTGGATAATGCCGGGGATGTAACTTTTGATAAAACAAAGCCTGCCAATCTTCGCATGCTGGAGTTTTTGGAAAAAACCAGGAATCCATATGCGGAGAATGTGGGGGAGTACATTCTGGCAGTTACTTATTCCAGGACTTCTGAGGAAACTCTGGAGGATAAGATGATCCAGCTTGCAAAGAGAATGACAAGAATTCCTCTGTAAAAAAATTGTTTTTGGTATATACAAATCAGATCAATATGAAGGTATCTTTGTGACAGGGACTAAATCAGCCGCCTGGTTTTGTGGTCGTATCCCGTAGGACGGATACCTGACTGACATTATTAAGGAGGCTGACATTTATGAAAGCAAAAGAATTCTATAATGTTGCTGTCTATCTCAGACTTTCCAGGGATGATGGGGAAGCAGGTAAGGCAGAGAGCAACAGTATCACATCTCAAAGGGACATTATCCGTGGCTATATCAGAAAACAGAAGAACATGGAGATTTTTGATTTTTATGTGGATGACGGATGGTCCGGTGCCAATTTTGACAGACCTGCCTTTAAGCGGATGATGGAAGATATCAAGGCAGGTCACATTGATTGTGTCATAGTCAAAGATTTATCCAGATTAGGAAGAGATTATATTGAGTCAGGCAGACTGATCCAGAAGACTTTTCCGGAGTATGAGGTGCGTTTCATTGCTATTAATGACAATTATGATTCACTGACAGCTGATTTCAATGAAGAATCACTGGTGCTTCCGGTAAAGAATTTCATCAATGATGCGTACTGCAGGGATATTTCCATTAAAGTCAAAAGCCAGCAGAAAATGAAGCGTGAGAGCGGTCAATATATTGGAGCCTTTGCTATGTATGGTTATAGGAAAGATCCTGATGATAAGAACCATTTGATCGTGGACAGATATGCAGCCGGGATTGTGCTGAGTATCTTTGAATGGAAAGTGGAAGGCTACAGTTTTGAAGCGATTGCTGAGAAACTGAATGGCATGGGTGTGCTTTCACCTATGGAATATAAGAAATCCAATGGTGAGAACTTTTGTACCGGCTTTAAGACAAATGTGCGCGGCAAATGGTCTGCAGTTGCTGTCAGAAGGATTCTGATGAATGAGACTTACATCGGTACACTGGTGCAGGGAAAATCAGAGCGTGTGAATTACAAGGTCAAGAAATCAGTTGCAAAACCTGCAGATGAATGGGTAAGAATTCCGAATGCGCATGAGGCAATCATTTCAAAGGATTTATTTGATGTTGTGCAGCAGCTGTTGATGTCTGACTGTCGTTCGAGTGATGGGAAAGATACATCCCACCTATATTCCGGAATCCTTTATTGTGGTGACTGTGGTGAACCGATGACCAGACGGGTGGGCAGATATAAAGGAAAGACTACCGTTCGTTTTATCTGTTCTAATTACAATAAGAATGGCAAGTGCAGCAGACACAGTATTCTGCAGGAAGACCTGGACAAGCTGGTTTTGTATGGTATTAAGAGCCGTATCGAACTGATCCTGGAACAGATGACTGTGATTGCCGGAGTTAAGGATCTGGATATGCGTTATGACGATATTGTGGCATTTGATCAGGAGATTGTTGACCTGAAGGCGGAGCAGGAGAAATATAAGAAGCTTCGTGCCGCTCTTTATGAGGATTATAAGAGGGGGATTATCTTAGAGGATGATTTCAAGACATTTTCTGCCATCTATGAAGAAAAGTATTCTGAAATCCAGTCTGATCTGGATAAGCAGATGGAGAATCTTAAGGAGCTTTTCAAAAATGGTCTTGAGGCAGGAGTAAAGCTGGAGCAGTACAAGGATATTTTACAGCTTGAGTCTTTGAACAGAACTGCATTGGTACATCTGGTGGAAAAGATTTTTGTGTATGGGGATAAGAGAGTCCATGTGGTTCTCAGACACCAGAATCATTTCTTAAAGGTTGGAATGCTCTATGACTTTCTGAAACAGAGCGAAGCAGAAAGGAAGGTGGGCTGATGACACGTACATCAAAAAAGAAGCAGACATCTACCGTTGTAAAGAAGGATAAGATTTATTCAGTAGGCATCTATGCCAGATTATCGGTTGATGGAACTGACAGAAAGAATGAGTCCATTGAAAATCAGCTGGAACAGTGCAGGGAGTATGTCCGTACTCAGGAGGATCTGGAACTGTTCGGATGCTACAGTGACCTTGGCAAGACAGGCACCAACTTCCAGAGAGATGATTTTGAACGGTTGATGGCAGATGTGCGTATGCGTAAAGTGGACTGTATTGTCGTGAAGGACTTGTCCAGATTTGGAAGAAATCATCTGGAAATGGGAAATTATCTGGGAAAGATTTTTCCGTTTCTTGGAGTACGGTTCATTGCCATCAATGACAATTTTGACAATATGGACGGAGACCCGGAGACATTAAGCGTTCAGCTTAAAAATCTTGTAAATGAACTTTATGCAAAGGATATCTCCGTAAAAATCAGAAGTTCCAGGGTAAAGCAGTTTGAGAGAGGAAGTTTTTCCGGATGTCATCCTGTTTATGGGTATGATGTGGTAAAAGAGGGCAATCGAAGGATTCTGGTTGTGAATGAGGAAGCGGCAGCAGTTGTCCGTGAGATATTTGCAAGATATCTGAACGGTGCAACCTATGCGGATCTGATTGAATGGCTTTATTCCGAGAAAATCCACAGACCGGGTGACCATAGGAAATATAAGCATGTGTACCAGCAGGACGGTGAGGTACTTCATAACTGGCATAAGGCAACGCTGAATCAGATTTTGAATAATTGTGCCTATATCGGTTATCTGATCTGTGAACAGAAGGATGGAGAACGTGTCAGTGGAAGAACCAGTACGAAGGTTCTTACAGGAGAACTGAAGGTACGTGAGGGTAATCATGAACCTATCATATCAGAAGAAGTATTTCAGAAAGTGGCAAGACAGTTTGAGGAACGTTCTCAGAAGTTTTCTTCCGGTTCATCAAGAAATCTTCCGATGGAAGAGGATATTTATAAGAATCTGCTTTACTGCGGACTATGCGGCAGTAAGTTCACCAGAGAATGTGGCCTGACAAATCGTTCCGGCGGTAAAGTCAGAAACTATCAGTACCGCTGCACGAACAGGGATACTATTGATGACAGAAAATGTGATAACAAAAGGATTTCTTTGATTGTGTTGAATCGTCTGGTGGAAGAAGCACTGGAAAGAGAATTTTCATTATCTTCTTTGAAGCAGAAGGACCTGGTGGCAGCAAGCAGGCATCAGGCAGAAGCAGAGAAGAAAAAGCTGGAGAAGGAAATCGAGGATGTTGTTTACAAGGTGGAGCAGATTAAGAAGTCCGGCAGTGAGGATTATATGAAATATCGTCTTGGGGAATTTTCTGAGTCCGCCATGATGGAGAAGGCAGAGAAACGGAAAAAGGAAATTGAGAAACTGCAGGACAGACAGAAGATTCTTTCCAGAAGGCTGGCTGAGATTGATGGAAAGACTGAAAAGAGAAATCATTATCTCAGAACTCTGATGAAGTGCAGGAAGGGAACACCTTTGACAGCGGAAGTGATGCATGCACTGATTGAGAGGATTGATGTTTATCCGGATAAAAGAGTAGTGATTCATTTTGCTTATTCCGGTAAGGAAGTGAATGGTCTGGAAGGCGGTGTCAGATTATGATGAATATTGCGATTTATATGAGACTTTCCAAAGAAGATGAATTCAGCCATGAGGAAAGCAACAGTATATCCATGCAGCGGCTTTTGCTCCAGGATTACGTCCGGGAGCATTTTCCAGATGCTAAGGTATATGAGTTTGCGGATGATGGATATACCGGAACGAATTTTGAACGCCCTGGCATTCAGGAATTGCTGGACAGGGTAAAGAATTTTGAGATTAACTGTATTATCGTGAAGGATTTTTCGCGGTTCGCAAGGGATTATATTGAACTGGGGTCGTATCTGGAGCAGATATTTCCGTTTATGGGGGTACGGTTTATTTCTATCAATGACAAGTATGACAGTGATCAGTATGTTGGCAATGTGGCTGATATTGATGTGAATTTTAAAAATCTGCTTTATGACCTGTACAGTAAGGATTTGTCTGTGAAGATTAAGGCATCCCTGCGATCCATGAAAGAGCAGGGAAAGTTCGTTGGGGCAGAGCCGCCATTTGGATATGCTAAGGATCCAAAGGACAGACATAAGTTTGTCGTAGCTGAGGATGAGGCTGAGATAGTAAGAAGTATGTTTGCCATGTATGCAGATGGAATGTCCACAGTGGAGATTGCACGGATCTTTAATGAAGAAGGTATAAAGACACCTGCACAGATCTGGACAGAAAAAGGCATCCGTAAATTTAAGCCTAAGGGTGGTGTGTATTTATGGCAGAATACTTCCATGACACGTATGCTTAAGAACAGGGCATATGTTGGTGATTTGGTGCAGGGAATTTATGAATGCCAGAAGATTGGAATCGATAAACAGGTAACGGACCAAGAAAAGTGGATTATTAAAGAAAACCATCATGAGCCGATTGTAGACAGAAAAGTGTTTGATAAAGTACAGGAGAGATTGGGGAAGAGGCGGCGTCCTCGGGGAAAGCAGCAGAGGCATATACTGGTTGGCAGATTGAAGTGTGGAGGCTGCGGAAGGAATCTGAGACATAATATTTCTGGGCATCATTACTACTGGTGTTCGGGAGTGAATGTTTATCAGCTTGATGGATGTGTGAAACGTATAGAGGATTTTTATCTGGAAGAGGTTATTCTGTTCCAGCTGCAGCAGCATATTATGGAACTGGGAGAGTCTGACCGGCTCCTGCAGGAAGAAAAGGACAAGGCTGTTGAAGCAGTGGAGGTGTTAAAGCAAGAGTGCAGGGCTGCTGAAAAGGCTGTCGAGAATGCAAAGAAAAAGAGAATGGCAGATTTTGAAGCTTATGCTTTGGGAAAAAAGGAAAGCTATGATTCATCAACGGATCAGCTGGAACTGCTCAGGAAGAAGTATGAGGGACTTAGGGAACAGCTTTCATTGGCTGAGGATAAGGTCAGGGAGTATAGTCGTTTGAAGGTGCATGAGAGTTTTCCAGTGATGAAGCTGACACCGGAACTGATGGATGAATATATCGAGAGTATTGAGATTCATCCAGGCAATGATGTCCGGGTAATATGGAAGTAAATATTGATTTATGGGGGCTTGCTGCTTAGGTGGTGAGCCTCTTTTTTGATTGAAAAAATGTCATAAATGATGTACTATAAATTATACGAAAAAGATAACTGATCTATACGATAGAGGTGAACAGTGTGGTTAAAAATAATATTGAAGTAGATGTAAAAGTTAAATGTATAGAGAATGGAATGACACAGGTGAAACTGGCAGAAGAAATTGATACGACTAAAGCGTATGTAAATCGTGTAATCAAGAAATCGGATGGTGTGATCAACCGGACTTTTGTGCAGATGATGGAAGCACTTGGCTACGACATCGAACTTACCTATGTAAAGAGGGGAGAATAAAGTATGAACGAAATTGAAATCGTAGGATTATTTGATGATGTGCTTGGAATGATTTATTCGGCAAAACAGAAAGCGGAATACCAGGTCAATTCCACTATCATAGAATTATATTGGGCTATTGGAGAGTATGTTTCAAAACAAATTGAAGTAAATGGCTGGGGAAAATCTACAGTTAAAGCTTTGTCTGAATATATCCTTAGCAGAGAGCCTGGCATCAGAGGCTATTCATCACAGAATATCTGGAGGATGAAACAATTTTATGAAACATATAAGGACAGGCCAGAACTCTCAACGCTGTTGAGAGAAAATACATGGTCAAATAATATGCATATTATTTCCAAGACTAAAAGCTATGAAGAAAAGGAATTCTATCTGAAACTGGCTTCCAAGGAGAAATATAAGGCAAAAGAACTGGCAAGACAGATTGACAGTGGATATTATGAGCGTCTGCTTTTATCAAATGGTAAGGCTCCATCAGCGATTGAGAGCAAAAATGTTACAGGTGTGCTCCGGGACATGTATATGTTGGAATTTTTGGATCTTCCGGAGCCATATAAAGAGTATGACCTGAAAAAAGCAATTTTGAAAAATATGAAGAAATTTCTGCTTGAATTTGGCAGAGATTTCCTTTTTATTGATGAAGAGTATCACGTTCAGGTTGGAAATAATGATTATTATGTAGATCTTCTTTTCTATCATAGGGAACTGCAGTGTCTGGTTGCAATTGATTTAAAAATTGATGATTTTAAGCCTGAGTATATGGGCAAGATGGATTTCTATCTGGAAGCATTGGATAGAGATGTTAAGAAGCCACAAGAGAATCCGAGTGTTGGAATGATTCTTTGCAAAAATGCAGATACAGATGTTGTGGAATACTCTTTGAGCAGAAGTTTATCTCAGACAATGATCGCTGAGTACAAGACAAAACTGATTGATAAGAGTATCCTGCAGAGGAAATTGGCTGAATTGTATGACATGGCGGAGGAAGAAGTGAAAAACTCTCAACAGGATTGAGAGTTTTGGAAAATGATTATTAAATGAGGATGTGAAGAATGTAATGATTCAAAGAAATACTGAAAATTTTACAGGGTTTATTATTCAAGACAAGGGAAAAATATATTTTCATGCTCAAGATAAAATCTTTTATTTTATTTCAGAAGGTGTTGGTATTTTTGCAGATGTAATGAAACGAGACTTAAAATCACCAGATCATTTTTTGCATGGATATACCGCTGATGGATATCAGTTGGCATTGTATACCGGTTATGAGGAACGTAAAATTTCTGTTAATTATAAACTGAGACCAGGGATTTATATAGTGAGTAGAGCAAATGCTTGTCGATATGATATGACGAAATTTCAAGCTATTGAATTTATTGGCGGTACTCTCAATAATTTATATGAGCAGACCAGAATAGAGACAAAGTATGATGATGAACAAAAAAGCTATATTAAAACATATCCAGAATCAAGGAAGGAATATGAGCTTAAAATAAAAGATTATGATTGTAAGTTGATTATTTGGAACACTCCATCAGAAACCAGTCCATCCAAGATGGATTTGGTTATACGATATGAGTTTCCATCTGAATTATTACTTGCAGAAATCAAGTTAATCTACAATGTACTTATAGATATATGCAGACTGCTTACTAATAGAAAAAATGTTGGCTTTGATGCAGTTAGACTGTTCCAAGTAGATGAAGAAACTCAAAAATGGCTATGCTTTGCGGATGCATTTATCGATTATAAGTATAATCAGTTTACGAATAAATCATATAGGAATAATATTTTGTTTGATTATCTTGGTGATTGTATTTCAAATCTGCATGCAGTTGTTTCTGCTGATGCGGAAGGAAAGGCAACGTATTTAATGGATTTCTATGCGGATTCGGATTCTGATTATGCCGTATTAACAGATGATAAGGTAAAAAATATCTGCTCTTCGATAGAATGTGAATTGGATTTTGTCAAAGATCTGAAAGATGATGAAAATGAAAATTTGAAGGAATTAATCCGGCAGATAAAAAAGGTTATAAAGGCTCATAGAAAATCAGAGGGAAAGTTAGAAGACAAAACTTATGATATGATTGGTAGCAGTATGTCACATTGGGGAATGGCCAACAGTAGAAAAATCTATTTATTATATGAGAAAAATAAGATTTTTATGGACATATTGAAAACAAGAACTTCGTTGTCTTGTACAGAAGAAGATGTGATTGCGTTTGTAAAATATAGAAACGACATTACACATGGAAGATACCGCACGGTAGATTCAGTTATTGCAACAGCATCTTACACGTTAATGGCACTGGCATATTCCTGTTTTTTAACCAGAATGGGAATGCAGGAAAATGAATTGAAAAAGCTGTTTGAGGAAGACAAAATAGCGTCATAGAATAATGCATTTATCTAACACAAATAAGCCGATTTTCTGACATTTTTGGAACACGCTTTATAGGATTTTAGAAGGATGCGGTGCAAAAAGCCTTTATTTTCAAGCAAAAGTTTTTCAAAAAGTTGCTGTCAACTACTTGACATATCAGGGTAGTGGAAAAACTTATCTGGCAGCTTTTGATGCATTGAATTTCAACCCGAAGAGATTGCTTTACATTGTACATGAAGGCTCTATTTTGAGAAAATCCCTGGAGACCTTCCAAGAGGTGTTCGGTAAAAATGTATCCTATGGAATCTATAGCGGTACCAGTAAAGAATCGGATGCAGATTTTGTATTTGCCACGAACATTACCATGTGCAAAACACTGGAGCTATTCTCAAAGAATGAATTTGATTACATTATTATTGATGAGTGTCATCATGCCACAGCAGAGACTTATAAAAAGATTATCGGTTATTTTGAACCGGAATTCTTACTTGGTTTGACTGCTACACCGGAACGTTTGGACAACCAGGATGTTTTCGAATTATTCGACCATAATGTTCCTTATGAGCTAAGATTGCGTGATGCAATCGCAAATGATTTGGTTGTTCCGTTTAAATATTTTGGTATTCGAGACAAGCTGGTGGATTATGGGCTGACTGGAAATGAAGAACGCAGAATGATTGCGCAGATGGCAAAGGAAGATCACTGCGATTTTATTGCCGAGCAGATTGAGAGGCATCGTCCACAAGGAAAGCTGAAGGCACTTGCGTTCTGTAGAAATGTTACCCATGCCAGAATGATGTGTGAAGCATTGGGAGAGCGGTATCATACCGCTTATTTGACTGGCCGTAATGATATCGGTGAGCGTGTCAGAGCTTATAATGATTTGCAAAATGATGCTCATAATCTTGAGATCCTGTTCACGGTGGATATCCTGAATGAAGGTGTCGATATTCCCGGTGTGAATATGGTGCTGTTCCTTAGACCAACCGAGTCTACGACGATCTTTATTCAGCAGCTTGGCCGTGGCTTGCGTAAATATACAAATAAGGAGTATGTTACCGTGCTGGACTTTATCGGCAATAGCTATAAGCGAAGTGTGCAGATCGCTTTTGCGTTGGGGTCTTTATCCGAGAACTTTGTTATGGAGAAAAGATTGCTTGCATCATTAGTGCAGGATGATTTTACGGCTCTTGGTTTGGCAGATTACGGTGTAGAGATTCATATTGATGATTTGAGCAAGGAAGAGATCCTGGAATACATTGATAAAGAGAATTTCAACGCTCTGAAATATCTGAAGCAGGATTATTTCAATTTCAAAAAATACATCGGATCGGAATTTTATCCGCGTCATGTAGATTATATCAACAATGACTGTGCTCCGGATCTGATTCGTTTTATGAGCATTAAGACGAGGGGAAAGAAGAACTGCAGCTACTATAATTTCCTCAGAGGTATCGGCGAGGAGAACCTGCCGGTTTTCACGGAGAAACAGATAGATTTTATCAATTATCTGTCTGGGTTGCTTCCACTTGTGCGTGTACATGAGTATCAGATCGTGAAGCTACTGCTCGACGGACCGAAAACATATCGGGATATAGTAATGTACCTGACAGAAACGGTTCAAGGATTCGTTCCGGCAGAGCTGGAGCATGCACTGACATATCTGCAGTTTGTTGAAAAAGACAAGGATATTCTGAGACTGTCTGTACCTATGGATGATCAGCTTCTGGAGTATATGCAGGATCTCATCGAGTATGGTTTGATACGCTATGTAATTGACAATGGAAATGAGACGGGCTTTAAGCTTTGGCTGAATTACCGAATGGATCAGGTGCAATTAAAGCTCCTGAAGAATCCTGGAAATATTATGGTAGGAACCTACTATTATGATGATTATGTTGTGATTTTCGCATCATTGAAAAAGGATCTGGAGGAAGCAAATAAGCTCAATTATAAGGATAAATTCCTGCAACCGGATTTGTTCCAGTGGGAGTCTATGACAAATCTCCCGCAGTCACATCTTGAAAAACTGATGAAGAGCACATTTGCACATGTATTTATCCGCAAGATGACCACCGAGAATGGTTTGGTTCTTCCATTTACCTATGTAGGAAAAGGAAAGATGTCGAATCCTCGCAAGACAGACGGGGATAATGGAACATACCTGTTTGATATTCATATGGAGAATGAGTTACCAGAATATCTGCAATATGATTTTGGATTGACGAAGGAATAATATGAAGACAATTAAAGTAGTCGCAGCCATTATTTGTAACGATATGGAGCGAAAGAATAAGATTTTTGCAACCGCCAGGGGCTATGGTGACCTGAAAGGCGGATGGGAGTTTCCTGGTGGAAAGGTAGAGCCAGGTGAAACTCCGCAGCAGGCATTGAAAAGAGAAATCATGGAAGAACTTAGCACGGAAATCAAGGTTGGAGAATTAATTGATACGATAGAATATGATTATCCGACATTCCATCTTTCTATGGATTGTTTTTGGGCTGAAGTTGTCACAGGTCAACTGGAACTCAAAGAGGCTGAGGCGGCAAAATGGCTTACCAAAGATCAGTTAGAGAGTGTTGCCTGGCTGCCGGCAGATATTACATTGATTGATAAAATCAGACAGTATATGAACTAAAATGGAGAAATGAAATGGACCATTAAGGTGGTGAAGTAAGATGATGCAGATTGATATGCAAAAGTTGGAAGTTGCCATGAAATATATTGAACGTATTGCTGATGGCAAGAACCCTGTTAATAATAAACCTATGGAAGAGGATTCCGTATTAAACAATCCGAATGTGATCCGGTGTATGTATTTTGTAAAAGAGGTTCTCACTGCAGTTAAGGAAAATGATGGTAGGATCGGCGGACGGGTATCTAAACCGTCAAAGTCCCCATTTCCGTTTGAATGTCTTTCCGGGTTTGAATATGTAGATGATACTTCAATCGCTCATTTTATGAACAGGCTGAAAGGATTGGCACTTGATCCAAATGTGCGGGGAATCGGTACAAAACCAGTAACAGATTGGCTGAAACGGAAAGGATATTTAATCGATGTTCAGGACAAATACACAGGAAAACTCCATCCGGAAGCAACTGAATTGGGAATAGATTTTGGGCTTTATATGCAGGAACGAACATCGGCATATGGACAATCATATCAAATTGTCATGTATTCTCAGAAAGCGCAGGAATTCATTGCAGCACATTTGGAACAGATTGTGAATAACAGTATATAGGCATAAGCAAAATCATAATAAAGGCAGGTGAGACAGGATGATTAGGATACGCTGCGTTGTAGAACGTATAACTTATCAAAGCCCTGAAACAGGGTACTCGGTCCTTAAGTGCGCCGTAAAGAACTATAATGACCTGGTTACGGTCGTAGGTAATCTTGTGGATGCCAATGTTGGATCCGTGCTTCTGATTGATGGCAATTGGAAGGTGGATGCCAAATACGGCAGACAGTTCCTGGCGGAGAGCTGGGAAGAGACCATGCCTGCCACAGTTTTTGGTATTGAGAAGTATCTTGGCTCCGGCCTGATCAAGGGTGTGGGACCGAAGTTCGCCAAGAAGATCGTGCAGCAATTCGGTACTGATACGCTGGAGATCATCGAGACGGATGTGCAGCGGCTCCTGGAGGTTCCCGGTATCGGAAAGAAGCGTGTCGATAAGATTGCAAAGAGTTGGGAACGACAGAAGGAGATCAAGAATGTTATGCTTTTTCTACAGGATCATGGTGTGAGCACTGCATTTGCAGCGAAGATCTATCGTCAGTATGGCAATGAGAGCATTCCGAAGGTTAAGGAGAATCCATTTCGCCTGGCGGATGATATCTGGGGAATTGGTTTTAAGACGGCCGACAGCATTGCCATGAAGCTTGGGATTGACAAGGAGGCATTTATCCGTCTGCGCAGTGGTATCATGTATACCTTAAGTGAGCTGGCAGATGAAGGCCATGTTTATGCAGAACGTGATCAGCTGATCAAGAAAGCATCAGCGCTTCTGGAGGCGGAGGATACCAGCATCATTATGACCATGGATCAGATGCTGAAGGATGAAGAACTGATCCGTGAGAAGATTATGGTTCCTCAGTTTGCGCCGGATGAGGTTATTCCGGAAGATGCGGCTAAAGAGATTGAAAAAGAATGCATCTACCTGCCTCCGTTTTATTTTGCGGAGGTTGGTGTTGCCAATAAATTAAAAAAACTGGCTGCAGAACCGGCAGCAGACAGACTATGGGTTTCTCTTATGAAGGCCAGACAGGATACCGGTAATCCGGAGTTGTCTGTGGATGTTGAGAAAATCCAGAATACTGTAAATATGAAATATGATGAGGTGCAGGTGGAAGCCATCCGCCGGGCAGCGACTGCAAAGGTCCTGGTGCTTACCGGTGGTCCGGGTACAGGAAAAACCACCACAACCCAGGGAATCATCGCAGCCTATCGCGCCTTTGGACTGCATATATTGCTGGCAGCCCCTACAGGACGTGCTGCCAAGAGAATGACGGAAGCTACCGGTTTGGAGGCAAAGACCATTCACCGACTTTTAGAATTTAAACCGCCGGAAGGCTATGAGAAAAATGAGGAAACTCCTCTTGAGGGTGATGTTCTGATTGTGGATGAGTGTTCTATGATTGATATTGTTCTGATGAATGCGCTGATGAAAGCAATCCCGCCTCACATGCGTTTGATTCTGGTGGGAGATATTGATCAGCTTCCATCGGTTGGTGCAGGAAATGTGCTCCGTGATGTGATTGACAGTGAAGTATTTCCGGTGGTTCGCCTGACCAGGATTTTCCGTCAGGCCCAGACCAGCCGGATTATCATGAATGCACATAAGATCAATGCCGGTCAGATGCCGGATATATCCAATGGAAAGAATACGGATTTCTTCTTTATGACTCAGGAGGACCCGGAGGAAGCAGCGAAGAAGATTGTGGAATTGGTACATAAGAAGCTTCCGGGATATTATCGGACACCAGCCAGTCAGATTCAGGTGCTGACACCGATGCAAAGAGGTGTAGTTGGCGCTACCAATCTGAACATGGCACTGCAGGAAGCCTTGAACCCTCAGGGAGAAGGCCTTCGAAGGAGTGGATTTGTTTATCGGCCAAATGATAAGGTCATGCAGATCAAGAACAATTACGATAAGGAAGTCTTCAACGGAGATATCGGAATCATTGAATCTGTAGACATGCAGGATCGTACCCTTCTGGTGAATTTTGATGGCCGGAGCATTGAGTACGATGCCACCGAGCTGGATGAACTGGTGCATGCCTATGCAACAACCATTCATAAAGCCCAGGGATCCGAGTATCCGATTGTTGTTATGCCGGTGCTGATGAATCATTATGTGATGCTGCAGAGGAATCTGATCTATACCGGTATTACCCGGGCCAAGAAGATTCTGGTGATGGTCGGCACGAAGAAGGCTCTTTTCTATGCAGTGAGAAACGTGACAGTCACCAGGAGAAATACCCTTCTGAAGGAGCGACTGACCGGTGAGATTCAGGCAAGAAAATCTGCCAAAGTTTATTATCCGGACTTTGGCAATCAGGCTGCAGGTGTGCAGATGGTGGCAGAGGAGAAAGCTCCTTATGGGAATAAGTAAAACGAAAGGATATATGAGGTGATATACCATGGCTTTCTTTGATCAGAAGCTCCGTACCCTAAGCCTGATGGAAATCCTTCTGGAACGTACCGATGATACGCACATGCTGAACGCATCGGAATTATGCACGATTCTGGATCAGGAATATGGCATCAGTACGGATCGAAGAACTATTTATACAGAGATGGAGATTCTTGATAAATTTGGACTGGATATACAGCAGAAGAAAGGAAAGAATCCTGGCTATTATATTGGTGCCAGAGATTTTGAATTGCCTGAGTTAAAGCTCCTGGTAGATGCTGTGCAATCCTCCAAGTTTATTACGGAGAAGAAATCCAAGGAACTGATAATGAAATTAGAGAAGCTCTGCTGTAGAACGGATGCTGCAATGCTTTCCAAATATGTTTTCATCGTAAACCGTCCGAAGACAGAGAATGAAACTGTTTATTACAATGTGGACTACATTCATACTGCAATCTACGAGAATAAGGAAATTAAGTTCCATTATGCAGAGTGGACTGTTAAGAAAGAACTGAAACTGAAGAAAGACGGTGCATTCTATGTTGTTAGCCCGTGGGCACTGACCTGGGATGATGAGAATTATTATCTGGTAGCTTATGATGCAGCGGCTGGAATTATCAAGCATTATCGTGTGGATAAGATGCAGAATACAGAGATACTGGAAACAGATCGTAAGGGTGAAGATTCCTTCAAGAACTTTGATCTGGCTGCATTCGCTAAGAAGACCTTTGGAATGTACGGCGGTGTAGATGCGGAAGTCACGCTGGAATGCAGGAATGAACTGGCCGGTGTTATCATCGATCGCTTTGGACATGATGTATGGTTGATCCCGCAGGGAGAAGATCATTTCAAAACCAGAGTTCTGGTATCAGTAAGTCCGCAGTTCCTTGGTTGGGTAACTGGTATCGGATCCGGAATGAAGATCATGGGACCGGATAATGTGAAGGCTGAATATAAGGCATATCTGCAGGATGTGCTTGAGAATTATTGATCGGTTATAGGTGAGATTATGGTTGAAGTATCAAAACGTGATTGGAAATTGTTCCGTGAGAAACTTCCTGGTTGGCAGGAAAGTTATATGGAACGTTTATGCAAGGAATATGTAGAGCTGCTGACCTGTGATAAGAAGGGTTCTGAACGATTCTGGGCACTGGAAGAACGTATCAAAAAAGATCGCAAAGCTCCTGGAGTTATTTTATCTGTCAGCAAATCAGATATGCTGATCGATCTCGTTCGGTTGGTTCAGGATGAGGTGATTGGTCTTGAGGATCTGTCTGATTTTAGTGAGGACGTGCAGGAGAGAGTGAAATTCATGGTGCAGCGCTGGTAATGTGAATGTGGTAAAATATGCATTTTCGGGTCTTCATATAACCTGGAAATGCATTTCTTTGATGACTAAAAGGTAAGGTTGACATGTTAATTGCTCGGCCGTATACTGATATCATAAATAAAAGGTAGGCCACCTAAGATACATGAAGGAGGTCCTGATATATGGATGAGTTATATCAGCAGATTATTGATAGTTATAAAGAGACGGGTTCTGTAAAGAAGACAGCAGAAGAGCTGGGGACATATCCGATCAAAGTACGAAGAGTTCTGATTACTGAGGGACTGTGGCACAGCAAAACCAGTAATCAGGTTGCAGAGCTGCTTGCTCTGGGTAAAAGTGTAGCTGAAATAGCAGAGGAGCTTGTTATATCAGAGAAGAATGTTCAGTCTTATATGCCCTATTCCCGTGGGCAGTATGGCGGGGAAGACAGAAGCAACGAAGCAATTCGAAGCGAGGAATATAGAGGACGGATGCAGCAGGCAGCTAAAAATCAGGTTACCAATACAGAAGCACGTTCAAAAAAGAAACAGGATGATATTCAGGAGCAGCGGCGCCTTCTTGAAGAATTAAGAGCTGAAAAAGAGCGATTACTGAAAGAGAAAAAAGAATTCTGGGACATGATCGAAGCAGAGATGAAGCGGATTCCTATGGCAATGCAGCTTCATCTGGAACTGGACCTGGGATATTTCGCAGAGGAACATAAGAAAGTTCTTAGAAGATACGGAAGAATGAAGGATGGAATTACCAGAGATTTTATTGTTCCGGGCAATATGACACTGCATGGTCTTCATTATGCAATCATGAAAGCTTTTGGATGGCAAAACAGCCACCTTCATAGCTATGTTCCATATGAGGATGAATTCAAAAAAATGACAGATGGGGGATTGGTAAAAGAGTGGACCCGTCAGGTTGGTATGTATTTTCGTTTTCCAAGTGAGAATTATGAAGATATATATTGGGACGATGATTATGAGGAAGGTGAAAGCTTTAAGACCTGGCTGAAATCCAAGTATTGTGGACCATACTCCTATGAAGGCGTGGGAGAGCATTACATTCCTGCACAGATTGAAGTAGACAGATTCCGAAAGGACTGGCCTGCTATTCAGAAGAAAACAACAGATCAGAGAACGTGGAATGTCTACATGGAAGGTCAGTGTGAGGAAATGCTGGAACGCCCGATGCTTTGGACTGTACTAAAAACACCGGCTGAACAGGGAGATTGGGATTCATGGAAACAGGAGAAAGAGGCCGCCCTGAAACAAGTTGAGAAAAAACGTAAGGACATTATCAAAAAATACAGACAGCTGACAGCCCGTATGGACCAGATCGTTGAAGAGGCAGGAACGCATTTTGACGAAGATGGAAATCCGACGATCGACATGGTTCCATATTTCCGGGAGATGGAGGAACTGGACCGTGAATTGGAAATGTTGTGTATTGAATATAATCCTGAACCAATCCCGGCATTATCTGCATTGTGTTATCGATATGACTATGGCGATGGGTGGGAGATTAAAATCACCTGCACCAATGCCTGGTATGACAAAACCGTTTATGCCAGGGATGAAGAAGGCGATATGCTTCATGATAAAAATGGATTCGTTCCCGAGAAAGCTTTGTTTGTAGATGCCTTTGGTCAGCAAATAGACGGAGAGTTCCTGGAAAAGTTGAGAGAGATTCAGCGTAAGGAAAAACCAATCTGCATTGCCTGGGATGGAATGAGTCTTGTGGATGATGTTGGTGGTGTTGGAGGTTTTTGCGAATTCCTTGAGACGATTAACGGTGATGATCCGGAAGAGAAGAAAAGCTATAAAACATGGGCAAGGAGTCTGGGATGGACTGGACGCATGCCAAAACCGGAAAACATGCTGTAGCTGTCGGGATTTTTGCACATTGCTTTATGGATTATAATCTGGTGATGGCAACACCTTTTGGGCTTCCGGTTGGTACTTCTTCTATTCGTAAGGCTTTAAATGACCTGATCAGGGAACATGATCTTCCGCCGGTAGTATTCCACAGTCTTCGCCATACCAGTGTTACCTATAAGCTTAAGTTGAATGGCGGTGACATCAAGGCGGTACAGGGAGACTCCGGTCATTCCCAGATTAATATGGTCACCGATGTATACTCTCATATCATTGATGATGATCGTAGAAAAAATGCGGAACTCTTCGAGCAGGCCTTTTACGAGAAGAAGAATCTGGATCCGAGTATGCATGCCAATGTGGCCGGAAAGACAGTAGAACTTCCGACAAATGTGGATGCAGAGCTCCTGGCGAAAGTCTTTTCCAATCCGGAGATGGCAGCACTTTTAACTACTTTGGCCAAATCACTGGAGAGTAAATAAAGGGAAAAGCACTTTCTTTTCATTTGCGACGAAATGGTAGCCAAGATGGCGATCAATAGTTTTGTTGGATCAAACTTGAGATAATATTATACCCGTTATACCCTTGATAAAATGAATAAATATGGGTATAATGGGTATAACAAGCTTGGGAGGTGTTACTTATGAGTCAGGAAGAATTAATGAATGCAATTGCTGAGATTGAACGGGAAATTGCCATATTGCCCGAAGGTAGCATCACAAAAAAGAAGATTAGAGATAAAGAATACTATTATCATCGAATCACCAGGAATGGTAAGCGTGTAGAAAAATATATTGATTTTAAAGATGTTGCAGAACTTAAAGATAGGATTGATCGGCGAAAGAAACTGGAAAAAGATCTCAAAGAATTGAAAAAACAA
>JAETOL010000110.1 GCA_021771755.1 Lachnospiraceae bacterium | reverse complement strand
TGACCGGCTCGTGCAGGCGAAGACTCCGTATCGGATACAGGAAGAGCGAAGCTTATAATGAGACCACCAGAAAGGTGCAGGACCTCTGCCGAAACAGGGGACTGTGACTGCTTATTTTGCAGCCGGGTCATCTGAAATGATGACGATCAGATGTATATGTACAGACAAGCCAAAATGCGAATACTATATTTCCTATATTGCAGGAGAAATCCTGCGTGAGTGGGGAACGGTTCGACTCCGTTCCTCATTTTTTGGTGCATAGAATGCGCTAAGGTTAGGAGGAAAAGCTTATGAATTCAATTACATTAATTGGAAGACTTGCCAAAGCTCCGGAGATCCGGCAAATCACGACTCAAAAGGGAGAGACAGAAGTGGCAAGGTTTCCGTTGGTAGTAAGAAGAAACCGTACAAATAAAGCATTTGTCGTTATGATTACCGCATACGGAGGCAACGCAGGATTTGTACAGAAGTGTCTGGAAAAGGGGATAAAGGTTACTATTTGCGGTGAATTGGTCATCTCTCAGATAAAAAATGAGGAAAATGGAACCGCATCTTATTTCACAGAAATCATTATGGATACAATGGAATTTGCTGAATCCAAAACAAAGAGAGAATCTGGCAGTGAGGGATTTGAGCCTGCAAGAAGGGCAAGCATTCCTTTTGAAATACCGGAAGAAATGGAACAGGAAATGCCATTTTGTTAAAGAATAACTTCTCGGAATCTCAATGAATGAGATTCTACCCGAAAATTGACAACTGAATATCGTGCAAGAAAAGAAATTTACGAGAAATGGACATAAACATTGGACATAGCGGGTACTATGCCTTGAAAAATCTTATGAAGTCGTTTAAGATATCATTATTAAGAAGCCAATCTTAATAATGAATCTTGAAATGCCTCAACTGACGGCATTTCCCAGGCATCAAGATGTTGCAGCATCATGATGCCGTAGAGGCGGCAGTACCACATCTTCGTAGAGCGGTGCCTGCCGTCTTCTAATTTATAGTCTTCTTTCTCACGTTTGTTAGAACGTTCCACGGAAGTTCTTCCGTCATATTCCTTTTCCCATGCTTTACTGTCTCTTGGCGGTATGTTAAATAACCTTGGATTGTCATCGGTAAAGATATGTACGGTTCTGCCGTATTTCGCCGGTGAACAGGGATGCTCGCAGAAACAGCCACGTTTCCGGTCTGCTTTTGGGCACCGATATTTTGTTCTGTGTTTGGCAGCCTCATATCCATCTTTATGCATACGTAAGCCCAACTTACAGATAGGAACCCCATTCTTATCAATGGTGAAATCATCCTTATAGGTAAAATGTCCGGTATGTCCGGGATTGAGGTCAATAAAGGGTGTGATATTTTCCCGTCTGCAGTATTCATAGACAGGGTAAGCATCATGGGCCGAGTCCAGAAGGAGTTTCTCAATACGGAATTCCGGAAGGTATGCTTTCATGGTGAAAAAGGAGTGGAGAAAAGAAAGGATGTCATGCCGGGAAGCTCTTTCTAAAAGCGGAAATACAGGAAGATCACTGTAGGAATCGGAAGCCACATACATGTAGAGATGGTAACCGAAAAAATAACATTCCCGATGAGAGTCCCATCCCCAATTACAGTCCGGCTGAGAATAATGGCGTCTACAGTTGCAGGAAGAGCAGCCTTTATCCTTACAATCGCAGATCCGCTTTTTTCGTTGCTGTGCGGCAGTACGGACAGGAGTGCCATCTCCGGCAAGGGCCAGATGGTCGGGATCGATCAGTCCCTTGCGGACAGAAGGATCCAGGAACTGCTGTTTATAGAGACGGAAAACAAGAAAAAACGGATTTTCCGGTTTCAGCTGCCAGCGTTCCAGCAGAGGAAGAAGTTTGGAAGCAACGCTGGAAGAGTCACAGGGAGTTTTATCGCCTTTCTTTTTCCCCTTGGGAGGTTTCATTTTAGGGAAACGGTCTTTCGGGGAAAGGTTGTTGGAATCATCCTGCCAGATACGGGAAAAGAAATCATAAAAAGTTCCGATGCCGGGAGTATCCCCGAAAGGGAATCCGCTGAGGATGGCATAAAGAGGAGTTTCCCTGAGCATGCGGCACCAGACAGTGATGGAAGTTACTTTCAGCTTTAAAGCAAGCAGGTAGGAGCGCAGCATACAGGATGGGAGCCGTGGTTGAGGTCCGAAAACAGAGTAGCATTCCTGCATCAGAGAATCCGTCTGTGAAAGATCAAGATACCAGAACTGCACGATATAATCCCAGGTGCTTTTGGGAAGCACAAAGGGGTCAGGGTAGAACTTAAGGAAATCAGAGACAAAAGTGTCCTGATAGGCGGCATGTCCGCCGGGATTACAAGGTATCATAAAAACCGCCTCCAGTCGATTGAAATAGAATATAATCAATCGGCTTCGCCGCAAATTTTGAGCGATTTGTCAAGTGTTTTTTGAAAAAAAGTGGGTGATTTTTTTAGATAGGGGTCTGAAAGCCTTATAAAATCAGGTCTGAAGATTCCAAGAAGTTATAATGAAAGGAAGGAGGAAAACGGATGCAGGAGAAACTTACCGCATTGTATGAGCGTCTCAGCCATGAAGTGGAACGTAAAAGAGTACAAACAAGAGGTGAAAAAAACGTTCCCGAAAGAGGAAGAACTGAACCAGAAACTGGAGCGTCTGTCGGAACTGAATGCATTGCTGAACATGGATGAAAAGGAAACTGTGATGGAGGGAGAAGAAGAGCAGGACGAGCCTGGACAAGAAAAACGTTCTATTCATGAAAAAATCAGTGCATATAAAAAGAGTACTCAACTG
>JAETOL010000032.1 GCA_021771755.1 Lachnospiraceae bacterium | reverse complement strand
TCATCTTGGAACTTCAACATAATGTGCCTCCTTTCATAGCGTGTAGTGGTTTACAACTATAGGATAGCATATTTTGTTGAAGTTTTTTATATTAACTAGCACAACAGGTTAATTTAGATTTAACCTCTTCATGGGTTTTTTCTAATAAGAAATAGATATCTTTTTTAAATTTGAATGAAGTTAAAATTTGTGGAACCTCAATATCCCTATCTCGAATAGAAATGTTTGCAAAAATAGGAATTTTCTGTTTAGGAAGCTTATTGAATTCAGCTTTGGTTAATAATTTTTCGCATGGAATTTCATTTCCGTTATATTTTGCTTTTACATTTTCGGTTAAAATTTCAGAGAACGTATCAGGATAGTTTTTTATGTAAGTCGTTTTTGTGAATTCAAATGATTTTGCAAGGCGTATTATCTCAGGTACTGTTAATGAAAGGTTTAAACAGTATTTACATAAAAGGAAGAGATTATCAGAGAAATTGTATTCGTGTTCTTTGTCTAATGAATTCATAAATTTTATTACAAGGTCTGCTCTTTGACGAACGAGGCAAGTTAAAATAATAGCATTTGCAGAGTATCATGACAACTTTAGCCCGGAGGAAGATATGGTGGAAGCTGTCGCATTAGAATTAAGATGTGGCTATGCCCATAGGTACATTCCGTTTTTGAAAGATATTGTAGATGAGGAATGTGAAGAGTCTCCACGGGCAGAAGAACTTGTGGAGAAACTGAAAGCCTATCAGCCTGAGATACCGGAGACAGCAGTACCGGTTGTTCGCATCAATTTCTGTGAGGATAAGGAAATGGACATTTCCGGTTATCAGAAGCTTGGAAGCTTGGATGAAACTATAGCCAAAATGGATGCAGAGCTGGCTTCAGAAACAGATCCAAAGACTGGAATGCCGGAGAAAACTGTACAGATGTACTTTACTATTTACTATCCGGATCGTGACCAGATGCAGGAACTAAAAGGGAAAATCAATATCGGAGATGGAAACGGCGGTATTGTGAGCCAATTGAAGAACCAGAATGAGATGAAGCTGCATGATGAAAGTTGGCTGAATTACCAAAAGGGTAAGGGAGAAGAATCCTTTCAGGCATATATGGCAGATCTTACAGATATGCAGGAGCATGTGCTGCCGTATTTGCAGAGTTTCTGCAGTTTGGAAGAAAGAGCACCAGAGAGATCGGTAGAACCGACTGCGGTATCAAAATCAGAAATGGAAGCAGGGAAGACAATAGCATCTGTTGGGAATGAAAAGTCGAAAACTGTGGAAACGGTGAGAAAGTCTATCCATGAGCGATTGAAAATCAATAAGGAGATCATTGCCAAACAGCAGGGAAAAGATAACAAAGCGAAAGGGGTTGAGCTTGTTTGAATACTAAAATGTAGTTCGTTCAAAAGATTTGTTCTTCTTTTTGTATTATGGTAGATAAAATAAAGAGGTGTAGAAGTGACGTTAATGTGGACAGGAATGTTTTAAGATAGTCATTCCTGTCCGCTTTAATATGTAATGTTTTAAGATAGCATTTTTTTGCACAATTTTCTATTTTTGTTAAAAGAGTAAGGTTAGATTTTTTCTATATTAACTCGTTGTGCTATTTCAAACAAAGTTTGCTGAAATCCTGTAAAAGCCCAAAGAATCCCTGTATTTAACTGGGACAATTAAAATTTTAGAAAATGAGTTGCTTTATCTTTCCAAGTTCACAGGTTTCGTGAAAAATTCTGTTTAATGCCAAGCATAGATTATATGCCAATATTTTATTACTAAGGCGGGTACATAACCCCTGAAAACTTTTGGCGAGAACTCTTTCTGCATTTAATTGCTCACTTAACTGTGAAAATACGGTTTCCACTCGTCTGCGCAGTTTGAAAATCAACTGTCGGAAAGATTTTGACCAGTTTATTTTGCTGTTTGAACGTTTTAGCGCCAAAAGACAGATCCCTTGTTCTTTCATTTCCAGCATAAGGTTTTCCCCAACATAGCCCTTATCTCCCAGAATTACAAGGTCTGACTGGCTCTCGACAATGTCCCGCAATCCTTCCCGGTCATCTGTGGATGCTGGTGTGATTTCAAAAGAAGTAATATATCCTTCTAAAGTAACCAAGGCATGCGCCTTATAACCAAAATAGGTTTCTTTTTTAGAAGGGCATTTTCCATAATCAGCACCATAACCTCGGAATGAACGGCAGTATCGTGCCCGTCCAAATTTGCAGACCGCAAGAGGAAAACTGTCTATTATAAAATACGGACTAAAGGGAATCGGAAATGCAGAAATCATTTTCTGTCGTAACAATTCAGTTGTCTGCATCAGCGCCCGTCTTGTCCTGTTAAAACGGCTTCGGCTGCAAAGTTGCGGAAAGAGATGACGGTAATTCTTTTTTACAAAAGAAAACCAGGCGTTTTCGGAATCAATACCTGCCAGCTCACCGCAGATGCTGATTGTAATTATTTCAGAATTAGATAATTTTGCATCTAAAACATGTCGTCTGTGAATGACTTCAGATGGTGCAAATTGACGGTATAATTCATCAATCACAACGTAAACCGTTAAAATAAAGTCTTCAAAAGTTGCTATAACCATGGTATTATTATTTTGGAACTTCAACATAATGATGCCTCCTTTCGAATTTGTATTCCCTACAAATAGGATAGCATATTTTGTTGAAGTTTCTTTATTATTTTATCTAGCACAACAGGTTAACTTATATGCAGGAGGTTCAGAATGATGAAACAGATTACATCAGAAAGCATACGCTCGTTTGAGGAACAGCTATATCTCAATGAGAAATCCAAAGCGACAGTGGAAAAATATACGTTGGCTTTGCGGCGGCTTATGGAATATTTGCAGGGAATGGAGCTTACCAAGGCCCGGTTGCTTTCCTACCGAGAACATTTGCAGACGCAGACAAAAGCCCAGACCGTCAACGGGGCGCTTTCGGCCATCCACGCCTATCTGGATTTTGCCGGCTGGCAGGAATGTAAAGTGAAGCTCTTAAAGGTGCAGCGGCAGGCGTTTTTGGACGAATCACGGGAGTTATCCGAAGCGGAATACAAGCGGCTGCTCTCTGCGGCGAAGAACCGGGGCAATGAACGGCTGTACCTCCTGATGACAACAATCTGCGGCACAGGTATCCGGGTCAGCGAGCTGGAATACATTACAGTGGAGGCCGCAAAGGCAGGCCGGGCGGAAATCCGTATGAAGGGAAAGACCCGCATCATCCTTTTACAAAAGGAGCTGCGGAACCGGCTGAAAAGGTATGCAAAAGAGCGTGGGATTGAAAGCGGTCGCATCTTCCGCACGAAAAGCGGAAAAACCCTGGACCGCTCCAACATCTGCCACGATATGAAGAAGCTTTGCAAAGACGCGAAGGTGGAGGCCAGCAAAGTATTCCCTCACAACCTGCGCCACCTGTTCGCACGTACCTTTTACGCCGTTGAGAAGAACCTGGCGCATCTGGCGGATGTGCTGGGGCATAGCAGGATCGAGACGACCCGGATTTATGTGGCGGTCAGCGCCGCTGCCCATGAACGGATGTTGAACCGGATGCGGCTGATCCAATAGGCCCATAAAATAAAAAAGACCACAGAGTAACCCTTCTGTGGTATACATAAATCCACTTACACTGTACGACACAGTACAATTACATATACTATAGAGCAAAGAGTCGCATTTTTCAAGTAGCCGGGATGAAAAATCCCCCATAAAATCCAGGAAATTTTTATATCTTTGCAAGACACGAAAGCCTGAAACCGTATTTTGCGCTGCAGGCTTTTTCGCTATGCCGAAAGAAGGCTGCTTGCCGGTCAGGCAGGCTGCTTTTTTTCATTTTTGACACTCTCTTTTCTTCGCTTTACCACAGAAGGGTTATTCCTTGGTGTGGTTTTGCTATGATTATTTTAAAGGAGACTTATAAGATTAATGGACGTTTTATTAATTGGCGGTAGCAACAATATGATGAATGCTATGATTGATAAATTCAATAAAGAAGGACACTGTGTTTTCCTGCTGACAGGAAGGGAAGAAAGACATTTATTTTATAAGCATGTGTTTGAAAGGTATAATTATACATATGAAAACGAAATTGTAAAAGATATTTTCAGGAGTGTTAATCCTGATCTTACGGTTTTCATGGGCGCATATGATACGAATTTTGACTGGGGCAGTGCGAGAGAGGAGATTGTGCGCTATACAACGGGACTTATGAATATTCTGTCCGCATATTCTGCAGTAAAAAAGGGACGTTTTGTGTATTTTTCATCTCAGGAGGTTTATGGATTCCATAACGGTAAGAATGTTTCAGAGGCAGAACCCGTGTCGCCCAGAGGATTTAAGGCTATGGCATTAGTGCAAGGCGAGGAAATGTGTTCAAATTATAGGAAAGCACAAGGTTTGGATATGATGGTTCTCCGCTTTGACTATGTATATGGAATACCGGGCAGGGGACAGAGGGAAGATAATCCATGCTTTAGAATGTGCATGGAAGCATTAAGGACAAACTGTATATCTGTCAATGACAGACATGCTTTTTCTATGCTGTATTTAAAAGACGCAATAGAGTTGGCATACAAAGCACTGACGGAACCAACGCCGAAAGAATGCTGCTATCATATCTCTTCTATGGAAGAGATTAACGAGCTGCAGCTTGCGCAGATGATATGCCGTAGGATGGCAGGGAAAATACAAGTCATCAATAATACTGTTGGGGATAATTTCAGACTTGTGTTAGACGGAAGGAAATATAAGGAAGAGTACGGACAGAAAATTTTTACAGATTATGAAACGGGAGTGGCCAAGGTCGCGCAGTATATGGAAGGCCATAGAAATTTCTTTGTCGGATCAGAGAATACAGAGGGAAAAGGTTATACCAAACTGACGCATCATATCTGGACTATTATAAGAAAACTGGTTCCGTTTATAGAAAATATAATTTTTTTTATCCCGTTTTTTATGCTGAATAATAGAGCGGTGGGCAGCCAATATTTTAACAAGCTGGATTTTTACCTGCTTTATGTACTTTTGTTTGCTGTTGTTCATGGACAGCGGCAGGCTGTTTTTTCCGGCATACTGGCGACGGCAGGATATTTCTTCCGGCAGATGTATGAACGGACCGGTTTTGATATTCTTTTAGATTACAATACATATGTATGGGTTGCCCAGCTGTTCATCGTGGGTATGGTTGTAGGCTATATGAAGGATCAGCTAAGGGACATTCAGGATGAGAATAAAAAAGAAGTTCGGTATCTGAAGCGGAAAATGGATGATATTGCTGATATAAATGACAGCAATGTTCAAATGAAACAGAACTTTGAAATGCAGGTGATAAACCAGAGGAATAGTTTGGGCAAAATTTATGAACTTACCTCCAGCCTGGAGAATTATGCACCGGAGCAGGTGTTATTTAGTGCGGCAAAAGTACTTTCCGAACTGATGGACAGTAAGTCTGTAGCGGTGTATGTTGTTGCAAATGAAGATTACGCCAGATTGTTTTCAGCCACCTCGCAGGAGGCACGGGAATTGGGAAGCTCTATTAAATACAGCGCTATGGAGGCGCTGTGCGGTGAATTGAAAGAGCACCGTGTATACATTAACAAAGACATGCAAAAGGATTTTCCTTTGATGGCAGCAGGAGTGTATGAACAGGAAAAGA
Organism: Lachnospiraceae bacterium; assembly: GCA_021771755.1. Taxonomy (GTDB): domain Bacteria; phylum Bacillota; class Clostridia; order Lachnospirales; family Lachnospiraceae; genus Blautia_A. Next base: position 24,561 of record JAETOL010000032.1, on the reverse strand, counting down.
TGAAATTCATACTGATGCTCTGGGATATTCCATGGCGTCGCATGACACTGGCAGAGGCAAATCGGTTTACGGTTATCTGTGCTTTGATTAAAGACGCCATCGTGCGTGCGGAGCGGTATTTGGAGGCATTGAAAAGTCATCGTTATGTGGAAGGGACAGACATATTGAATGAAGATGCTTTTGAGATACTCGTAAAATCTTTCTTAGATGCCAACCTGCAGGGATTGACAGAATGTGAGCTTTTGAGCGTTTCGGTGAAAGGGAAGGACTGGAAAAACGTGTCTGAAAAATTGAAGACGGTTATTCGTCGGACAGACTATCTTGGATTCCGGAAAAACGGCGAATTGCAGATTTTGCTGCCGAATACAGATAAGGACGGTGCAGAATCTGTAAGGAAACGGCTGATAAATGCAGGGATTTTTGCTGGAGAGCAGGTGGTTTAAATGAGAGATGAAAGAGTTTTTCTTCTGATGCTTTTCGCGAATCTGCTGATCGCAGTTATCTACTTTCTTTGGTATATGGTTTTTGCAACAATCTTTGGGAAAAAAAGAACGAAAAAGTACAAAAAGGATAATGGCAGAACGTATTTGCTTCGGTTTGTGGTGATGCTTCTTTGTCCGGTTATAGGTCCTTTACTTTTCTTGCTTTCTTACCTGATTTTCAAGCTGCCTTTTTGGAAAAAAGCAGATCTGGAGGATGTTATATTCAGTAAGGAACGGGTAAGGATTCAGATGAAAGCAGATGAGGAAAGAGAGCGAAATGTAATTCCGCTGGAAGATGCTATAGCGGTCAATGATAAAACAAGGATGCGGATGGTAATGATGAATGTGCTGAAGGGAGACATTCAGTCTTCACTGTCGGCTATTTCACAGGCATTAAAGGTCAAAGACTCAGAGACATCTCACTATGCAGCGTCTGCCTTAAGTGATGAATTGAACAAATTTCGTATCAATGTACAGAAAATGTATACGGAGCTGCAAAAAAATCCTGAAGATAAGGAATGCGGAGAGCAGCTGCTTGATTACATAAATCCTTTTCTGGAGCAGCAGATATTTACGGAGATAGAGCAAAAACGGTTTGTACATATAATGGCTGAAGCGGCAGATCTGTTTTATGAAAACAATAAAGAAAGCCTTACGGCAAAGAGATGTGAGAATATCTGCCTCAGGTTTCTCGAAATAAAAGATTTTGACAGTACGGAAAAATGGTGCATGAGACTGGAAGAGCTGCATCCTCAGGAACTGGCGGCTTATACATGCAAGTTAAAACTGTATTTTACAACAAGAAACAGAGAAGCTTTTTTTGAAACTCTTGGAGCCTTAAAAAAAGCAGATGTGGTGATTGATTATGAAACGCTTGAGTTAATCAGGGCGTTCAGTTAGGAGAGGTTGAATGGTATCGCTGCGAAATTATTTTACAATTGTTATTGTTATGTGCATTATCCTCTGCTTGTTTCAGGCCTCCGGGGTGGGCGGCGAAATGCTCAATGACTATGGGGAGAATTCATATACAGAAAAGCTGGAAAAACTGCCGGGCAGAAATGATACCTATGGGGTGAAGGAAAGCGATAAGGCTCATCAGAGGGACTGCATTTTATATTTTGGATCAGAACAGAGTCCGGTGAGCGGGATAGTACAAAACTGGGCGCTTTATACAAAACGAAGTGTGGAATGCTTTGATAAGCCGCAAAAATATCAGGAACTGACAGGAAGACAGACCGCTTTTGATCTGGCAGTATTGGATTCTGCCGGTATTGACTGGGAGAACAAAGGTACGATGGATCTTCTGAAGAAGTTGACTGCAGCGGGGACTGATCTGGTATTTGCTAATCTGCCGGAGACATCTGTAATAGAACAGAATAAAGAAATTCAAAGCCTTTTGGGAGTCAGCCGTGTCAGAGAGAAATCTGCAACAGTAGTAGGAATTCATTTGTATGAAGGATTTTTGCTGGGCGGCGAACGGATTTACTACGAGGAAGATGATGAGAACAATACAAGAAAACAGGATATGGAACTGACATTTCCCTGGTTTACGCTGGCAGCAGGCACCAAAACATATATGTCAGGTATTATGGAGGATGATACAGTTGATTATATGGAATCCCCGCCTGTAATTTGGAGAAATAGTTTGGAATCTGCCTTTGTATTTGCCGTAAACGGAGACTATATGGAAGATGCGGCAGGACTGGGACTCTTGTCCGCCATGTCATCGCAGACAAAGGAGTACGAGATATATCCGGTGGTTAATGCACAGAATTTAGTCATGCTTAATTATCCGGGGCTGGCAGAGGAGAATGACGAAGAAATGATGAGACGTTACAGCCGTTCTTCTCAAAAGCTATTCCGTGATATTATGTGGCCTGATATCATTACTGCTTACAAGAAAAGCAGTTTGGGATTTTCAGCGATGATATCTCCTCAGTTTGACTATGAAGATGATAAGCTTCCGGGTCAGGAGACACTTATTTATTATATGAAGCTTCTTAACGAGCAGAGTGCGGAGGCAGGATTGTCAGGCTTTTGTGCGTCAGATACAGAGATAGAGAAAAAACTCAGAGAAGATGATGCATTTATCAAGGAGGCGCTTCCGAATTACCGTTTTACATCTTTTTATGCGGGTGATTTGTCAGCTGGGGAAATAAGTTCTGCTTTAGGAAACGGTATTTTATCGGATGCACGAACGGTGGTTACGGATTATGATGGAGACAGTGAAATTATAGGATATGTATCAGAGCACGTAACGAAACAGGATGCTTTAATTGATGGGCTGCGTTATACCTACCAGGAAGATTTCCGAAACAGATGTTTGGAAACAGCTTTGGGTTACAGCAGCGTATGGGTAGATGCATCAGAAATTATATATCCTGGAAACGACAGCCTTGAGACATGGCGGGATATATCGAAGAGTTTTATTGTGGATTTGGGTGAGAATTGGAAGGATTTTTATGCATTTTCCGGAACAACGGTATCAGAATGCGATGGCCGCATCCGTAATTTTCTTACACTGGATTATGAAGTTAAGCAGGAGGGAAATAAGATATTCCTGCAATCAGATAATTCGGAGGAAACCGTTTGGTATATTCTGAGAATGAATGAGGACTTCGCTGTCAGTATAGAAGGCGGAACCATGGAAGCAATGGGGGGAGGGGCGTTTCTGATTGAGACGGAGAATGAGAATGTAACATTAACCTTATCGGGAAACGATAGCTATGATAGTTAAAAATAGCCGAAAAGAGGGTGGATATGAGAATTTGCATAGTAGTTGAGGGTTGTTATCCTTATGTGGTGGGAGGTGTATCAAGCTGGGTACATAGTTTAATACAGACGTTTCCGGAATATGAGTTTGTAGTTTTAGCAATTGTAGCAAACCGTTCTTCGCGGGGAAAGTTTGTGTACGAGATGCCACAAAATGTGATTGAAGTACATGAACTTTATCTGAGTGACGATGAATGGGATAAAAAGCGGAGGCACAGACGGCTGAGCAGAGAAGAATTCCAGACTTTGCGGGGGCTGATTTTGAACCAGCATGCAGACTGGGAAACATTGTTTCGCTGGTTCCGGAAGTCCGATGTGTCTTTGAATAACCTGCTTATGGGAGAAGATTTTTTTCAGGCTGTATTGGACTTTTACCGTCTGAATTATAGCCAGATTGTATTTTCTGATTTTTTATGGATGATGCGTTCTATCTATCTTCCGCTGTTTTTAACACTGAAGACGAAATTGCCTAAGGCAGATATATATCATTGCGTATGTACCGGATATGCGGGGCTTATTGGCAGCATGGCGAAATACATGTATGGAAGTCGGCTGTTGATATCGGAACACGGGATTTATACACGGGAACGGGAAGAAGAACTGGTAAGGGCTCAGTGGGTAAAAGGGATATACAAAAACATTTGGATTGAGCAGTTTCGAAAAATGTCTCTGCTGGCTTATCATAGCGCGGATATTGTTATCAGCCTGTATGGGTATGCCAGAGAACTGCAGTTGGAACTGGGGTGCCCCGTGGAAAAGACGATGGTGATTCCCAATGGAGTTGCTGTGGAGGAATTCCAGGATATTCCGGGAAAACCTGATGAGGACGAGGGAAAGATTAATGTCGGCGCAATTGTTCGAGTGACGCCGATTAAGGATATAAAAACTATGATGCAGGCGTTCAGCTTTGCAAAGGAGCAGGAACCGGCACTGAAGCTTTGGATTATGGGCCCATGGGAAGAGGATCGGGAATATGCCAGGGAGTGCTTTGAACTGTCAGAACTGATGGAAACGTCCGATATTGTATTTACCGGAAGGGTTGACACCAGAGAATACCTGGGCAGAATGGATATGACAATTCTGACCAGTATCAGTGAAGGACAGCCGCTGGTTGTTTTGGAAAGTTTTGCAGCGCATAAGCCGGTGATTGCCACGAACGTGGGGAATTGTGAGGGACTGATTTTGGGTGAAGAAGATACATACGGTCCGGCGGGCATTGTAACGAATATTATGAATGTGGAAGAAATTGCTCAGGCGATTTTAAGACTTGCCCATGATGAAAAATTGCGGCTTGAGATGGGAGAACATGGATACCAACGGGTGTCGGAACGTTATCGCATTGAGAAAATGCAGAATGCTTACAGTAATATTTATAAGGATTTTGAAAAAAGTATTAGCAGAAATTAGAGGAAGGATAGAATTATGGCAGGGGTAGGAATCAGATTAAACCGTATATTTGAAAAGCATTCTCTGATGGCTGATTTTGTCGGTTTTGCATACGGGACAGCTATTACAGTGGCGCCGATACTTTTGGTGATACTTGATATTTTGCTTATGGGGCGAGCGCTGGATTTTGACAGTCTGGGCTTTTTAGACAGGGAATTATTTTCCTGCACCATCTTGTATATCTTTATCTTTGCGCTGCTGACAACGTCGCCATTTAATGCCGTGTTATCAAAGTACATGCATGATGTTATTTTTGAGGAACGTTATGATGATATTCTGCCTTGTTACTATATTGGAATGCTGCTGACGGTTTGTCTGGGCTGTCTCCTTGCGGTTCCTTTTTGCCTTTGGGAGTATTTTGTGGGCGGAGTAGCGGTCTTTTATGTATTTACCGGGTTTTGCGGCTACATGTCGTTGGTTTTTGCGTTTTATTCTATGATTTACCTTTTGGTCTGCAAGGATTATCAGCTGATTTCGATATTTTTTCTGGTGGGACTTGTTGTCGCTTTTTTTGAAGCGCTGTTTTTGAGGTTTGTGCTTCACTGGAGCATACCGTTCAGCATGCTTTTTTCTCTGGTGACAGGTTTCTTTTTGATTGCAGTGCTGGAGTTTGCAACGATAAGAAGGTATTTCAGGAAAAACAGCAACCGGTATAAAAATGTTCTTGTTTATTTTAGAAAATCATGGCAGCTGGTGGTCATAAACTTCTTTTATACTTTAGGTCTGTATATTCATAATTTTGTATTTTGGACAACGGATATGCGGCTTGTGATTGTCAAAAGCTTTGTGTGCAATCAACCGTATGATATGGCTACCTGCCTGGCAATGTTTACCAATATTTCGGCAACGGTTATTTTTATTGCCAGGGTAGAGATGCATTTTCACGAAAGATATAAGGCATATTCAGAGGCTGTCATAGGAGGTAAGGCAGCAGACATTGAAAATACGAAACAGCGGATGTTCCGTAAGCTGTCCGGAGAATTAATGTCTCTGGTGCGCATTCAGTTTATTATTTCAGTGACTATTTTTCTGCTGTGCATTGTGATTTTACCTCAGGTCGGATTTGCAGGTATGATTATGCGTATTTATCCATGCCTGGCGGCCGGATACTTTATTTTATTTATCATGTATGCGGAGATTCTGTTTCTCTACTATTTTAAAGATATGACAGGCGCTGTTATTACCACCTTAAGTTTTTGTCTGGTAACGTTTTTGGGCAGTTTGGCGGCAGTGCATTTGAATGAAATATGGTATGGCATTGGCTTATGGCTTGGCGCATTTGTGGGATGGACGATTGCATACATGCGGATACGCAGGATGGAAAAGCATCTGACTGCCTTTGTATTCTCACAGGGGACGCTGATTAAATATAAGAAAGGGAGAATGCCCTCCAGCATGGTGTATTGCAGACATGAAGAAGATACTGATCGTCATTAATACTTTGGGACGTGCCGGAGCGGAAACGGCAATGCTGGAATTTCTAAGAAAACTGGACAGAACAAGGTTCGATATTTCACTTTACGTAATGATGGGGCAGGGGGAATTGAGCGATAATCTCCCGCAGGATATCCGGGTATTGAATCGGAGACTCAGCAGTTGTTCCGTCTGGGGGAAACAGGGAAGGCTTAGATTAGCGAAAACGGTGTTAGCATCATTTTTTCGGAATGGAAACTATTTTGGAAAACTGGCAGGCCTCATGAAAAATTTTGCAGATATGCTTAAAACAGGGGAGATTCGGCTTGATAAATTATGCTGGCCTCTGGTGGCGGAGGGAGCGCATCGGCTTGAAGAATCCTTTGATTTGGCCATCGCATGGATAGAGGGCGGTTCCGCATATTATACGGCAAAGCATGTGAAGGCAGAGAAAAAGGCGGCATTCATACATATCGATTATGAGAGTGCGGGATATACCCCAAATATGGATCAGGGCTGTTGGGAGCAATTTGGGCGTATCTTTGCCATTTCAGAAGAAGTAAGGGCGTCATTTGCGAGGGTGTATCCGCAGTATGAAAAAAAGACATTGGTATTTCCAAACATTATCGATGCAGAAAGGATCCGGTGCAGGGCTGAGGAGCCGGGAGGATTTTCTGATGATTATGACGGTGTTCGGCTGCTTACTGTGGGAAGGCTGACATATCAGAAAGGCTACGATATTGCCATCCAGGCGATGAGTCTGTTAAAAAAACAGGGATACAAGGTCAGATGGTATGTACTCGGAGAGGGAGAGGAGAGGAAACATCTGGAAAAACAGATTGCAGCTTTGGGGCTGAAGAAAGACTTTTGCCTGCTTGGACAGGCAGAGAATCCATATCCTTATTATAAACAGACGGACCTGTATGTGCATGCTACCAGGTACGAAGGAAAAAGTCTCGCTATTCAGGAGGCGCAGATTCTGGGATGCGTGGTGATTGCCTCAGATTGTCCGGGAAACAGGGAGCAATTTATAAACGGACGGGATGGAATTTTCTGTCAGCTGGATCCGAAGGAGATTGCGGACAGTATTGCCGTTTTTCTAAAAGATAAGACAAAGAGAACAGTATTGAAAAATGCAGAAGAGATGAAAGAAATACCCTGGGAAAAAGAATTTGAGCAGTTGATTGAATTTATAGAAAGAGGATGACAGTATGGTTGCAGTATACTGGGCGGGTCAATATGCCGCCGTTTTATTCGGTTATTATGCCTTGATGTTTCTATGGCCTTCGTATGTATTCCGAAGGCATCTGCGGAATAAGGGCAAATTGTATCGTTTCAGTTTTTGTACTACAGTTCAAATCGTTTTAATTAATTCGGTAATACTTGGACTCGGTCTTCTTCACATCCTGAACCGCTGGACAGTGCTTCTGATTTTTTATGGGATTTTGCTTCTGTCATATTTTAGAGGGGTTTCCCGGGAGGCCATCTTCGGACATGCGGACCGTATATACCGGGTGGCGACGGGTGCCTGCGGGGCTCGTTCTTTTGTTCGCGGAGAGATGAAATTGCTGGCAAGGGGCCTTAGAAAGCGGTGGGGGGTATGTTGGAAGACTTTGCGTCCGCACTTAGGGGAATATATTGTTTTATCTGTGCTTCTGGTTTACGGAATGATATATTTCTCTTATGGTCTGTTTCAGGATTATTCGTATCCCTTTGGAGATTTGTACGTTCACCATTCATGGATTGAAGGGCTGGTAAACGGAGAGATTTTTTCGGGCGGTGTTTATCCGGCGGGAATGCACTGCTTTATCTATTGTATGCATACGCTATTCGGAATTAAAGTTTACAGCATACTGCTGTTTCTTGCCGGAATCCATACAGTGACTTTTTTGATCTCAGTTTATGGGCTGCTGCGGGAGGTGTTTCATTCGCGTTACATACCGTTTTTTGCCCTGGCGTTGTTTTTGATCCTGGATTTAAAAAGCGTCAATGCAGTATACGCTATGTCTCGTCTCTCGTATACAATCCCGCAGGAATTTGGTTTATTTGCCCAATTTGTCTGTGCGAGATATCTTGTACGTTATCTAAGAAGCGATTGCCAGCTATTGTTTCTAGGAAAGCGAACGCGGTATTTGTGGGATGAGAATTTATTTCTATTTATGATGGCGTTGGCAGCTTCCATTGCGACCCATTATTATGTGACAATTATGGCTTTTATTTTATGCCTTTCTTTTGCCATCGTTTATTTTAAGAGGGTGTTTTCTGGGAAGCGGTTTCTGCCTCTGGCAGTTTCAGTTCTGTGTGCATTGTTTATTGCGGTTATACCGATAGCGGCGGCACGTGCGTCAGGAATCCCTTTTGAACGTTCTATGAATTGGGCGATGGGAGTAATGAATTATACGGATCCTGAGGAGGAGGCGACTTTTAATAAAGATGCGTACAGTGAAATAGAAGGCAAGGGAGCCGGTGAAAAGATTTTCCGGATGGGTTATTGCGAGGTATACGGGGAAGAACGGGCATATCACATTGTGCTGTTTACGGCAGGTGCGGCTGCACTATGGTTTCTTTACCGTATGGGAGCATGGATGATAGAAAAATTCTGTCGGAAACGGTTGGATAAGAGGTGTTTTGACGGACATCTGCCTGTGGTTATTGCATCGGTTCTGTTTATGGCGGTTTATGCTTCCAGAGCGATTGGGATGCCGCAGCTCATTGCAGGTTCCAGGCTTTGCGCAGTAGAGCAGATGTTAATTTTAACGGTGATGGTTATGCCTGTTGATATGCTGTTTTCTGCACTTGGGCTGTTTTGCGTGGAGGCGGCTATGCAGTCTTTGGCGGTGCTTGGCGTGGCGGGGATTTATATGGCTGTACTGGAGGCCGGCGTGCTGCATGGTTCCTTATATATGGAATTGAGCCGCTATAATTCCGCTGTAATGACAACCCAGTCTATTATAGAAGAATTGCCAAAAAACAGCTTTACAATCGTGTCTACAACCGACGAGCTGTATCAGACCATTCAGTCTGGATATCATGAGGAATGGCTGACTTTTCTCGAGAATTGCCAGAAAGGGAATTATAAACTTCCTACGGAGTATGTGTTTTTCTATGTGGAAAAAAAGCCGATCGCTTATGCGCAGGCACATCTTTTTCAGGGTCCTGCATGGCTGATATCAGATAATCATACAGAACTGTTTTCGAATCTGGAAAGCAGCCTGTGTCCGGAGATTGTGTCATCACAGATTTCACCGGAAATGGCTCGGAAGAAGCTGGAAGTGGAATCAAATCCATGGGATCTGTATAAAGAACTGGGAAACCGTACCATAGTAGAATCAAAGGCATATGAGTGGTGCCAGCGCTTTTCGGAGCTTTATCCTTATGAATGGAGAGTCGGATATGAGGATGAAAATTTTATCTGTTACTATTTTAAACAGGAACCTCATTCGCCGTACAATCTGGCGGTCGGATATGAGGACAAAGAACAGTAAGAGGAGATCCGGCTTGAAGATAGGATTGCTTTTGGCAATAGGTTTGCCTTGCATTATTTGGATTTTTCTGAACGTGAAGAGGGTTAAGATAGAAAAAACAGTATTTACAGAATCAAACCGGGAGCTGCAAAATCCAAACTGTGGGTTTTACTTTATTTATGGATTCATGATTCAGGATGTAGAAGTGGATTATGCAAAGCTTGTGAAGGAAAGATACCAAAATGATACTGAGACAACACTTACCCTTGTGCATATTAATCTGCAGAATTACCGTGAGGGGGAAATTTCTCAAAAGGGGCTTGCCAATATAGAAGAATTATTTAATGCATTGGAAACTATTAATAAACGTTTGATTGTTCGTTTCTCCTATGACTGGGATGGCATGGTGCAGGGGCGGGAGCCGGGAAGGATTGATACGATTCTTCTGCATATGCAGCAGTTAGAGGAGATTCTGCACAGGCATCAGAGACAGATTTTTTTGATGCAGGGACTCTTTATCGGAAATTGGGGAGAAATGAATGGGACACCATATGTAAACAGTAAGGATATGCAGAGATTGGCTTCGCAATTAGAGAAGATAACAGATCCATCGATTTATCTTTCTGTCAGGATGCCCATGTATTGGCGTCAGATTACCCGGCTGAAAGAGCCGTCAGAGGAAAATATATCGGCAAGCTCATTGGCTGGAAGGCTGGGATTGTTTAATGACGGTATGCTGGGAAGCGAAAGCGATTATGGCACATACGGAACCCAAAGAGCAGACGAAGCGGGTGACTTTTTTCCATGGAGCAGGGAGGAGGAACTGGCTTTTCAGGAAAAGCTGTGTCGCCGGGTGCCGAATGGGGGAGAAGTAATCGTAGAAAACGTATATAACGATTTTGAAAATGCGCGAAAGGATCTGGCCCTCATGCATGTTTCATATCTTAACAGAGACTATGATCAGGCTGTGCTTGAAAAATGGGAAAGGGAAATTGTGAGAGAAGAAGGATGCTTTGACGGGATGGACGGGCTTTCCTATATACAGAGGCATTTGGGATATCGGCTTTTGATTGCGGATACTGCCATTTCCAGGCAGCTTTTGCAAAATTGCCTGTTCGTGAAAGTAACGTTGAAAAATGTGGGGTTTGCGCCTGTATACCGGGAACCGGAAATTCGAGTGACGCTCTGTGGTGAGGAGGAACGTTTTACTTATATGATTGATAAGTCCCTTAACCAGCTGGCTGGCGGGATACACAAGGAGGAGCTTCTGACGCTTAATACCAGGATTCCGCTTAAGGGGCTTTCGGAAAGCGAATATGCCCTGTATTTTTCCATTGTGGATCCGGATACGGGAAAACATATTCTTCTGGCAAATAATCAGGAGGAAGAACCCCCCGGGTATTTGATTGGAAAAGTTCATTTCAATGGCTGAAAGAAAATTAAGTAACGGAAAAGGAAACGGCATATGGAGAAGACGCGGACAGAACATTCTGCCAGAAATACAGTGGCGGCAGTAATTTCCAGAATGATGGCCATACTTATGGGATTTGCGGTCAGGATTGTTTTTACTCACACGCTTAGTGAGACTTATGTGGGGGTTTGCGGTTTATTTTCTAATATAATTATGGTACTGGCTTTGCCGGAGCTGGATATTGTAACAGCTATACCTTATGCATTGTATGATCCCATAGCCCGGGGGGATCAAGAGAAACAGAAGTCTTTGATGGAACTATACCGGAAGTTTTATCATGTGACAGCGGGGGTTATTTTGGCTAGTGGGGTTGCCTGCAGTCCCTTGTTAGAGCCTGTGACCGGGAACCAAAAGGTCGAGCATTTAATTTTCATTTATCTGATGTATTTGTTTAATTCGGCGCTGTCCTGGCTTTGGGGCTATAAGCGCACTTTAATAGATGCGCATCAGCTTATATCTGTGGGAGTATGGTACCAGACTGTTTTTTTGGTGATTCAGGATGTCGTACAGATTGCGGTATTATGGTTTAACGGGAATTTTTTATTGTTTCTCTCCGTCAGCCTGATTTGTACATTGGCGAGAAATATTGCCCTTTCCCGGAAAGCGGACAGCTTATACCCTTATTTAAAAGAAAAAGATGCTGAACCGTTGCTCAGAGAAGAAAAAAAGGAAATTGCCGACAAACTGCGGGCGATGATGATGCATAAGGTAGGAAATGTTGTGGTAAATAGTACAGATTATCTGCTGCTTTCCACTTTAATAGGCTTATCCAGCGTAGGAAGCTTTTTCAATTATTATCTGATCATCGGTTCTGTCCGGCAAGTCCTTAACCAGATTCTGCAAGGAATTACGGCAAGTGTGGGAAATCTGGGAGTCAGTGCGGACAAAGCGAAGATTCGCGAAATACTGGAGGATGCCTTTTTCGTAGGGCAATGGATATTCGGATTTGCCGCTATTTGCATTTATGAATTAATCAATCCTTTCATAGAGGTCAGCTTCGGAAGGCAATATGTATTTCCCCTCTCTGTTGTTTTGGTGCTGTGTTTAAAGTTTTATGTTACAGGGATGCGGCAGACGGTCATTGTCTTTCGGGATGCGTTTGGATTATTCCGGTTGGACCGTTATAAAGCGGTCTTGGAGACTATGCTGAATTTGGGAATTTCCATGGTGCTGGTGTTTAGACTGGGAACGCTTGGGGTTTTCCTGGGAACATTGATCAGTATGCTGCTGACTTCTGTCTGGATGGAGCCCTTCGTGTTATACAGGTATATAGGGATTCCACTAAAAAGCTATTTTGGCAAGTATTTGATCTATACGGGAGTTGCGGCTGCGACATCTTTGGCGATTCATAGATTGTGCATGAGCCAGAGATTTTTTGGAAAGCTTATGATCTGCTTTTTCGGTGTCAATCTGCTGTGGCTGTTTCTCTACAGCAGAACCAGAGAGTTCAGGGAGCTTAGCAGTAAAGGACGCCGGCTTCTTTTTAGGAATAGGAGCACGAATAAGGAACAGGATGATTGAGAAGATGGAAATAGAAAAAGAAAATTGCTGCGGCTGCCAGGCCTGCGCAGATGTCTGTCCTGCAAATGCGATTCAAATGTACGCAGATGAAGAAGGCTTCTGGTATCCTAAGACAGAAAGTGCGGTCTGTACAAATTGCGGTCTCTGTGAAAAGGTCTGCCCGGTGAAGGACAGCGGCAGGAAGGATGGGGAGGAGCTGTATCTCGGCGCACAGGCAAAGGATGATGCCATACGTTATGCCAGTTCTTCCGGAGGTATCTTCCCGCTTCTGGCTCAGGCAGTTCTGAAAAGGCGCGGGGTGGTTTACGGAGCCGGCTATGACAGCGGCATGGCGGTACTGCATAAAAGAGCTGAGGATAGGAAACAGCTTGAAACAATAAAAAGGACAAAGTATGTGCAGAGTAATCTAAAGGGAATCTACCGGGAAATACAGGAGGAATTAGAGAGGAACCGCTGGGTATTGTTTTGCGGAACGCCCTGCCAGGCTCAGGCTCTCCGGCTTTTTCTGAACGGAAAGGATGCAAAGCTGCTTCTTGTGGATCTGGTATGCTACGGCGTTGGATCGCCGGGCATTTGGAAGGATTACGTGACCTATTTGGAACGCAGATACAAGGGGAAACTGCAAAGCTTTTTTTTCCGGGATAAGAGAAACCGGGATCATGGACGGACGCGTTCTTTTGCGGTAGAGGGCAAAGAAGTGGTAAATGCACTGTATCGGGATACTTATTGCAGGATGTATTTTGCAAATTATAACATCAGACCTTCCTGTTTTCACTGCGGCTTTTGCAGAATCCAGCGGAGCAGTGACTTTACCATAGGTGATTTTTGGGGAGTTGAGAGCATCAGACCGGACTTTGATGACGGTATGGGAACATCGCTGGTAATTGCCCATACAGAAAAAGCAAAAGATTTTTGGAAAGACGTTGAAAAGGATACACGGTGGTTTGCATGTAAAAAGGAAGATATTTTGCAGCCCCGGCTCATGGGGCCGGTCAAAGCTGCAAAACACCGGAAGCTGTTTATGGAATTATACCGAAGACTGCCTTTCTCTGTCTTTGAGAAGCTCGTTGGATGCGGGAAATAGATGAGGAGGGGAAAGGACAGTCTATGATACGAATGATAACGGAAGGGACGAAGACCTTCGAGTGGGAATTGTATAAATTGCGGAGGAGATTGCGGCTGAAAAATAAGAGACCTGTAATCATTGCATCCAATTGCGTCGGGGGAATCATATACAAGGATCTGAAGCTGCCCTTTTATTCTCCAACCATTAATCTGTTCATTCCCATGGATGATTATATTCGTTTCCTGGAAAATCTGAAGTGGTACCTGAAACAGCCGATTGTCCCTGCCTGTGAGGAGGGGATATCCTACCCGGTGGGAATGGCGGCGGATATCAAAATCTATTTTATGCATTATGACACTTTTGAAGAGGCAGTAAAGGCCTGGGAAAAGAGAAAAAAGAGGATGCTGCTGAATCCGGATAACCTTTTTATTTTCGGCTGCGAGAGGGGAAAATGCACGTATGAAACCTTGCGGCGGTTTGACAGGCTGCCGTATAAGAACAAAGTTGTGTTTACTCACAAGGAATACCCGGAATTTTCATCTGCTGTTTGCATTCCTGGATTTGAGGAACAGGAGGAGCTGGGCAACGTTTTGGAGTTTCAAAAGAACAGCTTTTGGAGAAGACGATATATGGACAGCTTTGATTATGTGTCATTTTTAAATAAATCACATAATAAATTTCATAAACCGCTGATTTCGGTAATTGTTCCGGTTTATCAGTCGAAGCCGTATATAGATACTTGTGTGCAGTCGGTACTTGGACAGACGTATTCTAATTTGGAGCTGATTCTGGTGGACGACGGTTCGAAGGATGACAGCAAGGCGGTCTGTGAGCGTCTGTGTGACCGTGACCCGCGAATTCGCGTGCTGGCGCAGGAACATAAGGGGGTGTCTGCGGCAAGAAATGCCGGAATGCGGGCGGCCAGAGGAAAGTATCTGTTTTTTCTGGACAGCGACGATGCGATTCACCCGGGCCTTCTGGAGCAGCTATGCCAGCTTGCGGAAGAGAGTCAGGCGGCTGTTTCTGCCTGTGCTTATCACAGTATGCCGTCTGAGAATTTTGACAAAAGAAAAAGGCGGCAGGATCGAAGAAAGTGCAAACATAAAATGAAACGGCCGTTTTATCTGAAAAACCAGGAGGTATTAAGATCCTTTATTTTTGTTGAAGGATTAGAATCATGGCATGCAATTGGGGGCAAGCTGATTTGCAGATTCAGAGCGGAAGAATTATGGTTTGATGAAAAAATATCAAATGGAGAGGATACGAAATATATGTATGAGCTGCTGGAGCGGGGAGCGGATGCAGTTGTGCTGCCCTTCCGCGGATATTATTACAGAAGACGGAACAACAGCATCAGTCGGCAGACGAGTATAGAAGCATACAAAAGTATTTATGCGTGTGACTGTTATATCCGTGACAAGGAGATACGGTATGGCAGAACGGATTATGCGCAGCAGTGGGAGCGGTATATGGTTAGTCGGATTTCATGGTGGTATGCGTCAAGCCATATGTGTGAAGATGAGATCTTGAGAAACTATATTTTAGAATTAGAGAGAACAGAGCGATCGTCCGGATTTTGGAAAAAGCTGGGAGTCCGTATAAAGCTGCAGTATATGCTGGCATTTCATTGCTATCCCGTATATTCGTTTTTCTGTTTCTTGCGTGAGATTTTGCGTGAAATCATAGAATTATGAACAGGGAAAAAATGATTTCAATAATTGTTCCGGCTTATCAGGCGGCTTCCTATATCAGCGTGTGCATACAATCTGTGCTGCAGCAGACGTGGAAGGATTTTGAGTTGATTCTGGTGGACGATGGTTCTACAGATCAGACGAGGGAAATTTGTGACAGATTTCTGAAGTCTGATTCAAGAATACGGCGGTTGGTTCAGGACCATAAGGGAGTGTCTGCAGCCAGAAATGCAGGAATGCGGGAGGCAAAAGGCGAGTATCTGTTCTTTCTGGACAGCGACGATGCCATTCATCCGGAACTTCTGGAACGGATGTATACAGTCCTGAGGGAGCGTCAGGCAGTAATCGCTGCCTGTAATTATCGTGAACTGCCGTCTGGGAATTTTGCACAGGTAAGGGAAGGGCTGGACAGAAAAATATTGGGGACCGGAAGGCATTTTTATCTGACTAATCGGGAGCTTATAAAGTCTTTTATTTACGGAAAGAATTTAAATATATGGAGGGCAATCGGGGGCAAGATGGTCCGCAGAACCCAGGTGAAAGGGCTGTGGTTCGATGAAGATTTACCGAACGCAGAGGATGCAAAATACATATATAGGCTGCTGGAGCGGGGGCGAATGCTGCGATGCTGCCATGTCATGGATATTATTACAGAAAACGAAACGGAAGCGCCAGCGAGCGGCAGAACATAGAGGCATACAAAAGTATTTATGCGTGTGACTGTTATATTCGTGACAGGGAGATCACATATGGAAGGCTGGAAGACGCGCTGCAGTGGGAGTGGTATATAGTAAGTAAGATTGCGCAGTGGCGCACGTCATGCCGTATGTGTGAGAATGAAATGTTAAAAAATTATATTTTGAAACTAGAGGAAACAGAGCGGTCCTCCGGATATTTTAAAAAGCTGAGGATTCGCAGAAGGCTGGAGCTTATGCTGGCATTATACTGTTATCCGGCATATGAGATTTGCTGCGCTCTGCGGAAACGATGGTTTGAACTTACAGGATTATGAGTGAAAAGAAAGGAGGGGGCAGGGGGGATGGTTGGAATATTGACATTTTACTGGGCGGATGATTATGGAGCCATGCTTCAGGCGTATGCGCTGAAACGATATATAGAAAAATCAGGAAAGCAGGCGGAAATTATACCGTATGCGCCGCTGCGGCTGTCCGGGAGATATCATTTCATTCCGATTACCGCTGTCTGCAGGAAAAAGCGCGTAAAGTATTATTTCAACCATTGGATTTTCACGCGGAATTTGTCCACGGGTATTGCGTTTTATAAGCGCAGGAAGAATATGCGTGAATTTCGGCAAAATTATCTGACGAAGGAGCCGCCCATAAAATGTGCAGAAAAGCTTTTGCTGAAAAAATATTCCTGTGTGTTTGTGGGAAGCGACCAGGTGTGGAATCCGGAGATTACCATAGGATTTGACGATGCGTACCTTGGAAAAATGAAAGATAAGGGAGACTGCCGTCTGGCGGCTTATGGGGCGAGTTTTGGAAACGGATGTCTCTCAGAGAAGGAATGCGATGAATTGGCGAAAGCAGTCCAGGATAATTTTGCGGAAATATCTATGCGCGAAAAGCGCGCGTCGGATTGTATGACCAGGCTTCTTCACAGGGATGTGGCAAATGTTCTGGATCCGACACTGCTGCTGGATGGAGAAGAATGGGAGCAGATAGGAAGAGAGCCTGTGGAGAAGGGTTATATCCTTTTCTATCATACAGAAGAAAACAGGCAGATGACGGATTACGCCAGGAAGCTGTCGGAAACATTTCATAAAAAGGTGATTCAGGTATCTATGCCAACTTCATTGAACCCCAAACCCGGAATACAGCTTCGTGTGTCCGGCGGGCCGGAAGAATTCCTGGGATATGTCCGAAATTCCTGGTGCGTAGTTACAAATTCCTTTCATGGCACAGTGTTTTCTATACTGCTGGAAAAGCAATTTCTGGTGTTTGCCCACAGCAGCAGAAATGAGCGTATAGAAAGTATACTGAAAAAACTGGATTTGGAATCTCGACTTGTGAATGAAGGCGAGGAAGCCGGAGAGCGTAAAATGTGGAGTAAAATTGACTGGCAGAAAACGAAAGAATATTTGAAACGGGAAAAAGCCGTTTCTGAAAAATTTATCAATAGGAATATAGGATAGTTATGAAAATGCAGCAATTACGGCAGGAGCAGAACAAAAGCAGGAAGATGTTTTGGAGCCTGGCGGGACTTTTAGATAAAAAAGAGAAAAAGGAATTACATTTATGTATAGTGTTCAGTGTGCTCAGCCCGCTTGTAGATTGGGGCAGTATGGTTGCGCTTGTTTTGGTTTTTGGCAGACTGTCCGAACCCGGAATTTTCCGGGGACTATTCGGGCAAGTTGTCTTTCTTGGAATTATCTTCTTGATAAAGGGTTTATATGTTCTTCTAAGGAAAAAGATATCAAATAACCTTTTGAAAAATCTTGCACATATCTGGTCCGTAAAAATATATGAATTGTACAGTAAAGAAGAACTGCCGGAACATAATCAGAGAAGCGTTATGCAGCAGGTTACGGGAGTACGGACAGATACGGAAGTGAGTGCAGATATTCTGGTTACGTTTATCAACAGGTTTTCGAGGGTGATTACGTTTGGCGGTTATTTTTTGATCATCGCATATGAGGCGCACTGGATCGGTGTGCTGGTATGTCTGTTTGCTATGGCTGTTGTTATGCTGCCCTCTATGTACTGCCTCAGACGGATTCAGCAGTATAGCGAGAGGAAGCGAAAGGGGGATATCAAAACCGCCTCTCTCGTAACGACCTCTTATGGCGCTTATAAGGAAATAAAGATGGATTCACGGGCAGATCATCTTCTTGAGAAATACAAGAGGATAAGCATGGAGCATGTACAGGTGCAAAAGGAGTTTGCTTTTATGACGGAGCGGCTGGGTGTTATATCGCAAAGCCTGATACCGGCAGGAATCTTTTTCATGCTGGCGGCGATACTGGCCGCAGGGATAGATATGTCTTATTTTTGGGCAGACATTATTATTTGTATTACGATCTTGATTCAGCTTTTTCCAAATGTTGTGTTGTTTATAGTAGAATCCAACCGGATTCAGTTTGGCAAAAAAAATTACGAAGTTTTTTACGGCAATATGAAACGATATTTCCAGCTGAAGGAAAAAGAGGAGAGAGAACAGCAACTTCGCAGGAAGCAGATTACTTTCAGAAAAGGAGTGCGGATGGAAAATCTGACGTTCCGGTATCCTAATGGAAAAGAAATTTTCAGAGATGCTTCTGTGGAGATACCGGCAGGACATTCTGTGGCAATTATCGGGAGTTCAGGAATAGGAAAGACAACGTTTCTTGATTTACTTATGGGACTGTTGACGCCTCAGTCAGGTCATATCTGGTATGATGATTTTGATCTGACTGCGGGGAGAGATGCAGAAGGACCATGCAGGGCGGATCTTGGCAGTGTGGTGAGCTATATTCCTCAAAGCATATATTTAAACGGAGACACAATCCGGAGCAATGTGGTTTTTATGGCAGAGGAGGAGAATGAGGAACGAATTATCTCTTGTCTGAAGCGTGCCAGGATATGGGAAGACGTAAAAGAAATGGCGGATGGGCTGGATACATTGATCGGCGAAAACGGAACGGCATTGTCAGGCGGTCAGCGCCAGAGAATCGCGCTTGCCAGGGCATTGTATAAGGAATTTGAACTTTTGATCATGGATGAGGCAACGGCGGCGCTGGATATGGAGACAGAGAGAGAAGTGATGAAGGATATCCATCAGATGGAGGGGGATAAAACAATCCTGCTTGTCACGCATCATTTGAATCTGGCCGGGGGATGCGAGTTTGTCTATAAGATAGAGGATAAAAAGCTGGTAAAAATCAGATAAAAAATACACGGAGCCGGGGGATAAAGAATTGACGGAGACATTTGTGCAAAACAGAGTATCAATCGTGACGCCAGTATATAATGGGGAAGGCTACCTTTCCCGGATGCTGGATTCTGTTCTGAGACAGTCTTACCGGGAGCTGGAAATGATTCTGGTGGACGGCGGGTCCGGGGACGGAACGCTTGTCCTGGCAGAAGGCTATCGGCAAAGATTTGAGGAGTTGGGAATCGAATACAGGATCCTCACCGGCGGCGGGAGCGCCGCTGCCGGATTAAACCGGGGTTTCCCTTTTGTGACCGGGGAATTTTTGATCTGGCCGGACGCAGATGATGTTCTTGAGAAGGA
This sequence comes from Lachnospiraceae bacterium, assembly GCA_021771755.1. Taxonomy (GTDB): domain Bacteria; phylum Bacillota; class Clostridia; order Lachnospirales; family Lachnospiraceae; genus Blautia_A. Next base: position 5,002 of record JAETOL010000032.1, on the reverse strand, counting down.
GTCTGTGAAAAAAAGGGTGGATTTTTTACGGAAATGTCCGGATTATCAATGCGTCAGGTCACTGGCTTACTATGTGTTGGAAGAAACGGGAGAGCGGACCCGGGAGGATGAGCGCAGAGGAGATCTGACAAATGAAAATCTGTTTTTTCCTGTTCTGAATGCAGAAACCTTTGTCTGCTGCGGCTGCTATATGTTTCGGACCGAACGCTTTTTTGAAATCTATCCGGAGAGAAGAATTCCGGACAGTTTTGCAGGACAGAATCTGCAGATGCTTCTGCCGTTTCTTTATCGCTATCCGTGTCCCACAATACGGGAGGAGCTGTACAGGGTGTATGTAAGACCCGGAAGCCATTCCCGCGCTCTGCGGACAGAGAAAGAGGAGAGAGAGCGATGCGAAGAATTCCAAACGCTGATTGATACACTGGCAGAAATATGCGGAATTACGGGTAAAAGGGAAAAACAGCTTGTAGAATCCGGGAAAGCAAGAATACGGTATCAGACAGAACTCAAATACGGAAAGAAATGGAGAGCCGCCGCTGCGGTAATCGATATGATGAAAAATGGCGGAATAACATTTGGAGAGTTTCTGGAAAAAGCAGCGTATATTTTTGCTGGAAAGCTGGTTGCAAGTGTCAAAGAGCGGCAGAGGGGTGGAAAAAATGTTGGGTGACAGAAAATTTCCGCTGGTTAGTGTGATTATTCCCGTGTATAAAACAGAAAAGTATCTGGAGGAATGCATTGCCAGTGTGCTGGAGCAGGATTATCAGAATATAGAGGTGATACTTGTGGATGACGGTTCTCCGGACAATTGTGCTGCTATCTGTGAAAACTATGCGGAGAAGCACGAAAATATACAGGTTATTCATCAGGAAAATAAGGGGACGGGAGCTGCAAGAAACCGGGGAATGGAGTCGGCAGGCGGGGACTATATTTTGTTCGTGGATTCGGATGACTGTCTGGATGGAAAAAGTACGGTTCGAAGACTGGTAGAACAGGCGGAAGAAGAACAGGCGGATATTGTGACAGGAAATTTTCGGCGGTTTGATGCTTTGAGATGCAGCGATATGAACCGCCATCACTTAAGAGGCGGCAGCTATACCCGGACGGTGGATTTTCGGTTCAAAGGATTCCTGACAGATAACCATTTGATTTCGGACTGTGGGAAGCTTTATCGAACCTCATTCCTAAGAGAGAATCATTTAAAACATGCGGAGTATTGGATGATGGAGGATAAGCTGTATAATATGATGTGCTGTACGTATGAACCAAGGTATGGGTTTATACAGGAAAGTGTGTATTTATATCGAATTACAGAGGATTCTGTTACGAGCCGATATAAATACAAGGCGGGTGATATGGCGAAAACCTGGATTCACGTCGCGGAGAGCTTTTGGTATTTTACAGAAAAGCGCGGGATACAGGATGACTATGAAGACCTTCTTGCATTTCACCTGCTTTGCGGATTTTTTTCGATAGGAAGCCGGTCTCTGCAATTTGAAGGAGACATAAAAACCAGACTCAGAACAACGGTAAAGCTGCTGAAATCCTACGGAGAGCACCCACTGGTAAAGAGACTGATGCCGGAGCTTGCAAGTGGAAACTATGTAAATAAGCTTCAGTCGTTTTTTTGGAGAACTCTTGTCCGTACTGCGTCTATTTTAGTTTGTCTAAGAGCATACCGGGTGTTAGCATGGGGAATTGCAGCTCTTAACGGGCTGGGAACCGAAAAGCAGACAAGCAGATTGAAATATAAAAGAACAATATAAACCGAGAGCTGATTGGAACCCACGAAAGAGAAGGAGACATTATGAAGAAGCTGTTAATTATAATTCCCGCCTATAATGAGGAAGCAAACATAGAAAAAGTAGTGACGAGTATTATCAAAGAGCAGGATCAATATGATTATGTGGTGGTTAACGATGGTTCTGAGGACAGGACAGAAGAAATTTGCCGCAGAAACGGATATGAGCTGCTTAATCTTCCGGTTAATCTGGGGCTTTCCGGCGCTTTTCGGACAGGACTTAAATATGCTTATCAAAAGGGATATCAGTATGCGGTTCAGTTTGACGCGGACGGACAGCACCGCATAGAATTCATACCGGATATGCTGGAGGAAATAGAGAAGGGTTATGATATTGTGATAGGGTCCAGGTTTGTACACGGGAAAAAGGGAATGTCTCTGCGTATGGTTGGGAGCCGAATGATAACAGCGGCCATTAAGATGACCACAGGAGTCATAATAAAGGATCCGACATCAGGCATGAGAATGTTTTCAAGAGAGATAATCGGGGAATTTGTACATAACCTAAACTATGATCCTGAACCCGATACGATTTCACATTTGGTGAAAAAAGGAGTCAGGGTGGCTGAGATTCCGGTAATCATGGATGAAAGGCAAATGGGAGTCAGCTGTTTTAATATGGTCGGATCTGTAAAATATATGATACGAATATTGACGTCAATCCTGCTTCTTCAAAAATTTTGGATTGCCTTTTCGGGTATTTTAATAATCATGGGGATTTTCCCGCAGCTATTCTATTTTGTATCCGGGCGTTTGGGATTTCAGGAGACGATTAATATGATTTATTTAGTGATTCTATTTATTTTGACTGTAAAGCTGTTTTTGACATCTATTCAGATTTCGGGATTAGAAAGTAAGGTTGACAGTTTGACCCAACAGATGGTAATTGACAGGAAACTGGACAAAGAAAAGAATGAAAGGAAACATTTAACGAATGAGAAAGGCGCTGCTGTGCGCAGAGCACCGGATGAAGAGGAAAGATAAAGGTTAAACGGGGAGAGACAGGATGATAGAAAAGACAAAAAGAAAGCTGCTCGCGAGTTTTGCTGTGATGATTTTTTTGTATATGTGTATTATGTTTGCGCAGTCGCGCTTTATGAGCATGAAGAGCAGGGAGACCATCGGAGAGATAGGAGAGCTGTATATGTCGGAGGTGAACAGGCAGATGCAGCAGAAGTTCGAAGCCGTTACAGATATCTGGCTGCATGAAGGGCAGGCGATTATCCAGAGAACACCGCCCGAAGAGGCAGTGTATGGGGAAGAATTGAGGGAAGAACTGTCAATGAGCACCTATGGGAAGAGTTTCGTATCTCTTGAGTTATATAGCGATTCCGGCAAACATGAAGTGATATATGGAAACCCCGCAACGAGCGAAAATCCGCTGGGGGTTCAGAAGCTTTTGCAGGAAGAGGGCAAATGGATTAGTGCCGGAAGAGATTCAGAGGGGAACAAGGTGGCTCTGTTTGCGCTGGAGGTGGCTTATCCGATGGGTGACGAAGAAACCAGTTCTATGATGGTTCTGAGTTTGCCTTTGGAAGAACTGGAGCGTGCGCTTGTGCTGGCTGATGACAGATCTCTGGCATATTCCATGATTATTCGTGCAGAAGGAACCTTTATTGCGCAGGGCGGAGATGTTACAGAAGGAAATTAATTTGACAGGCTAAAAGATATGGCAGAGGAAATTGACGGAAAAGGGGCGGAAGATTATATACAGGAGCTCCGGGAGGCGATCGAGGAGGGAGAAAACTATTCAGCACAAGTCAGAACGGAAGGGGAGACAAAACATCTTTACTGTATTCCGCTTAACGGAACAGACTGGTATCTGATTTCTGTTATGCCGTACGGCGCTTTGGAGAGTGCAATTAATGACCTGGGAAATGCGAGACAGATTTCACTGATTGGCATGATATCTGTTATGCTGGCGGCGATGGTCATAGTTTTTATTCTGTATTACCGGATGAGCCAAAGGCAGGTGAAACGTCTGGAAACAGCGATAAAAGAGACGAAAGAGGCGAATAAGGCAAAGAGCGAGTTCCTGTCAAATATGAGTCACGATATTCGTACGCCGGTTAACGGTATTGTCGGGATGACGGCGATTGCTCTGGCAAATGTCCGGGATGCGGCGAAGGTACAGAACTGCCTGAAAAAGATTGCTCTTTCCAGCAGACACTTGATTGGACTGATTAATGATGTGCTGGATATGTCTAAGATCGAGAGCGGTAAGATTTCTTTGAATATGGATGTGATTTCTCTGCGTGAAACGCTGGAGGCCATCGTCAATATTATACAGCCGCAGATAAAAGATAACGGGCAGCATTTTGATGTTTTTATCCGGAATATTGAGACAGAGATGGTATGCTGTGATAATGTGCGTCTGAATCAGGTGCTTCTTAATCTGCTGTCAAATGCGATTAAGTTTACAGGGAGGGAGGGAACCATCAATGTATATCTGTCCCAGGAGAAGTCGCCGCTGGGGCCGGAATACGTAAGATGCCATTTTAGGGTAAGAGATACCGGTATCGGAATGTCAGAGGAATTTCAGCAGAAGATTTTTGAGAGCTTTTCCAGAGAGGATCGTGCAAGAAAGATAGAAGGCACAGACCTTGGAATGTCAATTACCCGTTATATCGTAGAAATGATGAAAGGAACGATAGAACTTAAGAGCCGGCAGGGCGAGGGAACAGAGTTTCATATTACGCTGGATCTGGAGCGTGCGGAGGAGAAGCTTGGGGATATGGTGCTTCCGCCGTGGAATATTCTTGTAGTGGATAACAATCAGGAGCTGTGCGAAAGTGCGGCGGAACAATTGAAAGAGATCGGTATACAGGCAGAATGGGCAACCAGCGGAGAGCAGGCCCTGAAGATGGTAAAAGAGCATTTTGACAAATCGAAGGCATACCATGTTGTACTTCTTGACTGGAAGATGCCCGGGATGAACGGACTGGAGACAGCGAGGAAACTTCATAAGCTTGCAGGCGAGGATTTACCGATTCTGATTATTTCTGCATATGATTGGAGTGAAATTGAAGAGAAGGCGCGGCAGGCGGGGGTGATGGGCTTCATATCCAAACCATTATTTAAGTCTAAATGGAGAATTTCCGTCAGGGGTCATGGCTTATGGATATGAAAAAGATCCAAAGAGTCCCAGACATCTTATTCCCGATCCGGAAGTGGCTCCTGTTGTAAAAAGAATTTTCAGAA